>JAJXXT010000100.1 GCA_021780935.1 Pseudomonadota bacterium
CGGCGGCGGCGGCGGCACGGCTCGCGGCGGGGCAGGACGAGACGCCCAAGCCCGGCAGCCTGGCCCACGGCGAGGCGGGCGAGGATGTGCGGATGATCGCGACCCCGGCGATGGCGCTGGCGGCGGCGGCCGAGGTGGCGCGGGCGGCGGGGGTGGCGCCGCTGATCCTCGGCGACGCGCTGGAGGGCGAGGCGCGCGAGGCGGGAACGCTGCTGGCGGGGATCGCCAAATCGGTGCGCGCGCATGGGCTGCCCGCGACCGCACCGGCGCTGCTGCTGTCGGGCGGGGAGACGACGGTGACGATTGGGCAGGAAGGCGCCGGGCGGGGCGGGCGTAACACCGAGTTTCTGCTGGCGCTGGCGGTGGCGCTGGGTGGCGAGGCCGGCATCTGGGCGCTGGCCGGCGACACCGACGGCATCGACGGCACCGAGGATGCGGCCGGCGCGTTGGTGGCACCCGACACGCTGGCGCGAGCGCGGGCCCTCGGGCTCGATGCGCGGGCGATGCTCGCGGGGCATGATTCCTATTCGCTGTTCAAGGCGCTGGGCGACCTGGTGGTGACCGGGCCGACGTTGACGAATGTCAACGATATCCGCGCCATTCTGATCGTATGAGGAGGCGGTGATGACGTCCCGACCCGTGCTGCGCCGGCGGCGGCGCACCAAGATCATTGCAACGCTCGGCCCGGCGAGTTCCACGGCCGAGGTGCTGGCGCGGCTGCACCAGACCGGGGCCGACGTGTTTCGGCTCAACTTCTCGCACGGCGCCCATGAGGACCACGCGGCGCGGATCGGGATGATCCGCGAGATCGAGCGGCGGCTTGGCCGGCCGATCGGGATTCTCGCGGATGTGCAGGGGCCGAAGTTGCGCGTCGGGCGGTTCCAGGCCGGGCGGGTGGCGTTGCAGACCGGCCAGGCGTTCACGCTCGACCTCAACCCGACGCCCGGGGATGCGCGCCGTGTGCAATTGCCGCACCCCGAGATCATCGCGGCGGCGGGCATCGGCACCACGCTGCTGCTCGATGACGGGAAGCTGTGGCTGCGGGTGGCGCGCAAGCGCGAGGACCAGCTGGAGACGGAGGTGGTGACCGGTGGGCCGCTGTCCGACCGCAAAGGGGTGAATGTGCCCGACGTGGCGCTGCCGATCCCGGCGCTGACGGAGAAGGACCGCCTGGACCTCGACTTCGCGCTGGCGCACGGGGTGGATTTCATCGGGCTGTCCTTTGTGCAGCGGCCGGAGGACGTGGCGGAGGCGAGGCAGATCTGTGCCGGGCGCGCCTGGATCATGACCAAGATGGAAAAGCCGCAGGCGCTCGAGAATCTCGATGCGATTCTGGAACTGTCGGATGCGGTGATGGTGGCGCGCGGCGACCTCGGCGTGGAGCTGCCGCCCGAGGAGGTGCCGCTGGCGCAGAAGCGCATCGTGCGCGCGGCGCGCCGGCTCGGTAAGCCGGTGGTGGTGGCGACACAGATGCTGGAGAGCATGATCAGCGCGCCGGCGCCGACCCGCGCCGAGGCGAGCGACGTGGCGACCGCGGTGTTCGACGGGGCGGATGCGGTGATGCTGTCGGCCGAGACCGCGGCGGGGCAATATCCTTACGAAGCCGTCAATATCATGGACCGGATCGTGGCGCGCGTGGAGCAGGACCCGGGCTGGCGCGCCGGGATCGAGGCGTCGCGGCCGGAGCCGGAGCGGGCGACGGCGGATGCGATCGCGGCGGCGGCGCGGCAGATCGCGCATACGATTACGGCGTCCGCGATCTGCGCGTTCACGGCCTCCGGTGCGACGGCGCTCAGGGTGGCGCGGGAGCGGCCGGAGGCGCCGGTGCTCGGGCTGACGCCCTCGATGGAGACCGCGCGGCGGCTCGCGCTGTGCTGGGGGGTGCATGCGCTGATGGTGCCGGAAGTGCACTCGATGACCGAGACGGTCGCACGGGCAACACGGATCGCCATGACCGAGGGGTTCGCGAGCCATGGCGCCGAGGTGGTGGTGGTGGCGGGGGTGCCGTTCGGGCAGGCGGGGACGACCAATGCGTTGCGCGTGGCGCACGTGAAATAGGGCGCGTGGCGCACGTGAGATAGGGCGCGCCGGCGGTGTTCACTGCTTCTTCATCACCCGGGCTCTATGGCCGGAGGATGCAGGAGGTCCCGTGGACGATTCTTCCGCCTTGATCGGTCAAGACGCGATGGACCCGACCCAAGCGGCGGCCGACCCCGCGGCCCACGACTGGTCAGCGGTGACGGACTTTGCGACGGCGCTCGACCGGCTGGGGCTTGGGCTGTGCGTGTTCGATGGCGAGCACCGGTTGCGGATGGCCAACCGCGCCTATGCCGAGCTCTATCGCCTGACGCCGGCGCGGGTGCGGCCGGGGATGTCGTTCGCCGAGATCGTGGCGATGCGCGAGGCGGCGAACACGGTGCCGGCGATGGCAGCGCGCGATTATGTCGCCTGGCGCCGGCGGCTGGCGCGCAACGCCGGGCGGCTCGACAGCGAGGTGGAGCTGCGCGACGGGCGGACCGTTGCGATCGTGCATCAGCCCACCGCGGATGGCGGTTGGGTTTCGACCCATGAGGATATCTCCGAGCGGCGCCGGCGCGAGCACGAGACGCATCAGCTCGCCTGGCACGACCCGACAACGGGCCTGGCGAGCCACGCGCTGCTGGCTACCAGGCTCGAGGCGCTGGCACGGCCGGGGGCGGAGATGCCGGTTGCGGTTCTGGCGCTCGATATCGATCGGTTCAAATCGGTGAGCCAGTCGCTCGGGCTCGGGCGCGCGGGCAAGGAGGCGACGCAGGCGCTGCTGCGGCAGGTGGCGCAGCGGCTAGCGCGGATTGCCGGGGAATCGGCGACGCTGGCGCGGCTTGGTGCCGATCGTTTCGTTCTGTTGCAGACCGGCACGGCCCAGCCGCTGGCGGCGCGCAAGGCGGCGGCGGAACTGCTGGGCGCCTTCGATGCGTCGTTCGAGGTTGCGGGAAGTCGATTGCTGCTGCGGGCGAGCGTGGGTATCGCGCTGGCGGCAGCACCGGAGAACGTGGGGGCCTGTCTGCCGCACGCGGACCTGGCCCTGTTGCGGGCCAAGAGCGAGGGCGGCGGACGTCTGCGGTTCTATGAGCCGGAGATGGACACGATGCAGCAGCGGCGCCAGGCGCTGGAGATGGATCTGCGTCACGCGCTGGAGCATGGCGAGTTCGAGATCCACTACCAGCCATTCCTGGACCTGCTGACCAACGAGATCGTGGGGTTCGAGGCATTGGCGCGCTGGCGACACAAGGAGCGGGGGATGATCGCGCCCGCCGATTTCATTCCGCTGGCCGAGCAGACAGGGCTGATCGAGAAACTCGGCGCCTGGGTGCTGCAGGGTGCGTGCCGCACCATCGCGGACTGGCCGGGCGAGCCGAGCCTCGCCGTCAACCTCTCGCCGGTGCAGGTGCGCAACCCCCAGATCGTGGCAACGGTGCAGGAGGCGCTGCGCTGCTCGGGCCTGCCGCCCCATCGTCTCGAACTCGAAATCACCGAGGGCGTCCTGCTGACCGACGGGCCGGGGTCGCTTGCCACCATGCAGCGGCTGAAATCGCTCGGCGTGCGGATTTCCATGGATGATTTCGGGACCGGGTATTCCTCGCTCGCGTATCTGCGGAATTTCGCCTTCGATCGGATCAAGATCGACCGTTCCTTCGTCAGCGGCTTTCCGGCGAGCCGCGATTGCGCCGCGATCGTGCATGCTATTCTGGGGCTCGGGCGCAGCCTCGGCATCGCGGTGACGGCGGAGGGGGTGGAGACCGCGGAACAACTCGAACGCATGCGTGCCGAGGGTTGCGACGCGGCGCAGGGCTATCTGATTTCCCGCCCGCTGCCGGCCGAGCAGGCGCGGGCGCTGCTGACGCGCGAAGTGGGGATGGCGGCGGTCTAGCCGACCGACTTCGCCTCCCGCGCGAGCATCGCCTGCTTGCGCGGGATGCCCCAGCGGTAGCCGGTGAGCGTGCCGTCCGCGCCCAGAACGCGGTGGCAGGGCACGGCGAGCGAGACCGGATTGCGGGCGCAGCCGCGCGCGACCGCGCGGACCGATTTCGGCTCGCCCATCGCCGCGGCGAGCGCGCCGTAGGTGGTGGTCTGACCAAGCGGGATGCGGCGCAGCGCCTCCCAGACACGCAGCTGGAAGGCGGTGCCGCGCAAATCGAGAGGCAGGTCGAGCGCGGCGCGCGGCTCGGTCATGAAATCCACCACCGTCTCCAGTGTGGCGGCGAGGCCGGCCTGGTCCGCGACAATGCGCGCACGCGGGAAGCGCTGGCGCAGGTCGCCGAGCAGCGCCGCATCCGGCTCCGCGAAGCCGAGGAAGCAGACGCCGCGATCGGTTGCGGCAACGAGGAGGCGGCCGAAGGGAGAATCCGCGAGCGCGGTGCGGATGGTCTCGCCGGCGCCGCCGCGGCGCGCCGCACCGGGGGTCATGCCGAGGAGTTCCGGTGCCTCGTAGACGCGGCTTTCCGAGCCGAAGCCGGCCTCGGCGATCGCGTCCGCGACGCGGGTGCCGGTGGCCAGCGAAGCCGCGAGGCGGCGGGCGCGCACGCCCTCGGCGAAGCTGCGGGGGGTAAGGCCGGTGTGGTCGCGAAACAGGCGCAGGAAATGAAAGCGGGAATAGCCCGCCCGTTTCGCAAGCGCATCGAGCGAGGGAATGGTCTCGGCCGCGGTGATGGCGGCACAGGCATCGGCGACGACGGTGCGGGCGAGGGCGGCGCGCGTGCCGTCCGGGTCGCAGCGACGGCAGGCACGAAAGCCGGCGGCGAGTGCCGCGGCGCTGTCGGCGAAGAAGCGGACATTCTGCCGGCGCGGGCGTGGCGAGGGGCAGGTGGTGCGGCAATAGACGCCCATCGTCGCGACGCCGTAGAGGAAATCCGCGGGTTCGCGCGCCAGCACGGTCTGCCAGCGTGCATCCTCGGTGCCCGTCTCTGCGATGCGGTTCGTCATGCCGTCCATGGTCCGGTCTCCTTTGCGGCGCCGGGTATGGGCCAGCGTGTCGGGGGCCGCCATCCGGGCGTTGCTATGGTTGCGGCAGGGACGGCGGCCGCAGGAGGCGGGCGGCGGCCGCGGCGAGGGCCGCCGTGGCGCGGACCAGGTCGGGCTCGCGCGTGTCCTCGGCGGTGTGGTGGCTGATGCCGCCGATACTGGGCGCGAACAGCATCGCCGCCGGCATGATGCGGGCGATCTGCTGGGCGTCGTGGCCGGCGCCGCTCGGCATGTCCTGCCAGTTGCCTGGGGCGGCGTGCTCGCAGGCGGCTTGCAGGGCGGCGCGCAGGGCGGGGGCCATGACCGCCGGGGCGGTCGCGCGCAGCCGGGTGACGGTGACGCGGCAGGGGCCCCTGCCCTCCTGCTCCGCGAGCTGCATGAGCAGCGCCTCCAGACGGTCGAGGACCGTCTCATCCGTGTCGCGGGTCTGGAAGATCATGGTGGCGGCGCCAGGAATGATGCTGGCGGCACCTGGCTCCAGCTCGATACGCCCGATGGTCCAGACGGTGCGGGCGGCGGCGGCGGCGGGAAATTCGGCGGCGATGGCGCCGGCGAGGCGTACCAGCGCGGCGCCGGCGTCGTGGCGCAGGCGCATCGGCGTTGTGCCGGCGTGGTTTTGTTCACCTTCAAAACGAACACGGTAGCCGCGCAGGCCGACGATGGCGCTGACCACGCCGAGCGTCTGGCCGGTGCTGTCGAGTTCCGGCCCCTGTTCGATGTGCAGCTCGATAAAGCCCAGGTAGCGCGAGGGGTCGAGGCGCAGGCGGGGGCGGCCGGCATAGCCCGCCGCGGCGAGGGCGGCGCGCAGGGAAAGCAAGTCGCGGTTGCTGGCGGCGTCGATCTCGGCCTCGGTGACGTCGCCGATGGCGGAGCGACTGCCGAGCATGGTGCCGAAATGCCCCTCCTCGTCGGCGAAGGCGGCGACGTCGATGCCGGCGCCGAGGCTGCGGGCGACTTCCAGCGCCGCGACGCAGCCGAGCGCGCCGTCGAGCCAACCGCCATGGGGCTGGGTTTCGAGATGGCTGCCGAGGAGCAGGTGCGGGCCGGGCGCGGGATCGCGGGCGAGAATGTTGCCGATGCCGTCGATGGTGACCTCAAGCCCGGCCTCGCGGGCGCGCCCGGCGAACCAGTCCCGCGCCGCGATGTCCTGCGGCGAAAACGTGGGGCGGTGGACACCGTTTCCATCGCGGCCGAAGGCGCGCAGGGCATGGAGGTCGGCGAGGAAGCGGGCGGCGTCGATGGTCGTGACGCCCCGCTCCCGAGACGGGTTTTCAGGGGGCAAGCGTCATGCCCTCCGGCCGCCAAAGTCCGTCGGGGCGGCCGTGGAAGCCGTGCACCTTGGCCGAGAGGCCCCAGAGCATGGTGAAATGATACAGCACGATGTCGGGCGATTGCTGTTCGAAGATAGCGACGGCCTTGTCATAGAAGGGTTTGCGCTGGGCGAACGAGGCACCCTCCGAGCCCTGGACGATGAGCTTGTCAAAGGCCGGGCTGCAGAAATGGCCCCAGTTGGTGAAGCCCTTGCAGGTGAGCCAGATCGGCATGTTGCCGTCGGGATCGATGCGGCCGGACCAGAGCAGCATCACCGCCTGGAAATTGCCGGAGCGGGCGTTGCCGATCAGGCCCGCGGCTTCCTCGGAGACGAGTTTCACGTCGAAGCCCGCGGATTTGGTCATGGCCTGGATGATCTCGCCGGTCTGGCGGTCGAGCGAGTCGGTGCCGACCTGCAACGTCACGCTGACCCGCTTGTAGCCGGCGGCGGCGAGGAGTTTCTTGGCGGCGGCGATGTTGCGGCCGGGCACCGGGTAGGCCTTGTCGAAATAGGCGCTGCCCGGCACCTCCATCTGGTTCGAGGGGATGTACTGGCCGTTGAAGGCCACGTTGTTGAGAGCGGCGCGGTCGATGGCCAGTGCGAAGGCGCGGCGCACACTGGCGTGGCGGCCGAGCGGATTGTCCGCCGCCTTGCCGTTGGCGACGTTGATCTCGATCAGCGTGTAGCCGATCGACGGGGTTTTGACGATGGCCAGCCCCTTGCGCGCGGCAATCTCGGCGACGTCGGTGGGCGCGATGTGGTCGGCGATGTCGAGCGCGCCGGCCTCAAGATCCGTCTTGCGCACGGCGGCGCTGGTGACGGTGCTGAACACGATGCCGGGCAGGTGGATCGCCTTCGCGTTCCAGTAGCCAGGCCAGCGGCGCAGCGTGATGTGGTCCTGCGCGATACGGTTCTGGAAGGCGAAGGGGCCGGCGCAGACCGGGTGGGCGGCGATCTGGTCGCGCGGCAGGCCGAGGATTTTCGGCGAATAGGGCGTGCCGACGCGGTTGGTGAGGGTGGCGAGGAGCGGCGCGTAGGGGTGGGAGAGGGTGATGCGGATCGTCGTCGGGTTTATCACCTGCCAGCCGGAGATCGCGGCCATCTCGGCCTTGCGGATGGAATAGGGCGCGGTCTTGTAGCGCTTGAGGTTGGCGGCGATCGAGGCGGCATCGAGCGGCGTGCCGTCCTGGTAGTTGACGCCGTGGCGCAGATGCAGCGTGAGGGCGAGACGGTCGGGCGACCATTGCCAGGACGTCGCCAGCTCCGGGATGAATTTGAGACTGGGCGAGAGGTCGATGAGGCTGTCGCACATCTCCGTGGTGACGATGCGGTTGGTGTAGCTGCCATCCGTCGCGGGGTCGAGCGGCTGCGGCTCGAACTCCAGGGCGACGCGCAGCGGGTGCGGCTGGGCGGCGCTGGCGACCCGTGCGCCGAGAGGCAGCGCCAGGGTCAGGGCCGTGATGATCGTTGTGGCCAGCCGCATCGACGCCTCCGCTGTTGACGCCTGGATGCAAGCACGGATCGTGCCGGACGGCGAGGATGATTTTCGGCCGGCGGGTTTCGTTGTGTTGTCGTTACAACCCAGCGAACAGGGCGGTGGAAAAATAGCGCTCGGCGAAGCTCGGCACGATGGCGAGGATGCGCGCCCCGTGCGGCATGCCGCGCGCCTCCTCGATGGCGGCGGCGAGGGCGGCGCCGGCGGAGATTCCGACCGGGATGCCCTCGACGCGGGCCACCTGGCGGGCCATGGCGATCGCCTCGCGCTCGGTGACGCGGCGGATCGCGTCCATGCGCTCCAGTTCCAGCACCGCGGGCTTGAAGCCGGGGCCGAGGCCCTGGATGCCGTGCGGGCCGGGCTCGTCGCCGGAAAGGACGGCACTTTCCGCAGGTTCCACCAGCACCATGCGCAGGGCGGGCAGGCGCGGCTTGAGCGTGCGGGCGATGCCCGTCAGGGTGCCGCCGGTGCCGGCGCCGCCGACCACGACATCGAGCCTGCCGGCGCAGTCCGCCCAGATTTCCTCGGCCGTGGTCGCTTCGTGGATGGCGGGGTTGGCGGGGTTGTCGAACTGGCGCGGCATCCAGGCGTTGGGCGTGGCGGCGAGGATGGCCTCGGCGCGGGCGATGGCGCCCTGCATGCCGGCGGCGGCCGGGGTGAGCTCCACCTCCGCCCCGAGCAGGCGCATCAGGCGGCGCCGTTCGACCGAGGCGCCGTCCGGCATGGTGACGATGAGCCGGTAGCCGCGGGCGGCGGCGACGAAGGCGAGCGCGATGCCGGTGTTGCCGGAGGTGGGCTCGACCAGGATCGAGCGCCCGCGGGCGATGCTGCCGGCGGCCTCGGCGGCGTCGATCATGGCCAGGCCGATGCGGTCCTTGACCGAGCCCAGCGGGTTCTGGAACTCGAGCTTGGCCAGGAGTTCGGCCTCGATGCCATGCGCGGCGGCGAGGCGCGAGAGCCGGACGACGGGGGTGCGGCCGACGAGATCGGTGATGCTGTCGTGGATGCGGCCGGGCTGGTGCGCGCCGTCGGGGGCGGGATCGGCCCGGGGGAAGGATGAATCCGTCATGCAGAGCGTTTATCACGCGCGCGGATCGTGATTGAGTGGTTTCATGCTGATTCGTCAGGACCGGGCGCTGACCGCCGTCGAGATCATGCTGGACGTAGCGTTCCATGCCGGGCGGGCGGGGACGGTACCGGCGGCCGACCTCGCGGAACGGCTGGGGCAGGCGCGGCGGGGGCTGGAACCGTTGTTGCAGATTCTGGCGCGCGCCGGGTTGCTGGACAGCGTGCGCGGGCCACGCGGCGGCTATCGGCTGGGGCGGCCGGCGCGCGACATCACGCTGGCGGCGGTCGCGGCGGCGATGGTGGAGCCGCCAGAGGCCGGGGCGGCGGAGACCGACGTAGCGGAGGCTGGGACGGGACCGCTCGCGGCGATTGCTGTCTCGGCCTGGCGGACGGCGGACGAGGCGGCGGAGGCGGCGCTGCGGGGCGTGACGCTGGAGGACCTGGTGCGCAAGGCGGTCGCCGCCGGGCTGCGACGGCCGACGCTGGAGCCGCTCAGCTACGCGATCTGAGGCCGAAGCGCCTGTCTGAAACCGGATGGAGGGGGCGTGGCGCGGCGCGCGGTGGAGCGGGCGCGTCGGTGGCGCGGGCGCATCGGGCACGTTAAATGCGCATTGTCATCGTGAAATATGAATTCACCGCTTGACGTTCGTGCAACACCATACACACATTGGTCTTCGTTGATCACGCATCGCGAGGCCGAAATTGTCCGCAACGCTTCAGGATAACTCCCCGCTCGGCGCGGAGGATCGCGCGGCGCTCGACGCCATCCTCGGCCGCGCCTCCCCGGCACAGCGGGTCTGGCTCGGCGGGTATGTCGCGGGATGGCAGGCGGCGATGGCGCCCGTTCCGCCGGCTCCAGTTCTGGCGGCCCCAGCTCTGGCGGCCCCAATTCTGGCGGCCCCAGTTCTGCCGGGGGCGACGAAAGCCAAGCTGACGGTCCTGTTCGCCTCCGAATCCGGTAATGCGGAGTCGCTGGCGCATGCGGCGGGCAAGGCGGCCCGCAAGCTCGGATTCGCGCCGCGAGTCCTGGACATGGCCGAGACCTCGCCCGCCGAATTGGCGCGTACCGAGCGACTGCTGGTGGTCGCCAGCACCTGGGGCGAGGGCGACCCGCCGCAGCGGGCGGAGGCGTTCATCGCGGCCCTTGAGGCTGAGGATGCGCCGAGCTTCGCCGGCACAAAATTCGCCGTGCTGGCGCTGGGCGACCGGGCCTATGCGCGGTTCTGCGCCACGGGCCATGCGCTCGATGCGCGGCTGGCGGCACTCGGGGGCGAACGGCTAGCGCCGGTTGTGGAGTGCGACGTGGAGTTCGCACGGCCGGCCGGGGCGTGGACCGAGCGGCTGCTCGCGGTGCTTGGTGAGACGGTAGGAAGTGAGGCTGGGGCAAACGGGGCGGGGGCAAGCGGGGTGGCGGGCGACGCGCCACGCGGCGACGTTATTCGCGTTGATTTTGCAAAACAATTTGTCGAAGACGAGGCGCCGCCGGCGGCACCGTCCCCGGCGCAGGCGGTGGTGACGCTGCACCAGGAACTGCATTCCAGCCGCTCCGGCCTCTCGACGACGCATCTCGAATTGTCGTTGGAGGGAACCGGGATCACCTATCAGCCCGGCGATGCGCTCGACGTGCATGTGCCGAACGATCCCGCGCGAGTGCGCCAGGTGTTGATGGCTGCCGGGCTGGCGGATGCACGGTCGGCGGATGCGGAGCTCGAGCGGACGCTGGCCGGGCGCGATATCGCGACGCTGACGGCGGGACAGGTGGCTTCGTATGCGCAGGCCACACAGGATAGCGGCCTGGCCGCGCTGGCGGCCGATTCCGTGCGCCTGCCGGCCTGGCTCGAAGGGCGGCAACTCATTGATCTTCTGGCAGAAGGTGGTCACGGGCTGGCGCCCGAGACGCTGCTGGGGCTGACCCGGAAGCTGGCGCCGCGCGCTTATTCCATCGCCTCGTCGAAGGCACTGGTGGGCGAGGAGGCGCATCTGCTGGTCGGGCTGGTGCGCTGGGAGGGGCATCGGCTGCACGAGTTGGGGTGCGAGCGCGAGGGCGTCGCCTCCGGCCACCTGGCGCGGCGGGTGGGCGTCGGCGGCACGGTGGCGGTGTCGCTGCGGCGCAACCGGCATTTCCGGCTACCCGGCGACGCGCGGCCGGTGGTGATGATCGGGCCGGGCACCGGCGTCGCGCCGTTTCGCGGGTTTCTGCAGGAGCGCGAGGCGAGCGGGCGCGGCGGGCCGGCATGGCTGTTTTTCGGGCATCGGCGGTACACGCACGACTTCCTGTATCAGCTTGAAATTCAAGAATGGCTGAAGGCGGGCGTGTTGTCGCGGCTGGATGTCGCGTTCTCCCGCGACCAGCCGGAGAAAATCTATGTGCAGCACCGCTTGTGGCAGCGGCGGGAAGAGTTGCGGCGGTGGATCAGCGATGGCGCGGCGATCTACGTTTGCGGCGATGCCAAGGCGATGGCGCGGGACGTCCACGCGACGCTGCGGCGAATCCTGGCGGAGGAGGGCGGCGCCGAGGATGCCGCCGGCCGCTTGCAGGCGATGCAGCGCGACGGGCGGTATCTGAGGGATGTCTATTGATGCGTCGCTCGGGCGCGGGGGACCGGCGATGACCGGGGAACCGAAGGCGGCGCGCTCCCGAAACGAGGACATCAAGGAGGCGAGCCGGGCGCTGCGCGGCACGCTGGCCGCGGGGTTGGCGGCGCAGGAGACCGGGGCGGTCGCCGAGGACGACACTCAGCTGACCAAGTTTCACGGCATCTACCTCCAGGATGACCGCGATCTGCGGCCGGAGCGGACGCGGCGGCGGATGGAGAAGGCGTTCAGCTTCATGGCGCGGGTGCGCATCCCCGCCGGGCAGATCTCGGCGGCGCAATATCTCGCCCTCGATGCGATCGCGCGGGAGCGGGGCAATGGCTCGCTGCGACTGACGACGCGCCAGACCATCCAGTTTCACGGCATCATCAAGTCCAACCTGCGGCCGGCGATGCAGGCGCTGCATGCGAGCCTGCTCGACACCATCGCGGCGTGCGGCGACGTCAACCGCAACGTCATCGCGAGCGTGCATGCGGGGCGCTCCGGCGCGCACGCGGCGGCGGCGGCGCTGGCGGCGGCGCTGAGCGCGCATCTGCTGCCGCAGAGCCGGGCGTGGCACGAGATCTTCCTCGATGGCGAGAAGGTGCCGGCGGGCGAGGCCGAGCCGGAGCCGATCTACGGGCGCACTTACCTGCCGCGGAAGTTCAAGATCGCGATCGCGGTGCCGCCGCAGAACGATGTGGACGTGCTGGCGCACGACCTGGGCTTCGTCGCGGTCGTCGAGGACGGCGTGGTGACCGGGTGGAACGTGACGGCGGGCGGCGGCATGGGGATGACCCATGGCGAGCCCGACACGTTTCCACGCGCCGCCGATGTGATCGGGTTCTGCGTCACGGACCAGGTGCCGACGCTGGCCGAGGCGGTGGTGACGACGCAGCGCGACTGGGGCGACCGGGCGGACCGCAAGCATGCCCGGCTGAAATATACGATCGAGCGACGTGGATTGGCGGCGTTCGTCGCCGAGGTCGAGCGGCGGGCCGGGTTTGCGCTCGCCCCTGCCCGCCCCGTGGCGTTCTCCGGCACCGGGGACGTGCTGGGCTGGGTGCGGCGGGCGGACGGAGCGTGGGATTTCGGGCTGTTCGTGGAGAACGGGCGGGTTGGCGGTGCGCTGGCCGAGGGCGTGCGGGCGCTCGCCGCCGCGCATGCCGGCGGGTTTGTGCTGACGCCGAACCAGAACCTGGTGGTGGCTGGAATCGCGGCGGCGGCGCGGCCGGCGATCGAGGCGATTCTGGTGCGGCACGGGCTGGGGGGGGAGGCGAGTGTGTTGCGGCGCCACGCCATGGCCTGCGTGGCGCTGCCGACCTGCGGCCTGGCGCTGGCGGAGAGCGAGCGCGCGCTGCCGGGACTGGTCACGCTGCTGGAGGCGGAGATGGCGGCGGCGGGGCTCGCCGAGGCGCCGATCACGCTGCGCATGACCGGCTGCCCCAATGGCTGCGCGCGGCCGTACCTGGCGGAGATCGGGCTCGTGGGCACCGGGCCCGATGCCTATAACCTCTATCTCGGTGCGGCGGCGGACGGCACGCGGCTGAACAAGCTGTATCGGCGGTCGCTGCCCGCATCGGCGGTGGTGGAGGCGCTGCGGCCGTTGCTGCGTGCCTATGCCGAGGAGCGGCACGGGGCTGAGTCGTTCGGCGACTATGTGATACGCGCCGGCGTGGTGCGGGCGACGACGTCGGGGAACCGGTTTCATTCCGACCTGGCGCCGGAGCTGGCCTGATGGGGATCGGGCTGGCGGCGCTGTGGAGCCTGGGGCGGCTGGGGTGGCGCGAGGCGCTGCGGGCCGGGCGCCGGGCGGGACGCAAGGCGGGGGGCCGGGTGCGCCGGAGCCGCGCGGCAACTGTCATCGCAGCTTCACAAAACTGAAATAGGGCAGTCTCGATCCCGACCTATGAGCGGGTCGTCCGGTGCCCGGCACGATGCCGCGGCCACCGGCCAAAGCTCATGGGAGAGAGAAGCTGATGTCAGGACAATCCACCACCGGCCGCCTGCCGGGCCGCCGCCGCGTGCTGCTGGGGGCCGGGATGGCCGCCGCGATCGCGGGCTTCACCGCGGGCACGCTGCCCGCGCACGCCGCCGGCGTGAACCTGCTGGAGACCGGGTCGAGCCTGCTCTATCCGTTGTTCAACCTGTGGGTGCCGGTTTATACGAAGGCCAACCCCGGTGCCAAGATCACCACCCAGAGCACGGGCAGCGGCACCGGCATTTCCGAGGCGATTTCGGGCGTGGCGCAGATCGGCGCCTCCGACGCCTATCTCTCGGACGCGCTGATGAAGCAGCACGCGGGGATGCTGAACATTCCGCTGGCGATTTCGAGCCAGATGATCAACTACAATGTTCCGGGGCTGAACGGGACGGCGCTGAAATTCTCGGGCCCGGTGCTGGCCGGGATTTACAGCGGCAAGATCACCAAGTGGAATGACCCCGCGATCGCCAGCCTCAACCCCGGCGTGAAGCTGCCGGACCACGCGATCGTGACCGTGCATCGCACCGATGGCAGCGGCGACACTTTCATCTTCAGCCAGTATCTCGCATTTTCGACGCCGTCCTGGCAGAACTCGGTGGGCTATGGCACGACGGTGAGCTGGCCCGCCGCCCCCGGCGCGATCGGCGCCAACGGCAACCCGGGCATGGTCAATGCGATCAAGACCACGCCGTATTCGATTGCCTATATCGGGGTGAGCTTCAAGCAGGCGATCGTGCAGAACAAGCTCGGCGAGGCGCTGCTGCTGAACAAGGCCGGGAAGTTCGTGGCGCTGACCATCCCCAACGTGAAGGCGGCGGCGGCGGCGATGACGGCGAAGACGCCGAAGGACGAGCGCATCAGCCTGGTGTTCGCGCCCGGGGCGGACTCCTACCCGATCATCAACTACGAGTACGCGATCGTGAAGGCGCAGCAGCCGAACGCGGCGGTGGCCGCCGAGCTGCGCAAGTTCTTCACCTGGGCGATTTCACCGACCGGCGGCAACGCACCGCACTTCATGGCCGCGGTGAGCTTTGTGCCGCTGCCGGCGGCGGCGGTGCAGCTGAGCACGGCCCAGATCGGCGAGATCAAGTGACTCGGCGAGATCAAGTGACACGGGGCATAATCTGCTAGATACCAGGGCGCCGCCGGGGAAATACGGCGGCGCCGTCTGCTTTCATCTCTCGGATCACATAATGACATTCCGCCGTGTTCTGGCCGGCTTCGCCGGTGTGCTGCCAGCCAGCCTGATCGCTGTCATTGTCTTTCTCGCGGTCTATTCCTGGCCGGCGGTAAAGTTCAATGGGCTGGGCTTCATCACCGGAACGTCCTGGAACCTGGGCAACACCTACGGCTCGCCCATCGTGCGGGGCGGCGTGCAGGTGCTGCCGGGGGCGCATTACGGCATCCTGTTCCTGATCGTCGGTACGCTGCTCTCGACGCTGATCGCGCTGCTGATCGCGGTGCCGGTGGGCGTGGGGGCGGCGATTTTTCTTGCCGAGGCGGTGCCCGGACGGCTGCGGATGTGGCTGTCGTTCCTGGTCGAGCTGCTGGCGGCGGTGCCCTCCGTCGTGTTCGGGCTGTGGGGCTATGCGGTGCTGGTGCCGTTGTTGGCGCGCAACGTCTTTCCGGTGATGCGACAGGTTCTGGGTTTCATTCCGTTCCTGGGCGGCTCGACCGGCAGCGGCTATGGGCTGCTGACCGCGGGGATTGTGCTGGCGCTGATGATCGTGCCGCTGATTGCGGCGACGCTGCGCGATGCGATCCTGGCCGAGCCGATGGTGGTGCGCGAATCCGCCGCGGCGCTGGGGGCCACGCGGTTCGAGGCGGTTTGGAAAGTCGTGCTGCCGGGCGTGCGCAAGATCCTGATCGGCGTGACCATCCTCGCGACCGGCCGGGCGCTGGGTGAGACGATGGCGGTGCTGATGGTGAGCGGCAATGCGCTCAACTATCTTCCGCCAAATATCTACTCGCCGATTTCCACGATGGCGGCGTTCATCGTCTCGCAGCTCGACAGCGCGTTGCAGGACCCGACCGGGCTCGCGGTGCGCTCGCTCGCGGAGGTGGCACTGTTGCTCTCGGTGATTTCGCTCGCCGTCAACACGCTCGCACGGCTGGTGCTGTATCGCGCTACGCCGAAGGGCGCGCGGGTATGAGCGGGGCGCAGGCAAGTCTTGGCCTGGCGACGCCCGGCACGACGCGCGAGGCCGCGTCACGGGCGCGGATGCGGCGGCGGCGGATGCAGTCGCGGCTGGGCTGGGTGCTGTGCGGCCTCGGCTTTCTGCTGCTGGCGCTGGCGATGGGCTGGATCCTGCTGATGGTGCTGGTGCGCGGGATTTCGGCGCTGACGCCGACCGTGTTCCTGGAGGTGACGCAGGGCACCGGCGGCGGGCTGCTGAACGCGATCGAGGGGACGCTGGTGATCGGCGTCGGCTCGATGATCCTGGCGGTGCCGGCGGGTGTCGCTGCCGGGCTTTATGCCGCACAGTTCAGTCACACGCTCTTCGCGCGCGTCATCCGCTTCATGGCCGATGTGCTGGTGGGGGTGCCCTCGATCGTGCTCGGCTATTTCGGCTACGTCACGATGGTCGAGGGGTTCGGTTGGAATTTCTCGCTGGCGGCGGCATGCATCACCATCGCGATCCTGTGCCTGCCTTATATCTGCCGCACCACGGAGCTGGCGCTGAGCCAGGTGCCGGGGGCGATGCAGGAGGCGGCCTATGCGCTGGGCGCGGGTGAGGCACGGGTGGCGTGGCGCATCTCGCTGCCGGTGGCGATGCCGGGGATTCTCACGGGGATTCTTCTGGCCTTCGCGATTTCGGTCGGCGAGACGGCGCCGCTGATCTACACGGCGGGGTGGTCGTCCTATCTATGGACGGGGCAGCTCGTGCGCTCGCCGGTGGCGTATCTCACCTACGCGATCTGGGCCTTCATCAACGAGCCATTCGCGGCGGCGAATGCGCTCGCCTACGCCGCGGCGTTTCTGGTGACCTTTATTGTGCTGCTGATCAGCATCGGCGCGCGGCTGGTGCTGCTGCGGCGGCAGGGTGGGAGGTAGCGGACGATGGCGACACCGGGCGGAGGCAATGTGATGAGCGCGACGACAGGCGCGAGCGCGCCAGCGATGGCGGCGAGCACGGTGCGGGCGAAGATCGCCATTCGTGACCTCAACTTTTTCTACGGCGGGAACCAGGCTCTGAAGGGCATTACGCTCGATTTTCCTGAGCGGCAGGTGACCGGGATGATCGGGCCTTCGGGCTGCGGCAAGTCCACGCTGCTGCGCTGTCTCAACCGCATGTACGACCTCTATCCCGGACAGCGCGCGACGGGCGAGGCGATGATGGACGGCATGAACCTGGTGGGGCCGGGTGTCGATGTCAGCCTGTTGCGATCGCGTATCGGCATGGTGTTTCAGAAGCCGACGCCGTTCCCCATGTCGATCCGCGAGAACATCGCCTTCGGCGTGCGGCTGCACGAACGGCCGTCGCGGGCGGAAATGGAGGAGCGCATCGAGTGGTCGCTGACGCGGGCAGCGCTCTGGAACGAGGTGAAGGACCGGCTGGGCACGCCCGCGACCGGGCTTTCGGGCGGGCAGCAGCAGCGGCTGTGCATCGCGCGCAGCATCGCCGTGCGACCGGAGGTAATTTTGCTCGACGAGCCGACCAGCGCGCTCGACCCGATCTCCACGCTCAAGGTCGAGGAACTGATCGACGAGTTGAAGCGCGACTTCACCATCGCCATCGTGACACACAACATGCAGCAGGCGGCGCGCGTGGCCGACCAGGTGGCGTTCTTCTATCTCGGCGAGATGGTGGAAGTGGCGAGTGCGACACAGATGTTCACGGCACCGCGCGAGAAGCGCACCCAGGAATACATCACCGGCCGGTTCGGCTGAGGAGGCAACATGTCCGAGGTCACCGAGCATATCGTCAAGAGCTACGAGCAGGAGCTGAAGCAGCTTGCCGGCATGATCACCGAGATGGGCGGTCTGGTGGAGAGCGAGGTCAGCCTCGCTACCCGCGCCGTGCTCGACGCCGACGCACAGCTGGCGGCGCATGTGGTTGAAAGCGACGCCAGGGTGGACGCGATGGAACGCGACATCGAGGCGTTCGTGATCCGCCTGCTGGCGCTGCGCCAGCCGGTCGCGGGTGATCTGCGCCAGATCGTCGCGGCGCTGAAGATGACCGGCGATCTGGAGCGGATCGGCGATTATGCGGCGAACGTCGCCAAGCGCAGCATCGTGCTCGGCCAGTTCTCGCTGCCGTTCAGCCTCGCGGGGCTTGGGCACATGTCGCGGCTGGTGCAGGAGAACCTCAAGGCGGTGGTCGACGCGGTGGGCGAGATGGATGCTGGGAAGGCGCTGGTGGTGTGGCGCTCCGACGAGGCGATCGACGGGTTCTACAACGCGATCTTCCGTGAGCTGATCACGTATATGATGGAGGATCCGCGCAACATCACACCGTGCACGCATCTGCTGTTCGTGGCAAAAAACCTGGAACGGATCGGCGACCATGCCACGAACATTGCGGAGACGATCCATTACGCGGTGACCGGAACACCGCTCGCCGAGGCGCGGCCGAAGGCGGATACCTCGCCCTATGCCGTGGTGCGGCCGGGCACGGGTGGCGCCGAATGATGCGGGTGGCAGCGACCGTGAGCGGGGCGCGCGGCGAGGCTGGTGGACGGCCGGTGGTACTCGTGGTGGAGGACGAGGCAGCACTGGCGACGATGCTGCGCTATAACCTTGAAAAACAGGGCTACCACGTGGAGGAAGCGGCCGACGGGCAGGAGGCGCTGACGCGGATCGCCGAGTCGCCGCCGGACCTGGTGCTGCTCGACTGGATGCTGCCGACGGTCTCCGGGCTCGAAGTATGCCGCCAGATCCGCCGCCGGCCGCAGACACGCGACCTGCCGGTGATCATGGTGACGGCGCGCGCGGAGGACCAGGACGCGGTGCGCGGGCTCAACACGGGAGCCGATGATTACATCGCAAAACCGTTCAGCATCGAGGCGCTGCTGGCGCGGGTGCGGGCGCTGCTGCGGCGGGCCAGCGCGGTGCCGGGCAAGGGCAAGCTGACGTTCCACGACATCACCATGGACCTCGCGGCGCACCGGGTTTTTCGCAACGAGCGGCCGGTGCATCTGGGGCCGACGGAGTTCCGGCTGCTGGAGTTCTTCATGCAGCATCCGCGTCGCGTGTTCACGCGCGAGGAACTGCTCGACGCCGTGTGGGGCAAGGACATCCACGTCGAGCCGCGCACCGTGGACGTGCATATTCGCCGGCTGCGCAAGTCGATCAACGGCGAGGGCGAGCTCGACCTGGTGCGCACGGTGCGCGCGGCCGGCTATGCGCTCGATACGGATGCGGTTTGATGGCCTCGCCCTGATGGCGGGAGCTTGACGGCGTGGGCGTGACGGGAGGGGGTTGCGTGGCCGGAGTTTCGCCCGCAGCGTAGCGGGAAACGAGCGAGGACCGCAGCGCCCCATGAGTGAACCCGATTTCCGTGCCGCGATCATTCCGGTGACACCGTTGCAGCAGAACTGCACGCTGCTGTGGGATGCCGCGACGAAGCGCGCCGTGGTGGTGGACCCTGGAGGGGACGCGCCGGAGATTCTGCGCGGGGTCGAGCATCTGGGCCTTACGGTCGAGGCGCTATGGCTGACGCACGGCCACCTCGACCACGCGGGCGGGGCGAAGGCGCTGAAGGCGGCGCTGACAGCGCGCCAGGGGGCGGAGGTGGCGTTGATCGGCCCCGATGAGCGTGATCGTTTCCTGCTCGAAGCGATCGAGGAGAGCGCGCGGCAGTACGGGCTGAGCGGGCTTGAGAACGTGCTGCCGGACCGCTGGCTTACGGAGGGCGAGGTGCTGAGCCTCGGGCCGATGCGCTTCGAGGTGCTGCATTGCCCGGGCCATACGCCGGGGCATGTGGTGTTCGTCGAGAAGGCGCGGCGCTTCGCGATCCTGGGGGATGTGCTGTTCCGCGGCTCGGTGGGACGGACGGATTTCGCCTATGGCGACCACGCGGCGCTGATCGGGGCCATTCGCCAGAAGCTGCTGCCGCTCGGCGACGACATCGCGTTTGTCTGCGGGCATGGCGAGGGCTCGATGCTGGGGATCGAGCGGCGGACCAACCCGTTTCTGCGGGAGGCGCCAGCGTGAGCGCCGGGGCGTGCGGGTGATAAGCGGTCTGAAAGCACCAATTTAGAAATTTGACGAGCCTTGCCGTTTGATGATGCGACGCGGCCGGCTGGCGGCTATCGTTGCGCCATGGGTTTCGCGGAAAACCTCGAACGGTTGATGCGGTTGCGCGGGCTGTCGCGTCGCCAGCTCGCCGAACGGCTGGGGATCACGCAGCAGGCGGTGGGCCAGTGGCTGCGGGCGGCGAACCCGACCTTTCCCGCGCACCGGATCCGCGACATCTGCACCGTGCTGGGGGCGACGCCCAATGAGTTGCTGGGCGATGCGCCCGATGGGCGAGTGGTGGCGCGGGAGGTGCAGAGCCGGCTCGACGACGCCGGCCTGGATCAGATTCTGCGAGTGGAGGACGAGGAATTCGCCGAGGTGTGTCAGGCGGTTCTGTGCATGCTGCGGGAGGCGGGGATGCCGACCGATCAGCGCACCATCGCGATCGTGGCGCAGAAGGTTTGGCGCGATGTGCGTGCGCTGGGGCGGGGGATGGCATTTGCCGAGCGGCTGGAATTGACGCTCTCGGAGCGGCGCTCGGCGATCGAGCGGAAATGGCGTGAGGCGATCCGCGATTGAGGGGTGCGGTGGCGGGCGCGGGAGAGCCTGCTGGCTGGCGCATGTTTCAAATTACAGACGTTGCGATAAATTTCTTGCCTTCACGTGAAAGTGATGCTTTTATCACGGTGTGAGGGGGCAAAAACAATGCCTGTATCGACCGCCAGCGCGCCGGGGGCGCGTGAGACGACATCGCTTGCCGCGGCGTTGACCGAGTTGCGTGGGGCCGAGCTGGGTGCGACGGCGCTTCTCGACCAGGGTGCAGCGGCGGAGCGCGGCTGGCGTTTCGACGCGCTGATCGCGCAGGCGAGGGCCATGGAGAGTCGGCTTGCGGCTGCGGTGCGCGCGCTCGCGGAACTGCATGACGAGCAGTGTGAGGAGGCAATGCTGGCGGAGGGCGTGGAGGCCGCGCGCCGCGCCGAACGCGAGGTGCTGGAGACGGCGGTCGCGCAGGCCCGGGCTAGCGGCAGACTGGTCGTGCTCGCGGACTGGCGCGCGCCGCGCCGCATGGCGGAATGGCAGGGCGGGCGGCATATTGCCTGACCGCCCGACGACGCGCTTGCGCCGAGAGCGGCGAGGATGGCGGCGGGGCTTGCCTGCTACCAGACGACGGGGTGGGTGGCACCGGTCCGGACGTTGACCAGGCCCTGTGGCGCCGCCGGCGTGGGGGCGACGAGAACCCAGCGCCATGGTGAGCAGGTGAGCGTTGCGAAGGCGAGACGTTCCGGAAAACCCTTGGGCCAGCGGGGTGAAAAGGTTGGCTCGTGCATCCATTCCACTGCCTCCGCCGCGCGGTAGAGCGCTTGCATCTCGGCGTCCAGCACCGCCGCACTGCGTGCGGTCATGAGGCCCGCGACCTCGTAGCGGACGGTGGCGGCGAGCCGGCCGCGCACCACCAGCGCCCAGCCGCCCTGCTGGGCGGCGACCGCGTTGACGGCCTGGGCCATGGCGGCGTCGCAGGAGCCGACGGCCCAGATGTTGTGCGTGTCGTGCGCGAGCGAGCTGGCGAGCGCCGTGCCCTCCGTCGCCGGGCCGCAGCCGCGCCAGAACATGCGCGCGACACCCCCCTGCCCGCCTGCTCCCTGCGCGCCCGACCCCGGACCGCCTGACTCCGATCTGGGCGTGCCGTGATGGCGGTCGATGACAGCGAATTTGGTGATGCTGCGGGCGGCGTCGCGGGCCACGGCGCCGTCGATCACCGGCAGTTCCTCGGTGAGGAAATCGTCGGCCCAGTGGAACGGGCGCAGCACCACCGCGTGCATGGTGGTGCGGCCGGGGGCGGCAGCGATGCGGAAATCCTCGGCGGTCAGTTCGCGCCCGATATGGATGGTGCGGGTCGCCCAGTCCGGCCAGGCGATGGCGGGCACGGACCTGATATACTCGCCGGCCGCGGCGACTTGAACCCCGTCGGCCCAGACTTCGGCGATGTGGATCGTGGCGAGGTCGTGCAGCAGCACGATATCGGCGTAGCGGCCGGGGGCGATGGCGCCGACCCATGGGGTGAGGCGCATGTGGCGGGCGGGATTGATGGTGGTGCAGGCAATCGCGGTCTCCGGTGCGAGACCGTAACTTATGGCGGTGCGGATGTTGTGGTCGGTGGCGCCGAGGCGAAGCGTCTCGCTGGCGCTGCGATCGTCGGTGGCGAAGGCGATCTGCGACCAGTCCGATAGGCCGGAGGCGAGCAGGCCGGGGATGACCTGCTCCATGGCGTGGACGCGCAGCTCGACGAAGATGCCGCGGGCGAGTTTCTGCCAGGCTTCCTGCGTGGTGGTGACCTCGTGGTCGGAGGCGAGGCCGGAAGCGGCATAGGCCGAAATCGTTGCGGGGTCGGTGAGGCCGGCGCCGTGGCCCTCGACGACGCCGCGCGCGGCCATGGTCGCCTCGATCATGCCCCAGAGGCGGGTGTGGGAGGGGTTGGCCGCGTCCCAGACAGCGGGCCAGTCCATCACCTCGTCGAGGCCGGGGACCAGCGGGTTGGACATGAAGCCGGCCTGTTCCGCGAAGCCGTAATGACCGCCGGAATGTTCCCAGGCGGTGGGGGGAACGGCCGAGCCCGGCAGCGGAAAGATTTTCAGCGGCGAGCCGTGCTGGCGCGCGGCCAGCCAGAACTCGAGGTTGCGCGGCCCGACCACGTTGGAAAGTTCGTGACTCGCCTCGCAGGTCCAGGTGTTGCCGTGCGGCAGGACCAGGGCGGCCTCGTGTTCCGGCGTCAGGTGCGAGCTTTCGATGTGCTTGTGCACCTCGCCGAACCCGGGGACGGCGGCGAGGCGTGGGCGCTCGATGCGCTCGGTCGCCTCGCCCTGCCTCATCTCGCCCGCCCAGGTACCGGCATCGCCGGTCCAGGCGATGCGGCCGCCGGCGATGACGATCTCCTGGTCGCGGCGCCAGGTCGCGGTGTGGACATCGAGCAGGCGGCCGACGCGCAGCACGCGATCGGCGGAAGCGCGGCCGAGGGCCACGAGAGCCAGGCGGCGGCGCAGCGCGCTCTCGGCGGCGATGGTTGCTTCCATCAGTGGACCAGATCGTGGGTCATCGTTTCGATTCCGGACAGGGTGAGCGGATACATGCGCCCGCCCATCAGCTCGTGGACGAGGCCGACCGAAAAATCCTCGCGCCAGGCTTCGCGCGGGCGCGGGTTCAGCCAGGCCGATCGGCGGAAATGCGCGGTGAGGCGCTGCAGCCAGGCAGCACCGGGCTCGGCGTTCCAATGCTCCACACTGCCGCCCGGCTGAGTGATCTCGTAGGGGCTCATCGTCGCGTCGCCGACCAGGATGAGCTTGTAGTCCGGGCCATAGGTGCGAAGAATTTGTTCCGTGGGCAGCACGGTCTCGGCACGGCGGCGGTTGGCGGTCCAGAGCCGCTCGTAGGGACAGTTATGGAAATAGAACGAGACCAGGTGGCGGAATTCGGCGCGGGCCGCGGAGAACAGCTCGGCACTTTCCCGGACGTGATCGTCCATCGAGCCGCCGATGTCGAGCAGGAGCAGGATCTTCACCGCGTTGCGCCGCTCCGCGACCAGGCGCAGCTCCAGGCTGCCGGCGTTGCGGGCGGTATCGGTGATGGTGGCGGGAAGGTCGAGCTCGGTCGCGGCACCCTCGCGGGCGAAGCGGCGCAGGCGGCGAAGTGCCAGCTTGAGGCTGCGGATGCCCAGTTCCACATCCGAATCGAGGTCGTGGAACTCGCGCCTGTCCCAGACCTTGACGGCGCGGCGCAGGCGCGAGCGGTCCTGGCCGATGCGCACGCCCTCCGGGTTCGCGCCATAGGCACCGAAGGGAGATGTGCCGGCGGTGCCGATCCATTTGCTGCCGCCCTGGTGGCGACCCTGCTGTTCGGCGAGGCGCCGGCGCAGGGTTTCCATCAGCGCATCGAAGCCGCCGAGTTTCTCGATTTTCGCCAGTTCCTCGGGGCCGAGGAGTTTTTCCGCGAGTTTCCTTAGCCAGGCCTCGGGCAGGTCACGGCGCGGGTCCGCGCCAGCCTCGCCCGGCGGCGGCTCGATGCCCTTGAAGGCCGCGGCGAAGGCGCGATCGAAACGATCGAGGTGGCGCTCGTCCTTGGCCAGCGCCGCACGGGCGAGATAGTAGAAATCCTCGACGTCGTAGCCGGCGATGCCGGCCTGCATCGCCTGCATCAGGGTGAGATATTCGGTGATCGAGACGGGCAGACCCTCGCGGCGCAGCGCCTCGATAAAGGGCAGAAACATCGCGCTCAGGCGCCGCGGCGGTTGAGGAAGGCCAGGCGCTCGAACAGGTGCACGTCCTGCTCGTTCTTGAGCAGGGCGCCGTAGAGCGGCGGGATGGCGACCTGGCCGTCACCGGCGCGCAGCGCCTCGGCGGGCATGTCTTCGGCCATCAGCAGCTTCAGCCAGTCGAGAAGTTCGGAGGTGGCAGGCTTCTTTTTCAGGCCCGGCACGTCGCGCAGACGGAAGAACACCTCCAGCGCCTCGCGGGCGAGGTCGGCGCGCAGGGAGGGGTAATGGGCGTCGAGGATGCGCTGCATCGTCGCGCGGTCGGGGAAGCGGATATAGTGGAAGAAGCAGCGGCGCAGAAACGCGTCCGGCAGTTCCTTCTCGTTGTTGGAGGTGATGATGACGACGGGGCGGTGCGTGGCGGTGACGGTTTCGCCGGTTTCGTAAACGTGGAAGGCCATGCGGTCGAGTTCGAGCAGCAGGTCGTTGGGAAACTCGATATCGGCCTTGTCGATCTCGTCGATCAGCACGACGACGGGTGCGGGTGCTATGAAAGCCTGCCAGAGCTTGCCGGGGACGATGTAGTTGCGGATGTCGTGGACACGGGCATCGCCGAGCTGGCCGTCGCGCAGGCGCGAGACGGCGTCGTATTCGTAGAGGCCCTGCTGCGCGCGGGTGGTGGATTTGATGTGCCACTCGATGAGGGGGCGACCGAGGCTCGCCGCGACCTCGTGCGCCAGCACCGTCTTGCCGGTGCCGGGTTCGCCCTTGACCAGCAGCGGGCGTTGCAGGGTGACGGCGGCGTTGACCGCGACTTCGAGGTCGCGCGAGGCGATGTAGCGTTCGGTGCTGCGGAAGGACACGTCGTTGCTCCGGCGGGGCGGATTATCGGGGACGGAATTGTGGGGCCGGGATTGTCGGGGCGGTGGTGGCGTCGTGCAACCAGAATCAGGTGGTGCGGCGCAGCGCGGTGGCGAGGCCGAGTGCCACGAGCAGCGCGCCGCCGGCGCGGTTGATGCGGCGGATGATGCGGGGCTGCCCGACGAGGCTGCGCATGCGTACGGCGAAGGCGGCGTAGAGCCCGTCGGTGACCAGGCCGACCGCGGCCAGGGTAGGCACAATGACGAGCATCTGCGGCGGCATCGGTGCATGGCGGTTGATGAAGAGCGGCAGGAACAGGAGGAAGAAGGCGATGCCCTTGGGGTTGAGGGCGGTGACGACGAAGGCGTGGGCGAACGCGCGCAGCGTGCCGCTCGGCGCGGCCTCGGCTTCGGCGAGCGCCGCCGGCTCGCGGCGCCAGAGGCGGACGCCGAGCCAGATGAAATAGGCGGCACCGAACAGCTTGAGCACGGTGAAGATTGCAGCAGAGGTGGCGAGCAGCGCGCCGAGCCCGGCCATGGCCAAGGTCATCGCAACAGCGACACCGCAGGCGGAGCCCAGCACCATCGCATTGGCGGTACGGCGGCCGTAGCTGATGGCGTGGGTGGTGATGAGCAGCACCGTCGGACCCGGGATGCAGGTGACGATGGCGAAGGAGGCGACGAGGCCGAGCCAGAGATGCAGGGGCATGGTGTCCTTCGCGCGTGGAGATGAGGGCAGGGGAGTATCGCAGAGTCACGCAGTAAATGACATTGCAGCAACAAGACGACGCTGGGCACCTTGTGTTGGCCCGCGTCTTTGATGCAATCTTACTTATGCGCAATCGACGGCCAGCGCGAAGCTGTCGTGAGGAGGTAACCCGTGACCCCAGAGTTGGAAGAGTTCAGGCAGCGCATTCTTTCGCATGCCAAGCTAGCTGTAGGCAGGGCCCAAAAAGTCGATTCCGAGGCTGGCACGAACACGTCGCTTGTCTTGCCGTTCCTGACCACGCTGGGGTACGACGTTGGAAACCCGGACGAGGTATCGCCGGAGCATCACGCTGACTTTTCCGAGAAATATCAAAATAAAGTTGACTATGCAATACTACACAATAATGTCCCTGTTGTAGCCATTGAATCAAAAAAAGTCGGCTCTACAATGAAAGATGATAGAGGACAGCTTCGTAGTTATTTTAATGCATGCCAAACAGTCAAATTAGGAATTCTTACTGACGGTCTGAAATACGAATTTTACGCAGACTCGGATAAACCAAACATGATGGATGATACAGCTTTTCTTCGCTTCGATTTGATGGATTTCACGAAAGACGGGACGATTAATGACAACACGCTTGGCGGAATCGCAGCAATCAGAAGTGGTTTGTTCAATCCGGAAGACGTTGGCGCGGAAGCAAAGCGGAAACTACTTTTTGAATCAATCGTGAAGATGATAAAGCATTATAAGGATCAGCCGTCGGATGACTTTGTTCGATTTGTTCTCAGTCAGCCGGAAGTAGGCGGCAAAATTACGAAACTTACCCAGAAGATTGTCGATGCAAACCGAGATGCTGTGAAGTCTGCGATGGAAGCCTTCGTGGCCCAGGAAGCGCTCGCACGCTTCGGCTACGCCCCCAAGGACGTTGTCAGGGCTCAGCCGGAGCGATCCGAAATACCTGCTGCTACCCCAATGACTGCACCGGAAGCGGAAGTTGAAGCAAATACGCCGTCCGATCGGGAAATGGCTCTGCTGGTTTACGTCAAAAATCGGCTGTTTTTCCTTGCCCGAAGCGAAGTTTTATTTGGCGAGATTGAGAAAATAAAATTTAGAAAAAACAAAAATTCCTTTCGAATTTACTACGAGAGACCGAATAACGGGTCTATTTTTGATTATAAAGAACACAAAGATGGCAGCGTAGTGCTGCAGTTCCCCGCTCTTGGCGGCGAGGATGTTCCCTATGTTCCGTCGCCGCAACTGGATGACTTCCTTTTGAAGGCGTTTACACAGCGCGTCACGGAGGCTGGTATTTCCCTGGAATCCGCGCCGATCCTTCGGGCGATCACAGGTGGACAGTCAGTGGCTTCATAGGCAACGGCTGGAAGGTGGCAGCAACTTAAATTTTGCCTGCGCCGTCGGCGGCTCATAAGAAGACAATTGGAGCGAAGTAACAGGGACACGAGGCAACCGTTGACAGTTATAGTTACACGGTCAACAGGCCGTCGGATTTGATTTCGTCGAGGACGAAGAAGGTGCGGACCTGGCGGACGCCGGGGAGCGCGATGAGCTTTTCCGCGTGCAGGCGGTTGTAGCCGGCAATGTCGCGGACGCGGATTTTCAGGAAATAATCCACGTCGCCGGCGACGAGGTGGCATTCCAGCACCGGGGCGAGGGCGCGCACCGCGGCCTCGAAGGCGGCGAAGCTTTCGCGGGTGGAACGGTCGAGCACGACGCCCGCCAGCACCACCGTCCCCTGCCCTACCGCCTCCGGCGCGATGAGGGCACGGACGGCGCGGATGACGCCGCGCTCGAACAGGCGACGGGTGCGGGCGAGGCAGGCGGATTCCGAGAGATGGGCGCGGGCGGCAAGGTCCTTGTTGGACAGGCGGCCGTCCTCCTGCAGCGCGCGCAGGATGCGGCGGTCGGCGGGGCTCAGCTCCGGGCTGGGCGTCGATTCTGCGGCGGATGCGGGCTTCATCCGTGGAAGATGCGGCGAAATGTGCCCGAACGCCAGGAGATGCGTGGCGCCGGCGCGGATTTGCGCAGCCCATGCGGCGGGGTTGCGGCTATGATGGCGGCGACCTCAACACGGGATTTCCGCCATGGATCTTTCACGCTTTCCGCGCGTCAAGCTCGCCTTCTTCCCCTCGCCGATCCACCGGCTCGACCGGATGTCGGAGGCACTCGGCATCGAGCTTTGGGCGAAGCGCGACGACATCGCCTCCGGCCTCGCGTTCGGCGGCAACAAGATCCGCAAGCTGGAGTTTCTCGCCGCCGACGCGCTGGCGCAGGGCTGCGACACGCTGGTCTCGATCGGCAATATCCAGAGCAACCATACGCGCCAAGTGGCGGCGGTGGCGGCGAAGCTCGGGATGAAATGCCGGCTGGTGCAGGAGGAATGGACGCGCTGGCCGGACCCGACCTACGAGAAAGTGGGTAATATCCTGCTCTCGCGCATCATGGGGGCGGAGACGATCCTGGATGGCGAGGGATATTCCACCGCCGAGAAGGCGACCTGGCAGCAGGCGCTGGAGCAGGTGCGGCGCGAGGGCGGCAAGCCCTATGCGATTCCGGCCGGCGCCTCCGACCATCCGCTCGGCGGGCTAGGCTATGCCGCTTTCGCCGAGGAGGTGGCCGCACAGGAGCGCGAGATGGGCGTGTTCTTCGACACCGTGGTGACGGCGACCTGCACCGGCTCGACCCAGGCGGGGATGGTAGTGGGGTTTGCCGCGCAGAGCCGCCGGCGGCGGCTGATCGGCATCGACACCGCCGCCGATGCCGCGATGACGCGGCGCGCGGTGAGCAAGATCGCGCACGCCACGGCGGCGGCGGTCGGGCTCAACACGGCGATCAGTGACGCGGATATCGTGATCGACCCGCGCTTCTGCGGGCCGGATTACGGGCTGCCGGACGAGCCGACGATCGCGGCGATCCGCATGGCGGCGACGCATGAGGGGATGCTCACGGACCCGGTCTACGAGGGCAAGAGCATGGCCGGCGTGATCGCGATGGCGCGGGCGGGCGAGTTCGAGAAGGGTGCCAAGGTGCTCTATGTGCATCTCGGCGGCGCGCCGGCGCTCAACGCGTATCACAGCGCGTTCGACTGACGCACGGCAGACGGGGGCGCACGGCAGGTGGGGGCCGCTCGACGCTCCCAAAAATCTCTGTGATTTCAAGGGGTTTTGCCGGATGGTGGGCGCGACAGGGATTGAACCTGTGACCCCCACCGTGTCAAGGTGGTGCTCTCCCGCTGAGCTACGCGCCCATCCGTCGGGCGCTTGGTAGTCGCGAGCGGGGAACGGCGCAAGAGTGGCAGGGGCGGTGACGCGGCGCCCCTTCGCCCGTCATCGTTGCGGGGTTGTCGCGGCGATGGCCGTGCGTATGGTGGCGCGATGATGGTTCATGCACTACCCACGGTTCTCGCGGCGTTTCTAGCCTCCCTGGTGGAAGTGGTAGAGGCGTTCACCATCGTGCTGGCGGTGGGGGTGACGACGGGATGGCGGCCGGCGCTGGCGGGCGCCGGCGCGGGGCTGGCGGTTCTGGTGGTGCTGGTCGCGGCGCTCGGGCCGCTGCTGGCGACGGTGCCGCTCGCCGGCCTGCAGGCGGTGGTGGGGTTGCTGCTGCTGCTGTTCGGCATGCGCTGGCTGCGCAAGGCGGTGCTGCGCGCGGCGGGGCGCATCGCGCTGCACGACGAGGCGGCGACGTTCGACAAGGAACGGCGGCTGCTCGCCGGGCGGCCGGGATTCGCCGCCGGGGCCACGGCGTTTCAGGCGGTGGTGCTGGAGGGTGTGGAGGTGGTGTTCATCGTCATCGCCGTGGGCGCCGGGCGCGGGCTGCTGGGAGCGGCGAGCCTGGGGGCGGCGGCGGCGGCGCTGCTGGTGCTGGCGGCCGGTCTCCTGTTGCACCGGCCGCTGTCGTTGGTGCCGGAGAACACGCTGAAATTCGTCGTGGGGGTGATGCTGTCGGCGTACGGCACGTTCTGGATCGGCGAGGCGATGGGGGCGGCCTGGCCGGGGGCGGATTTCTCGCTGCTGCCGATGGCGCTCGGGTTTCTGCTCGCGGCACTGGTCGCGGTGCGGGTCGCGGCGGTGCGGGCATGAGGGTGCTGCACGCGGCATGGGCCGAGTTGCTGGGGCTGTTCGTCGATGACGGATCGCTGGCGGCGGCGATTCTGGTGCTGGTGGCGGCGGTGGCGTTGCTGCGCCGGGCGGGCATGATCGGCGGGCCGCTGGCGGGCGGGCTGCTGTTCGGCGGGCTGGTGGTGATCCTGCTGGAGAACGTGCGGCGCAGCGCGCGACGCTGAACCCGGCAGGAAATGGGGCGCGCGGGATTGTTTGCGGATCACCGCGCGCGGGCGTTCAATGGGAAAGATGGACGGTTTGTCGCTGGATACCGGTGCCGTACGAATCGAGCGCCCCGTGGCCGCCTCGGTGCCGCTGGTGTTCGCCTCGCCGCATTCCGGCCGCGACTATCCCCCCGATTTCGTGGCCGCGGCGCGGCTCGACCGGCTGGGGCTGCGGCGCAGCGAGGATTGCTATGTCGATGAGCTGTTCGCGGCCGCACCGGCGTATGGCGCCACCCTGGTGGCGGCGACATTTCCGCGCGTGTTCTGCGATCCGAACCGCGAGGCCTGGGAGCTCGACCCCGCCATGTTCGCGGACACGCTGCCGGACTGGGTGAACACGGCGAGCCCGCGGGCGGGGGCGGGGCTGGGCACCATCGCGCGCGTGGTGGGGACGGGGGAGACGATCTATCGCGGCAAGCTGTCCTTCGCCGAGGCGCAGGTGCGCGTGGCGGCGACCTGGCAGCCGTTTCATGCGGCGTTGCGCGAGGCGGTGGAGCGGACGCGGCGGCGCTTCGGCGCGTGCCTCCTGATCGACTGCCACTCCATGCCGGAGGCGAGCATGCCGCCGCGGCGGCGGGCGGATGTCGTGCTGGGCGACGCGCATGGCACGGCGTGCGACCCCGCGCTGATGCGGCGGATGGAGGAGTTGCTGACGCAGGAGGGATTTTCCGTGCGGCGCAACGACCCCTATGCCGGCGGCTATATCACCCGTCATTACGGCCGGCCGCGGGAGCAGGTGCACGCGCTGCAGATCGAGGTGAACCGAGGCCTCTATATGAGCGAGACGACGCTGGAGCGCAGTGCGGGGTTCGAGTCGCTGCGGCTGCGGCTGTCGCGGCTGGTGGCCTATCTCGCGCGGCACGCGGCAGAGGACCTCGGCGTCGCACCATTTTAGAGCGTTCGAAAAAAATGGCGGTGCCTTGCGACACCGCCAAGTTTAGGGAGGAAACGTCCAAGAAGCAGGAAAACGGTCGAAACCGTCTTGCTGCGGTGCACAAGATAGGTCTGACTGAGGGGGTTAGCAAGTAAAATTTTGCAATGCAGCACGCCGCAGGTCGGAGCCGCCGGCGGGGCGGCAAGGCAGGGGGCGGGCTGGAAAGATTACGATTTTTTGCCGGGGCGCCTGCGGACTCACACTCTTCTAACCCGATCCGGTATAAGCCGAGTCATGCGTCGCCCTTCAATTGCTGGCATTGTGTTTGTTTTTGGACTGCTTGCGGCGGCCCCGGCGGCTTTTGCCGGGCAGACGTTGCTGCGGCCAAACCTGCACGCGCCGGTTTTTCGCAGCAGTTTCCTGGCCCGCAACTCCGGGCAGCCGGTGCACCCGCCGCCCTCCGCTTTCGGGCGCTGGGCGGTGCCGGCGCTGCCGGCGGGAGTGGCCGCGGGGCCCGCGCCGGCCGACCCCGGCAAGGCGTGCCGCCAGGCGATCGCCGCCGCCGAGCGCGCGAACCACGTGCCGGACCGGCTGATGCAGTCGATCGGCGTGGTGGAGAGTGGGCGGCCGAACGGACATGGCGGCGTCGATCCGTGGCCTTGGAGCATCAATGTCGAGGGCACGAGCCATATCTATCCGACCCGCGCCGCGGTGATCGCCGCGGTGCTGGGGTTCGAGGCGCAGGGGATCCGTTCGATCGACATGGGCTGCATGCAGGTGAACCTGCTGCACCACCCGCACGCTTTCGCGACGCTGGCACAGGCGTTCGACCCCGGGGCGAACGCGGCCTATGCCGGGAGGTTCCTGGCTTCGCTGTACGTCGCGACCGGGTCCTGGGCGGCGGCGACGGCGGATTACCACTCCCAGACGCCGGCGCTCGGCGCACCCTATGCGCGCGAGGTGATGGCGATCTGGCCGCGCGAGCTGGGCCATGCGCCGCCACCGGGGATGACGATGCTGCCGCCGCAGCTCGCCTTTGCCGCGGCCGCAGCGCCGGCCCTGGGGGCGGCGGCGCCGGCCAATGCGTTCAGCCAGAACATGTGGACGCACAACATGTGGACCGTGGCTCCGAAGCTGCCGGTGGGCAGCGGCATGTTGCTGCGCGGACCGCCGCCGGCGATCATCCGGCTGCCGGCTGGCATGATCGGCAAGTCACTGGCAGCCTATCGCGCCGCACCGGTGCGGCTCGCGCAGCGGGTGGCTCTCGCGCAACGGTGAGGCGGGGCTGCGGATCTTCTTCTGGGAGCAGGACGGGCCCGAGAGCAACATCCGTCAGACCGGAATCGGGCAGGCTGACGAGGTTGCTCGCCCTAACAGAGGCATGGAGCGGTTTCGGCGTGACACGATCGGCTGAACCCGCGCTGGGCGCGGCGGTCGGTGCGTGGCGAGGAGGAGATCGGGCGGCTGGAGCGCGCCGAGGTGTTACGCGAGGGCGTGTTGCGCGCGGGCGCTGTGCGCGGCCCGACCTGAGCAGGCGGAGCTTCGACGGGCTGGCGTAACCACGCTTGCAAGGCCGCGCGCTTGGTCCTACGGAACCGCGATGTCTGCCGCCTTATCCGAAGTTTCCAGCCGTGCCGGTGATGAACCGGGGCGCGAAGGGTTGCACGGCTGGGCATGGCACGGCGGCGTGGTGGCGCTCGGCGCCTTGCTAGCCTGGCTATCGGCGACGCACCCCGCGGAAATGCCGTTCTGGATGCCGTGGAATTTCTCCTGGCCGGAATATCTCACCACCGCGCTGGTGCTGCTGTGGTATCTGCGCGGACTGGCGCGCATGACGCCGGAGGAGCGGCCGTCCGCGGGGCGGCGCATCGCGTTCTTCCTGGGGCTCGGCGCTGTCTATGCCGTCCTGCAGACGCATTTCGACTACATGGCGCAGCACATGTTTTTCCTGAACCGCGCACAGCACGTGGTGATGCACCATATCGGGGCGTTTCTGATCGCGCTTGGCTTCTCGGGGCCGGCTTTGCGGCGCGGCATGCCGGGGTGGATGCTGCGCATCGTTGACTGGAAACCGCTGCGCCGGGCGATCGGCGCGTTGCAGCAGCCGGTGCTGGCGCCGTTCCTGTTCGTCGGTTTGTTTTATTTCTGGCTGATCCCCGCGGTGGAATTCCGGGCCATGCTCGACCCGACGATCTACGCGGTGATGAACTGGAGCATGGTGCTAGACGGCGTGCTGTTCTGGACGCTGGTGCTGGACCCGCGGCCGAAGCCGCCGGCACGCATCGGCTACGGCACGCGCGCGGCGCTCTCGATCCTGGTGATGTTCCCGCAGATCGGGCTGGGCGCGGTGATCGCGTTCGCGACGACCGATCTTTACCCGTTCTACAACCTGTGCGGGCGGCTCTACCCTTCGATCGGCGCGCTGTCCGACCAGCATTTCGGCGGCCTCATGATGTGGATCCCGCCGGCGATGATGAGTGCGATCGGCGTGGTCGTGGTCATCAACGCGCTGCGCCTGCACGAGAACAACATGGAGGAACTATCGGATGACGCCACGGCCCTTGCTGAACGCGCCCGCGCCTGGACCGGCCTTTAGGCTCACTGTCGGCGCCCTAGCGCTGGCTGCGATGGCGGCCGGCGCGCCGCCGGGCGTGACCGTGCAAGGGGCGTGGATGCGCATGATCATCGCCTCGCGGCCGGCGGCAGGTTATTTCACGCTGACCAACGACAGCGCCACGGCGCTGAGCCTGGTGGCGGCGAGTTCGCCCGGATGTGGCACGCTGATGCTGCACAAGAGCATGACCATGAACGGGCAGGACATGATGGTGATGGAGAAGTCCGTGCCCCTGCCCGCGCACGGCAAGGTCGTGTTTGCACCCGGTGGCTATCATCTGATGTGCATGCAGCCGGGGCCCGCGGTGAAGCCGGGGGCGACGGTGCCGGTGACGTTGCGTTTCAGCAATGGCAAAGCCATCACGGCCCGCTTCCCCGTGCTCGACGCGATGGGGAAGAAGTAGCGCCACTCAGACGAGACGCAGAACCCGCTGCAGCAAACCCGGCGGCTTCTCCAGGCGGATGAGCTGGCGCAGGTCGGCGACGGTACCCGCGATGTCGGGCGGGGCCGTGGCGAGCGAGGGGACCAGCAGCCGGGCCGCGCCCGTTTCATCGAAGACGTAGATCGCGGAGCTGTGCGTGACCTCGTATTTCGCGGGGTCAGGGGACGGATGCACGGAATAGATCAGGCGGTAGCGCCGTGCCAGCGCCATGATCTGGTCCGGCGTGCCGCGCAGACCGACCATGTGCGGGCCGAAATTGGCGAGGTAACGGCGCAACACCGGCAGGCTATCGCGGCCGGGATCAACAGTTACGAAAAGAAAACGAATCCGATCAGCCTGCCGGCCCAGCTTCCTGAACACGGTGGCGATGTTGGCGAGCGTGGTCGGGCAGACATCCGGGCAGAACGTGTAGCCGAAATAGAGCATGACGATATCGCCGCGATAGGCGGCCTGCGTGACCTCCCGCCCGTCGCTCGCGCGCCGCATGGTGAAGGCGAGGCTGGGTGAGGTGCCGGTGACGTTGACCGCGTTCCAGTGCGGCGACCGGGCGCAGCCGGCGAGCAGCAGTGGTGCCGCGGCGGCGGCGCGCAGCAGGGTGCGGCGGTCAGAAACCGGGGATGACATGGTAGGCCTCGAGCGCGTGGAAGACGACCACGAGTGCGACGACAAGCACGAACATGGAAAGACTGATGACGGCAAGCAGCACGCCGAACAGGCTGTTGCGGCCCTGGCGCCGCCGCAGCGCGCGGGCGCGCTGATCGGAGCCATGCTGGTCGCGAGAAGCTGTCGACCCGGTGGCCGCTGCCGGCGGGGACGGCGTGCCGTCGCTGATGGTCATGTCGTCCACCGGATCAGGGTAGACCCACCGGCGCCTCCGCGGTTTGCGCGTGGGTTAAACATAGGCCACTCCCGGTTTGGACAATCCTGGGTTCAAGCGGCGAACTCCGCGCGAATCGCGGCGCTGTGCTCGCCGATCGCGGGGACGGGCCCGAACGGGCGCGCGGTGTCATGCCAGGTGACGGGCGGAGAGACGAGGTCGATCGTTCCGGATTCAGTGACGACGGGCTGGCGGCGCAGCGCCGGATGGCCGGCGAGATCCGCGACCTCGTTGACGAAGCCATAGGCGGTGCCGGCGGCGCGCAGCCGAGACGCGGCCTCGGCGCGGGTAAGGCGGGCGAAGGCGGCGGCGATATGGGCATCGACCTGCGCGCGGTTGGCGACGCGAGCGACGTTGGTGTCGTAGCCGGGCTGGTGCGGGAGGTCCGGTTCGCCGAGGAAGCGGGCGCAGAACGCGGCCCATTCACGTTCGTTCTGGATGCTGATCAGCACCGGGCCGTCGCTGGTGGCGAAGGCGCCGTAGGGGCAGATCGAGGGATGCGCGAGGCCGATGCGCGGTGGCGCCTTGCCGGTGCCCTCCCACAGCAGCAGCGGCACCGTCATCCAATCCGCCATGCCGTCGAAGAGCGAGACGGCAAGCCCCCTGCCCTTTCCCCCACCCGGTCCCGGGCGGCCGCGCGCGATCAGCGCCTCGAGCACACCGGCATGGGCCGCCATGCCGCAGGCGATGTCGCAGGCGGAGACACCGACGCGGCCGGGGCCGGCGGGGTGGCCGGTGATGCTGGCGAGGCCGGATTCCGCCTGCACCAGCAGGTCATACGCCTTCATCGCGGCATAGTCGCCGGCATCGCCGTAGCCGGAGATATCGACGGTGATCAGCTTTTCATGCCGTTCCCGTAACAGTGCCGAGTCGAAACCGGCGCGCGACGCAGCACCGGGAGCGAGGTTCTGGATGAAGACATCCGCGCGCGCGAGGATGCGATGCAGCAGGGCCGCGTCGTCCGGGTTTTTCAGGTCGGCGACCAGGCTCTGCTTGCCGCGGTTGAGCCAGACGAAATAGGACGACAGGCCGCCGGCCGCCTGGTCGTAGAGGCGGGCGAAATCACCCTCCGCGCGCTCGATCTTGATGACGCGCGCCCCGGCATCGGCCAGGCGGGAGGAGCAGTAGGGTGCTGCCACCGCCTGTTCGAGCGAGAGCACGAGAAGGCCTTCGAGAGGCTTGTCCAGCATCGGCTCAGTAGCTGCGCGGCAGGCCGAGCACGTGCTCGGCGATGTAGGAGAGGATGAGGTTGGTGCTGATGGGGGCAACCTGATAGAGGCGCGCCTCGCGGAATTTGCGCTCCACGTCGTATTCCTCGGCGAAACCGAAGCCGCCATGGGTCTGCACGCAGGCCTCGGCGGCGGTCCAGGCGGCGTCGGCGGCAAGCATCTTGGCCATGTTCGCCTCCTCGCCGCAGTTCATGCCGATCTCGAAACGGTGCAGACCCTCGTGCAGCAGCAGCTCGGCGGCGCGGGTCTGGGCGTAGGCGCGGGCGATGGGGAAGGCGATGCCCTGGTTCTGGCCGATCGGGCGGCCGAAGACGACGCGGCTCTTCGCGTAGTCGGTGGAGCGGCGGGTGAACCATTTAGCGTCGCCGATACATTCCGAAGCGATCAGCAGGCGCTCGGCGTTCATGCCGTCGAGGATGATGCGAAAGCCGCTGCCCTCCTCGCCGACCAGGTTCTCGGCGGGGACTTCGAGATTATCGAAAAACACCTCGCAGGAATTGTGGTTCATCATGGTGCGGATCGGGCGGATGGTCAGGCCGCGCGCGGCGCGCATGTCGAGAATGAAGGTGGAGAGGCCCTCGGTGCGTTTCCCCACCTGGTCGCGCGGCGTGGTGCGGGCGAGGAGCAGCATCAGGTCCGAGTGCTCGGCGCGGCTGGTCCAGATTTTCTGGCCGTTGACGATGTAGCGGTCGCCCTCGCGGCGCGCGGTGGTGCGCAGCGAGGTGGTGTCCGTGCCGGAGCTGGGCTCGGTGACGCCGAAGGCCTGCAGGCGCAGCGAGCCGTCGGCGATGGCAGGGAGGTAGCGCTGCTTCTGCGCCGGCGAGCCATGCCGCAGGATGGCGCCCATGATGTACATCTGCGCATGGCAGGCCGCCCCGTTGCAGCCCTCGGCGTGGATGGTCTCGAGGATGGCGGAGGCGGCGGAAAGCTTCAGGCCGGCGCCGCCATATTCCTCGGGGATGAGGGCGGCGAGATAGCCGGATTCGGTGAGTGCGTGGACAAACGCCGTGGGGTAGGCGCGCGCGGCATCGAGCTTGCGCCAGTATTCGCCGGGAAAGCGGGCGCAGAGCTTGGCGACCTCGGCGCGGATTTCGGGGTGCGAGACGGCGTCGGTCCGGGCGTGGTCCATCGGGTGCTCCTGGGCCAGGGAGGGATAGGTCGGCCCCGGGCCCGCGGCAAGCGCGGGCATGGACGCGGCGCGCCCGCTTGGGCAGCATGGGTCGGGCGGCACGGGTTGGCGGAGGGAACGGCGCGATGGGCTGGCAGGACGACGTGTTCGAGGCGCTGAAGGAGGCCGGGGTGCGGCAGATCGGCTATGTGCCGGATGCCGGGCACGCGGTGGCGATCCGCCGCGCGGAGGCGGACCCCGATATCAAGGCGGTGGTGCTGACCACCGAGGAGGAGGGCGTGGCGCTGGCCGCCGGCGCCTGGCTGGGCGGGCAGCGGGCGGCGCTGCTGATGCAGTCCTCCGGCGTCGGCAACACGATCAACATGCTGAGCCTGGTCGGCAATCTGCGCATGCCGTTCCTGACCGTGGTGACGATGCGCGGCGAGTGGGGCGAGTTCAACCCGTGGCAGGTGCCGATGGGCCACGCCACGCCGGCGGTGCTGGAGGCGATGGGGGTGCTGGTGCGCCGCGCCGAGCACCCGGCGGAGGCCGGCGAAGTGGTACGGGCGGCGGCGGGGCTCGCGTTCGGCAGCTCGGTCGCGGTGGCCGTGCTGCTGTCGCAGCGGCTGATCGGGGCCAAGGTGTTCGTGAAGGAGGCGGGCCGATGAGCCTCGACCGGCGGGCGGTGATGGCGGAGCTGGTGCGCAACGCCGGCGGGATGCTGGTGGTGGCGGGGCTGGGCTCCACGACCTACGACCTCGGGGCGGCGGGCGACCGGGCGGAGAACCTCTATCTCTGGGGTGCGATGGGTGGGGCGGCGATGATCGGGCTCGGGCTGGCGCTGGCGCAGCCGGCGCGGCGGGTGCTGGTGGCGACGGGCGACGGCGAGGCGCTGATGGGGATGGGCGCGCTGGCGACCATGGCCAGCGCCGGGGCGGCGAACCTCGCGATGGTGGTGCTCGACAACCGGCGGTTCGGCGAGACCGGCGGGCAGGCGAGCCATACCGGGCTCGGCACCGATCTCTGTGCCGTGGCCGCGGGGTGCGGGTGGCGGGCGACGGCACGGGCGCGGACGATGGCGGACGTTGCCGCCCTGCGGCCGCGGCTGCGCGCGGAGGCGCTGTTCGCCGTGGTCGAGATCGCGGGGGAGGAGGTGGAGCGGTTTCTGCCGCAGCGCGACGGCACATGGATCGCGCGGCGGTTGCGCGGCGCGCTGGGGATCGCGCCGGACTGAAGTGAGGCAGGCATGGGCTAGAAGGCTGGCGGCAGCGTCAGCGGGTGTCGGCGCAGTTCCAGCCGGCCGGCAGGAGCCGGTGCAGCGCGGGCAGAATCTCCTGGCAATGGCGATTGCCGGAGGCGATGCAGGTTTGCAGCATATGGGCCGCCATCAGCTCGCGGGTGACGAACACGCCGCTGACGACCAGAAGCAGGAGAAGCGCGATCGCGGCGAGGCCAGCGGTTTGCCGATCCGCGGTCTGGAACTCGGTTGCGGCCTCCGGGTCCCGCGCTGTCACGATTCGAAACACCATGCGACCTTCTCCGTGACCCCCTCCTTGTAGCAACCTTGCGCAAACCTGTCTGCCGCAATTTGGTAACGAGTGTTGCCGATGGGCCGGGCGGATGGAAATCACCGCATGAACGGATGCTCCAAAACGATGCTGGCCTGGCGGACATATTTGGACGAAAATGCGCCGCTACGGTGCAAAATGAGTGTGAGTGACGCGATGGCGGGCAGGAAGATCGGGGCTTTGGTGCTCGGCTGCGCGCTCGTCAGCGCCTCCGCCGCCTGGGCGCAGGGGGTCGTGCCAGGGGGCGTGGTGCCGGTCACCGCGACGACGGTGCAGGTGCAGGCGCTGCCGATCGAGCTGTCCAACATCGGTACCGCCCAGGCCTGGCAGGCCGTGGTGGTGCGCACCCGCGTCAACGGCACGCTGGAGCGCGTGTTCTTTCGCGAGGGGCAGGAGGTGAAGCCGGGCGACAAGCTCGCGGAGATCGATCCGCGACCGTATCAGGCGGCACTGGACGCGGCCCTGGCGAAAAAGGCGCAGGACCAGGCGGTGCTGGCCAACGCGATGCGCGACCTCGCGCGCTATGCCAATCTCGCGAAGAGCGACTTCGCCTCGCGCCAGCAGCTCGACACGCAGCAGGCGCTGGTGGCGCAGACGCAGGCGGCGATCAAGGGCGATGATGCGGCGATCTATGCGGCGCGGATCAACCTCGGCTACACCATGATCACCGCGCCGATCCCCGGGCGGATGGGGCTGCGCCTGGTGGACCCCGGCAACGTGGTGCAGACCACGGACGCCAACGGCATCGTCACCATCGAGCAGGACCACCCGATCGCGGTGATCTTCGCGCTGCCGCAGCACGACCTGCCGCAGATCCACGCGGCGATGGCGCAGGCGGGTTCGCGCGGCGGGCCCGAGGTCGATGTCTATGCCAGCAACAACACGACGCTGCTGGACAAGGGCCGCCTGCTGACCACTGACAACGCGATCGACCCCAGCACCGGCACGATCAAGCTCAAGGCCCGGTTCGCCAACACGCACAACACGCTGACGCCCGGGCAGTTCGTGCAGGCACGGCTGATCGTGCGCACGGTGCCGGACGCGCTGACCGTGCCCTCCGGCGCCGTGCAGCGCGGCATGAAGGGGCTGTTCGTGTTCCGCGTCACGCCCCAGAACACGGCGCAGGTGGTTCCAGTGAAGGTGGGGCAGGACGACAGCCACGTGGCCGAGATCCTCAGCGGGCTGAAGGCAGGTGACCGGATCGTGGTCAACGGACAATCGCGCCTGACCAACGGCACGCATGTCTCGGTGACCATGGCCAAGCCCGCCGACGTCAAGTCCGGGAGCTGAGCCCGGCATGAGCATTTCGACACCGTTCATCCGCCGCCCGATCGGCACCTCGCTGATCATGGCGGCGATCGTGCTCGTGGGCATCGCCGCCTATCCGCTGCTGCCGGTGGCCCCGCTGCCGAGCGTCGATTTCCCGACCATCGCCATCAACGCGCAGCTGCCGGGCGCCGACCCGCAGACCATGGCATCGAGCGTGGCGCAGCCGCTGGAGACGCAGCTCGCGCAGATTCCCGGCGTGTCGCAGCTCACCTCGGTCTCGGTGCTGGGGCAGAGCCAGATCATCGTGCAGTTCGACCTCAACCGGAACATCGACGGTGCCGCGGTGGACGTGCAGTCGGCGATCAATGCCGCGAGCGGGCAATTGCCGAAGACGATGCCGAGCCCGCCGCGCTACTACAAGGAAAACCCGTCCGACAGCCCGGTCATGATCCTCGCGGTGCAATCCGACGTGCTGCCGCTGATCCGCGTCGATGACTACGCCGAGAACATTCTCGCCCAGCAGATCTCGCAGATCCCGGGTGTCGCGCAGATCTTCATCGGCGGGCAGCAGAAGCGCGCGGTGCGCATCCAGGTCGATCCGGCAAAGCTCGCGGCGATGGGCCTCACGCTCGAGGATGTGCGCAGCGCGCTGGTCAACGCGACGACGGACAGCCCGAAGGGCACGCTCGACGGGGCGGTGCGGACGTTCACCATCTATGCCAACGACCAGCTCACCCGGGCCTCGCAATACCAGAACCTGATCATCGCCTATCGCAACGGCGCGCCGGTGCGGGTGCGCGATATCGGGCGCGCGGTGAACGCCGCGGAGAACACGCATCTCGCGGCCTATCAGGATGGCAAGCGCGGCATGCTGCTGGTGATCTTCAAGCAGCCGGGCGCCAACATCCTCGACACGGTGGACGCGATTCGGGCGCGGCTGCCGCGGCTGGTGGCGGCGATTCCGCCGAGCGTGCACGTGCTAACCCTGCTCGACCGCACGCAGACCATCCGCGCCTCGGTGGCGGACGTGCAGTTCACGCTGATGGTCTCGGTGGCCCTCGTGGTGATGGTGATCTTTCTGTTCCTGCGCAACGTATGGGCGACCATCATTCCCGCGGTGACGCTGCCGGTGGCGCTGATCGGCACCTTCGCGATGATGTATCTGTTCGATTTCAGCCTCGACAACATCTCGCTGATGGCGCTGACGATCGCGGTCGGGTTCGTCATCGACGACGCGATCGTGATGCTGGAGAACATCTATCGCCATATCGAGGAGGGGATGGCGCCGTTCGAAGCGGCGATCAAGGGCGCGGGGGAGATCGGGTTCACCATCGTTTCGATTTCCGCATCCCTGATCGCGGTGTTCATCCCGCTGCTGCTGATGGGCGGCATCGTCGGGCGGCTGTTCCGCGAGTTCGCGATCACGGTCGCGATCGCCGTCGTGGTCTCGGCCATCGTGTCGCTGACGCTGACGCCGATGATGTGCTCGCGCTTCCTCTCCCACGATGCCGGGCGGCATGGGATTTTCTATCGCGTGATCGAGCGTTTCTTCGACGCGATGCTGCGCCTCTACAGCCGCACGCTGGGGCTGGCGCTGCGCTTTCGCCTGTTCACGCTGGGCGTGTTCTTCACGACCGTCGTGCTGACCGCGTATCTCTACATCATCATCCCCAAGGGGTTCTTTCCGCAGCAGGATAACGGGCTGATCCTCGGCGTTTCCCAGGGGGCGCAGGACGTCTCGTTCAAGCAGATGCAGAAGCTCACGCTCAAGCTCGGCCGCGTGCTGATGAGCGACCCGGATATCGCCAACTACTCGACGACGATCGGCGCCGGTGTCGCGGGGCAGACCGAGAATAACGGGCGCTTCTTCATCGGGCTCAAGCCGTTCGACCAGCGCCACGCGACGGCGCAGCAGATCATCGCGCGGCTGCGGCCGAAGCTCGCGAAGGTGGTGGGGGCACAGCTTTTCCTCAATGCCGCACAGGATATCCGCGTCGGCGGGCGGCTTTCCAAGACCGAGTACCAGTACACGCTGCAGGACGCGGACGCGACGGAGCTGTACGCCTGGGCGCCGCGCGTGCTGGCGCGGCTGCGCCAGTTGCCGCAACTGCGCGACGTGACGACGGACCAGCAGGCGGGTGGCACGACGCTCGACCTCACCATCAACCGTGACGTCGCGGCGCGCTATGGCGTGAGCCCGGTCGAGATCGACAACACGCTCTACGATGCGTTCGGGCAGAACCAGATCACGCAGTATTTCACGCAGGTGAACTCCTACCACCTGATCCTGGAGGTGACGCCGAAGCTGCAGGACCGGGTTTCGACGCTATCGCACCTCTATGTGCACGGCAGCGGCGGGCAGCTCGTGCCGCTCTCGGTGATGGTGCATGTGAACCCGAACGGCACGGCGCCGCTTTCGGTGAGCCACCAGAGCCAGTTTCCGGCGGTGACGATCTCCTTCAACCTCGCGCGCAACGCGGCTCTCGGCCAGGCAGTGGCGGCGGTGCAGAAGGCGATGCTCGACATGCAGGCCCCGATCACGCTGCAGGGCAGTTTCCAGGGCACGGCGCAGGCCTTCCAGGCGTCACTCGCCTCGCAGCCCTATCTGATCGCGGCGGCGCTGTTTGCGGTCTATATCATCCTGGGTGTGCTGTATGAGAGCTATATCCTGCCGCTGACCATTCTCTCGACGCTGCCCTCGGCGGGGCTCGGGGCGCTGCTGATGCTGATCCTGGTCCATAACGACCTGACGGTGATCGCACTGATCGGCATCATTCTGCTGATCGGCATCGTGAAGAAGAACGGCATCATGATGGTGGACTTCGCCATCACCGCGGAGCGGCGCGACGGGCTGGAGCCGCTGGAGGCGATCCGCCAGGCGTGCCTGCTGCGGTTCCGCCCGATCATGATGACGACGATGGCGGCGATTTTCTCCGGGCTGCCGCTGATGCTCAACCATGGCGCGGGCTCGGAGCTGCGCCGGCCGCTCGGCTACTCGATGGTCGGCGGGCTGATCGTTTCGCAGATGCTGACGCTCTACACGACGCCGGTGATCTATCTGTATCTGGAACGGTTCCAACGCTGGCTGGCGCCGAAACGATCCCGCCGGCTGCCGGCGCTGGCCGGCAAGATGACCGACGAGATCGAGGTGGCGGACTGAGGCGGCACGGGTGACGGTGTCCGGGCTTCTGGCCGCGCTGATGCCGCGCTTCCGCGACACGCCGATGCCCGACCGGCAGGCGCGCATCGCGGCATTCCAGCGCATGGTCTCGGCGCCGCTGCCGAGCGATTACCTGAGCTTTCTGGCATCGAACGGGCACGCCATGTTCTTCCCCGATAACCGCGTCGCGACGCGGGCAGCGGGCGGCGAGCCAGGCAATGTGACGCTCCACATGCTGGATGGCGTCGATGACCTCCGGACGACGCTTGCGTGCCTGGGCTGGTTCAGGCCGTGGCTTCGTCGGCAACCGTGTTGCGCAGCGTGCCCAGGCCGGGGGCGGTGACCTCGACAATGTCGCCGGGGACAAGCCAGACCGGCGGGTCGCGGTGGGCGCCGGCGCCGGTCGGTGTGCCGGTGGCGATGACATCGCCGGGCAGCAGGGTCGCGAAGGTGCTGAGATATTCGATGAGATAGTCGAAGGGGAACATCAGCCGCGACGTGCTGTCCTGCTGGCGCACCTCGCCGTTGACACGGGTGGTGAGGGGGAGCGGTACTGCCGGGTTCGTTTCGTCGGCGGTGGTGAGCCAGGGCCCCAGGCTGCCGGAGCGATCGAAATTCTTGCCCTGCGTGACGTTGAACTTGCCGTGGCGCAGCCAGTCGCGCACCGAGCCCTCGTTGCAGAGGGTGAGGCCGGCAATGTGGCCGAGCGCGTGCTCGCGGGCGATGTGGCGGCCCGGTTTGCCGATGACGAGCGCGATCTCGCCCTCGTAGTCGAACTGGCGGGAGACGCGCGGGCGCTCGATCGGCACGTCGTGGCCGACGACGCTGCGCGGGTTGCGGCAGAACAGGGACGGGTATTTCGGTGTCGCCGAGGCATCGCGGTATTCCTCGTTGCGCTCGGCGTAGTTGACGCCGATGCACCAGAGTTTTTCGCCGATCACCGGCGGCAGGAAGGTGACGCGGGCAGGGTCTGTGTCAGGGAGTTCCGCCGCATGGGCGCGTGCCGCGGCGAGGCCGTCGCCGGCGATCAGCGCCAGCAGCGAGGCGAAGCCGGTGCGGTGGCGCAGGTCGATGATGCCATGTTCGGTGACGATACCGAACGATGCCGTACCGTTATGATAATAGCTCGCGAGACGCAATTGTCCCTCCTTTTTCCGCACACGATGAACGGCAAGGAATCGCCGGACATCTCACGGCCAGACAGGTAGGCCGTCCAGCCCCGCGGCTTCCGGCAGGCCGCAGATCAGGTTCGCATTCTGCACCGCCTGACCGGCCGCTCCCTTGCCGAGATTGTCGACCACGCCCATCGCGATCACCAGGTTGCGCTCGGGATCGGCTGCGTAACTGACGAACACGAGGTTCGAGCCGGTCGCCCATTTGGTCTGCGGCGGCTTGTCGGTCACGCGGACAAACGCCCGCCCGGCATAGAAGCGCCGGGCGGCGTCCAGGCACTGGCCCGTGGTGGCGCGGCCGCGGCAATAGATGGTGGCGAGCACGCCGCGGGTCATCGGCACCAGGTGTGGCGTGAACACCAGCCCGGCCGCGCTGCCGCCGCTCAGCCGCTCGATCGTCCTGGCGATCTCGGGCATGTGGACGTGCTTCAGCAGGCTGTAGGGCACGAGGTTCTCGTTGCTCTCGGCATAGCCGAACCTGCTGTCGGCGCCGCCCCGGCCGGCACCGGAGATGCCGGTCTTGACGTCGATCACGATGTTGCCGGGATCGATCAGTTTATCGGCCAGCAGGGGCGCCAGCGCGGTCAGCGTCGCCGCGGGGTAGCAGCCGGGGTTGGCGACACGGGTCCGGCCTTCGATCTCCCCCGGCCAGATATCGGCCAGGCCGTATGCCCAGCCCTCGGCGTAGCGGTGGTCGCCGCCGATATCGACGATCTTCACGTCCCTGGGGACACACGCCAGCGCCTCGGCCGAGGTGCCCGTGGGCAGCGACGCGAACAGCAAATCGAGTTTCGGCAGGGTTGCAGGATCCCATTTCCCGATCACCAGCCCGGCCAGCTTGGCCGGCACGCCGGGGAAGCGGTCCACCAACCGGCTGCCGGCGCTGCCCTCGCCCGCGGCGTAGACGAGCTCGAAAAACGGGTGGCTTGCGACCAGGCGCATCGCCTCGCCGCCACCAAACCCGCTGATCCCGACAATGCCGACGCGAAGGCTCACGATGGTTTCCTCATGCGGGGCGGCGCCGGCGCTAATGCGCCATGGCGCTGGCCTCGCTGCGCGTGGCGCCGACGCGCGCGGCCAGCGAGGCGGCCATGAAATCGTCGAGATCGCCGTCGAGCACCGCGCCGGGATTGCCCTTCTCGACGTTGGTGCGCAGGTCCTTCACCAGCTGATAGGGCGAGAGCACGTAGCTGCGGATCTGGTGGCCCCAGCCGATATCGGTCTTGGCGGCCTCGACGGCATTGGCCGCGGCCTCGCGCTTCTGCAGTTCCTGTTCGTAGAGGCGGGCGCGCAGCATCTCCATCGCGGTGGCGCGGTTGCGGTGCTGGCTGCGGTCGGTCTGGCAGGCGACGATGATGCCGGAGGGCACGTGGGTGATGCGGATGGCGCTTTCCGTCTTGTTGACGTGCTGGCCGCCGGCGCCGGAGGCACGGAACGTATCGACCTTGAGGTCGCTTTCGTTGATCGCGATCTCGATCGTATCATCGACAACGGGATAGACCCAGACGCTGGCGAAGCTGGTCTGGCGGCGGGCAGCGGCATCGAAGGGCGAGTTGCGCACCAGGCGGTGCACGCCGGCCTCGGTCTTGAGCCAGCCATAGGCCGCGTCGCCGGTGATGCGCAGGGTGGCGGATTTGATGCCCGCCTGCACACCCTCGCTGATTTCCATCACCTCGACCTTGTAGCCGTGCCGCTCGGCCCAGCGCGTGTACATGCGCTGGAGCATCTCGGCCCAGTCCTGTGCCTCCGTGCCGCCGGCGCCGGCGTTGATTTCGAGGTAGCAGTCGCGGCCGTCAGCCTCGCCCGACAGCAGGCTTTCGGCCTCGCGGCGGGCGGCCTCGGCGGCGGCGGCGCGCAGCGAAGCGGTGGCCTCCGCGGCCATGGCGGCGTCGCCCTCGGCCTCGGCCATCGCGATGAGTTCGCCGGCGTCCGCGACGTCGCGCTCAAGGCGCATGACGGCCTCGGTCTGGGTGGCCAGCCGGGTGCGCTCGCGCATCAGCGCCTGGGCGCGGGCGGCGTCGTTCCAGAGCGCCGGGTTCTCGGCGGCGGCGTTCAGCTCCGCGAGGCGGCGCAGGGCGGCATCCCAGTCAAAGATGCCTCCTCAGCAGCGCCAGCGACTGCTCGATGGAGGTGACAAGCTGGTCCGATTCAGCGGACATGGCGCGGTTCCCGAGGCTCGACGATCAGTTCTGGACGGTCAATAGAGTCCGCCGAGCGACGTGTCCACGCTGCCGCCCTGGCCGGGGGTGTTGGCGTCGGTGGCCGCGGTGGCGTTCGCCGCCCCCCGGCCGCCGGTGTCGAGCGGGCCGGAGACGCCGGGAACCTGGCCGGGCTTGAAGGCATCGAGCGCCGGGCCGAAGCGGGTCGGCCAGCTGGCGACGGTGATGTCGGCGGGCGCGGTGAAGGTGAGTTTCGGGTGGGTGGCGAGCGCGCCCTTCATGAACTCCCGCCAGATCGGCAGGGCGGCGAGCGCGCCCTGCTCGTTGTAGCCGAGGCTGCGCGGCGTGTCGTAGCCGACCCAGACGATGGTTACGAGGTCGGGCGAGAAGCCGGAGAACCAGGCGTCGACGAAATTATTGGTGGTGCCGGTCTTACCCGCGAGCATGGTGGCAAACATCGGCTGGGTGCCGGCGCCGGTGCCGTTGATGACCACGCCGTGCATCATCATCACCACCTGGAACGTGCTCTGCGCGTCGGCGATGCGCGGATTGTGGTCGATGATCGAGGGCGGCTGGGTCGGGTCGGAGCAGCCGCTGCAGGTAAGGCCGGGGGCGCGCCAGATGATGTGGCCTTTGCGGTCGCTGACGCTGTCGATGAAATGCGGCACGACCTTGATGCCGAGCGTGTCGAGCGCGGCGTAGGCGCCGGCCTCGCGCAGCACGGTGGTGTCGATGGCGCCGAGTGCGGCCGGGAGCAGCAGCGGCAGTTTCTTCGCCATGCCGAATGCGTCGGCGACCCGGGCCACGCGCTTCATGCCGAGATGGGCGGCGAGGCGGACGGTGACGAGGTTGAGCGACTGGCCGATGGCGTTGTGCAGCGAGGTCGGGCCGTTGAACGTGCTTTCGTAATTGCCCGGTCGCCATTTGCCGGCAGCCCCCATGTTGAGCACGAACGGGGCGTCGAGGAAACGTTGCGAGGGCGAGATGTCCTGCTCCATCGCCGCGAGATAGACCATCGGCTTGAAGCTCGATCCCGGCTGGCGCTGTGCGGAGGTGGCGCGGTCGAACTGGCTGATCGCGAAGCTCCAGCCGCCGGACATGGCGAGCACGCGCCCGGTCGCGGGGTCGAGGGAGAGGATGGCGCCGGCGACCGAGGGGACCTGGCGCAGCGCGATGCGGAGCGGCTTGCCTTTCGCGGGGGGCGTGACCTTGAGCATGACGAGATCGCCGGGGACCACGACATCGGCGAGCTTGCGCGGTGGCGGGCCGAGATTGCCGGCGGCGTCCTCGTGGCGCGCCCAGGCGAGGGCGGAGAGCGGCAGTTGCACGGTGGTCGGCTTGCCGGCCTGCAGCAGGCCGATGGTCGCTGCACCCGGGGTTTCCGCGACGACCAGGCCGAGCCGCCAGCGGGCGAGCATGCCGGGAGGCGATTTCTGCTTCGCGAGGGTCTTGGCCCAGGCGGCCGTGCTCCAGACGCCGGCGGGCGGGATGACGTGGCCGGCGGGGCCGCGCCAGGCGGGGTGGCGGCGATCATAGGCGAGCAGCCCGTCATGCAGCGCGTGGTCGGCGAGCTTCTGCAGGCGCGGGTCGAGCGTGGTGTGGACGGTGAGGCCGCCGGCCTCCGTGCGCTTGAGGCCGAAGCGGGCGATCAGGCGCTGGCGCACCTCGTCGCTGAAATAATCGGCACCGGCGATGGTCCGCGGCTTGGTGAAGGGCACCGGGGAGATCGGGGTCGCCTTCGCGGCCTGGGCCTGCGCCTTGGTGATGGCGCCGTTGGCGACCATGCGGTCGAGCGCGTAGTTGCGCCGGATCAGCGCCTGGTGCGGATGGATGAACGGGTCATAGTAGCTCGGCGCCTTTGGCAGCGAGGCGAGCAGCGCGGCCTCGGGCAGGGTGATCTTCTCGATCGGCTTGTCGAAATAGGCCTGGGCGGCGGCGGCGACACCATAGGCGCCTTCACCGAGATAGATCTGGTTGAGATAGAGGCCGAGGATCTGCTGCTTGCTGAGCACGCTCTGGATGCGCAACGCCAGGATGGCCTCGCGGATCTTGCGGCGCAGCGTCACCTTGTTGTTCAGCAGCATGTTCTTGACCACCTGCTGCGTGATGGTGGAGGCGCCGATGGGGCGCCGGTGCTGGCCGAGGTGCATCAGATCGGTGAAGGCGGCGCGCAGGATGGCAGCCGGGTCGATGCCGGGGTTCTCGTAGAAGCTGTGGTCCTCGACGGCGATGAAAGCCTGCTGGACGACTTTCGGGATGTCGACGATCGGCACGTAGATGCGCCGGTACGTACCCAGCTCGGCCTGGAGCTGGTCGTTGCTGGCGTAGAGCCGGGTCATCAGATCCGGGTGGTAGTGGCGCAGTTTGGCGAGGCTGGGCAGGTTCGCGGTGTCGTGCTCGAACAGGTAGAAGCCGCCGACCAGACCCACGACGAGCCCCACCATGACCAGGGTGGCGAGCAGGCGCAGCGGCCAGAACAGGCCGGCGAACAGCGAGAAACGGCGCTTGCGGCGCGGCTTTTCCTGGCGGTCGCGCTTCGGCGGCTGGCGGCCGCCGGGCGGGTTGCGGTCGGGTGGGACCAGGCGCGGGCCGGTTTGAAGGGGGGGAGCCATGGCGCGCAGTTACACCGGAAGGAGGGGCGAATCCATGGCGCCGACGAGCGGCCCGCGGCTGCCCGGCACGGGTGGCGGTTGGCGCCGCGGCTGACCCCTCAGCCGCCGACCGGGGCGCCGCTGTCCACCGAGATGAAGTAGCGATCGACCGCGCCGTGCAGGGCGGCGGCGATCACGGCGCGGTGGGCGGGCTGGCGCAGCGCGGCCTCGTCCAGCCGGTTGGACATGAAGCCCATCTCGACCAGCACGCTGGGGATGGTGGCGGATTCCAGCACCAGGAAGCCGGCATGACGCGCGGGATTGACCAGCAGCGGCACCTGCTGCCCGAGGCTCTGCACCACGGCATGCTGCATCACCGCCGATTCGGTGCGTGTCTCGCGCCGCACCAGGCTGGCGAGGATGTTGGTCACCGCAGCCGAGGGGATATTGGCATGGGCGCCGGCGAAGCGGTCCGCGGCATTCTCGCTTTTGGCGATCATCGCCGACTGGGCGTCGGACGGGTGGGTGGCCAGGGTATAGACGCTGGCGCCGCGCACCGCAGGGTCGGCGATGGCGTCCGCGTGCATGGAGACGAAAAGCGAGGCCCCCTGGCGCTGGGCGAGGACCACGCGCTCCTGCAGCGGGATGAAGACGTCATTCGTACGCGTCATCGCCACCCGGTAGCGGCCGGAGGCTTCGAGCCGACGGCGCAGTTCGAGCGCGGTGTTGATGGCGATGAATTTCTCGTAGGTGCCGGTGACCCCGATGGCGCCCGGGTCCATGCCGCCATGGCCGGGGTCGAGCATGATCAGCGGCAGGTTGGAGCGGACCGGGGCGGCGGTGGCGGCCTCGTTGAAGGCAATGGCGGCGAGGCCTGGCAAGGCGGCGATGGCCTTGGCGATGGCGCGACGGCTCAACATGGCACAACCCATTCCCGTGGGATCCGGCGTAGCGACGCCTGAATCATGAACATAGCGAATGTGCTTACCACGAAAAATTGGGAATTGCACGTTGAACCCTGATGAACGAGTCGTCATCCCTTCCGCTTGCGAGGCATTTGGAGGGTGAGGCTTGCGACAAGGCGTGGTTTCCGTCATGACACGCTTTGTCGTGCGACGCGGCGCGCGGGCAGGTGGCACTCGATGGAGGGCCTCCCCGGCATGATGCGGCGCTCGGCAGGTGATGCGGCCGGCCAGCGGTCCCGGGCAGCCCCAAAGGCGCCGGACCAGGCGGCCGGGGACCCGAACGCGACGGCCCAAATGAGATGGGGCGCCGTTCCTGGCCATCTGCCACGGAGCCGTGCCCGCAAGCGGACGAGAAAACTGGGTCCATGCCCGTGTCAATGTCCATAGCCAGTGTCCGCGTGGTGGCCGATTGCGCCACCGTGCCGCCGTTGGCCCCGATCAATCGCCGGCCGCGCGCGGACGATGCGCCTTTGCCGGCCCACAGGAGTTTTGCTGCTGATGACCAAACGGATTCTGATCGACTCCACCCACGCCGAAGAAACGCGGGTGGTGCTGCTTGATGGCAGCAAGGTTGAAGATTTTGATGTCGAGACCGCAAGCAAGCGGCAACTCAAGGGCAATATCTATCTTGCCAGGGTGGTTCGCGTAGAGCCCAGCCTGCAGGCCGCCTTTGTCGAGTATGGCGGCGGGCGGCACGGGTTTCTGGCGTTCGGCGAAATCCACCCGGATTATTACCAGATCCCGGTTGCGGACCGCGAGAAGCTGCTGGCGCTGCAGGCCGCGGCGGCACGCGAGGAGGACGAGGACGCCGAACCGCTGGCGATGAGCCGGCCGGAACGGATTGCCGGCGGGCGCAGCGAAGCGGGGGCGGACGGGACAAACCCGGATGAGGACGTCCGGGATGAGGACGTCCGGAATGAGGAAGCCCGGGATGCGGAAGGTGGGGAACCGGAAGCCCGGAACAAGGCAGCCGCCGATGACGCGCCGGCCATGGTGCGGGCCACCGATGAGGCCCCCGACGATGCGAGCCTGAGCGCGGCGGCGCCGGGCGTCGGCGAGGCGTCCGCGGATGCGGCGCACGAGGCGATCGTCGTTCCCAGCACCGACGCGGCAATTTCCGGCGACCGGCCCGATGCCGGCGGCGCTGACGGGGCGGATGACGGCCTGGACGGCGACGGGCTCGCCAACGCCGCGGGTGATGACGTCCGTGGCGTTGGCCATACCGGCGATGTTGGCCATGCCGGCGATGAGGTCGGCGATGAGGCCGCGGAGGAACAGCCGATCGAGGCGGCGGCGCCCGAGTTACTGGGCGGCTCCGGCGACACGTTCGAGGGCAATGGCGCGGACGAGGCGCGGGTGCGGGCGCGGCGGGCGGCGAGCTTCCTGCGCAATTACCGTATCCAGGAAGTGATCCGGCGCCGCCAGGTTCTGCTGGTGCAGGTGGTCAAAGAGGAGCGCGGCAATAAGGGCGCGGCGCTGACCACGTATATTTCGCTCGCGGGACGTTTCTGTGTGCTGATGCCGAACTCGCCGCGCGGTGGCGGGATTTCGCGCAAGATCACCTCGGCGGCGGACCGGCGGCGGCTGAAGGAAATCACCACGGAGTTGCAGATCCCCGACGGGATGGGGCTGATCGTGCGCACCGCGGGGGCCAATCGGCCGCGACCCGAGATCGTGCGCGACTGCGAATATCTGATGCGGCTATGGGACGATATCCGCGAGCTGACGCTGCGCTCGGTGGCGCCGGCGCTGATCTACGAGGAAGCCAACCTCATCAAGCGCACCATCCGCGACCTCTATTCGCGCGATATCGAGGACGTGCAGGTGGATGGCGAGGCGGGGTGGAAGGCGGCGCACGAGTTCATGCGCATGCTGATGCCGAGCCATGCCGGCAAGGTGGTGATGTGGCGCGGCGCCACGCCGCTGTTCGCGCATTACCATGTCGAGGCGCAGCTCGACGCGATGGTGATGCCGGGCGTGCCGCTGCGCTCCGGTGGATCGCTGGTGATCAACCAGACCGAGGCGCTGGTGGCGATCGACGTGAACTCGGGCCGCGCGACGCGCGAGCGGGGGATCGAGGAGACCGCGCTCAAGACCAATCTCGAGGCGGCGGACGAGGTGGCGCGGCAGTTGCGGCTGCGCGACCTCGCGGGGCTGATCGTCATCGACTTCATCGACATGGAGAACCGGCGTAACAACCACGCCGTCGAGCGCCGCCTGAAGGAGGCGCTGAAGAACGACCGGGCGCGCATCCAGCTCGGCTCGATCAGCCATTTCGGACTGCTGGAGATGAGTCGGCAGCGGCTGCGCCCGTCGCTGGCGGAGAGCAGCTTCATCGCCTGCCCGCATTGCGGCGGCACCGGGCATGTGCGCGGGACAGAGAGCAGTGCCATCCACGTGCTGCGGGCGATCGAGGAGGAGGCGGCGAAGGGCCGCGCCAGCGCCATCACCGTGCATGTGGCGCCGGACATCGCGCTGTATCTGCTGAACCACAAGCGGGCGCGGCTGGCGGAGATCGAGCAGCGGGCGGCTATCGTGGTGACGTTTGCGGCCGATTCGGCGCTGGTGGGGCCGGCGGTGCGCATCGAGCGGGCGCGGGCGCGCGCCGAGGGTGCGCCGTCGCCCGTGGCGGCCCAGCCGCCGGGCGACATGCCGTACGAGGCGGCGCCGGCCTTCGTCGAGGATGAGGCGGACGCCGCCGATGACTCCGCCGCGCCGGAGGCGGGCGCCGGCAGGGCCAGGGGGGGCGCCAGGGGCACGGAGGCCCGGGGTACAGAGGCCCGGGGCACGGAGACAAGGAACGCGGAAGCCAGGGGCGCGAATCTGGGCGGCGAGACCGCCGAGAGCGCCGCCGACGCGGAGAACGGTGAGGGCGACCGGCGGCGGCGACGGCGGCGGCGGCGGCGTGGCGGGCGGCGTGAGGATGGCGAAACGGCGGGGCTCGGCGAGGCGCCGGACCCCAGCGTCGCGGCGCAGCCGGGCCTGAGTGTCGCGGCGCAGCCGGGCCTTGGCGCCGACGACACGGAGGGTGATGCCTCGCCCGAAGGCACGCAGACGGAGGCCGCGAGCGCCGACCCGGCGCGGGACGACCAGCCGGAGATCGGCGAGTCGATCGATGGCGGCGAGCCGCGGGCACGAAGGCGCGGGCGGCGCGGTGGCCGGCGGCGGCGGCGCGACGGGCTGTTGCTGCCCGGAGCCTCGGAGGACGAGGGCGGTGAGGCAGCCGCGGCTGGCGACGACGAGAGCATGGCGAGCGAGGGCATGGCGCCGGCGGGCTCTCACCGGCCGGCCCCGAGTGCGAAGGCGGTCCCAAGCCCGAGGGCAGCCCCGAGCCCGAAGACGACCTATGTCGGGCCGACGCCCGCGGATCCGTTCGCGGGCCATGCGCTGGATATTTTCGACCTGATGGAGATGGCGGAGGAGGCGCGGCTGGCGCAGCCGGTGCCCCCGGCTCCCTCCCCTGCCCCGGCCGCGCCGGCGGCCCCGGCGCGGCCGCGCG
>JAJXXT010000084.1 GCA_021780935.1 Pseudomonadota bacterium
CCCGTACCTCCTCCGCCAGCGCCTTCAACTGCTCCGGCGAAAAGTTACGCAAATCCCCAGGCCCACGAACCCGATCCAAATGCGGCGTCGCAGGCCGAGGCGAAGAGAGCGGGTCGGTCACGGGCTAGCCTTCGCGGTTGTTGCAAAATTACCACAGTTCACCGGAGAACCACCCGACACGCGCCGCCAACCGTCTGAATGCCCGGGTTTGGCCTTTCTTATCATATCAGATGTGCCTCGTGATGTTGCGGCTCGCGGCGGGCTGATCGCGCCGGAATCCCTGAATTCCGCCGCCATCGCCCCAGCGCCGGCCGTTCTTGCGGCATTGCGGGTGCGTTGCAAATTGTAATATCGGAACCGGGCGGAACAAGCCGCGTTGTTCCGAAAAGGGTGTGCCTCTCGATATCCGGCCCGCCGCGGGAGAAGGTAGGAATGCGCGTTATCCTGGCCCAGCCGCGTGGCTTCTGTGCGGGCGTCGAGCGGGCGATCGAAATTGTCGAACGGGCCCTAATCAAGTATGGGCCGCCCATCTATGTTCGCCATGAGATCGTGCACAATCGGCATGTGGTTGAGGATTTGCGCCGCCGCGGAGCGATTTTCGTCGACGAACTCGACGAAATTCCGGCCGGCGCGATGACCGTGTTCAGCGCCCACGGCGTGCCCCGGGCCGTCGAGGAGGTGGCCGCCGAGCGCGGCCTGCCAGTGCTGGACGCAACCTGCCCGCTGGTCGCGAAGGTCCACAACGAGGGCCGCCGCTATGCGGCGCAAGGGCGCGAGATCGTGCTCGTCGGGCATGCCGGCCATGCCGAGGTGGAGGGCACGATCGGGCAGGTGCCGGCCAGGGTGCACCTGGTGCAGACCGTCGAGGATGTCGCGATGATCGCGCCGGCCGATCCCGAACGGCTTGCCTACATCACCCAGACGACGCTGTCGGTCGATGACACACGCGGCATCATCGCGGCCCTCACGGCGCGCTTTCCGGCCATTGTCGGGCCCGACGTGCGCGACATCTGCTATGCGACGCAGAACCGCCAGCAGGCGGTGCGCGAGCTCGCGGCCGTGGTGGATCTGATTCTCGTCGTCGGCAGCCGCAACTCCTCGAACTCCAACCGGCTGCGCGAGATCGGCGAGGAGCTGGGCAAGCCTGCCTATCTCATCGACGACGCCGCCGCGCTGAGGCGGGAGTGGTTCCGCGGGATCGCGAGCGTCGGACTCACCGCGGGGGCCTCGGCGCCGGAGACACTGGTGCGGGGCGTCATCGATGGGTTGCGCGCGATCGCGCCGGTCGAGATCGAGACGCTCGCGGGCGTTGCCGAGGATGTGCGCTTCCGTTTTCCGCTGGAACTGGCCGATGCCGTTCCGGCAGCCACCGCTCATGCCGCCTGAGGATCAGACATGCCCGTTCCGCTGAATCAGATCGTCCGTGTTGGCGCCTACGTGGTGCGCCAGCACCTCGCGGGGCGGCGACGCTATCCGCTGGTGCTGATGCTCGAGCCGTTATTTCGTTGCAATCTCGCGTGTGCCGGTTGCGGCAAGATCGATTACCCCGCGGAGATCCTGAACCAGCGTCTGTCGGTCGAGCAGTGCCTCGGTGCCGCGGCGGAATGCGGCGCGCCCGTGGTGGCGATCGCCGGTGGCGAGCCGCTGTTGCACAAGGAGATGCCGCAGGTCGTCGACGGGCTGCTGAAGCAGGGGCGGTTCATTTATCTGTGCACCAATGCGCTGCTGCTCGAGAAACAGCTCGACCGGTTCAAGCCGCACCGCAACTTCGCCTGGGACGTGCATCTCGACGGCGACGAGGCGATGCACGACGCCGCGGTCAGCCAGACCGGTGTCTTCACCCGCGCGGTTGCCGCCATCAAGGCGGCGAAGGCCAGGGGGTTCCGCGTCTGCATCAACACCACGCTGTTCGATGGTGCGAAACCGGAACGGGTTGCGACCTTCCTCGACGCCATCAACGCGGCCGGAATCGACGGGGTGATGATCTCGCCTGGCTATGCCTATGAACGCGCGCCGGATCAGGCGCATTTCCTCAACCGGCGCAAATCCAAGCAACTGTTCCGCGACATCTTTGCGCTCGGCCGCGGTAAGAAGTGGAAGTTCAATCAGTCCTCGCTGTTCCTCGACTTCCTCGCCGGCAACCAGAGCTATGTCTGCACGCCCTGGGGCAAACCGACACGCAACGTGTTCGGCTGGCAGCGGCCCTGCTACCTGCTCGGCGAGGGCTACACCGCGAGCTTCAAGGAGCTGATGGAAACCACGGACTGGGACAAGTACGGCACCGGCAATTACGAGAAATGCGCCGACTGCATGGTCCATTCCGGCTATGAGGCAACCGCCGTCGTCGATGCCGTGCATCATCCGTTGAAGGTGCTGCGGGTGGCGTTGCGCGGACCCCGGACAGAGGGGCCGATGGCGGCGGAGATCCCGCTCGATCGTCAGCGGGCCGCCGAGTTCGTGTTCAGCCGCCATGTGCAGGAAAAGCTGTCGGAACTGCATCACGAGCCGCGCAAGATGGCTGACGCCGCCGACTGAGCGGAGCGGCGACGCCGCTCGGCGCGCGTCACCGCACGGTGGCCGCGGCGTTCTCCGGCTTGATCGCGCTGGCAACCGCGGCACGCAGTGCGCGGCGCGCCAGGGCGGCGTCGTGCGCGAGGCCGATGAGGGCAAACACGTCGCGCGGGTGACGCAGGAGGTCGCGGGCGACGCGCGCGACGGCGATGCGCCCGTTGCTGTCCAGCGCCGCCGTGGCCGCGCTCGGCAGGTCGCGATCCCAGGCATCGCAGATCGCACGCACGACGGCGAAGGGGAGGTTTGCCACGTGGGCCGCCGCCGCAACGGCGCCGCTTTCCAGGTCCACCGCCGCGGCACCGGTGGCGACATGGGCGGCGTGGCGTGCTGGCACGCTGCCGATCGCCGCCTGCGCGCCCAGCAGCACGCCGCGGCGGCGGGAAAACCGCGTGGCCAGGGCTGCGTCCGTTGGCAGCAGCACACCGTCCACCAGCACCGCGTCGGCCACCACCAGATGGCCGGGGCACAAGGCGGGCGAGAGTCCGCCAGCGAGGCCGAAGGAGAGCAGGGCGTCCACGCCGTGGCGCAACAGGCGCAGCACGGCCTCCTCCGCGCCGGCGGCGGTGCCGCCGCCGATCTCGACGATCCCCAACGGGGCCGCGATACGCGCCTCGGCCTCCAGCCCGACCACCACGCCTAGTTTCACGGTCTTCTAAAAGCCCCAGGCGACGCGCCGGTCGTTGCCGCGCATCAGGTTGCGATAGCGCGCGAGCGCGAGGAGCGGAAAATAGAGTCTGTAGCCGTGGTAGCGGAGATAGAAAACGCGTGGGAAACCTACCGCCGTGTAGGGCGCTTCTTCCCAGGTGCCGTCTTGCCGTTGCGTTTCCGCAAGAAACTTGATGCCGCGCGCTACCGCCTCGCTCCCGGCTTCGCCCGCCGCCATCAGCCCCAGAAGCGCCCAGGCCGTCTGGGACGGGTTGCTGCGGTGGTAGCGGCCACGGCTGATGCCGGCATAGCTTGCGTTGTCCTCGCCCCAGCCGCCGTCCTCGCGCTGCGTGTCGCGCAGAAAGCCGACGGCCCGGCGCATCACGGGATCGTGCGCGGCCAGGCCGGCCGCATTGCAGGCGCAGAGCACGGACCAGGTGCCATAGAGGTAGTTGGTACCCCAGCGGCCGAACCAGCTCCCATCCGTCTCCTGCTCTGAGCGCAACCAAGCCAGTGCGCGGGCGATGACCTCCGCATCCTCAGGATTCCCATTCTGCGCCAGGAACGAAATACAGCGTGCCGTGACATCGGCCGTCGGCGGATCGAGCAATGCGCCGTGATCGGCGAACGGTATATGGTTGAGCACCAGGTGGTCGTTGTCGGCATCGAAGGCACCCCAGCCGCCGCCGCGGCACTGCATGCCCCGGATCCACGCGCGAGCGCGCTCGATCGCCGCCGTACCGGCGGTTCCGGCTGTGCCACCTGGTGCGGCGGCGCTCTCGTCATCCGGGGCGGCGCGGCGCTCTCGATCGAGCAACATGCCGACCACGGCGGTGTCGTCCACGTCGGGATAGTAATCGTTACGATATTGGAATGCCCAGCCGCCGACCGGCGTGCCCGGCCGCGCCCGGGCCCAGTCGCCCGCGACATCGCGGATCTCGCGCTCGCGCAGCCAGGCATTGGCGCTCGCGACCGCTGCGTCGACCCCCTGATCGGGTGCGCCCTGTGCGGCCTCGGCGAGCGCGTGCCCGGCGAGCGCCGTGTCCCAGACCGGCGAGAGGCAGGGCTGGACCCAGGCGCGGTCCGGCTCGCGCACGACCAGTTTTCTGAGTGCCTGCCACGCGATGTCTGTACGCGGATCGTCCGCGGGGATGCCCAGCGCGTCGAACATCATGGCGGTGTTGGCCATCGCCGGATAGATGCCGCCGAGCCCGTCCTCGCCGTTGAGACGCGCGATGACGAAGGCAAGCGCCGTGTCGATGGCACGCCGGCGGGAGGCGCGCGGGAAGAGCTTTTCCAGCGGTCGCAGTACCTGGTCGATGTAGCGGAAGGCCACGCCCCAGCGCGAACGATAAGGGCCGCGAATCCAGTCGCGAATCTGGTCCGGAGGTGTGACGAACAGCTCCGGCACGTGCACGCCCCGCGGATTGCGCGCGCGCGGCTGCAGCGCCAGCAACACCAGGAGCGGCACGATGACCGTGCGCGACCAATAGGAAACCTTGTCGAGGTGGAACGGAAACCATTGCGGCAGCAGCATGATCTCGACGGGCATCACCGGCACGGCGCGCCATGGCACCTCGCCGTAGAGCGCAAGCTGCGCGCGCGTGAAGACGTTGGCCCGCTCGGCGCCGCCGGCGGCATGAATCGCTTCGCGCGCGCGGCGCATGTGCGGCGCATCGGGTGGATCGCCGATCATTTTCAGCGCGAAGTAGGCTTTCACGCTCGCCGAGATATCGAAGGCTCCGCCATGGAAGAGGGGCCAGCCGCCGTGCTCCGCCTGGACGCCGCGCAGATAGACGCCAATCCCTGCCTCCAGGGCTGGATCGAGCCGATCGAGGAAATGCGTCAGCAGGACGAATTCGGCCGGAATGGTGGCGTCGGCTTCGAGCGGAAAGACGAAATGCCCGTCCTCGCGCCGGTGCGCGAGCAGGGCGGCGCGGGCGCGCGAGATGGCGTCGTCGATCCGGGCAAGGTCGGTTGCGAGCGGCGCTTCGAGCATCGCGGTCAAATTCAAACTAGCCGGGAGAGGGGCCGGTGGGGAGCGTCGCGCCCGGTTCCAGGAGCAGGGCGGCAGCGCGATCGCCGGACCTGATGGCACCTTCGATCGTTGCGGGCAAGCCGGTCGCGGTCCAGTCCCCGGCGAGGACGAGGTTGGCGAGCGGCGTGCGCGGCTCGGGGCGGCGCGCGTTCTGGGCGGCGGTTGCGGCAAAGGTGGCGCGGCGTTCCTTCACCACCCGCCAGGCGGGCACCGGCGCGCTGGCGAGCCCGGCGGCGGCGGCGACGTCGGACCAGACGGTCCGGGCCAGTTCCTCGGCATCGCGGTCGACCACGCGGTTGGCGGCGGAGATGGTAACGGACAGCACCTGCGGGCGGGCGAACAGCCATTCCGCGGTGCCGCCGATGATGCCGATGAAGCCGGCGCCGCCAGGAAGCTGCGCGGTGATGCGGTAGTGCAGGTTGACGATCGCCTCGAAGGCATCGGGTGCGGTGATGCCCGGCAGCAGTGTCGGCGCGACGCCGGCCGGCACCGCCAGCACGACGGCCTCGCCCGGTCCCAGCGGGAGATCGTCGCCGGCGAAACGGAGCATGGTGGCGCGGCCGGCCGCGGTCTCGATGGCTGCCAGGCGGGCGCCGGTGCGCAACGCGCCGCCGTGGGCCGCAAGAAAGGTCCGGGCCGGGTGGACAAAGCTTTCCGAGAGCCCCTCGCGCGCGACGAGTGGCCGGCAGGCGGCACCGCCCCGGGCCAGCGTCTGTTCCACGACGGCGCCGAGCAGCCGCGCCTCGGACTCCGCGGGCATGGTGTTCAGGGCAGCGATCGCCAGCGGTTCGAGCAGTCGGCGGGTCAGCGCGCCCTGCGCCAGCAGCGACGCCACCGTCTCTCCCGGCCGCGCCCGTAACAACCGGCGCAGCGCCAGGTACTCGCCAAGTCGCGCGCCGGGCACGCGGCGCGACGGGGCGAGGATCCACCAGGGGATGGCTCCGGTGTTGGGGGCCACGATCCAGCGCCGCCCGGAGGGCAGCTCGACGAACGGGAAGATCGGTCGCGCCGGTCCCGTCAGCGGATCGTGCGCGCCGATGCGGGCAAGATAGGCCATTGCCGCGTGGTTGCCGGACAGCAGCAGATGGTTGCCGTTGTCGATGACGACGCCGAGTTCGCGGTCGGGATAAGAGCGGGCGCGGCCGCCGGCGGCGGGTCCGGCCTCGTGCACGCTGACCCGCACCCCGCGCGACGCGAGCGCCGTGGCCGCCGCGAGTCCGGCGAGGCCGGCGCCGACGACGTGGACGTGGCGCGGAGGACTCACGAGATGCCGAAGCGCAGCGCGATGTAGAATTTCTCCCACAACGGCAGGCGGACGCGGCGGTGCAGGTCGCGCCAGCCGCGGGCACGCACGCGGCGCAGGATCGCGGCATAGGTGGCGCCCATCAGCCGCGCCGGCTTCATCGCCGCCTGCTCGCAGCGACGCATCGCCTGCTCGGCGGCGGCAAAATGCGCCTCGGCGCGGGTGGCGAGCCGCGCCGCCGCGCGCGGCAGGCTGGGGCTCGACAGCGCGTCCGGCAGGCGGGGTGGCACGCCCTCGGCCTCCAGATCCTCGCGCGGCAGGTAAAGCCGGCCGCGTGCCGCATCCTCGCCGACATCGCGCAGGATGTTGGTCATCTGCAGGGCGCGGCCGAGATGGTAGGCGACCTCATCCGCGGCCGCCGAGGCGTCGCCGAAGGCGCGCACGGAGAGCCGGCCGACGGCGGCGGCGACCCGGTCGCAATAGAGATCGAGGGTGGCGAGATCCGGGGCGATGATCGGCGTGGCGGCGTCCATCGCCATGCCGTCGACGACAGCGAGGAAATCCTCCTCGCGGAGCCCGTAGGCGGCAATCGCCGGGCGCAGCACCCGCGTCACCGCCTCGTCGGCGCGACCCTCGGCATAAAGCGCGGCGATACGGCCGCGCCAGGCATCGAGGCGCGGTGCCTTCTCGGCGAATTGCGCCTCGTCGTCGGCGATGTCGTCGACGATGCGGCAGAATGCGTAGATCGCGTACATCACCTGGCGGCGCGGCGGCGGCAGCACTGCCATGCCACGGTAGAAGCTGGTGCCGGCGGCGCGGACCAGCGCCTCGACCTCGTCGAGATCGCTTCGCCTGGCGTCGAGTCCGGTCTCCGCCTTCGCGTTCATGTGACGGCTCCGGGGCTGGAAGAAGCGGGTCTGGCAAAGTGGGTGAACGCGGCGATCAGACTGGCGGCGAAGTCCGGCCGCGTCAGGGCGACGCGGCGGGCGATGGGGTCGCTGCGGCGCAGCCGCCGCGCAAGACGCCGTGCCAGGCCGTCGATCGCCGCCGTCTCCAGGCGCAGGCGCCGATCGCGTACGAAGGCAGGCAGCGGCGCTCCCGCCATCAGCGCGTCGCAGTGGTCGAGCAGCGCGTCGAACGTCGCGCGCAAGCCCGTGGTCGCCATCCGGGCGCGCAGGTCCTCGACCGAGGCATGGTTGGCGCTCAGCATATCGAGCGGCAGATAGCAGCGATCCAGCCGCGCCAGGTCATTCGTTGCATCCTGGAGATGATTGAGCACCTGCAACACACTGCACAGCGCATCGGAAGCCGGCCAGGTATCGTGGGCCTCGCCGTGCAGGTCGAGCACGTGGCGGCCGACGGGCATCGCCGAGTGGCGGCAGTAATCGAGCAGGGCATCCCAGGTTTCGTAGCGTCGCCTGGTCGCGTCCTGGCGGAAGGCGACGAGCAGGTCGCGGGCATGGCGATCGGTGGTGCCGGTCGCGGCGAGGCTCGCGCGCAGGGCAGCGGCACTGGGGCTGCCGGCGGCCTGAGCGCCGGTCAGCACCGCCTCCATCGTGTCGAGTCGCGCGATCTTGTCCTCCGGGGCGAGCGTGGCGCTGTCCGCGATATCGTCGGCGTTGCGGGCAAACGCGTAGAAGGCATGCACGGCGGGGCGCAGGCGCGCGGCAATGAGGCAGGAGCCGACGGGAAAATTCTCGTCGGTCCGGTCCTTGCCGGACCATTCCTCGACGGAGGCGGCCGCGCTCATGCCGCGCCACCGCGGGTCGCGTTCGGATAGGCGCGCGACTTCCATTGCACGCCGTGGCCGCGATGATGCGCCAGCGCCGCGGCGAGCGTCGCGCCCATGTAGAAGAGCGCGACCAGCGGCAGGAGCGGCGCCCAGACGAAGCTGCGCCGGTAGCGCCGCAGGCTCGGCAGGTAGGTCGCGGCCATCAGCGCCCAGCCGGCAAGCCCCATCCAGCGCGCGAGACCGTGGGCGAACAGGGCAAGCGCCGGCGGGGCGAGAAAGACGACGGCCAGGCCCAGCAGCGTGCCGACGAGAAGCAGCGGCGAGTTGCCGAGCTGCACATAGGCGGAACGCGCGATCATGCGGCCGATGTCGCGCCAGGACGGATAGGGGCGGATGGAGCGGGCGAGCGGCGCGTGCAGCAGCGCCACCGGTGCGTGCGGCTTCAGCGCGCGGGCGAGGGCAACATCGTCGATCAGGGCCCCGTGGATGGCTTCGATGCCGCCCGCGGCGCGCAGCGCGTCGCGGCGTATCAGCACCGTGCCGCCGGCGGCGGCGGCGGTGCGCCGGCGGCGGTCGTTCACGTAACGGAAGGGATAGAGCAGCTGGAAGAAGTGCACGAACGCCGGGATAAGCGCGCGTTCGGCCGCGCTCTCGCAGCGCAGCGCCACCATGCCGCTCACCATGCCGAGGCCGTGGGCGCGCATCGCGGCGAGCAGGGAGGCCGCATGGCCGGGATCGTGCACGATGTCGGCATCGGTCAGCAGGATCAGTTCCTCATCGCTGGCGGCGACGCCCTGTTGCAGCGCCCAGAGCTTGCCGGCCCAGCCCGGTGGGCGCGGCGTGCCGGCCAGCACCGCGAGCCGCGCGCTGCCGGCCTGCGCCCGGGCGATCGACGCGGTGGCGTCGCTGCTCTCGTCGTCCACGAGCACCACGCGAAACGGCCCGGGATAATCCTGGGCCAACAGCGAGCCGATCGCCGCGGCGATGGTCGGCGCCTCGTCGCGCGCCGGTATGATAGCCACCAGCGGCGGGGCATTTTCCGGCGCGGCACGGCGCAGCACCGGCTCCGTATGCCACCAACCACCGTGCAGCAGCGTCAGATAGAGCCAGCCGAGCAGCGCGAGAGCGGCAACGACGATCATGGCTGGACCATTCCCACCGCGCGGAACCAGGCAACGGCGTCATGGACCGCGTGGCCGGCCGGGCGCGGTGCGTAGCCGAGCTCGCGGATCGCCTTGGCCGAGGAGAAGAACATTTTCTTGCGTGCCATGCGCAGGTGGTCGCGCGTCACCACCGGTTCGATGCCGAAACGGCCAAGCCATTCGCAGGCGATGGCGACGGGCCAGAGCGGCGCCACCGGCAGGGCAATGCGCGGGGGTTTGCGGCCGGCCTCCTGTGCGACCAGGGCGAGGAGGTCGCGCAGCAGCAGGTTTTCCGATCCCAGGATGTAGCGCTCGCCGATACGCCCGCGCTCCAGCGCCAGCAGATGCCCCTGCGCCACGTCGTCCACGTGCACGATGTTGAGGCCGGTATCGACATAGGCGGGGATGCGTCCGGCGGCGGCGTCGGCGATCATGCGTCCGGTGGGGGTCGGCTTGATGTCGCGCGGGCCGACCGGCCCGGCGGGGTTGACGATGACCGCGGGCAGGCCGCGCTCGCGCACCAGCCGCAGCACCGCCTGCTCGGCCTGGTATTTGGAACGCTTGTAGACGCCGACGATCGCCTCCGCGGTGACGCGCGTCTCCTCGTCGGCTTCGCCACCACCGGGATCGAGGCCGAGCGCGGCAACCGAGCTGCAATGGACGATACGTTCGACGCCGGCGTCCAGGGCGGCCTGCATCAACGCCATGGTGCCCGCAACATTGGCGGCGAGCATCGCGCCGGGATCGGGCACCCAGATCCGGTAGTCGGCCGCGACGTGCACCAGGTAGCGGCAGCCGGCGACGGCGGCGGCGAGGCCGGCGGGCTGGCGCAGATCGCCCTCGAACAGATCGGCCTCGATGCCCTCGAGGTTGCGGCGGTCGGAACCGGGACGGACCAGCAGGCGCAGCCGGTGGCCGCGCGCGGCCAGGCGGCGCGCGACGGCAGAGCCGACGAAGCCGGTGGCGCCAGTCAGCAGCGTGATGTCGCCGTCAGGGGAAGTGGGCATGGCGCGCTCGTATAGACGCAGGGGCGCGAGCGATGAAGTCATGGCCATGGTGCGCGGGCGGCAGCCAGCCAGAAGGCGGGAGCATGGAGGATAAGCCGCTCAAGACTCAATGGTTATTGCAGCCAACGGGTTTGTCACGTCGGTTTCACGGTGGGCTGATGGCGCGCGAACGTCAGCCGTCTAAGCGGACACATCCGGGCAAAGACGCACCGGCCGGGGAGGTAGGGTTGGCTGAAGGCGGGCAAGTCGCACGGCGCCGCAACGGCTCTCAGGCCGTTGGTGCCGTCGCCGAACGTCTCAGCGAGCGCTTGCGGCGGCGGGGCATCCATTATGCGTGGGTGATGCTTGTCCTGACCTTCCTGACCATGCTCGCGACCTCAGCGACGATGGGCATGGCCGGCGTGCTGATGCGGCCGTTGCAGGGCCAGTTCGGCTGGGATTCGGGGGCGATTTCCGGCGCCATGGCGATGCGCCTGGTGCTCTACGGGCTCACCGGACCGTTTGCCGCAGCGATCATGCTGCGCTACGGCCTGCGCCGGGCGGTCTGCGCGGCCCTGTTCTGCATCACCGTCGGGCTGCTGCTGATCACACGGATGAATGGCCTGTGGCAGCTCTACGTGTTCTGGGGCCTGCTGGTCGGAGTCGGCACCGGCATGACGGCGATCGTGCTCGGCGCGACGGTCGCCAATAACTGGTTCAGCCGCCGGCGCGGCATGGCGCTCGGCATCGTGGCGACCGCGGCGGCGAGCGGGGCGATCGGTTTCGTGCCGATTTCCGCATGGATCGCCGAGTATATCGGCTGGCGCTTCTCGGTGGTGCCGCCGATCGCCCTTTGCTCGCTCGCCTTCGTGCTGGTGGGGCTGCTGGCGCGCGACCATCCCTGCGAGCTTGGCCTGCCAGCCTATGGCGAAGTTGTGGTGACGCAAGCGCAGGCACGGCGCACGGGGGCGGCGCGGCTGTCGTTCGGCGCGCTGCGGCGCGCCTTGCCGACACGTTCCTTCTGGGTGCTGATCGGCGGCTACGCGGTCTGCGGCTTTACCACCAATGGCCTGATACAGACCCATTTCATCCCGCTGCTTCAGGATCACGGCATCGCCGAGGACGCGGCGGCGGGCGTGTTTGCGATGATGGCGATGTTCGACTTCGTGGGCGCGATCGGAGCGGGCTACCTCACGGACCGTTATGACCCGCGCAAGCTGCTGCTGTTCTATTACCTCGTCCGCGCGGCCGTGCTCCTGCTGCTGCCGTTTTCCGGGTTCTCCGGCTGGCAACTGGCGCTGTTCGGGATGTTCTACGGGCTGGGCTGGATCGCGCCGGTACCGCCGACGATCCGCCTGACCTCGGAATCGTTCGGCACGGCGCAGGGATCGCTGGTGTTCGGCTGGCTGTTTGCCGGCCACCAGCTCGGCTCGGCCGCAGCGGCACTCGGGGCGGGCATCGTGCACGATTCGCTGGGGTCCTATACGCCCTCCTTCCTGCTCGGCGGCGCGCTCTGCCTCATCGCCGGGGCCACCGCGCTGCTGCTGCCGCGCGAAGGACGCCGGGGCGCCGAGGCGGCCGCGGCCGCCGCCCCGCTGGTCGCCCCCGTTGCCATGCCGATGGCGGCAACGCTCGCCGCGGAATAGGCCGCAGCGGCGCGACGGCCGTTGGCCCGCGCAGCGTCCGGACGCGTTCTGCCCCCCCTGGGGGCGCAGGCCTGGGGGCGCGGGCTTGGGGGCGCGGACTTTTGGGGGGCGTGGCCTGTTACTGCAGCCGCAGCATGTGGTCGGCGTGGCGCCAGCGTGGTCCATGGAGTTCGGCCACCGCGACGCGGACCGAGTGCAGTGTGCCTTCGATCTCGCGGCGCCAGAAATCC
>JAJXXT010000152.1 GCA_021780935.1 Pseudomonadota bacterium
CGCGGCCGCACTCGCGCATGCCGGGCACCGGCTCGGCGCCACCCTGCAGCCGCAGGCGCTTCGCCTGTTCGACCCTTCAACCATTCCCGCCTCACTGCTGGTCACGCCATGGGATCCGGGGTGGCACCGCGATGACCCCGCCCTGCTGCGCGCGCGGCCCGCGCGGGTACTGGCGACCGGCGTGGACAGCGCCGCGGCTGTCTCGGCCTGCCGGGCCGCGGGTATCGGCGCCATCGCCGGCCGCGCCGCCGCGCGCCTGCTCGGCGCCCATCCGGCCCGCGGCGAATCGGCCCCCCCATGAACACCGTCCTGGTGCATGCCACGGAGCAGGCCGGCGAACGCGCCGCCCGGCGCCTCTCCGCCATCGCGCATCAGAGCGCGCTGGCCCAGGTCGGCCGCCGCGTCCTGCTGCTGCGCCTGTCGCGCCTGCCCAGGGACTGGTCGCGCCCGCATCACCTGCGCCTGGCGCGCGAGGCGGTCTCGCCGCTCGCCGCGGCCCAGCGTGCGGAAATGCTCGACCTGCCGAACCGCGACCTCGCCATCGTCTGGCGCGGCGAGGCCCCGCTCGAAACCTGCCTGCGTGACCTGGGCGCGCTGTTCGAGGGCGCGGAGGGCACCGACGTCGCGGACCTGTACGACCTGCCGGAGCACGCGGAGACCGTCGCCGCCGCGGCCGCCGCGAGCCTGCGCCGCCGCACCACCACCGCGCCCATGCCAGCCGTGCCGCCGCGCCTCGCGCTGGATGCCGAGCGCACCGCGCGCCTCGCCTCCGCGATCGCGCCCCTCGATATCGGCGGCTTCGTGCACGCCAGCGCGCTCGCGGACACGACACCAGGCACCCGCACGCCGACCTGGACCCGGCTGGCCGTCGACCTGCCGGGGCTGGTCGAGACCCTGCTTCCCGGCGCCGACGCGGCGGGTGATGCCGAGGCGCCGCGGTACCTGCGCGCGGTCAGCGCGGAACGCCTGCTCGTGCACCTGGAGGATGAGGCGAGCCGTCCGGCCGGGCCGCTTGCCTTCGCCCTGCCACCACTCACGGCGCTGGGTCCGCATTTCCGCCGCTTCGCCTCCTCGCTGCCGCCAGACGTCGTGGGCCGGGTGATGATCGGCTTCGACCTGCTCGAGATCGCCGCCGATCCCACCGCCTATCTCCTCGCCCGCGATCGTCTGCGCGCACGCGGACACCGGATCCTGCTGCACATCCCCGATGGCGTCGCGGCCGGCGCCGCGGACCTGCAGGCGCTGGCACCCGACCGGATCGAGCACGCGGCCGCACCCGGCATCTGCGAGGCCGTCCGCGCGTGACGCGAGCGGCGGGCGATGCACCGTGGCGGGGATTTCGGTTGCACGCGCGGGCGGCGCGCGTTGCAAGCGGCCGGCACGACGCCCGAGATGGTCGTGGGTTTCGGTTGCGCGCCGGTGCGGCGGCGGCCTAGCATCCGCCGCCAAACGCGTTGGCGGCGTCACGACACGTCCCACGCCAACCCTTTTCGACGAGCCGGAGCACCAGGTTCGTGACATGAAGCCGACCAAGCCAAACGCGCCCCATGCGCGACGGCACGTCCCCCCTGACCAGGACGACACGGTTGTCCTGGTGCGGCCGCGCACGGCCGCCGCTGCGCCAACGAACCCGCCGGCGTCGAACCCGACGCCACCCATGGGGCGTCGCGCCTGGCTTGCCGCCGGTGGCGTCGTCTGCGCCGGCTGCCTGCTCGGCGCCGGATATTTCCTGACCCGCGGCGCGGGCCGGCGCGTGGCGAGCGCGCCGCAACCCGCAACCGCGTCGCGCGTCGCCGCCGCACCGCAAGGCACGGCCGCCGAATTCGCCATTCGCACCGCGACCCAGGACCAGATTCTCCACAACCCCACGGCACCCGGCGTGACGATCTTCCGCTTTTCCCACGACACGCGGGTGCTGGTCCTGGATTTCGCCACGATGGAGCAGCAGGGCCTGATGCTCGACCGCGTCGCAGCCCTGATCGAGAAGGCCGGTACCCCGCGCGACCGCGTGCTGACCGAGCCCGAACTGCTCGCCGCCATCCATAAGGGTGGTGACACGGTGGCGACCTATTATTACGGCCACGACTACAGCGCGGCATCGCTGCGCCGCTTCTTCGCCCTCGCCGATGCCGGCAAGGTGACGCTCGACGCCGAGGAGGAGCGGCTGCGTCGCCTGCTGCGCCAGGAGGGCTGGTTCGCGCCGAACGTGCGCCGCGGCCTGATTTCCATCCCCGCCGTCGGCGCCCATCCCGACATCACGCTCGGCGCCCGCTACGCGATCCTGCATCACGAGCTGTCGCACGGCGTGTTTTTCAGCGACGCCGATTATGCGGCCCATGTGCATCGTTTCTGGTTCGGCACGTTGAACGGCCAGGAACGCGCGGCCGTGCGGCACTTCCTCGGCTCCGAGGGTTACGACATGACCTACGAGGAGCTGATGTACAACGAGATGCAGGCCTACCTGATGTTCACCCAGGACCCGGAGTTCTTTCGACCGGACCTGGTCGGCATGACCCCGCAACGTCTTGCCGCACTGCAAGCGGAGTTTCTGCGCGGCATGCCCAGGGGATGGCTGCGCGACGCGCTGGTCACCACGCTGCACGGCGCCCCCCCAGCGGCCGGCGGCAAAATCGTCGCCCACGTCGCGCCGACCTAAGGGCCGGCCGCGCCGGCGCGTGGCCGCTTGCCCGGCGGCGATCCGGCGCCTAACCACGGGCCATGCTCGCACTCAGCGTCGAGAATCTCAGCAAGCTCTATCCCGGCGGTTCCGCGCCGGCGGTCGACGCGGTCAGCTTCGAGGTGGCGCGCGGCGCCACCGTCGGCCTGCTCGGCGGCAATGGCGCCGGCAAGACGACCACCATCGCGATGCTGCTGGGCCTGCTGATCCCCACCACCGGGCGGATCACGGCACTCGGCCACGACATGGCGCGCGACCGGTTCGCAGCACTGGCACGGATGAATTTTTCGTCGCCCTACATCGCGCTGCCGCACCGGCTGACGGTGCGCGAAAACCTCGGCGTCTATGCGCATCTCTACGACGTGCCCCGCCCCACACGGCGCATCGCGGAGCTGGCCGACCAGCTCGACCTCGCCGAGTTGCTGGATCGTCCGGCGGGGCAGCTCTCAGCCGGGCAGAAGACCCGGGTCGCGCTGGCAAAATCGTTGATCAACCGGCCCGATTTGCTGCTGCTCGACGAACCCACCGCGAGCCTCGACCCCGACACCGGCGACGTCGTCCGCACCTGGCTCGAACGCTATCGCCACGAGAGCGGCTGCGCGCTGCTGCTCGCCTCGCACAACATGGCCGAGGTCGAGCGCCTCTGTGACCTGGTGCTGATGATGAAGCGCGGCCGCATCGTCGATCGCGGCTCGCCGTCTGCCCTGATCGCGCGTTACGGTCGTGACGACCTGGAGGAAGTGTTTCTCGACATCGCGCGCGACCGCGTGCGCGAGCCGGCGTGATGCGCGCCTCGCTGCGCCGCATCTGGGGCATGCTGTTCCGCCATGTCTCGCTCTATCGCCGCTCCTGGCCGCGGCTGGTGGAGCTGGCGTACTGGCCGACGCTGCAAATGGTCATCTGGGGCTTCACCGCACGGTTTTTCGCGGCGCGCCTCGGTGCGGCGGGTGCCACCGGGACCCTGCTCGCCGCGGGCTCCGTGCTGCTCGGCGGCGTGCTGCTGTGGGAGGTGGCGCTGCGCAGCCAGATGGGCGTTGCGATCTCCTTTCTGGAGGAGATCTGGTCGCGCAATCTCGGCCATGTTTTCGTCTCGCCGCTGCGCCCGGCGGAACTGGTGACGGCGCTGTTCGCGATGTCGGTGCTGCGCACCGTCGCGGGGGTACTGCCGGCGGTGCTGCTGGCCTGGGCGCTCTACGCCTTCAACCTCTTCGCCATGGGGCCGGTGCTGATTCTCTTTGCCATCAATCTCATGGTGATGGGCTGGTGGGTCTCGCTGGCCGTGGTCAGCCTGATCCTGCGCCACGGCGCGGGGGCGGAGGCACTTGCCTGGTCGGTGCTGTTCGGCCTGGCGCCGTTCTCCTGCGTGTTCTACCCCGTCGCGACCCTGCCGGCGTGGCTGCGGCCCGTGGCGCTGGCGCTGCCATCGGCGCATGTGTTCGAGGGCATGCGCGCGGCACTCAATCATGGCGTCATCGCCTGGGGTCATCTTTTCTGGGCTATCGGCCTCAACGGGTTGTGGATGGCCGCGGCGGCCCTGCTGTTCGCCCGGCAATTCCGTGCCGCGCGGGTACGCGGCGCGCTGCTGGCGATCGGCGAATGACCGCCACGCGCCGCCCGCTCGCCCGATCTGCGGCGCAACCGCCACGCTGTCGCCGCATTTGCGGCGCGATCGCGAGCACTTGTAGGAAGGTCCACGCAAACAGGAGGACCGCATGATCCGCCGCATCTTTGGCGCTCTCGCCCTTGTCGCGACCCTTACCAGCTGTGCCACCACCGGCGCCACGCAGACCGATCAGCAGGCCCTCGTCGACCGCTCGACGCTGACGCTGCAGGAGATGTTCACGCAGCAGCAGAACCCGCAGGCCGCCTCGCTGCTGAAGAAGGCCAAGGCGGTGATGGTCTGCCCGCGCATCTTCAAGGCCGGGTTCATCCTCGGCGCCTCCGGCGGCGGCTGCGTTCTGGTCGGCCGCTCGGCGACCGGCGGCACGGGCCTCGCCGCCTGGTCCGGCCCCGCCTTCTATGGCATCGGCAGCGGCAGCGTGGGCCTGCAGGCCGGCGTGCAGGACAGCGAGGTCGTGCTCGTGGTGCTGACGGACAAGGGGCTGCGCTCGCTGCTCGACAGCCATTTCAAGTTCGGCGCCGATGCCGGCGTCGCCGTCGCGACCTATGGCGCGGGCGTGCAAGGGTCGCTGACCCCGGCGCTCACCGCCGATATCGTCGCCTTCTCCAACAATCGCGGCCTGTTCGCGGGCGTGGCGCTGGACGGCAGCGTGCTCTCGACGCGCAGTGCATGGAACCAGAGCTATTACGGTCAGCCGCTGTCGGCGCAGCAGATCGTGCTCAACATGCAGGGTAACAACCAGGGCGACACACCGCTGAAGGCGATGCTCGCGCACATCGTGGGCCAGTAGCGGTCTGGCATCGGCAGGTTCGGGCATCGGCGGGTTTTGGCACCAGGAAGTTCCGGAGCCAGCCGGGCCGGCGGCCCGACCGCCGGTTCGCCAGCCGGTCCGCCAACGGGTCCGCCAACTGGGGCGGCACGCTGGCCTTCGCCGGGGTTTGCTGCTTTACATGCCGTTGATGCCGCCCTTCTGGGAAACCAAGACACTTGAGGCGATGAGCCGGCAGGAGTGGGAATCGCTCTGTGACGGCTGCGGGCGCTGCTGTCTGCACAAGCTGCGCGACGAGGACTCGGGCGCGCTCTCCTTCACCAATGTGGCCTGCCGGCTGCTCGATACCGGCACCGCGCGCTGCCGCGACTACCCAAGACGCAAGCGCCATGTGCCGGACTGCATCCGCCTCACGCCCGGCATCGTGCGCAAGAGCGACTGGCTGCCGCCCTCCTGCGCCTATCGCCTGCTCGCCGAGGGCAAGAATCTGCCGCCGTGGCACAAGCTGCGCAGCGGCAGCAGCGAGACCGTGGTCGAGTCCGGCGCCTCGGTGATCGGGCGCGTGATCAGCGAACGCGAGGCCGGGCCGCTCGAGCACCACATCACCGAATGGCCGGGCCGCCGCCCGCGCCGCCGCAGCCTCGAACCAGCCTGACCATCCTCCCACGCCGCCCACGCAAAACGGAGACACGACCATGCTGAAGAATGCGATCTATGGCGGTGTGAACGCCGCCGTGCTGACGGCGATGAACGCCGATCTCTCGGTCGATCTCGACCGCATGGCGGCGCATGCGCGCTGGCTGCTCGCCCATGGCTGCAACGGGCTCGGCGTGCTCGGCACCACCGGCGAGGCGAACTCGCTCGGCATCGAGGAACGCATCGCCATCCTCGAAGGCCTGGTTGCCCGCGGCATCCCCGCCCGCACGATGCTGCCCGGCACCGGCACCACCAACATCACCGACACGGTGAAGCTGACGCGCCACGCCGCGGCCCTTGGCGCGCCGGGTTGCCTGCTGCTGCCGCCCTTCTTCTACAAGAACCCGAGCGAGGATGGGCTGTTCGCCTATTACGCCGAGGTCGCCAGGCGCATCGAGGGCTCAGCGAAAATCTATTTCTACCACTTCCCCGCCCAGTCGGCGGTGCCGATCACCGTGCCGCTCATCGCGCGCCTGCGCGCGGCCCATCCCGGCGTGTTCCAGGGGATCAAGGATTCCTCGGGCGATTTCGCCAACACCAAATCCTATGTCGATGCCTTCGCCGGCGACGGGTTCGAGGTTTATTGCGGCGATGACGGCGCGTTGCACGACCTGCTGCGGGCGGGCGGCGCCGGCTGCATCACGGCGGCGGCGAATGTCGGCTGCGCGGTCAGCGCCACGGTTTATGCCAATGCCGGCAGCCCGGCCGCCGAGACGGCGCAGACGCAGCTTTCCGCCATCCGCAAGGCCGTCACCTCGGCGCCGTTGATCCCCGCGCTGAAGGCGCTGGTGGCGCGGCGCACCGGTGACGCGGCGTGGAATTGTCAGCGCCCGCCGCACCTGCCGCTGGCCGCCGACGCCGCGCAGAAGCTGTTCGCCACGTTCGACGCGACCGGACTGCAACTCGCCGCCTGATCCCCGGTCTGGCTGTGCGCGGCGCAGGCGGATCACCGCCCGCCGCGCGCAATCGCCTATCGACGCGAGATGCATCCCCTCGTCTGGATCACCTTCGCGCTCGCCTACACGCTGATGGCGATATCGCCTGGCCCCGTTATCGCGGTCATCGTTTCCTACGCGATCACCTCCGGCCGACGCACGTCGCTCGCCGTCGTCGCCGCAACGGCGCTTGGCGACGCGACGATCCTGGTGGCGGCCTCGCTCGGCGTCGGCGCACTGCTCGCGGCCTCGGCGGCGGCGTTCACATGGCTCAAGCTTGGCGGCGCGCTCTATCTCATCGTGCTCGGCATCCTGATGTGGCGTGCCCCGCCGCAGGCCGAGGCGCCGCAGCCGCCGCGCTCCCGTCGCCGGGCCTTCCTGCACGCCTACGCGACCACGGTGCTGAACCCGAAAGGCGTTTTGTTCTTCGCGGTCTTCCTGCCGCAGTTTCTCGACACCCGCGCGCCGCTTGCGCCTCAGGTCGCGATCATGGCGATGACCGTTATCACCTGTGGCTTGATGGTGGATGGGTCCTATACGCTTCTGGCGACCCGCCTCGCGCTGCGGCTGCGATCCGCCCGCGCGCGCCGCATCGCCAACCGCTTCGCCGGCGGCACGCTGATCGCGGAGGGCACCCTCGCCGCCGTCTGGCACGGTGGATGACCGGCCGCCGCCATCGCCTCAGGTGAGATCGGCTCGGCTGTCGCCACCCCGGTTCGCTGAGGCCCTGGTGAAACGGCCACGATCGGGGCCGAAACCTGGCCCGCCCGCGGCCGCTCCCGTGGGGTCGGGTCAGGCCGCCAGAACCCGCTCTTTCTCCGGCACGGCGACCGGCATGGCCGGCTCGCCCATGCGCTCCGCCGCGCGCTCGGGGTCACGCACCATGTAGCCACGGCCCCAGACCGTGCCGATCAGATTATCGGCCCCGGCCTGCGCGAGTTTCTTGCGCAGCTTGCAAATGAACACATCGATGATCTTCATCTCCGGCTCGTCGATACCGCCGTAGAGGTGGTTGAGGAACGCGTCCTTGGTCAGGACCATCCCCTTGCGCAGCACCATCAGTTCCAGGATCGCGTATTCCTTGCCGGTGAGGTGCACGATCCGGCCGTCCACCGTCACCTCCCGGCTGTCGAGATTGAGCTTCACGTTGCCGGCGTGCAGCACCGGCTGGCTGAACCCCTTGCTGCGCCGCACCACCGCCTGCAGCCGCGCCAGCAGCTCCGCCTGGTCGAACGGTTTGGTGATGTAGTCGTCGGCCCCGGCACCGAGGCCCTTCACCTTCGCGGCCGGCCGGTTGAGCCCGGAGAGAATCAGCACCGGCGTGTCCACCCGCGCCGCGCGCATCCGCCGCACGACCTCGAACCCCTCGATATCGGGTAGCATCAGGTCGAGCACCACGATGTCGTAATCGTAGTGACGGGCGAGTTCCAGCGCCTCCTCCCCCGTATCGGCCTGGTCCACCACCGCGCCACCGCCGCGCAGCATCAGCGCGATTCCGCGAGCAGCAATCAGATCGTCTTCAACCAGGAGGACGCGCATTCGTTTCTCTCACACAACCCAGGGTTTTATTTGTGTCGGCATTTCGCCATATTGTCCACTCAATTTTCATCCCCTCCCCGCAAAATCGATGGATGCCCCCTTCAAACCCGTCCCAATAAGCGAGAATGACCGCTTTCCCTCAGCTTCAACAACTCGCGTCACGGTTGCACGTCGCAACCGAAACGCTGATGAACGTCGAACCGGCCATCGTCGAAGGTCGAGTCGCCGCGGTCCGCGGCATGGCGGTGGAGGTGGCAGGCCTCGGCGGCCTCGCCGGCATCGGGGCCCGAGTGATGCTGCACCCGGGTCATGCCGCCCCCATTCCGGCGGAGTTGGTGGGCTTTGCTCCCGGCAGCGCGATCGCCATGCCGTTTGCCGCCACCACCGGGCTGGCACCAGGCGACGCGGTGCGCACCGGGCTGCGCCCCCGCCCTGCCATGCTTTACCCCTGCGAGGCCTGGCTGGGCCGCGTGCTCGACCCGCTTGGTAACCCGATCGATCAGCGCGGACATCTGCCGCGCGGCACCCGGCCCGCGGCGCTCGATGCGACGCCGCCCGCCGCCGCCACCCGCGCGCGCCTCGGCCCACGCCTGGCGCTCGGGGTCTCGGCGCTCGACCTGTTCGCGACCTGCCGGGAGGGGCAGCGTCTCGGCCTCTTCGCGGGGCCTGGGGTCGGCAAATCCACCCTGCTCGGCATGCTTGCACGTGACGCCGGCGCCGATGTCGTGGTCGCGGGCCTGGTCGGCGAGCGCGGACGGGAGGTCAGGTCCTTTCTAGAGGACGATCTCGGCGCGGGGCTCGCCCGCTCGATCGTCGTCATCGCCACGTCCGACGCGCCGCCGCTGGCGCGGCGCGAGGCGGCGCGCGCGGCCATGACGATCGCCGAGCATTTCCGTGACCAGGGCGCGAAGGTGCTGCTGCTGCTCGACAGTGTCACCCGGTTCTGCGCGGCACTGCGCGAGATCGGCCTCGCGGCCGGGGAGCCACCCGCCGCCCGCGGCTACCCGCCCCGCGTCTTCGCCGAGTTGCCGCGCCTGCTGGAACGCGCCGGCCCCGGCGCGGATAACCCGGAGGGCGGCCGGGTGGGCAGCATCACCCTGTTCGCCACGGTTCTGGTGGACGGCGACGACATGACGGAGCCGGTGGCGGACGCGGTGCGCGGCATTCTCGACGGCCATGTCGTGCTCGACCGGCGCATCGCGGAATCCGGCCGCTATCCGGCCATGGACGTGCTGCGCTCGCTGTCACGGACGGTCCCCGGCTGTCTGGAGCCGCACGAGGCACGCACCGCCGCCGCCGCCCGCGCGGCACTGGCCCAGGCGACGGACCTGGCGGACCTGGTTCGCCTCGGCGCCTATCAGCGCGGCGCGGACCCCGGCGCCGACGCGGCGCTTCTTGCGGCTCCGGCCATCGAGACGCTGCTGCGCCAAGCGCCCGGGGAACGGCGCGATCCGCAATCCGGGTTCGCCAGCCTCGCCGCCATTCTCGCCGAAGCAGGCGGATGACACCGGGCGCGCTGGCCACGCTGCGTCGCCTGCGCCGCCGCGCGCTGGAAGCCGCGTCCCGCGCCATGACGGAGGCCCAGGCTGCCCAGGACCAGGCCGAAGCCGCCACCCAGGCCGCAAGGCGCCGCCTCGATACCGAGCACGAGGCCGCCGAGGACCTCGCCGCCGACGATGCCGCCGTGGAGGCCTATGTCGCCTGGCTGCCGCGTGGCCGCGCGGCCCTGGCCGAGGCCGAGGCAGCCCAGGCACGCGCGATGGAGGTGACGACCCTCACCCGCCATCGCCTCGCAGCCGCACGGGTCGCCATGGAAGCCGCCGACCTGCTCGCGCAACGCCAGCGCGAACAGGCGCGCGGGCACGCCGCCCGCGCCGAACGGGAAACCCTCGGGGAGGCGGTGCTACGCTCGCCGGATGCAGCGCCAGCCGAGGCCGCGACGCCTCAGTGCCCCTGGCCCGCGCCAGGTCGTTTCGGTAGCAGCACATAAGCCTGGCCCTGCTCGCGCATCCTGCCGGCGCGCTGCTCGGCGGCCTTGCCCCAGCCGAAGAAGATGTCGCCGCGCACCGCCCCCTTGATCGCGCCGCCGAGGTCCTGCGCCACCATCAGCCGCTCGATGGGCTGGCGCGTCACCGGGTCCGTCGTCACCACGAAGACCGGGGCGGAGAGCGGCACATAGGCCTTGTCCACCGCCAGCGACCGATCCGGGGTGAGCGGCGTGCCGAGCGCGCCGGGCGGACCGATATCGGCGGAGCCATGCTCGATGCGGAAGAACACATAGGACGGGTTCTGGTCCATCACGCCCTGCGCCTGTCCGGGATGGTTCTGCAGCCAGCCGCGGATCGACTGCATCGAGACGTCCTTCGCCGTCATCGCGCCGCGGTTCACCAGCACCCGCCCGATTGGGACATAGGGGTGGCCGTTCTGCCCGTTATAGGTCACGCGCAGCACATGACCGTCCGGCAGCCGGATTCGCCCCGCCCCCTCGACCGAGAGGAAAAACGCGTCGATCGGGCTCTTCAGCCACAGCAGATCCAGATGCTCGGCGGCAAGCGCGCCGTGCTCGATCGCCGCCCGGTCAGGCAATACCTGACCCTGCCGCAAGCCTGGCGGGCGGCGCAGAATCGGCGTCTGGTACGGCCCGCCGCGGGTCCGCGATCCGTCGAACTCCGGCTCGAAATAGCCGGTGAAGAGCCCGGTCGCGGAGCCGTTCTGGGAAACCAGATAGGCGTCGAAAGCGTGCTGGAAAAAGGCGCGCGCGGCATTCGGATCGTGCGGCGGCACGGCTCGGGCCTCGCCGCAGGCAAGGCGCCAGCGTCCGGCCATGTCGCCCAGCGCCGCGGCCGTGCCGGCGCCACCGAGATCGGTGTTCGGGTGGCCCGCCACGGCGTCGCAATCGCCGATGAACGGCGGCAGCGCCGCCGCGGCATCGTCGGCCGACCAGCCGGGAATCAGCGAAAACGGCACGCGGGTGAAAGCAACACCCTGGCCCTGCGGCACCGGCACCGGCGGCGGCGCCAGCACCACCGGCGGCCGTACCGCACAACCCGCCAGCAGGGCGATTGCGCCCAGGGCTGCGAGGGAACGGCGCATCTCAGGCGCTGCGCGCGGCGACCAAGCGCCAAGTGGGGTCCGGCTGCGCCAGATCGCGCTCCAGCGTCCAGAGATCGGTGAGCTCGGTCACCGCGTCGGTGCCATGGACAATGGCGCCGTCCCTGCCCAGCGTGCGGCTCACCTGGTCGGACACGATGCGGATCTGGATGTGGGCGCGCGTGCCGGCCAGCCCCGCATCGACGATCTCGATCGCGTGGACACCGCGGATATCGGTGATCTGCTGCTCGCCCGCTGCCTCGCGCGCGGCGATCGCGGCCTCGAACCCGGCCAGTGTCTCGGGCGACAGCAAGGGCGCCAGCGCGGCCCGGTCGCCGGCGGCGAAGGCGGTGACGATCATCCGGAATGCCACCTCCGCCCCATCCAGAAAACCCTGTGGCGTGAAGCCATGGTCGATGCGCCCCATCGCCAGCAGCGTCTGGCCGAGCGGCGAGGACGGCTCCGGCACCGGCCGGAGCGGCACCGGCTCGGCCCGCCCCTCGATGACCGGGCCGCCCGGCACCGGCATTGGCTGCCGCGCCGGCTGCTCGAAGCCCTGCCGCCGGCCCAGCACGCTGCGCAGCCGCAGCGCCAGAAACACCGCCACCATGCCGAACAGAACGATATCGACCGGAAAACCACCTGATCCCGTCATTTCGGGCCAATCACCTTGTTCCACCTTCGGCGCCTGCGCGCCTGCCTGACCGCCGGACATAGTGCGCTGCTCACTGTGGCACAATCTTGCAGGAGGTTACCTGACGGTCATCCGCGCCGCCGCGAAGCCTCGCGGGACCCAAGCTTGGCGGAAACCAAGCTTGGCGGAACTGGCACGCTCCGCTACCTACCGCGGCACCATGATCCTGCTGCGCCACGGCCAGAGCGAGTTCAATCTGCATTTCGGCGCCACCCGCCGCGATCCCGGGATCGAGGATCCCCGGCTGACGGAGCTCGGCCATGAACAGGCCAGGCGGGCGGCCGAGGCGCTGGCGGGCGCGGGGATTCGCCGCATCATCGCCTCGCCCTACACGCGTGCGCTGCAAACCGCCCGCCCGGTTGCCGAAACGCTGGGCCTGCCGGTCGAGGTCGAGCCGCTGGTGCGCGAACGCTACGCCTTCACCTGCGATGTCGGAACGCCGCGCTCGCTGCTGGAGACGATGTGGCCGCGCCTGGATTTCAAGCCGCTCGACGAACGCTGGTGGCCGGAAGGTCCGGAGCCGCATGACAGTGTCATTGAGCGCGCGGCGCGGTTTCGCGGTGCGCAGGCCGCCCTTGCCGACTGGTCGGCCACGCTCGTCGTCTGCCATTGGGGGTTCATCATGGCGATGACGGGGATTTCCGTCGCCAACGGCACCTGGCTGATCTGCGACCCCACGGCGCCGCCGCCCGCCGCGATTTCCTGGCGCGTTTAGCAAACCTCCTGCGTCCCGCCGGACCACTCGACCGGACCGCCCTGGGTCGGCCCGCTCCCATCGGCCCCGATGTTGGCCTGCGGCCGCCGCCGTGCTACCGCGACCGACCCTTGCGGAGATGCCGATGTCCGAGACCACTCAACAGCCTGCCGCCGCCCCCCTGGTGGTGAACCTGCAATACGTGAAGGACCTTTCCTTCGAGGTGCCGGGCGCACCGCTGGTCTACACCGCGCTGCGCCAGCCGCCGCGCGTTGACATCAATCTCGACGTTCAGGCCCGCCGCGTCGCCGAAGGGCAGAACAGCTTCGAGGTGGGCATCTCGATCCGCGCCGAGGCGTTCGACCCGACCCCGGCGCCAGGCACCGAGGCCACCAGCATCTTCGTCGCCGAGCTGGTCTATGCCGGCGTGTTCACGCTGAACGGAATCCCCGAGGCCAGCGTCGAACCGGTGCTGCTGGTGGAGTGCCCGCGCCTGCTGTTCCCCTTCGCGCGCGACGTGCTCGCGACCGCGACGCGTGATGGCGGCTTCCCACCCGTGCTGCTGCAACCGATCGACTTCCTCGCACTCTGGCAGGCCCGCCGCGCGCAGGGGATGAACGGCATGGAGAACGGGGTGGCGACGGCCTGAGGTCGGAGCCGGGGACCGTCATGAACCGGGATTCCCATGGCTGTCGTGGTCGCACGGCGTCGCCAAGTCGGTGTCGGCACCCGCGTCAGGGAAGTCGGCGCGGCTTCATAATTGTGGCTGCCAACGCACGCGTTCCGATGATCGGCGCGTAATTGGTGCGGATCGCCGACCACTCCGGCCTCGTCATGTGCGCCCTGGGTCGCACGCCCCGCGCCTCGAGCACGATAGCCGCATATCGCCTCGCGCGTATTTGCCTCAGGAATGCGACATCGCTACACGCGTGGCGGCGGAAGCTCTGAGTTTGATTGAACATATCGATTTCGAATCGTCTTCGAGCCCAATAACACAGGGCCAGTTGTTCACAGATCACCGGGTTCGAAATTGCCCGGATGGTGGCAACTGTCGCGCGTACACGTACGGCGTCGGCCTCGGTATGACGGATCCAAGGGCGCAGCAAGATGACGTCACGCGGTGCCGCGGAAAGACCGAGCACGACAAGCGCACCACCAACGACCGCGACGGTGAGCAGGCGCGGCGTGCGGGCCGCCTGCCCTAGGATCTCAGAGAAACGTCCGAGGGCGTGCGCACCGGCAAGTGAGGCGGCGATGAGCGTGTCGAAGAATGCGTTGTAAATGACGCCCTGGCCTGCCGCTCCCAGCGTTCCTACCGCCAGGGATGCGACGTAGTAGATCAGCAACAGAACGCCGTGGCGGTCGCGCATCGGCTTCAGAAGGATCAGTACCGGCACCGCCAGCGGGATCTGCAACGGCAGCAACCACGTCATCGGTCGCTGATAAGCTCGTGTGAATGACCACACGCGCGGCGCAAGGAGGCCGGCCACAAAATCGTGCCCATACACAGCAAAGCATAGGGAGAGCCCGATAACGCCCGCGGACACCAAGGTTGTCAAAAAGATCAAACCTCGCCGACGATCAACATACAGCAGCCAGACGCCCGCCGCGAACGGGAGGGCCAGCAGACTGTGTTTGATAAACATTCCGGCGGCCATGAATATCGCCGCGACGACAGCTCCCCGCGCGCCGGAAGTACGTACCATCACCAACAGTCCGGCAAGCATCAGCGCATGGCCGAGCATCTGCGGATCGTCGGTGCCAACGTAGAGAGAAAAATGCTCGGCAAGCGCCGCGAGGAACAACATCGGTGCGAACAAGGCGGCGAGACGATCCGAACCCACTGCCCGTGGGATTGCGTAGAGGCAGACGGCGACGCAGATCAGAGCCGCCCACGCCACGACACGGCCCGCGAAGATAGCGTCGGGCAAAAGGCTCGTAAGGCCTCCTATCAGAAGGAACGACAGCGGAGGATAGTTGTTCGTGACCCCGATACAGGGGGGCGGATAGAGCGTCCCGGCTTTTGCCGCTACAGCCAGATAAGCATTCCAACCCTCGTTGTAGTTAAGCGGCAACATCAGCGTCGAGCGCCAAACGAGAGGGACGTAGAGGCCGACGATCCCAACGGCGAACAGGGTCAACAGTGTTCGCTCGCAACGGGAGGCTTTCAGCAACGGTGTCAACCCCGTGACGGCACCTACAGCCCGCTGCCGAACCGCGCCATGATGACGATGATGGCGATCTGCAGCATGCCCTGAAAGGCGACGCCGTAGACATAGAAGCGCATCAGCCGCGCGATGCGCCCGCCATCGGGGTTGGGTTTGCGCAGCTCGAAATAGACCTTGAGGTTGACGGGCAGCAGGAATCCCAGGCCCTGGACGGTGAGAATGGTGATGATCACCAGCGCGGCCGCCACCCAGCCGAATTGCGGCCAGGGCAGGGCGAGGAAGCCGACACGCCCCGCCAGATACCAGCCCGCGGTGCCGGTCATCGCCGCGAGCGTCGGCATCAGGAACAGCATCTTGGGCATCAGCCGGCAGGCAATGGCCCGCCGCGCCGGCGGCGGCACCCGGCGCATGATCGGGCCCATCACGAAGCCCATGAAAATGTCGATCCCCGTCCAGAGCACACCGCAGAAGATGTGCACGAAGGTCAGGGCCCACAGCCCGGGGGCGAGGATTGCCGCCACCAGCGCCGCCAGGGCGAGCGCCACCCAGGCCAGATTCCAGGGGTTGATCCCGGGAATGTCATCGAGCGGCGCTGCCATGGCGATCGACATCGAGGCATAAGACAGGAAATGCCCCGACCTCGGCAAGTACCTGCCGGCCCGCGCCACGTCCATCGGGCTGCACGGCGGGGCACATGCATCCTGATCCGTGGAAAGGAGGGTGAGAGAGAAAGCCCCGGCCGGGTGATCCCATCCCGCCGGATATTACCCTACAGCGCTGCCCTGATCCGGCGGGCGAGGCGCGTGAAGAAGCCCGCCGGCGGGTCGTCTTCGAGGGCGACGACCGGAACGGTTGCCAGCGCCTTGCCACCACTGCTGACCGTCATCGTGCCGACGTCCTGGCCCCTGTGGACGCCGGACTTCGGTGGCGGGTTAAGCGCCACGGTGGTCTTGAGCGACTTCGCCGCGAGCTGCGGCAGGGTCATCGCCACACTCTTCGCCGGCGCCACCGGGACCGTGGTCACCCGATAGAGCGGAGCGGCCAGGGTGCCGACCGGCCGACCCGCGGTGATCACGGTCGCATTCATGTAGAACTGATAGCCGTAGTCGAGCAGTGCCTCGATGTCATTGGTGCTGACCGTCCAGCTCGGCCCGCCGAGTACCACGGCGATCAGCCGCCGCCCGCCGCGGCTGGCCGTGGCGTCGATGCAGTGGCCGGCCGCCTTCGTGAGCCCGGTCTTCAGCCCGTCCACTGTCGCGTCATGAAACAGCACCGGGTTCCAGCTGCGCTGGCGGATCTTGTCAAAGGTGTAGAATTTCTGGGCGGAAATCTTGAGGTATTGCGGAAAGTTCTGGATGATGGCGCGCGACAGAACGGCGGTGTCGAGCGCTGTCGTGTGCAGCGCGGGGTCGGGCAGGCCGTCGACATTCGTGTAGTGCGTGCCGGTGAGCCCGAGAACCTTCGCCTGGTGGTTCATCAGGCCCACAAAACTGCCGCGGTTGCCGGCAACGGCCTGGGCGAGTGCCACGGCCGCGTCATTGCCGGAATCGATAATGAGCCCGTGCAGAAGCTGGTCGACCGTGACACTCATGCTGGGCGAGATGAACATGCGCGAGCCGCCGGTGTGCCAGGCGGTGACGCTGATCGGCACCGCCTGATCGATCTTCAGCGTGCCCTGGGCCACCGCCTGATAGGTGAGGTAGGCGGTCATGAGTTTGGCGAGGCTTGCCGGCGGCCAGGATGAGGTGGCGGCCTTCTCGGCGATGATCGCCCCGGTGGTGGCATCCATGAGCACGTAAGCAGCCTGTTGCGGCAGCTCCGGCGGGGCCGCGACGCCCGGGATCGCCAGCGGCGCTGTCGGCATCGGGCCGGTATAGGCCGGGGCGGGCAGCGCGGCGGCGCCCGCAACCGGCGCCGGGGTCGTCGCAGCTTGGGCCGCCACAGCGGGAGCCGTCGGTCTTGCCGGCGATGCCAGGTAGGCCGGCGGCAGGCTCGGCGGCGCCGGGCCGGCCGCAAGCGCGGTCGCGGCGGTGGCGGCGAGCAGGGTCGTGATCAGCGTGGCGGGCGGGCGCGACATGGCGGTAGCGATCCACTTCATGGGGAAGGGAAGTGGTTCATACAGTCGGCCGCCGGGCCGACGCAATCGCCCCGGCAAACGACCTTGGCGGTCAGGTTTCTGACAGATTCAAGCCATTTGATGGGTTTGCACGTTCAACGTAACAAGAACGATACCGGTCCGAAATGGCCCGCTCGAGCCGCGCGGAATGCCCGTCCGGCCGCTCGTCAACAGCCGGGCGGGCCATGACGAAGTCCGCCCGGCCGCCGCGGCGAATGAGCCCCGGCAGGCCTCAACTCCTGGCCGCGCGCGATGCGCGGAAATGCGCGAGCGCGGACGCCGCGTAGCGCAGCGCGGCCTGGATCTCGGGGTCCTTCAGCACCTGCCACAGGCCGCCGAGGCCGCCCGCGGGCCGTGGCTTTCCGGCGTCGTCAGCCGCCGCGCGTTCCAGCGCCTGCATGAGATCGGCGAGCAGGTTGGAACGCTCCACCGTGTCGGCCAGCACCACCAGCCGGTCGGCCAGGCCGCCGCGGGTGAGCCGGTCGATCAGCACCAGCGCATTGCCGACGGTTTCCGCCAGGCGCGTCACGATATCGTCGGACAGCGCGTCGCTCATGCCGCCGATCAGGCGGGCGAGCGCCACAAGACGGTCGAGATCGCCGTTTTCCACCAGCGCCGCGATGGCCGGCAAGGCGCGCGCGATGCCGCTGCGGTTGGCGCGGTCGAGCAGGTCCATCCCGTCCGCCGCGGTCGCGGAAAGCCGCGTGACGATATCATCCGACAGCGCGTCCCCCACGCCACCCAACACGCGCGCGAGGGAAACCAGACGTTCGAGATCGCCGTTGACGACCAGGGCGGCCAGCGCCGCCTGCGTCCGCGCCTCGGTGGACTCCGCCTCCGGCACGGCTTGCACCGATGATGCCGACATGACCGCCTCCCTCAGAGCAGACCGCGGACGGACGCCCAGTAGAGCTGGTTATAGGCCATCTTGAACGCGTGTATCGCGGCATTCGGCGCGCGTGGCTGCGGCGGGTTCTGGTAGTTGAACATGGCGTAGGTGGCGCGGTCCTTGCCTGCCTCGATAAAGCAGAACACCTTGCCGTCGTAGCTGCGCACCTCGCGGCCGATCTTGACGCGCGCGGCGACGTTCTCGGCTGCGACCTCGGCCTGGAAATGCGCGGTCGAGCCGGCCTTGCTGATCGGCAGGTTGGTGGTATCGCCGAGCACGATCACGCTGTCCGCGTGGTCGCCCTGCATATGCAACGAAAAGCGGTCCGTCGGGATCCATCCGTGGGCGCCGAGCTTGTTTTCCTCGATCACCCTCTGCCCGCGATGCGGCGGCACGGTAACCAGCAGGTCATAGCCGATCTCCGAGCCCTCCTCGCTGCGAACGACGGATTTGCTGCCATCGACCTCCTTCATGTTGAAAAACGTCTCCTGGCGGATGCCGCGCTCGGCGAACGCACCGTTGGCCCAGATCGCCACGTTCTCAATGCCGTGCGGGCGCCCGATCGGGTAGGTGTAATAGAACTCGGTCTTGTCCAGCAGGCCGCGGTCGCGGATGTAGTCGTGCATGGTGAAGGTGATTTCGAGCGGGACCATCGGGCATTTATGCGGCAGCCCCACGGTCACCATGATGCGCCCGCCGGTGAAGTTGGCGAGCTTGTCGTGCAGCCGCAGCGCCTCATCGGGGGAATAGCAGTGGAAACTGTTTTCCTTGAGGCCGGGCACATCCTCGGGCGTCGGGCGTGAGCCGGTCGCGACCACCAGCAGGTCGTATTCATGGACCTTGCCGCTTTCGGTCACGACATGTCTGTCGGTCAGGTTAAAGGTCTTCGCCGGGTCGACATGCAGCTTGATTTCGGGCTCGAGCAGACTTGCCTGCTCCCGTTCGAGCTGGTCGGGCGTCATCCGTCCCATCGCGACATAGAGCCAGCCCGGCTGATAGACGTGCCGGTCCGAGGCCGTCAGCATGGTCAGGCGCGCCTTGCCGGCGCGCAGCTCGCCGGTCAGCCGCCGCGCCACGTTGTTGGCGAAGATGGTGCCTGCCATGCCGCCACCAGCCACGACGATGCGCATGAGACATCTCCCCTGCTGTTCATTTCGATTTCTTGACAAAAACATGCCATATTTTTGCGTCGTCCTGCTCGGTCCGCCCCATCTCGTGGCCCACCTTGCGCACCCATTCCGGCACGTCCTTGACCGAACCCTGGTCGGAGGAAAGAAGTTCCAGCGTGTCGCCGACGGCCACTCGTTTGAGCGTCGCAATAAGCTCCATCAACGGTCCTGGGCAGAAGCTGCCCCTTGCATCGACAACGTGGTGTTCACTCACGCTCCGATCCCCCACTCTCCGTCATGCAGCGACATCGCGGCCGTCCGGTCAGAACGCCAGCAGCTGTCCCGCCTCGGCGTCACTGAGGAACTTGGTCAGCCCCAGCCTCCCGGCAAGGTGTTCCGCGAGATCGTTCTCATCCACTTCAAGCAGATCCATGGCCATCGAGCAGGCATAGATCTTCGCGTCGCCCAACTCCACGGCCTGCTGAAATAGATCCTCGAAACGCGGCGCCTTGCGGGCCTCCAGCAACTCGCCCATGGCCCCCGCGGTCGGCGCCGGCGCCGAGGGGCGGCGCAGAAAATGTCGCAGCGCATTCATGGAAAGAAACACCGTAACCGCGCGGCCGGAGACCGCGGCAACCGACGCCGTCATCGCCGCAAACTGGAGCGATTCGCGCGAACCGTTCTGGCAGACAATGAAAATAGGAACTGCCATGATGCGGGTCGTCTTCCTCTCGGCCAAGTGTGTCTGGCTTCATATGCGAAAATCGCGGAACGCTAAGCCGCGCGCCCGGACACGGCAAGCACACCCCTTCCGCCCTGGCGTGCCGGACCGGATCATCGCGCCAGCAGCCGCTTGGCCAGCGCCTGCTTCCGCAGGCCACGCAGGCTCGCCGCGTCAAGACCCTCGACCCCGGTCGCGCGCTCGAGGGCACCGGCAGCGCCTGTGCCCGGTCCACCCTCCCGGTCGGCCGCGCGCTCGGGCTCGCCATCGAGGAGCTGGAAAGCGGGAATTGCTGCGGCGCGATGGAGGTCAAGAACGTCGATCCCAAGCGGCAGACCTATCTCTCCGCGCGCAATCTCTCGATCGCCGAAAAGATGGGCCACGCGACCGTGATGGCGCCGTGCAAAGGCTGCTACCACCACCTCACGAAGGCCGAGTACGACCTAGCGCATGACCCGGCCTCGGTCGCGGTCAATGAGCGCCTCCCGGCGAAGGCCGGGCACGCCGCGTATCGTCCCGGCAAGGTGACGACGATCCACGCGCTCGACTGGATCAAGGAGGCGATCGGCCTCTCGGCGCGCGCCGTGGGGGTGCACGAGAATTTTTCCGAATCGCGGGACCTGCTGCACGAGAAGGGGCTCGGACGATGGAACCGGCCGCCGGCATCGACGAGCGCATCGAGGCGATCCTCGCGAACCCTCCCGCCGAGCTCACGGCGCAGGCCGATGCCTATGCCGAGACGCTGCTGGCCATCGGCGAGGCGATCCCGGAAGGCTGGATCATCGCGCGCCGCGGATGGCGTTTTTGCCATCCTCATCCGCCGCGCCAACTGAACCCCCCGGACGTGCCTGCCGCGATCATCGTCTGACCGTCAGGCAGGCCGGTCGTTGGCAGCGGAGGCATCCGGCATCCAGTTTTAGACGAGCTGATAGCGGCGGAGGCCCAAGGGGCGTCGCCCAGGCGCTTCTGGCTGGCACGCCGCCGCCAGGCCGTCGCCTTTCGTTCCACCCCGGTTTGATCGAGATCAAAGCGCGGCGCCCCGCGAAGATGAACCATCCGTAACGACGTTGACATACAACGGTTCCGGAGGGTTGAAATGGCCAGAGGAAGATATCGCGCAGCCGGGTTCCCGCCGTGGCGCGGCCTGGCGGTCCTGTTGCCGCTGCTCTTGCTTTGGGCAGCGCGCCCAGCCCATGCCCTGCCGGCCTTTGCCGCGCAGACCGGTCAGCCCTGCACGGCCTGCCATATCGGGGGCTTCGGCCCGCAGCTCACCGCCTTTGGCCGCGCTTTCAAGATCGGCGGCTATACCCAGAAGGGTGGCCTGGACCTGGCCTCGAAAATCCCGCTCTCGGCAATGATCCTGTCATCGCTGACGCAGACATCGGGCAATCAGCCGGCCCCGCCAACCGCGCATTTCGCGCGCAACACCAACCCGGCGGTCGATCAGATCAGCGTCTTCCTTGCCGGGCGGATCAACAACTATCTCGGCGGCTTCGTGCAAGGCACGTATAATGGCATCAACGTTTCCGAGAAACTCGACAACACGGATCTGCGTGCCACCGATGTGTTGGGTATCGGCAGCAACACGCTTCGCTTCGGGATGTCGGTGAACAACGGCCCGACGGTCTCCGACCCGTACAATACCACGTTTGCCTGGGGATACCCCTATGTCCAGTCCGTGCTGGCGCCCACGCCCTCGCCGCAGCCGCTGCTCGCCGGCGCTCTGATCGGCAACACCATGGGCACCACCCTCTACGCGTGGTGGAACACCCACCTCTACGTCGAGGCCGGTGCCTATCAGCTGATGGACGATGGCGTGGCCAAAACGCTGGGCGTCTATCCGCAGTTCGGCAACGGCACCGGTGCCATTCCCTATGCCCGCGTGGCCTATGAATGGGACTGGAACGACCAATCCGCGGAGGTCGGCGCGATGTACCTCCAGGCCAACGTGCAACCGCTGGACGCGCCTGGCGGCGGGACCAACGCCTACACCGATTTCGCTTTCGATGGCTCCTACCAGTATGTCGGCAAAGGCCCGAACATCTACACGCTGAACGCCATTTTCGTGCATGAAGAGCAGAACCTGCGCGCGACCTTCGCAGCTGGTGGCGCCGCAAGCCCGCACAAGGCGCTCAACCAGTTCCGTGCCAACGCCACCTGGGTGCGTGACCAGACCTACCAGTTCACGCTTGGCGTGCAGCAGACCTACGGTACGGGGGACTCGGTGCTTTACGCTCCCGCCGCGGTGACCGGCAGCAACAAGGGGACACCCAACAGCACCGCCTTTATCACGGAAGTCGATTGGATCCCGTTCGGCAAACAGGATTCCTGGGGCGCACCCTTCGCCAATCTGAAGCTCGGGGTGCAATTTATCGCCTATACGACCTTCAATGGCGGCAGCGGCAACTACGACGGCTCCGGTCGCAACGCCGCGGACAACGACACGCTCTATGCCTTCGCCTGGCTTGCCTTCTGATCATCACCGAAACGCAGGCGTTACGAGCGTGCTGGATCGGGCCCTGTCCGGTCCAGCATCGTCGTCTGCAACGGGCGAAAGATCACGCTCGGCCGATTCATGCGCCAATCGAGTTGCCGCCATCCACCGCGAGTACCGCCCCGGTGATGAACGCGGCTGCCGGCGAGCAGAGATAGAGCACGGCACCAGACGCATCATCCGGTCCCGAGCTGCGGCCGAGCGGAATCCTCGCCTCCATCCGCGCCACGTAATCGGCTGGCAGACTGCTGACCTCGCTGCCGGCGGCGAAGCCGGGCTCGACGACATTCACCCGGATGCCGAGCGGCGCCAGCTCCAGCGCCTGACCCTTGCTGAGCCGTTCGAGCGCTGCCTTGCTGGTGCAGTACGTGACCGATCCCGCCACCATCCGCCGAGCCGCGCCGGAGCCGATGTTGACGATAGAGCCCTTGATGCCGTGCGCGATCATCTGCTTCGCAAAGACCCGGACCATGAGGAACGGTGCGCGCACATTGACGTCCATGATCCTGTCGAATGTTTCGCAATCGAGTTCCTGCAGCACGCCGGTCCGGGGATAGAGCCCCGCGTTGTTGACCAGGATATCCGCCGCCCCCCAGGCGCGCCCGACCAGCGCCGCGAGTTCCGCGATCGAGGTCTCCTTGCGCAGATCCGTCGCATGGGTGAGCGTCACCGCGGAATCGAGGCCAAGCTCGGTCACCAGCGGCGCAAGCCCCTCGCCGCGCAGATCCGACAAACAGAGCGTGGCCCCCGCGCGCGCGAACGCGGCGGCAATCCATCGGCCGTGAACGCCGACGGCACCCGTGATGACGACGCGCCGGCCGCGGAAATCGTGCATGAACCCTCCCATCCGAAAAAAACCTGGGCAGACCGCTGCCGCTAGTAACCGAGCGCGTGCGGCAGCGCGAGGCTGATCGCGGGGATCAGCGTCGTGGCGGCGAGGACGACGAGCAGGCTCGCCACCAACGGCATCACCTCGCGAAAAATATCACCAATCGGCGCCTTGGTCAGCGAATGCATCACGAACAGCAACAAGCCGTGCGGCGGCAGGGCAAGGCCAATCATCATGTTGAGGATCAGCACCACGCCGAATTGCACCGGATTGATACCGATCGAGACCGCGAGCGGTACCAGCAGCGGCACCAGCACCAGCAGCATGGTGATCGCATCCAGCACGCTGGCCAGCAGCAGGAACAACACGTTGAGGGCTACCAGAAACAGCAGCGGCGCCGGGCGCCACGCCGCCAGCACTTTCGCCAGCAATTGCGGCAACCCGGCATCGGCCACCATGTAGTTGAACACGAAGGCACCGACGATGATCATGCCGACCGTCGCGATCGCATGCACCGTCTGTACGACGGCGCGGTAGATCGAGCCCAGCGACGTCCGCTCCACCACCAACGCCAGCAGAACGGCATAGGCCGCGGCGATCGCCGCCGCCTCCGTGGGGGTCGCGATGCCGGCATAAATGATGGTCACCAGCAACACCGGCAGCGACAGCGCTGGCAGCGCACGCAACACCAGCCCCACCGACAGCGCAGGCGCATCCGTCATCACCGGAAAGCGGCGCCGCCGCGCCAGCAGCCTGATCGCCACGATCAGGCTCGCGGCCATCAGACAGGCGGGAACCAGCCCGGCGAGGAACATCGCCGCCACCGAGGTGTTGGCGATGAGCGCGTAGAAGATCATCGGGATCGAGGGTGGAACGAGCGGCCCGATCGTCGCCGCGGCGGCGGAGGTCGCGGCGGCAAAGCCCGGTGTGTAGCCGCCTGACGCGATCATCATCCGCGCAACGACCAGGCCGGGGCCTGCGGCATCGGCCACCGCGCTTCCCGACATGCCGGAGAAGACGAGATTGGTCGCCACATTGGCCTGGGCCAGCCCACCCCGCCGGCGCCCGAGCGTCGCAGCGGAAAGCGCGAACAACCGGTCCAGCACCCCGCCGCCGCCCATCATGTTGGCCACGAAGATGAACAGCGGCACCGAGATCAGCAGATAGGAGTCGTAAAGCGAGTTCATCACCTGATCCACCACCAGGCCGGGGTCCTGGTGTGTGATGAACAGATAGGCGAAGCCCGAGCCCATCATCGCGAGCCCGATCGGCGCGCCGGCCACCGCAAGAACCACGAAGATCACGAAGGCAGCGGCGAGAATCACGGCACCACGCCCGGCGCCGGTGGGCGCCGCACTACCTGCCAGAGTGCCAGGGCCGAGCGCACCGGCACCGCGATGAGAAACGCACCGAAGCAGGAATAAACCCAGTCCAGTCGCAGCCCCAGCACCGGCGTCGTCTGGCTGCGCAAAAACAGGATATAGCTCAGCGCCGCCGGCAGGCCGGCACCAAACAGGCCGATGATGACGAGATGCCGCACCACCGCGATGCCGCGCTGCGCAGCCGGCGGAAAGGCGCGCAGAACGAGGTCGAAACGGATATGCGCCTCCAGCGGCACGACGAAGGTCGTCGTCCAGAAGACCACCCAGACGAACAGGATCGCGGCCACCTCGTCCGACCAGTCCGGCGCCGCGTCAAATCCGTAGCGCAGAGTGACCTCGAGGACGAAAATCACCAGCATGGCGGCGAACAGCCAGACGGCGATCGCCTCCGCCGCCCACCGCAACCGGCGCATGCCGCTACTTCTGCGCTGCCTCCGCCTCCCGCATCAGCGTCGGGTTCCACTTCTTCGCCAGCGGCGAGGCGGCATAGACCCTGTCGGCATTGGCGCGAAATGCGGCGAGGTCGGGCGTCTGCACGGTGAGCCCTTTCGACTTCAGCAACGCCAAGACACGTGATTCATCGGCCAGCCGCGCCTTGTCGTTCTGCGCCATCGCCGCCCGCGCGTCGCGCACCAGCACCTCCTGCTGCGCCTTGGTCAGCCGCGCGAACACTTTCTCGGAGATGTCGAAGAACACCGGCTGCACCAGATGGTTGGTCATCACCACCGTCTTCGTGACCTCGTAGAACTTCGCCGCCGCCGTGATGGTGAGCGGGTTCTCCTGCCCGTCGATCGTGCCGGTCTTGAGCGCCAGGTAAACCTCCGGCATGGCCATCGGCACCGGTGAAACACCGAGCGTGCGGCCGAGCAGCAGCCATTCCGGCGTCGCCGGCATGCGCATCTTGATTCCCTTGAGGTCGGCCGGCGTCCGGACCGTACGCATCTCGCGCAGATTGACCTCGCGCGTGCCGAGATACCCGACGGCGAGGATGCGGATGCCGAGCTTCTTCGCCACCATCGCGGTGTAGGTCTTGCCGAACGGCCCGTCGAAGATGCGGCGCAGACCAGCATAGTCGCGAATCAGATAGGCACGATCGAGAAAGCCGAGGCTCGGCATCTGCCGCGCCACCGAAAACGCGGTGCCGGTGCTCATCTGCAGGGTCCCGCGCTCGATCGCGGCAAACTCCGTGCCCTGCCGGAACAACGTGCTGGCGGGATAGATATTGATGTCGAACGCGCCCGGCGCGTCCTTCTCCACCATCGCCTTGAACGCATACATCGACTTGGTGAGGAAGTCGGGCGGCGGCGCGGCGGTGGAGAAGCGCAGGCGCACCTGCGCGTGCGCAACGCCAGCAAGCATGAGAAAGGCCGAGGCAAAACCCGCAAAACGGCGCATCATCAGGCTCCTTGCATGATAGTAACGTCCAACGTGCCGATCTTTTCGATCTCGGCCACGACCCGGTCGCCCACGGACAGAAACGTGCCCTTCGGCGCCCCGACACCGGCGGGCGTGCCGGTCAGGATCACGTCGCCGGGGTCGAGCGTCATGATGCGCGAGGCGATTGCTATCTGTTCTGCAATCGAAAAGATCATGCCGGCGGTGCGCGCGTCCTGCTTCACCGCCCCGTTGACCGAAAGCTTCAGCCCCAGGTCCTGCGGATCGCCGATCGCACTTGCCGGCACCAGGCGCGGGCCCATCGGGCAGCACGTGTCCTGCGCCTTGCCGGCGACCCAATCGAGTTTGTAGAAGGTCTCCGGCGCACGATTGAGGTCGCGGGCGGAAAAATCGATCGCCACGGTATAGGCGGCGACATGCGCGAGCGCGTCCTCGGCGGAGACGGCGCGCGCGGTGCGGCCGATCACCGCGGCAAGCTCCACCTCCCAGTCCATCGCGTTGGTGTCGAGCGGCTTGCGCACAGTGGCTCCGGGCCCGACCACCGCGTTGCGCGGCGGCTTCATGAAGAAGAACAGGCGCTGCGCCTCCTTGCGCAGGTCGGCCACGCCCATCTCCGCGCAATGGTCATAGTAGTTGGCGCCGGCGCAGAGGATCTTCCCGGGATAGAGCAGCGGCGCGAGGCGCGAACCCTCCGGCACCGCGTCCGCGGCGTTGGGCCGCCAGGCATCGAGGGCCGCCGACACCCGCTCCCAGTCCCAGAACAGCCCGGCGACGCTGGCCATCCCGTGCACACCGGCCCGCGCCAGCGAGGCGTCGAGGCGGTAGAACCGCCCGCCTTCCTCGACGCAGGCCAACGGCCCACCCGTTGTTGCTATGGTGGCCAGCGCCCAGCTTCCTCGCGGCATCGCGTCCCCGTCTTGCTATCGTTTCGGCCAGATTTTATAAAATCATCTTACGGATATGGAGCCCGAATGCAAGCCGGTGACGACACGGGAACGGACGCGGGAACACTGGCCGAGCAGGCCTATCGGCGCCTGCGCGCGGAAATTCTCCATGGCGAGCTGATGCCCGGCGAGAGGCTGCGCGCGGCCGATCTTCACGGGCGCTTCGGCCTCGGCCTGACCCCGATCCGCGAGGCGCTCGGCCGGCTGGCCGCGGAAAACCTGGTGGAGCTCGAAAACCATCGCGGCTCGCGCGTGCCCAAGGCGAACCCGGCCGACCTCGCCGACCTGATGGCGACGCGGCGCGCCATCGAACGCCTATGCCTCGGGGCCGCGATCGCGCAGGGCGACGCGGCGTGGGAGGCGGAGATCGTCGCCGCCCTGCACCTGCTCTCGCGTACGGCACTGCCGAAGGACGAGGCCGACCGTGCCGGTGCTGTGGTGTGGGAGGCGCGGCACCGGCGCTTTCATGCAGCATTGGTCGCGGCCTGCGGCTCGGCATGGACGCTGCGGTTCTGGAATCTGCTCAGCGACCATTCGGAACGCTATCGCAAGGTCCGCCTGCTGCATCACGCCGAGGCCGCGGCCGAGGTGCGCGACATCGCGGGCGAGCACCAGGCCATCGCGCACGCGGTGCTGGCGCGCGACGCGGCCCTTGCGACAACGCTGATGGACGCCCACCTGCTGGTCACCGAAACCTCGGTGGCCCGGTTGCTTTCCCAGAAATTGGTCTGAACGCCGCCGGGCGGGCGGGATTTGCCTGTCGGGCGAATTTGTGATGCCTTCCGCATCAGCAAATCCCGAGGCCGTCATGTCGCTCACCAATGCCCCCGACCCCGAAATCCGCCGCGCCATCGTCGAGCAGGATCTCGCCAACGTCCTGCACCCGATCGTCCAGCATCGCGCGCTGGAAAAGAAGCAGATGGTGGTCGCGGGCGGCGGCGGCTCGACCATCCGCGACGCCGACGGCACCGAGTATCTCGACGCCATGGCCGGGCTGTGGTGCGTCAACATCGGCTACGGCCGCCACGAGCTCGCCCAGGTCGCGGCCGAGCAGATGGAGCAGCTCGCCTATTTCCCGCATACGGCGATGAACGAGCCCGCCTCCCAGCTGGCCGCGACGATCAACACGCTGATGGGCGGCGACAACCATGTCTACTTCGTCAACTCCGGCTCGGAGGCGAACGAGGCCGGCATCAAGGTCGCGCGGCAATGGGCCAAGCAGGTATATCCGGGCCAGTTCCGCTTCAAGACCATCAGCCGCTACTACGCCTATCATGGCACCACCATGGCCACGCTGGACGCCGGCGGCATGGGCGAGCGCAAGGGAAAGTTCGAGCCCTATTCCGGCGATTTCGTGCATGTCGCGCCACCCACCTGCTATCGCTGCCCGTTCGGCCTCACCTACCCGTCCTGCGGGCTGGCCTGTGTGAAGAACATGGAGGCGACGATCCTCGGCGAGGGCCCGGAAAGCGTCGCGGAGGTGATCGTGGAGCCGATCATGAGCGGTGTCGGCATCGCCGTGCCGCCGGATGAGTATCTGCCGGAGGTCGAGGCGATCTGCCGGCGCTACGGCATCCTGCTGCACGTCGATGAGGTGATCAACGGCTTCGGCCGCACCGGCAAGATGTTCGCCCACCAGCATTACGGGGTGAAGCCCGATATCGTCGCCGTGGCCAAGGGAATCTCCAGCGCCTATCTACCGATCGCGGCAACCGTGGTGCGCAACCGCGTGTTCGAGAGCTTTCTCGGCGAGCCGGACTCTAACCGCCAGGTGATGCAGGTGAACACCTACGGCGGCCACCCCGTCGCCGCCGCGGTGGCGCAGCGCAACATCGAGATCATGATGCAGGAGAAGCTCGCCGAGCGCGCCGCGGAGACCGGGGCCTATCTGATGGACGGGCTGCGCGGTCTGTTGCGGCACCGCAACGTCGGCGATGTGCGCGGCAAGGGCCTGCTGTGCGGTGTCGAGCTGGTGAAGGACAAGGCGACCAAGGAGCAGCTCGACAGCGCGGTGATGGGCGGCGTGGTGGACGCGTGCAAGGCGGCCGGCGTGATCGTCGGGCGCGCCGGCAGCGGCAGCCGGTGGGGCACCGTGGTCGCGATCTGCCCGCCGCTGGTGGTGACGCGCGCGGAGTGCGACCGCATCGTCGAGACGCTGGACAAGGCGATCGCCGCGATCCCGGCATAGAGCAATCTCCGGTCCGACGGGGAATCGTCGGATCGGATTTCTTGCTCCAGAAACCTCGCATGCTGCCGCGCTACGCCTTCGGCAGGCGCCCCATCAGGTAGAACTCGTCGTTCGGCCTGAGGCTCACGAGGTTGGCCAGCCGGTTGGACATCGCGAAGAACGCCGCGATGGCGCCGATATCCCAGGCGTCCTCGCGCGTGAAGCCGTGGGCCTCCAGCGCCGCGATATCGGCCTCGCTCACCGCCTCCGCCTCCCGCGAGACCAGCATCGCGAAGGCCAGCATCGCGCGCTGGCGCGCCGTGATGTCGGCCTTGCGCCAGTTGGTCGCCACCTGGTCGGCGATGTGCGGCGCGCGGGCACGGATGCGCAGGATCGCGCCATGCGCCACCACGCAATAGAGGCATTGATTGGCGCCGCTGGTGGCGACGACGATCATTTCGCGCTCGGCCTTGGACAGCCCGGCGTCGCGCTCCATCAGCGCATCATGATAGGCAAAAAAGGCGCGAAACTCGTCCGGCCGATGCGCCAGTGCCAGGAAAATATTAGGTACAAAGCCCGATTTTTCCTGCACGGCCAGAATCTTCTCGCGGATGTCCGGCTCCATTCCCGCCAGTTCCGGCACCGCAAAACGGCTGATCGGCGCGTCCATCCTGTCCTCCCTAAATGGCTTCAAGAAAGCCTTCGAATGTCATCAGCACCGGGTTGTCATCGGCCAGCAACCGCCCCCGCCTGATCTGGAAATCGAGATCGACGATCGCAATGTCGAGCGCGCTGACATCACCCACCGTGCCGCGCGTCACCAGCAGCTCCGTGGCAAAACCGTCGATCGGCGCGGCGTCGGCGAAGCGCGCGCCGATGGTGCTGGCCACACCGCCACGCACGGCAGCACGGCCAAGGCGTGCCGCGCCGACCGCGGTCTCCAGCGCCCGCACCAGGTCCTGGTTGGGTGCCAGCCGCACGGCAACCCCCGGTGTCGCGCGCGCCGGCACGACGGTTGCGGTGGCCACGGGCGAGAACAGCCTGAAGCCGGTCTCCTCGTCCTGCATGGCCTCGAACCGCGCGCCGACAAGAGCCGCGCCCGTGGCACGGATCGGCGCCGCGATCACGGTCTCCTCCGGCAGCACATGGCCGCAACCGACGCCGCCGTCCGCCTCCGTCCATAGCGCATGGCAGTGGAAGAACGGCTCGCCGTCGCGCCAGCCCAGGGTGATCGCCGCCGCGTCGAGCCGCGTCATCCCCGGCGGGCGTCGCGGCGCGCTGTAGAAGGCCGCGTGCGACGCATCGGGCGACGGCGCTGGAATAACGTAGCCGAACGGCCCGAACCCACCGCCCGAAAGCGCCAGGCACGCCGACTCCGCCCCCAGACGCGCGGCCAGTTCCGCAAGCGTATCGAGCAGCAGCCGCCCCGCCGGCAGCTCCACATCCACGGGAATGGCACTGGCCGGCACCGCACCGATGCGCCGAGCGGCGGGCCTGCCAGGCTGGCGGACGAAGCGTTCAGCCACCCGCCTGCCGCCCCTGCGCGTCGCGGCGATACAGCTCCGCGCGGATATCCTTTTTCGCCAGCTTCCCGTAAGCCGATTTCGGCAGCGCCTCCCAGAACTCCACGCGCCGCGGCAGCTTGTAGCGAGTAATCCTGTCGCCGAGCCAGGACAGCAGGGCCGCCGCGTCCAACGCCTGCCCCGCGCGCAGCACGCAGACCGCGACACCAGCCTCGCCCCAGGTCGGGTCCGGCACGCCGAACACCGCGCATTCCAGAATCGCCGGGTGCGTCAGCAGCTTTTCCTCGACCTCGCGCGGATGGATGTTCGAGCCACCGGAGATGTACATGTCCGACGCGCGGCCGGTGATATAGACAAATCCCTCCGCGTCCATATGGCCGAGATCGCCGGTGCGAAACCACCCGTCGCGGAATGCCTTCGCGTTGGCCTCTTCGTTGTCGTAATAGCCCGCGAACACCGCCGGCCCGCAGACACAGATCTCGCCGGTCTCACCCGGCGCCATCTCGCGCCCCTCATCGTCCTGAACCGAGACCTGCATCGCCGTGCGCTCAAACCCGCAGGTGCCGATGCGCGCGTGCGGCCCGTCCTCCATCGCGTGCCATTCCGGCGGCAGCACGGTGATGTTGCCGGTCACCTCGCCCAGGCCGAAATACTGCACCAGCACCGGGCCGAGTGTGGCCAGCGCGCGCTTCTGATCCTCGCGATACATCGGCGCGCCGGCATAGATGACATAGCGCAACGATGAGCGGTCGTATCGGTTGACAGCGGGATGCTCGACCAGCAGCTTCACGATAGTCGGCACGGTGAACATGTTGGTGATCCGCCACCGCTCCACCAGCGCCCACGCCTCAGCCACGTCCAGCCGGTCGGAGGCAAGCATCACCGTCCTCGCGCCACGCGCAACCTGGGTCAGCGCATGCACCCCGGCCCCATGCGACAGCGGCGCCAGCACCAGGGATGCATCGCGATGCGTCGTCCCCGGCATCAGGTCGCAGAGATGGGAGGTAACGACGAACCCCATCTGCCCATGCGTCAGCACGGCGGCCTTGGGCTTGCCGGTGGTGCCGGATGTGAAGAAGAACCAGCAGGGATCGTCGTACTCGACATCGGCCACCGGCGCGACCGCGCCCATGTGGCGCGCGATGACGGCATCGACGTCCTCGCCGAACCCGGCCGGCCCGATCGCCAGCATCACGCGCGGCGCCACCGCCTCGCCCACCGCCGCGGCATGGGCGGTGAACTCCGCCTGGCAGATCATCGCCTCCACCTGCGCGGTGCGTGCGAGCGCCGCGACGTCGGTCGGCGTCTGGCGGAAATTGGTCGGCACATAGACGGCACCGATGCGAAAACAGGCGAACATCGCCTCCAGCATCTGGTTGCAGTTGCGCGACTGCACCAGCACCCGGCTGCCCTTGGCGAGGCCCAGCCCCGCCAGCCCGGCGGCCAGGGCCGCGACCCGCGCCTCCAGCTCGGCCCAGCTCCACTGCCGCTCGCCCCAGATCAGGGCGGGTTCCGCCGCGTGCCGGCGCGCCGCCGCGCGGGGCAGGTGCGCCAGGTTCATCACCCGTTTCGATGTCGGCACAACACCGCCGCGCGGAACGCCCATCACAGAAACCCCGTCGAAATCCATGGCAGGAAGGCGATCAGCAGCGTGCCCGCCAGCAGCGTGAGGATATAGGGCAGCATGGCGCGCATCCCCGTATCGGGATCGACGCGCCCAATGGCGCACGCCGTGTAGTAGCCCACGCCGAAGGGCGGCGCGAACAGGCCGATTCCCATCGAGAGGATCACTACCATCGCATAATGCACCTCGTTGATGCCCACCTCGCGCGCGATGGGAAACAGCAGCGGTCCGAACAGCACCATCGCCGGAATCCCCTCGAGGACCGAGCCCAGCACGATGAACGCCACAATCGAGGCCAGCATGAACGTGGTGTGCCCGCCCGGCAGCCCGCGCATCGCCGTCGCGAGCGACTGCGAGAAGCCCGATTGCGTCAGCCCCCATGCCATCCCCGTTGCGGTGCCGATGATCATCAGGATCGCACCCGACAGAGACGCCGTGTCCACCAGCATCGGCACCACGCGCCGCCACTCGAAGCGGCGGTAGAACAGCAGCCCCACCAGCGTCGCGTAGGCGATGCCGACGGTCGAGACCTCGGTCGCGGTCGCGATCCCGTCCATCACCGTGAAGCGGATCAGGAACGGCAGCACCAGCGCCGGCAGCGCGACGGCAAAGGAGCGAAGAACGTCGGCGCGCGGCGCACGCGGCAGCGGCGTATCGGCGCGCCGCCGGTACCAGACGACGAGGCAGAGCAGAGCCGCCACCACCAGCCCCGGCAGCAGCCCGCCGGTGAACAGCGCGGAGATGGAAACGCCGGTCACCGAACCGATGGTGATCAGCACCAGGCTCGGCGGCACGGTCTCGGTCTGCGCGCCGGTTGCCGAGAGCAGCGCCACCAGGTCGCCGGCATCGGCGCCGCGCGCACGCATCTCGGGGAACAGCACCGGGGCGATCGCCGCCATGTCGGCCGCCTTGGAGCCGGAAATGCCGGAGACGAGATACATGCCCGCGACCAGCACATAATGCATGCCGCCGCGCACATGGCCGAGCAACCCGGCAAGAAACGCCACCATCGCGCGCGCCATGCCCGTCATCTCGATCAGCAGCCCGAGAAAGACGAAAAGCGGCACGGCGAGCAGGATCAGGTTCGACATGCCCTCATCCATGCGCCCGACTAGAATCGCCAGCGGAACGTCCGCGGCGAGCGCCAGATAGGCGAAGGCGGCGAGGCCAAAGGCGAAGGCGATCGGCACCCCGGCAAAAACCAACGCGGCAACGACGCCGACGAAGAAGATCAGCAGATCGATATTGCCAAGCGGCGGAAACACCGGCGCGGCCAGCGCGAAGGCGGCGGCCACCACGCCAACACAGGCAGCCGCAACCAACCCAGGGCGTCCGCAGCGCAGCAGCCGTGACAGCGCCACCAGCAGCATGGCGAGCGTGCCCGCGGGCAGCGCCGCCGCGCGCCAGGCGTCGGAAATCTGCATCGCCGGCGTGATAATCACCGCCTGCTCGCGCGCGTAGCCGAAGGTGGGCACCAGCAGCAGCACCAGGAACAGCACCGAGGCGGCGAGCCCCAGCGCGTCCAGCAGCGGCCGCCGGCGCGGCCCCGCGCGGGAGACCAGCGCGGTCATGCGCATATGCTCCGCGCGGCGCAGCGCGATCGCCGCACCCAGCATTGCCAGCCACAGGAACAGCATCGAGGCCAGCTCGTCCGACCACACCAGCGGGCGGTCGAACACATAGCGGGCGGTGACGCCGGCGAGCAGCAGCACGATCTCGCCCAGCACCAGCGCCGCCGCGACGAGATCGAGCGTGGTGCCGATGGCGGCGTCGGCAGCACCCAGCCAATCACGCCGCGGTAGCGCCGACACGCTCATCGGGTTGGCCTCGCCGGGTGCGCGGTCAGCCCAGGCCGCCCACCGAGCTCTCCAGCAGCTTCCACGCCGCGTCGCCGTATTTCTTGTGCCACTCGGCATAGAAGCCGGCGGAACGCAGCTTGTTGCGGAACGGTGTCGCATCCACCGTGTTGAAGACCATCCCCTTCGCGGCGAGGTCGGATTGCAGCCCGGCGTTGAGCTTCGCGACGTCGGTGCGCTCCAGCAATGCCGCCGCGTTCGCATGCGTGGCGAACACCGTCTGCATCTCCGCCGGCAGCTTCTTCCACGCGGCACCGTTGGCCAGGAACCAGAAACCGTCCCACATATGGTTGGTCAGCGCGCAGTATTTCTGCACCTCGTAGAGCTTCGCCACCGAGATGATGGCGAGCGGATTTTCCTCGCCGTCCACGAGATGCGTCTGCAGGGCCGAATACACCTCGGAGAAGTTGATCGAGGTGGGTGCCGCGCCGAACGCCTTGAACATCGAGGTCCAGAGCGGCGAGGGAGGCACGCGGATCTTGAACCCCTCGAAATCCTTCGGTGTCCTGATCGGCTTCGTGGCAGAAGTGGTCTGGCGGAACCCGTTATCCCAGATCCGGTCCATCGCGACGAGGCCGGACTTGGCGATCTGGCCGCGAACATAGGCACCGAGCGGCCCGTCCATCGCCTTCCACACCGTCGGGTAGTTGGGAAAGGCGAAGCCGATGCCGTTGATCGAGGCCGCCGGCACCAGCGTCGCGAGGATAAGGCCCGAGAGGGTGAAGAACTGGATGCCGCCCGCCCGCAGCTGGCTCAGCATGTCGGTATCGCCGCCGAGCTGGTTGTTGGGGAAGATCTGGATCTGCAGCGCGCCGTGGGTGTCCTTGGCCACCGCCTCCGCCATCGCTTTGGCGCGGATGTTGAGGGGATGGGTCAGCGGCACGTTGTTGGCGAATTTGTAGACGAACCTTGTCTGCGCGCGGGCGATCGCGGGCGCGCCCAGCGTGACGGCGCCGAGCGCGGCGGTGCCCGATGCCAGCGCCCCGCGCCTCGACATGGCGCGAGAAAACCGGCGGTGGTTACTGATGTTCTCCACTTGGTCGTCCTCCTTGCGGGTCGCGAGGGCGATCCCGTTGCTGTATTTCCCGTCACTTAGGAAGGCTCGCCCGCCAGTGTCAACGTAATCGGCCGGCGAAGCGGCGGCCCCCCTGGGTTCCGGCCCCCTGGGTTGCAGTGGCGGCATTGCGCCGGCGGCGGTAACCTTGGCGTCCGGCACGGCGAAATCATTTCCGGAACCGACGGGAAATCTGCGACGCGATCGCGTCCCTGCGGTTCCAGTAACGGCATAAAGCGAATCGGATGAACGAATGAGCGACTATTTCCCCTCCCGGCCGCCGGCCTATGACAAGAAGGTGGCGCTGGTGCTGCAGGGCGGCGGCGCGCTCGGCAGTTATCAGGCCGGCGCCTTCGAGGCGCTTGCGGCGTCCGACTACAGGCCGGACTGGGTTGCCGGCATTTCCATCGGCGCGATCAACGCCGCCATCATCGCGGGCAACACGCCGCATGACCGGCTGGCGCGATTGCGCACCTTCTGGGAGGAGATCACCGCCCCTTCCGCCTGGTGGCCGTCGGGCCTCGGCGGTGCGCTGGCGCATTGGCAGCAGCGCACCAGCGCGCTTTCCTCGCTCGCCTTCGGCCAGCCCGGCTTCTTCGCGCCGCGCGCGCCCGCCGACTGGTTCGCGCGCGACACGCTCACCAGCTATTACGACACGGCGCCGCTGCGCAGCACGCTGGAGCGCCTGGTGGATTTCGACCGCATCAATAAAGCCGGCGAGATGCGCTTCAGCGTCGGCGCGGTGAATGTGCGCACCGGCCAGTTCCTCTACTTCGACAACGCGGACGTCGAGATCCGCCCCGAACACGTGATGGCGAGCGGTGCGCTGCCGCCCGGCTTCCCACCCGTCGAGATCGACGGCGAGTTCTACTGGGACGGCGGTCTGATCTCCAACACGCCGCTGCAATATGTGCTGGACGCCATCCCCCGCCGCAGCCGGCTCACCTTCCAGGTCGATCTGTTCCAGGGACGCGGCGAATTGCCATCCTGCCTTGAGGAGGTGACGGAGCGCGAGAAGGATATCCGCTATTCCAGCCGCACGCGCGTGCACACCGAGATGTTCCGCGAGAAGCACGAGGTTCGCCACGCCATCAACGAGCTGCACAAACTGCTGCCGCCCGAGCTCGCCCGGACCGAGCAGGCGAAGCGGCTCTACAACCTGGGCTGCGTGACGGAGATGGACATCGTGCAGCTGATCTATCGGCCGATGCTGCCGCAGGGCTCGTCGAAGGATTTCGAGTTCAGCCGCGCGACGATGGATGCCCGCTGGCAGCAGGGCGCAGCCGACGCCGAGGCCACGCTGCGCGCGGCCCCCTGGCTCGCGCCGAAACCGCCACACGTGGGCGTGCGCGTGTTCGACGTCATCCACGACATCCTGGTTCGCCAGCGTCAGGCGCGCACGCGGCGTCCTGATCGTTCCGAGGCGTAACCGACCCTCATGACATCGTCAGAGCCCTTTGCCGCTCGCCGGCGCGGACTGCCGTCTTGAGCCGGCGGCAGCGCTTCGACCGCAACCTGGTGGTGATCGGCGCCGGTTCGGCCGGGCTCGTCGCAGCCTCGGTCGCAAGCCAGCTCGGCGCCAACGTCACCCTCATCGAGGCGGCGACGATGGGCGGGGACTGCCTCAATACCGGCTGTGTTCCCTCAAAGGCGCTGATCCATGCCGCCCATCTCGTGCAGGCTGCGCGCGAGGCCGCGAGGCTGGGTCTGCTGCCACCGCCGGCGGCACCCGACACCCGCGCCGCGTTCGCGCATCTTCGTGCCGCCATCAAAACAGTGGCACCGCACGACTCGGCCGAGCGCTTCCGCGCCATGGGGGTCGATGTGCGCCACGGCCACGCACGCATCCTCTCCCCAAGGCAGGTCGCGATCGGCGGCGAGGTCATCACCACCCGCGCCATCGTCGTTGCCAGCGGCGCGGCGCCGATCGTGCCAGACCTGCCGGGGTTGGCGGAGGTCGGCTTCCTCACCTCGGAGACGCTGTGGCGGCTGGAGGCAGCGCCGCACCGGCTGCTGATCCTTGGCGGCGGGCCGATCGGCTGCGAGGTGGCCCAGGCCTTCGCCCGCCTGGGCAGCGCCGTCACGCTGGTGCAGCGCGCCGCCCGCCTCCTCGAACGTGAGGAGGACGAGGCCTCCTCCCTCGCCCGCGCGGCGCTGGAGCGCGACGGCGTGAGGGTGTTGTGCGGGCATCAGGCCATCCGTGCACAGCTTGCCGGCGACGAACGGCGGATGCTGGTCAGCCACGTGGACGGCGAGGCGTCGCTCGCCTTCGACGAGGTGCTGGTCGCCACCGGGCGAAAGCCGCGCACCGCCGGGTTCGGACTCCAGGAACTCGGCGTGGCGCTGCGCCCCAACGGGACGATCGCCACCTCGGCCTACCTCGAAACCTCCGTGCGCGGCATCTATGCTTGCGGCGATGTCACGGGGCCCTGGCAGTTCACCCACGCCGCCGGCCACCAGGGCTGGCACGCGGCGGTGAACGCGCTGTTCCGGCCGTTCCACCGCATCCGCCCGGACCGCGCGGTCATGCCTGCCGTGACCTATATCGCGCCCGAGATCGCCCGCGCCGGCGCCACCGAGCGGGAGTTGCGGGCGCAGGGCACGCCCCATGAAGCCACGTTGCACGACCTCGCGGAGCTCGACCGCGCGATCACCGACGACGCGCGGGAGGGATTCGTCAAGGTCCTGACGGCGCGCGGCAAGGACCGCATCCTCGGCGTCACCATCGCTGCACCGTGCGCGGGGGAAATGCTCGCCGAGGTCACGCTGGCGATGCAGCACGGGCTCGGCCTGAAATCGCTGCTCTCCCTGGTGCACGCCTACCCGACCTATGCCGAGGCCACGCGCGACGCGGGCGCGCAGTGGCGCCGCGGCCACGTGCCTGGCTGGGCGCCTGGCGTGATGCGCGGTTTGCATCGCTGGCGGCGGCGCTGAGCCGCACGCCCACGCCCTTGACGCCGACCGCCGCATGATGAGATGAACGTCTACTATAATAGAAATCGGGATCCGGCCATGACCCAGCGCGCGCTCCACCCCCGCTCTCTCGCGGCCCAGGCGATGGGCAAGATCGATCCGCTCACCCGCGCGATCGTGCCGCCCATCCACGTCGCCACCACCTATCTGCGCGACGAGGACAACGCCTATTCCTCGGGCTTCATCTATGGCCGGCCGGACAACGAGACGATCCGCGAGGCCGAGGCCGTGCTCGCGATGCTGGAGGAGGCAAAGGCCGGCGCGCTGCTGTTCGGCTCCGGCATGGCAGCGGCGACCGCCGTCTTCCAGGCGCTTTCGCCCGGCGACCACATCGTCGCCGCCAAGGTGATGTACTGGGGTCTGCGCGCCTGGCTGCTGACCGAGGCGACGCGCTGGGGACTTCTGGTCGATTTCGTGGAGACCGACGACCTCGCCGCCCTGCGTGCCGCGATCAGGCCCGGCAAGACGAAGCTGGTCTGGGCGGAAACCCCGTCCAACCCGCTCTGGTCCATCACCGACATCGCCGCCGTGGCCGAGATCGCGCACGCCGCCGGTGCGCGGCTCGCGGTCGATTCCACCTGTGCGTCACCGGTCCACACCCGCCCGCTCACGCTCGGCGCCGACATCGTCATGCACGCGGCGACCAAGGTGCTGAACGGGCATTCCGACGTCATCGCCGGCGCCCTCGCCGCGCGCGAGGACGATGCGTTCTGGAACCAGGTCAAGCTGGTGCGAAAAGGCATCGGCAGCATCCTCGGACCGTTCGAGGCGTTCCTGCTGATGCGCGGCCTGCGCACGCTGCATCTGCGCCAGGAGCGCCAATCGGCCTCGGCGATGGCGTTGGCGCAGCGTCTTGCCGCGCATCCGCTGGTCGCGCGGGTGCTCTACCCGGGCCTGCCCCAGCACCCCGGCCACGACATCGCGGCGCGGCAAATGCATGGCGGCTTCGGCTATATGCTCTCGGTCCAGGTGGTCGGCGGCGAGGCAGCCGCGGTGCGCACGGCGGCTCGCGTTCAGCTCTACAAGCGCGCGACCTCGCTGGGCGGTGTCGAGAGCCTCATCGAGCACCGCGCCTCCATCGAGGGCGCGGGCACGCCGTGCCCCACCGACCTGCTGCGGCTCTCCACGGGCATCGAGGACGCGGACGACCTCTACGCCGATCTCGACCAGGCGCTGCACGCCGGGCACGGCTGAGCGCGGGCGCACGAGGCAGGGCGCGCAAAGCGTTTGCAATCGGCCGAACCCGGCTCTTATGTAGGCGTCATGGAAGCGCCCTATATCCTCGTCCTGCTCCCCTCGACCGCGGGGGCCCCGGAATGCGTGGCTGTCGCCACCCGCCTCAGCGAGGTCACCGGCCGGCCGATCCAGCTCGCCCATGTCGAGGTGGGACCGGGCTCGATCGTCCTGCCCTCGCAGGAACAGCTGAGCGAGTACGAGGCCGAACACTTCGCCGACCGCGAAAAGGCCCAGACCGAAGCGATCCGCGCGATGGTTGCCAGCTGGAACGCCGAAGGCGCCCATAAACTGCCGCTCGACGTCTTCACCGGCGACGAATGGCGGGTGATGCGCCATTATCGCGGCCGGGTTTCGATCGTGGTTCTGGCCTCGCCGCACACCCAGCCGGTGGGCCATCGCGAGACGCTGCGCGCGGCGCTGCTGCGCGCCGGCCACCCGGTGGTGATGGTGCCGCCCGGCTGGAGCGGCGGCCTCGGCCGGCGCCTGATGGTCGGCTGGTCGGATTCGCCGCCGGTGCGCCGTGCCATCACCGCCTTCACCCCGCTGCTGGCGGCCGCTGAGCAGGTCGAGGTGGTCGCGGTCGGGCAGGACCCGACGGTGCTGGAGGCGGCACGCGGCGCGCTGGCCGCCGCCGCCCCCTCGGCAACCTACCGGATGGTCGCTCCCGAAGGCCAGCGCACGGCCTCGGTGCTGCTGGACGCGGCACGCGGCTGGGAGGCCGATGGGCTGGTGGTGGGCGCCTTCCGCCGCGGCGAGATTCTGAACTGGCTCATTCCCGGCACGTCAGGCCGGCTGATCCAAGAGAGCTTTCTGCCGCTGATGATCAGCGCCTGACCGGTTGTTGATACCGGCGGGCTGATACGGACAGGTTGATAACCGACCGGGCATGGCGCCCGTCGCGTGGCCTCGGGCTAAAGCCAGCCGAACCCGCGCGCCAGCATGTTGAGCGCCACCAGCACAATGACCGGCACGAAGACGCGCTTCAGCCAGACATTGGACATGCGGGTCAGTGTCTTGGCCCCGACCGTGGCGCCCAACAGCACGCCGAGCGCCACCGGGGCCGCGATCGCCGGATCGATATCGCCACGCTGGAAGAAGATGCCCGCCGAGGCCGCGGCCGTCACGCCGATCATGAAGTTGCTGGTGGTGGTCGAGACCTTCATCGGCAGCCGCATCGCCGTGTCCATCGCCAGCACCTTGAACGTGCCGCTGCCGATGCCGAGCAGCCCGGAGATCAGGCCCGCGATGTACATGAGGCTGAAGCCCCAGCGGATATGGGCCACGTTATAGGCCACATCCTGGTGGCTGCGCCGGTCCGGATAGACCGCCGGCAGGCGCAGCCGGGCCGCCCATTTGTGATTGATCACGTTGGCCGGCAGCTCCTCGCCCATGCGCAGGATCAGCGGCATCGCCGAGATCAGCAGCACCACCCCGAAGACGATGAACAGGATCGTGGGGTTGAGCAGGGTGGAGAGCAGCGCGCCGCAGATCGCGCCAAGCGTCGTCGCCACTTCCAGAAACATGCCGACGCGCAGGTTGGTCATGCGGTCGCGCACATAGGCCGCCGCCGCACCCGAGGAGGTGGCGATGACCGAGACGATCGACGCGCCGATCGCGGCATCGAACGGCACGCCGAAGCCCAGGGTCAGGATCGGCACGATGAACACGCCGCCGCCCAAGCCCACCAGCGCGCCGACAAAACCCGCGAACGCCGAGCTGAACAACACGAAGAAGAAGAAGCCGAGCGTGTCGTCCTGCACCAACGCCGGTTGCGGCCGGCCGAGCCAGGCGCCGACCCCGAAGATGCTGAACAGCAGGATCGCCAGCACCAGCGAGGTGATGATGACGTAGGTGCGATCCTCCTCCAGCGCGAAGGCGATGACGGAGACCGCGACCCGCAGCACCGGGGTCGCCAACAGGATCAGCAGGCCAAGGACGACAACGGCAAGCGGATTGCCGGTCAAAACGCCGCCGACGACGGCCTGCAGCGTATCCGGGAAGGTCGGGTGCGGCAGCATGCCGGCGAAGCGAAGACCATAGAACCAGGCGATGCCGCCCAGGATCACCGCGACGCTGAGCAGCACGCCGCCGCGCAGCACGCCGCTGATGATCAGCTCGGTCTTTCGGATGATGCTCTCGTCGGGCCCAAGCGGAGTGACGTTGCGATCGTAGGTCTGAGTCGCCATGGGGCCGTCGGCTTTCAAGAATCGACAAAACGGCGGGCAGCGAATTCTGCCCACCTCGCGCTCAGCGCTTTCAGTCCCGACAAAAGGCAAAATTGTGGCAGGAGCGGTCGGCCGCCGTGAAATCAACCAAACTTAACCTGCGGCCAGCGCCCGTGGCATAACCACCACGCCGGTGAGCACCGAAGGGGCCGATAACGGGTGCCGGGGAGGTCAGCGCGCGGCCGCGAGCGCCGGCCTGAAAGCGGCGGCCCCGATCGGGCGGGGCGCGACGGCGGCTTGTGCCGTGGCGCGCCGTGCGTATTCGCTGAGGCACGCGCCCAGGGCGAAATTGTACCAGTAGAACGGCTGGAAACCGATGCCGACAAACATCGAACATGGCACCAGCACCGCCAGACCGATGCTGAGCGATTTGGCGAGATCCTCGCACCAGAGCAGATCCGGGTTGCCCCGACAGCGGCGCGCCGTGCGCTTGAGCGAGACCCAGGTTCCAACCACGAGGGTGAGGAACATGGCCAGGCCCGGAAATCCCTGCTCGCCGAGGACTTCGATATAGGAGTTGTGAAACGCGCGGCCATGCTCGGTCATCGCGGGTTTCCCTGGGTCAAGCGATGGTAGGTGGATAACGTTGACGTAGTAGGAGTTGAATCCGCCCCCCAGCGGATGAGTCACAGCAAATTCGAGTGTCCACTTCCAGACCTCGATCCGCACCATCGCGGAGGAGTTGTGCTGGTAATGGGCAATGGTGTCCATGCGGGCCGTCCAGGATTTCGGTGCGTAGAACGCGAGACCGACAACGACAGGAATCAAGGCAGCGATGGTGATGAGTTTGCGCCGCGACTCCAGAAACATCAGCACGCCCAGCACCGCCATGCCGACCAGCCCCGTGCGGGCAAAGGTGCCGACCGACGTCACCAGGTACATAACCGCAAGCCCGATACCGCCGGCACGGCGCAGGCGCGGCATGGGAACCATGAGCGCATGACGACCCACCCAGAGCGCCCATGGCAGCAGCATCAGGCAGACGCCGGCGAGCGTGCTGCTTTCCGACAGGCCGGAATTGCCGCTGACGATGCCGCGCCCGTCGCCGTAATAGCCGCCGCTGACCATCTGCTTCACGCCGATGGGCAGGATCTGAATCAGAGACGAAAAAATAAAGACCAGAATAAACGCCTCGATCTGCACCCGCGAGCGGATCACATAGGGAATGAAGGCAGAGAACAGCACCGTCTTGAAGGCCCAGCTCCACTTCTCCATGACCGCCGCATGCGGTGCAACCGCCCATAGGATGGTGACCGAGCACCAGGCCGCCATCATCACGGTGATGATCGTGGTCCAGCGCATACGCGGCGGCGCCCGTCGATCCGCCAGCATGTAGAAAATGATCGCGGCGGCCCCCATGACCAGTGCCACGGGAACCGCGCCGAGCGCCGCCGAACCGATATCCTGCGGCACGAAGGCATCCACCCAGACATAGCCGAGCGTGAACGCAAACGGCGCTGTCGTCCCCAGGAGGAGGAACGCCATATACATCAGTCCGCAAGCGAGGCCGCGCAGCATCGCTCAGAACCGATCGCTGCTGCGCACGGGTGCGATCTTCCGCTTGAGGGCGGCACGCACGTCCTCGAGCTTGATGGGGCCGAACCAGGGCAAACGCCGGTCGAGCACCACCGCTCGCAGCAGGACCAGGCCCACAAAAAACAGGCTGATCACCAGGGAAGCGTCATCGATCATGGGCCAGTGGCCACCGCGGCGCGGGCTTGAACGCCAAGCAACGCCCGTCCCCAATGCCGTCCAGGTCGTTCGACCAAGAGATAGAGAAGTGGGGACGCCAGTGCCGTCAAGGCAATGTAGAGCCCAAAGGCCGGAACGGGGTTCAGCCCGTGGCCGATGAACACAAACCGCACCCAGGAGCGGATAAGAAAATGACAGAGATACGTGGAATACGAAACAGCCCCAAGCGCCAACAGGACGCGACCAACACGGCTGCCGCTTCCCATCCAGCGCGCCACCGCCAGCCGTGAGTCGGAGAGCGCGAAGATAAGCGCCGCAAAAGCGGCTGCCGCAGCCTCGTCAGGCAGAACTTGGGCAATCACCAGCGTCAGAACCAGCGTCCCGAAAGCCAATGCCACAATCGATAACCGATGTTGGTCATCCAACATCGTGCGCAGATGCATGATGCCGAAGCCAGCCGAAAACTCCAGGATGCAGCGTATCACCGCGAGACGCCCAATATCGGTAACGAAGCTTACTCCGAACAGAGCCGGGCCCAGAAATAGGGCTGCAAGCGACGAGGCCGTCCACACGAAGGCCGTCCATGGACCACGAATTGCCCGCGTTGAGCCAAACGCCATCATCGGAAACACGAGATAGACGAACCACTCGGCACTGATCGACCAGGCCGGCACATTCCACGTCAGCTTGGGAGACATGCCCCAGGCTTGCACCAAAAACAGGCTCTCCACGTAGTCGCGGACCGAAAACTGACCAAGATCACGTCGCGTCGACCAAAGAAAGACGGCCAGAGGATCAACGAGATAGGCGACCAGAATAAAGAGATGCAGGGGATAAATACGCACCAAGCGAAGCCCGACGAAACGCGCCCAACGTTCACGCACACCATCGGCGAACCAGCGGCGATAATTCAGGCTGATGACAAAGCCGCTTAGCACGAAGAACATGTCGACGGCGAGATAGCCGCGATTGAGGACCGCCATCACAATGCCCGGAACAACTGCGATCAGCGCAACACGAAAATGATACACCACGATCCACCATGCGGCGATGCCGCGGATCGATGTGAGCGCTTCGTAACGTCCGCCGGCGCTTCCCTCGCTCACAATCTGTTCGGCCGCCAGGCGCATTCCCCGTAAGGCTGGCGGTATGGACAAGCCTACACCTGAACTGTTGCCGGTCGATCCAAGCCCGCTGGAAATTCTCGTCTGCTCGCTCACCCGTCCCACTCTGGTCCCGGACCGTGCGGCTTGAACCCGACCGCCGCCAAGCCACCAAGTTTACTCGATGCACAAACTTATTCCCATCATGTTCCCCGATGCGGCGCGATATCTCGACGAAACTTAACGGGTCAGCAGCCAAGAAAATACGCGTCATCTGCACTCAGGCCTCGCCGCTGAGATCGTGCAGAAACCTATTGATAGCGTTCGACTTATCGGCGCGTGCCTGAGGAATAGCGCGCACAGCCGGCGATCGCGTCGCCCTCATTAGCCGCGACGACGCCCACGTGAAAGTCAACCATGAAAGGCCCGTATCGCCACATGACCGCGCGTCGTGCAAACGTCGCAGGAGGCCCCCGGTTGCCGATCCCCCGCACCCATGCGAATTGACCCGACGAAGCCGGGACGATGTATTCGACGACCCGCGACATCGGTGACACACCCATGACCGAGCACAGCGATCATCCTGCCAGTACGACCAATGCCGTCGATCCGCGCCTCCTGGATATCCTTGTCTGCCCGCTGACCCGTACAACACTGATCTTCGACCGCGAGCGCCAGGAACTGGTCAGCCGCGCCGCGGGGCTTGCATACCCGATCCGCGACGGCATTCCCATCATGCTGCCCGACGAGGCGCGCCGCCTGGACGAAAATTGACATGCCGGCCGTCACCGAAATCCGCCTCAGCCGGGCCGAGCGGGTGCTTCACGTCACCTTCGAGGACGGCAGCGCAGCCGAGCTGCCGGCCGAATATCTGCGCGTCGAAAGCCCAAGCGCCGAGGTCCAGGGGCATTCGGCCGCTGAACGCCAGATTATCGGCGGAAAGCGCACGGTCAGCATCACCGCCATCGAGCCGGTGGGCAATTACGCGGTGCAGCTGATCTTCGACGACGGTCACGACACCGGCATCTACTCCTGGGAACTGCTCCATCGCCTCGGCCGCGAGCACGAGCAACGCTGGCGCGCCTATCTCCTGGCGCTGGAGCGCGCCGGCCTCACCCGCTGAACCGCCGTCACGCGGCGGCGGCCGGCTGGCGCCGCACCCGCACCCGCCGCACCCGCCGCCCATCCGCCTCCACCACGCGGAACACCAGGCCCGAGGCATGCGCCACCACCTCGCCGCGCGCCGGCACATGGCCCGCCAGCGTCACCACCAGCCCGCCCACCGTATCGATATCCGCGCCACGCTCCTCGTCCGTCAGCACCGGACCGAGCCGCGCCTCGAACGCCGCGATCGGCAGGCGCGCGTCGAGATCGAGCACCCCCTCGCCGCGTTCCAGCACCATCGGCCCCGGCGGCTCATCATGCTCGTCCGCAATGTCGCCGGTGATCGTCTCGACCAGGTCCTCGATGGTGACCAGCCCGTCGATGCCGCCGAACTCATCGACCACGAGGGCAAGATGCATGCGCGCCTGGCGCATCTGCGCCAGCAGGTCGAGCACCGGGATCTGCGGCGCCACCAGCAGCGGCCGGCGCAGCAGCGCCTCCAGCCGGAACGCCTCGGCCGCCCCCGTATAGCCGAACACGTCCTTGATATGGACCATGCCCGCGATGTCATCGAGTTCCTCGCGATAGACCGGCAGGCGCGAATGCCCCTCGGCACGGATCTGCGCGATCGCCTCCGCGAGCGACGTGTCGAGCCGCATCGCCACGATGTCGGCGCGCGGGATCATCACGTCATAGGCGGCCGTGCCGCGCAGCCGCAACACGTTCTGGATCAGCGCGCGCTCCTGCCGGTCGAGCGCCACCGCCTCGCCCGGTGTTGCCGGCGCCTCGGCGGCTTCCTCCACCAGCTCCGCGATGCTCTCGCGCAGGCTCGGCTCCTGGCGGCGCAGCAGCGCGCGCAGATGCTCGCGCAGCCTCATCGCCGCCCCCTACCCGAGGCTTCGGCCGCGCGGCGCGCCTTCCAGGGATTGGGCACGCCGAGCCGCGCCAGCAGCCGCGCCTCCGCCATCTCCATCCGCCGTGCCTCGCCGGCGCCGTGGTGGTCGTGCCCGTCGAGGTGCAGCAGCCCGTGCAGCAGCAGATGCGCCACGTGGTGCGTGACGGGCCGGCCCGCCGCCGCCGCCTCCCGCGCGACCACGCCGCGCGCCAGCACAATCTCGCCCGGCAGACCGGTCGCCGCGGGAAACGTGAGCACATTGGTCGGTTTGTCGCGGCCGCGATGGCGCGCGTTCAGCCGCCGCACCGCGCGGTCGGCATCGAGCACCACGACGACATCCGCATCGCGGCACACCCGCCGCACCAGGCGCTCGATGCCGGCCACGCGCCGCCAGGCGGGATCGGCGATGACGAGCTCGGCCCCGGCGCCCGAAGGCGGATGAGCGGACGCGGGACCGGGTTGATCAGGCGGCATCGCCCTCCGTGCCCCGCCCGCGCCGCGAGCGTGTCTCGCGCTCCGCCACCGCGCGCTGGTCGTAGGCATCGACGATCGCCACCACCAGCGGGTGGCGCACCACGTCGCGCTTGTCGAAGCGGCACACCGCGATGCCCGGTACGCCCTCCAGCGTTTCCAGCGCATCGCGCAGGCCGGAGCGCGTGCCGGCCGGCAGATCGACCTGGCTGAGATCGCCATTGATCACCATGCGCGTGCCCGTGCCCATGCGGGTGAGCGCCATCTTCATCTGCACCGGCGTCGTGTTCTGCGCCTCGTCGAGGATGACGAAGGCATGCGCCAGCGTCCGCCCGCGCATGAAGGCCAGCGGCGCCACCTCGATCTCGCCGCTGGCAAGCCGCTTGGCCACCTGCTCCGCCGGCATCATGTCGTGCAGCGCGTCATAGAGCGGGCGCAGATAGGGATCGACCTTGTCCTTGAGGTCGCCGGGCAGAAAGCCGAGCCGCTCGCCCGCCTCCACCGCGGGGCGGGACAGCACGATACGGTCGATGCGCTGCGCCTGCAGCATCGCCACCGCCTGGGCGACGGCGAGATAGGTCTTGCCCGTGCCGGCCGGGCCGAGCGCGAACACCATCTCGTGCTTGGCCAGCGTCTCCATATAGCGCGCCTGGCCGGGGCTGCGCGCCGCGATCGCGCCGCGGCGGGTGCGGATCGCCGGAATATCCGCGAGCGGCAGGCGCGGGTCCTCGACATCGGCGAGGCGGATCGCCGCCTCTACCTCGCTCATGCCCACCACCTCGCCGCTCTCGAGCCGGCGATACAGCGCGTCCATCGCGCCGCGCGCGGCTTCCACCCGGTCGCTGTCCCCGGCGATCGCCACCCGGTTGCCGCGACAGGAAAGCCGCACCCCGAGCCCCTGTTCCAGCCGCACGAGGTGGCGGTCATGGTCGCCCAGCAACAGCGACAGCAGCGCGTTGTCGGCGAAATCGAGGGTGATGGCGCGAACGGGGTTCTGCGCAATAGCCGGGCTCTGGGGGATGTGGGTCAAGCGCAGGCGAGCTCCTCGGTATGAGACAAGGGTTCGGCGGCGAGCGAGTTGGGGTTTCCCTCGGCGATACGCACGGTCGTCTCGGTGCCGATGAGCGTGGCCGGCCCCGACATATGCACAGGCTGTAGCCATGGCGAGCGGCCAGCGATCTGGCCGGGACGGCGGCCGGGCCCGGTGAACAGGACCGGCACGGTCCTGCCGACGCAGGCGCGGTTGAAATCGTGCTGCTGCTCCCGCAACAGAGCCTGGATTTCGGCAAGGCGGCGGTCTTTTTCAACCTCGGGGACCTGGCCGGGCGCGGCGGCGGCGGGCGTGCCGGGGCGCGGCGAGTATTTGAAGCTGAACGCCTGCGCGAAGCCGACATCGCGGATCAGCGCCAGGGTGGCCTGATGATCGGCTTCGCTCTCGCCGGGATGGCCCGCAATGATGTCGGTCGAGAGTGCCAGGTCCGGCCGCGCCGCGCGCAGCCGCTCGACAAGCCTGCGATAATGCTCCGCCGTGTGGCCGCGGTTCATCGCCGCCAGCACGCGGTCCGAGCCCGACTGCACGGGCAGATGCAGAAACGGCACCAGCGCCGCGACGTCGCGATGCGCGGCGATCAGGTCGTCGTCCATATCCCGCGGATGGGAGGTGGTGTAACGGATGCGCAACAGGCCGGGGACCGCCGCCAGCGCGCGGATCAGCCGCCCGAGCCCGCCGACATCCGCCCCCCCGGCATCGCCGTGCCAGGCATTGACGTTCTGGCCGAGCAGCACGATCTCGCGTGCGCCGCCGGCGACGAGCTGGCGTGCCTCGGCCAGCACAGCGTCCATCGGCCGGCTCGCCTCGGCACCGCGCGTATAGGGCACGACGCAGAAAGAGCAGAACTTATCGCATCCCTCCTGAATGGTCAGAAAGGCCGAGATCGCCGGCGCCATGCTGTCCGGCAGATGGTCGAACTTGCTCTCGGCCGGAAACTCGGTCTCGATCACCGCCCCGGCGGCGCGGGCGGCGCGGGCGACCATCTCCGGCAGCCGGTGATAAGTCTGCGGCCCCATCACGATATCGACGAACGGGGCGCGGGCGATGATCTCCCGGCCCTCGGCCTGCGCGACACAGCCGGCCACGGCAAAGATGACGTCCGGGCGAGCCTGTTTCAGCGGCCGCAGCCGCCCAAGCTCGGAAAACACCTTCTCCGAGGCGTTCTCGCGGATATGGCAGGTGTTGAGGATCACCATATCGGCGTCCTCCGCGCGGTCGGTGGCAACATAGCCGAGCGGCGTCAGCACGTCCTGCATGCGGGCGCTGTCATAGACATTCATCTGACAACCCCAGGTGATGACGTGCAGACGCCGCCTGCGCGCCACCCCGGCCGCCGGCGTCGTGATTGTCATGACGGTGTGGGTCCCGGAACTGAACTAAAAGGCACTGGACCAAGAGGTGCTGGACCAAGAGGACCTTGGCCAGCCGGAATCAGACGGCTCGGCGGGACCGACCGGCGCGCCGCGGCGCTTGCGGGTGCGATCAGGCGCAAGAGACAGCGTCATTCCCTGGCATCACCGTCACTTTCGCAACAGGGCCGGCGACTTTGTCAAGCCTTTGTTCCGTTACGCATAGGCGGCGTCGGGTGGGGCCGTATCAGCCGGCGCTGGCGCCACGGGGACGCTGGCGGGCTCGCGGTTCTGCCGCAGCGTCGCGGCACCGTCGGCCACCACCCGCCACGCGGCGGCCGAAAGCGCCTTGCGGTCGCCAAACGCGGCCGGGTCCATGGCGGGCGCGTAGAGCACGCTGGCGCGCACGCCGCGCTGGCGCAGCAGCCGCCAAGCATGCGGCAGCAGGTCCATATCGCCGTACCACGCGAACAGCGGCCGCGTGGCGCGCCCGGCCGGCAGGAAGCCGACGCGATCATAGACCAGCGAGACCGGGCAGACGATGGGCGCCACATCCTCGCCCGCGGCGGAGACGGCGAAGAAGGTCGGGCGGAACGGCAGCACACGTGTGCCGTCCGAACTCGTGCCCTCGGGGAACAAGATCAGGTTATGCCCGCCGGCCAGTCGCTCGCGCATCGCGTCCCGCTCGCGCCCGGTGCTCGAGCGCCGGCGCTCGACGAACACGGTGCGGCCAAGCCGGGCGATGAGCCCGATCAAAGGCCAACCCTGCACCTCGCCCTTGGAGACGAACGCGGCCGGCAGCAGCGCGCCGAGCACCAGAATGTCGAGCCAGGAGGAGTGGTTGGCGATATAGACCACCGGGCGTCCCTCTGGCGTGCGTCCATGGGGCGTGCGTCCATGGGGCGGGGTCTGCGCCAGTCGCACCTCGCGCAGCGACAGCCCGGCACAGAAGCACATGCCCCGCCAGTAGATGCGCGGGATGGCGATTTTCGCCTCGCCGGGCAGCAGCAGGCAAACCGCCTGGGTGGGAATGCACACCGCCGTCCAGAGCACGATCCCGGCGGCGCGGACGATGGCGAGCGCCGTGCGGCTCCAGCCTTCGTCGATCGGCCCCTTGCCCAGCGCGCCGAAAGGGTCCCCGCTCGGAGCCAGAACATGGCCACGAGCGCGCAGCCGCCGCGGCGCCTTGCTCATCGCGTCTGCACCCCCAGCCAAGACGGAGTCGAAATGAGATTCACGAATCCTGGTCTAGCGATCCGCCTCATACCGCACAATGAAGCTAGGATGACGATCGGCATAAACTTTCGTGTCACAGTCATGTCTATCGAACCCGCAGGACGTGCCCGCCACAAATCAGAGTTGCCGCGATCCGGGGAAACCCGTCTATCCGGGGAAACCCATCGCGAAAGACTTACAGCACCGCAAGGCTGACGATCCGCTGTCAGCCGCGACGGCGACAACCATAGGCTTGCCAGAAATCTCAGCGCTGCCAGAAACTCCGGCTTGCGAGAAACCTCGGCCTTGCCACAACCCTCTGGCCGGGCGATGGACTGGGCATGAACCTCACCATCGCGACCTGGAACATCAATTCGCTGCGCCTGCGCCAGGATCTGCTGGGCCCGCTGCGCGACGCGCTCGACCCCGACGTCATCTGCCTGCAGGAAACCAAGGTGCCGGACGAGCTGTTCCCCGAGGCGGTCGGCCCCGCACTCGGCTATCCACACGTCGCCCGCCGCGGCATGAAGGGCTACAATGGCGTCGCTATCTTCTCGCGCCTGCCGATCAAGCTGGTCGCCGACACGCCGGACTGGTGTGGCCGCGGCGATTGCCGGCATCTCGCGGTGCGGCTGGCGCACCCCTCGGGCACGGTCGAACTGCATGATTTCTACGTCCCGGCCGGCGGCGACGTGCCGGACCGCGAGGCCAACGAGAAATTCGGCCACAAGCTCGACTTTATCGCCGAGGCGCAGGCGTATTTCGCGGCCCGGCGCCGCAAGCGCACGGTGCTGGTCGGCGACCTCAACATCGCGCCGCTGGAGGCCGATGTCTGGAGCCACCGCCAGCTCCTCGACGTGGTGAGCCACACCCCTGTGGAGACCGAGGGGCTGCTGGCCTGGCAGCACGCCGGCTTCCGCGACGCGGTGCGTCACCTCGTGCCCGAACCCGAGCGCCTCTACACGTGGTGGTCATACCGTAACCGCGACTGGCGCGGCTCCGATCGCGGCCGCCGGCTCGACCATGTCTGGGTGACGCCAGACCTGATCGACAACGTGGCGCAGGTGCGGGTGCTGAAGGATGCCCGGGACTGGCCGCGCGGCAGCGACCACGTGCCGGTCGCGGTGACGCTGCGGCTGGGATAGCGCTCAGGCCGCGGCGGCTACCGGGCGCGCGTTGGGATCGAGCCGGTAACCGCGGCCCTCGGTCGCGATGATCTCGCCCGCGGGATCGCCGAGCTTGCGGCGCAGGCGATAGACATGGGTCTCCAGAGTATGGGTCGAGACCTTTGCGTTATAGCCCCAGACCATCGCCAGCAGCGTCTCGCGCGGCACCGCGACGGGGCCGGCGTGATGCAGGAACTTCAGGATCGCCGCCTCTTTTTCCGTCAGCCGAACACGCTGCCCGGCGGCGTCCGTCAGCGAGCGGGACGCGGCGCTGAAGCGGAACCCGCCGAGCAGCAGCGCCGCGTCGTCGCTGTTCTCGTGGTTGCGCAGCTGCGCGCGCAACCGTGCCAGCAGCTCGCGCAGCCGAAAGGGCTTGGCGATGTAGTCATTGGCGCCGGCATCGAGCCCGCGCACGATATCCGCCTCAGACGCGCGCGCCGAAACGATCAGGATCGGCACCCGCACGCCAAGCTGGCGCAGCCGGGCGCAGAGGGCGAGCCCGTCACCATCCGGCAGCCCGACATCCAGCAGGATCGCGTCGAAGCCGGCCGGCGCGGCAAGCACCAGGCGTTCCGCCTCGCCAGCACTCGCGGCCTCGCGCGGCACGAACTCCCCGGCGTGGGCGAGTTGTTCGACGAGCAGCGCGCGCACCGCGGCATCGCCGTCGACGATCAGGATCGAGCGCATCGGTCGTTCGGCGGTCGCAGCCATCCTCGTCCTCTCCCACGACATTCTGCGGCGCGGCGGCGGCCCGGGTTGCCCCTGGGGCAAAATCCCCCGTGGGCTGAATCCATGGTGGCCGCGCCGCCCTCGGGGTCAAGACAAATCGCCGGCGCGGCGACAATGTGGCGGCACCGGCGCCAGGGTGACTCCCGATTGGCGGGATTTGTCCCTACATGGGACGGATAAACGTCTTGAACGATGGCTCCCTATGCCCGCCCGACCCTCCCCGGCTCGCCCGGAACCGCTGCCGCTCCTCGCCTCCCTGCGCGCCGTCCAGCGCGCGGTCGCGGAACTGCGCCGAGGCGCGCCGGTCGTGCTGACCGGACCCGAGAACCTGCTGCTGCTCGCCGCCGAGACCGCCGGCGCCGCCGGCATCGCGGAATTCGAGGGGCTGGCGAGCCCGCCGGTGCTGCTGCTGGAACCGGCGCGCGCCGCCGCAGTCTTGCATCGCCCGGTCGAGCCAACCCCGCAGGCCCTCGCCCTGCCCGGCCCGACGCCGGGACTGCTGCGCGCCCTGGCCGACCCAACGC
>JAJXXT010000135.1 GCA_021780935.1 Pseudomonadota bacterium
CCGAAGATCACGCTGAGCAGCGCCCCGCCCCTGCCGCAGGACGACATCCTCGCCCATCTCCTGTTCGGCCAGAGCGCAACGACCCTGAGCCCGTTCCAGATGGGCTCGATCGCCCTGGGCCTGGCGCAGGTCAGCGGTGTTGGCGGCAGCGGCATCGACCCGCTGGACCGCGCCCGTCGCGCGCTCGGTCTCGACCGGCTCGCCATCGGCAGCGCCGGCCCGGCCGCCGGGGCGACCGCGGGGACGGCGGCGGCCACCCAGGGGGCGACCGCGCCGACACTGGAGGCGGGCCGCTATGTCGCGCCGGGTGTCTATGTCGGGGCAAAGCAGGGCGTCGGCGTCTCCGGCAGCAACGACACCGCCGCCGAGGTCCAGGTGGATCTGACCAAACGGCTCAAGCTCAAGGCCGACGCCGGCAGCGGGTTCGGCACCAACGCGGTGGGGCTCGGCTACCAGCTGCAATATTGACCTGACGGACGCCGTCCGTGATGCGACGCCGGCGCCTTCAGGCCTGCTTCAGCTCGATCAGACTGCGGCGGATCTTGCGGCCGCGCTCCACCTTGTCCTCGATGTAGGCGGCATCGGCCCAGCGTACCGCGCGGGCCATCGCCTGCGCGTCCTCCATGAAGCGCGCCAGCATTTCCAGCAGCGCCTCGCGGTTGTTGAGGAACACGTCGCGCCACATCACCGGGTCCGAGGCGGCGATACGGGTGAAGTCGCGGAAGCCGGAGGCGGCGAATTTCAGCACCTGTGAGCGGCTCTCGTCGGCGAGGTCGTCGGCCGTGCCGCAAATGGTGAAGGCGATGAGGTGCGGCAGATGGCTGACGATGGCCAGAACGCGATCGTGATGGCCGGGTTCCATGGTCTCGACCATCGCCCCGCAGCGGCGCCAGAACTCCGCCATGCGTTCGATCGCCGCCGCGTCGGCTCCGTCGGGCGGCGTGAGCAATGTCCAGCGCCCCTGGAACAGCGCGGCGAACCCGGCATCCGGGCCAGAATACTCGGTGCCGGCGAGCGGATGGCCGGGAATGAAATGCACGCCATCCGGTACGTGCGGGCCGACATCGCGGATCACCGACTGCTTGGTCGAGCCGACATCGCTGAGGATCGCGCCGGGTTGCAGATGCGGGCCGATCGCCGCGGCGAGATCGGCGAAGCTGCCGACGGGGGCGCACAGGATCACCCCGTCGCAGCCGGCGACGGCGCGCGCCGGGTCGGGCTCGACACGATCGGCGATGCCGAGTTCGGCGACGCGGGCGAGCGTCTTCGGCGTACGGGCGCAGGCGACCAGTTCGCCGGCGAGGGTGCGGCCGTCGAGATTGATCCGTGCGATGGAGCTGCCGATCAGGCCCAAGCCGATCAGCGCCAGACGGCGGAAGACGGGTTCAGCCATTGGAGTCAGCCATTGGATCCGGCCATGAAGGCGCCGAGCGCCTCGGCCACCAGGCCACATTCCTCTTCGGTGCCAACGGTGATGCGCAGGCACTGCGGCAGCCCATAGGCGGCGACCCGGCGGACGATCAGGCCCCGGGTGCGGAGGAACGCATCCGCCGCCACGGCCCGTTCGGCGTCGGCGAAATCGGCCAGGACGAAATTGCCCTCGCTCGGCCAGACCTTGAGCCCCACTGCCGTCAGCGCCTCGGCGAGCCAGGCCCGCCAACGCGTGTTGTGCGCCCGCGCATGCTCTACCCAGCCGGGCTCGGCCAGGGCGGCGATTCCCGCCTGCTGCACGGCGGCATTGGCGTTGAAGGGGGCGCGGATGCGATTGAGCACGTCGATCACCGAAGCCGGCGCATAGGCCCAGCCCAGCCTCAGGCCGCCGAGGCCGAAGACCTTGCTGAACGTGCGGGTCATGACCGTGTTGTCACCGGCGTCGACCAGAGCCGCCCCGGCCTCGTAGTCCGTCCGCTCGACATATTCGGCGTAGGCGGAATCGATCACCAGCAGCACGTCCGCGGGCAGGCCGGCACGCAGCCGCCGCACCTCCGAGGCCGTCAGCATGGTCCCGGTCGGGTTGTTCGGATTGGCCAGAAACACCAGCCGCGTCGCCGGCGAGACGGCGGCGAGGAAGGCATCGACGTCGGCGGTCAGCGCCCGCTCCGGTGTCTTGACGATGCGGCAGCCGGCGGCACGGCCGTAGATCTGGTACATGAGGAAGCCGTGCGCCGACATGATCAGCTCCGTGCCGGCGCCGCCATAGGCCTGGCACAGGAGCCCGATCAGCTCGTCGGAGCCCGCGCCGCAGACGATGCGGGCGGGATCGAGGCCGAAGCGGGCGCCGATCGCCCGCCGCAGCGCCTCCGCGCCGCCATCGGGGTAGCGGTGCAGCTCCGGCGCCAGGGCGGCGTAGGCCGCCTGCGCCCCTGGCGGCGGACCGAACGCACCCTCGTTGGAGGAGAGCTTGTGCACGCGGTTGATGCCAGCCAGGGTCGATTCACCGCCGACATAGGGGGCGATTTCGAGCAATTCCGGACGCGGGCGTGGGCTCATGACGGGTCTCCCCCGAGCGGAACCGCGTAAGCGCCGAGAACCACGACCGGGCGCAGCAGCGGCGTGATCAGGGCGAGGCGCGGATCATCGTCGCCGACCCAGCCTGGGACATCCACCAGGGCCAGCGCCGTACCGCCGTCGCGGCGGAGCAGAACCTGGGCGGCGCCGAAGCCTGCGGTGGTGAGGGCGGCAGCGAGCCGCGCCCGGCTCATGTCGGGCGACAATTCGAGGCCGAGCAGCGAGCGGTCATCGCCGGACGGGTCCGGCGCCACCGCGGCCGCGACCAGGGCCTGCGCGCGCGGCGCGCCCTCCGGCCGCTTCGTCCAGAACGGCAGCCGGGCGACGACGTGGATGCGCGGTTCATCACGGTGCAGCAGGGCACGCCACCAGGCGGCGGAGACTGGTTCCTCTTCCGCCGGCATCGGCAGCACAGCGAGCGCGGCGCTGCCCGCGCTGACCTCGGCGAGCGCCTGGGCCGGGCTGCGATGGTGCCGCAGGGGGGTGAGCACACCGAACTGCTCGCGCGCGAGCTGGACCAGGCCGCCATCCTGCTCCGCGTCGCAGGCTGCGATGGCGAAGTTTCCCTGGATGGCGCAGGTTCCCGCCAGCAGCTCGCGCCAGATGCGCACCAGGCTGTGCGCCGGCAGATGTCCGGCGTGGCGGGCGAGGAGTCGGCGAATGATCTGCGCCTCGCGGCCCGGGCGCAGCGCGATGCCGCCGCCCTTCAGGGCCGCCACCCGCTCCACCACCGCGGCGCGGCGCATCAGCAGGTCGTGCATGGCGGCATCGATATCATCGAGTTCGGCGCGCAGGCTCGCCAGCGTGTCGCGTGGCGCCGGTTCGGACCCGGGCATGACGGAAGCGGGCGCGGTCGACATGGCAGGCGGGGGCTCCGCGGGCGCGGTTTCGGGGCGACACAGATAGCCGATGCGCCCGGCGCTGCAAACCCGCCCGGCCGCGCGGCCGGCGGCTCTTCCGCCGGCGCCGCGCGGCGGCCATGATACGCGCGCCGCACGAGAGAGGGATGTCATGGCCAAGCCGATCCTGCTGATCACCCGCCGCCTCCCACCCGCGGTGGAGGCGCGCGCCGCGCGCGACTACGACGCCCGTTTCAATCCCGACGATGTCCCGCGTGGGTCGGAGGCTCTGCTCAGCCTCGCCGCGGGCGCTGCTGCCCTGCTCTGCACGCCGAGCGAACGGCTGGATGCGGCGACCATCGGCCGGCTGCCCGCGAGCGTGAGGGTGATCGCGACCTTCAGCGTCGGGTTCGACCATATCGACGTGGCCGCGGCCCGGGCGCGATCCATCCGGGTCTGCAACACGCCGGACGTGCTCTCGGTCGCCACCGCGGAATGCGCCATGCTGCTGATCCTCGCAGCCGCCCGGCGCGCCGGGGAGGGCGAACGGCTGGTCCGCTCGGGGCGCTGGACCGGCTGGGGACCGACGCAGCTGATCGGCACGCAGGTTTCTGGCCGAAAACTGGGCATTTTCGGCATGGGACGGATCGGGCGCGAGCTCGCGCGCATGGCGCGGGGGTTCGCGATGGAGGTGCATTACCGCGACATCGTGCGCCTGCCGGCGGAGTTGGAGCAGGGCGCACACTATCATGACGACGATGCGAGCTTCCTGGCGGCGAGCGAGGTCCTTTCCCTGAACGCGCCGGGTGGCGCCGGAACCCATAACTGGCTGAACGCGGCGCGCATCGCGATGCTGCCACGCGGCGCGGTGGTGGTGAACGCGGCGCGCGGCGTGCTGGTCGACGATGCGGCGCTGATCGCGGCGCTGAAGAGCGGGCAGATCGCCGCCGCCGGGCTCGACGTGTTCGCCGGCGAGCCCGCGCTCGATCCGGAATATCGCAGTCTGGAGAACGTCTTCCTGTTACCGCATCTGGGCAGCGCCACAACCGAGACGCGCGACGCCATGGGCTTTCTCGCGCTCGACGCGATCGACGCGGTGCTCGCCGGGCGCGAGCCGGCCAATATCGTCCACTGAGAGGGCATCATGGAGTTCGATTTCGCGGCGCTCAGCGCCACCGACCGCTACAAGCTGCTGGTTTCGACCGTGGTGCCGCGGCCGATCGCGTGGGTGGTGACACTGGATGGCCAAGGCCGGCCGAACGCCGCGCCGTTCTCGTTCTTCAACGCCGTTTCCCAGGATCCGCCGGTCCTCGCCATCGGCATCGGCGGCCGCCGGCCGGGGGACATCAAGGACACCGGCAACAACATCCGCGAGACCGGCGAGTTCGTCGTCAACCTCGTCGCCGCCGCGAATGCCGAGGCGATGAATGTGACCGCCATCGAGTTCGGCCCGGAGGTGAACGAGTTGGCGGAGGCCGGGCTGACGCCCGTTCCCTCGGTGAAGGTGAAGCCGCCGCGCATCGCCGAGAGCCCGGTCGCGATGGAGTGCGAGCGGCTGATGACCATCGATCTCGGCAACGAGCGCGCGGTGGTGCTGGGGCGCATCCTGCTCATGCACGTGCGCGATGACGCCGTGCTGGATGCCCAGAAGTGCTACATCGACACGCCCAGGCTCGACCTCATCGGCCGCATGCATGGGCGCGGCTGGTATGCGCGCACGCGGGACCGGTTCGAACTGCCGCGCATCCCGGTCGAGACTTGGCCGCTGCGTTCCTCACCGGGGCGTTAACAAGGCTTTAATGGTGTGCCGGCCGCCGATATGATGTGTAGAGCTTCGTGCAACGATTGAGGAGGCGGCAATGCCGGATAACGGAATTCCCCCTGGGCTCGCGAAGAAGGTTCGCTCGGCCGATGACGGCCAGGACAACTCGGACGGCAACGGCGGGCCAGGTGTGATTCCGCCAGTAATTATCCCGGTGCTGCCGCCGCCAACCACGCCCGTCATTCCCGCCAACCTCGCAGCCTATCTGCCGCCGGACATCCAGACCGTGTTCGATAACCAGCCGGACGGGCTGGCCTGGACCCCGCTCGAGGTGCAGACCGAGGATGGCTTCGTCGCCGCGACGCTGACTGCGCCGGTGGTCGTCTTCGCCGACCTGCCGGCCGGCAGCGGCTCGGCGCCGCTGTTGCTGGACGGAGGCGACGTGGTGGGCGTGGTCGATATCGGGGCCGCGCCGATGAGCATCGATGATGATGGGGCGCTCTACCAGTACATCGTCGCCGGCGGCGCCGGGATGACGCTGTTCGACCAGGCGGCCAGCGGCGAGGTCGTCGCCGATAGCGGGGTGAACGAGTGGATTTTCGGCCAGGCCGGCGTTCGCCACTGGGTGATCAATCTCGCCGGGGGCGACAACACCGTCTTCACCGGATCGGGCGACGACGTCATCTCCACCGGCCCGGCCAGCAGCAACGAGATCGTGCTGCAGGGCGGCAACAACCTGGTCAGCTCCTACGGCCACGACACCATCATCGCCGGTGGCGGCGATGACACGATCAGCGTCGGCGGGTCGGGCGCGCTGGTCTTCGGTGGCTCCGGACAGCTCACCTTCATTGATGCCAACCCGGTGGCTGGTGCCAGCGCCAGCGAGATCGTCGGCGGCAGCGGCTTCATCACCGCCTATGGCGGCGCCGGCAGCCTGACCGTGTTCGGCGGCAGCGGCGGCGGCATCTATTTCGGCGGCAGCGCCGGGAACAATCTGATGGTCGGCGGGGCCGGACGCGATACGCTCGTTGGCGGCGGAAACGGGGACCGGCTGTATGCCGGAGCCGGCGGGCACGACGTTCTGGTCGCGGCCAGCGGTAACGAGACCCTCGTCGGCAGCCTCTCGCACGGCGGCAACGTCTTCTATGGCGGCACCGGACAGGACATCATCGTCATGGGCGCCGGCAACAACACGGTTGCGGCGGGCGCGGCGGGAACCTCCGATGTCATCTTCGGCGGTGGTGGCAACGACACGGTCAGCGCCGGCGCGGCGAACGTGTTCTATGTGGCGGGCGCCGGCTCGGCCTTGATCGATGCGGGCAGCGGCGCCGATGTGTTCCAGTTCGTCAATGGCCAGGCGGGCGGCAGCGCGGTGATCAACGGCTTCGTGCCGGGGGTCGATCGGATCGACCTGCAGGGCTATGCACCGGGCACGGCGGCACAGGTTGTCGCCAACGGGGTCTCGACCGGCGGCTCGATGCTGCTGACCCTGCCCGACGCGACGCACATCCTCCTCACCGGCGTCACGCATCTGCCGAGCACCGCGGTGAGCTGAGCCCCCTGCTGAGCTGAGCCCGGGCGGCTGCCGGCGTAAGCCGGCAGCCGCCCGGATGCCGTTCAGATCACATTCTTGCCCATCTGGTCGGCAATATAGTCGGCTTGGCGGATCGCGAGCGTGACGATCGTCAGCGTCGGGTTGCAGCCGGCGCCAGTGGTGAACTGGCTGCCGTCGGAGACGAAGAGGTTCTTGATATCGTGGCTCTGGCCATAGCGATTGACCACGCCGTCGCGTGCCCGTTCGCTCATGCGGTTGGTGCCGAGATTATGCGTCGACGGATAGGCCGGCGTGCGGAACACGCGCGTCGCGCCGACGGCCTCATAGACCATGCTGCCTTGGCGGAATCCATGCTCGCGCATCGCGATGTCGTTCGCATGGTCGTCGAAATGCACCCGCGCGACCGGTAGGCCGAACTTGTCCCTGGCCACCGGATCGAGGCTGACGCGATTGGTCTCCTGCGGCATGTCCTCGCCGATGATCCACATCCCGGCCATGTTCGAATAATCGTCGATGCCGCTGGTGAAGCTGCGGCCCCAGTCGCCGGGATTGAGGAAGGCGGCCATGAAGGGCAGGCCGAGCGAGAGCGTCTCCAGATGATAGCCGCCGACGAAGCCGCGCCTTGGATCGTTGCCCTCCTCGTCGCGGATGATGCCGGCCATGGTGGTGCCGCGATACATGTGCACCGGGCGCGGAAAGGCGGCATAGACGCTGGCGGTGGTGTGGCGCATGTAGTTGCGCCCGACCTGGCCCGAACTGTTGGCCAGCCCGTCCGGGAACATCGAGGACGCGCTATTGAGCAGCAGACGCGGGCTTTCGAGCGAGTTGCACGCCACCGCGACGAGGCGCGCCTTCTGCCGCTGCTGGTTGCCGGCGCCGTCGGCATAGACCACGCCGGTCACCTTGCCGGACGCGTCATGTTCGATCCGCAGCGCCATGCTGCCGGGCCGCACCTCCAGATGGCCGGTCGCCTCGCCCTTCGGGATCTCAGTGTAGAGGGTGGACCATTTGGCGCCGAACTTGCAGCCCTGGAAGCAGAATCCGGTCTGCTGGCAGGAACTGCGATCGTCGCGCTCGCGGCTGTTGATGGACATGTTGCCGGTGTCGACACTCTTGTAGCCAAGCTTGCGGGCGCCGGCGGCGAAGACCTTGAAATTGTTGTTGCCTGGTAGCCTGGGGATATCGTTGGTACCCGTGGTGCCCATTTTGTACTCCGCCTTGGCGTAGTACGGCTCCATTTCCTCCAGCGTCAGCGGCCAGTCCAGCAGGTTGGTGCCGGCGAGGCGCCCATAGGTCGTCAAGGCCTTGAATTCATGCGCCTGGAAGCGCAGAGAGGCGCCGGCCCAATGGATCGTCGTGCCGCCGACCGCCTTGACGATCCAGGCCGGGAGATTGGGGAAATCATGCGCCACACGCCAGCTGCCCGAGGTCGTGCGCATATCCGTCCAGGCCAGCTGGGTGAAGCTCGCCCATTCGTCGTTGATGAAGTCGCCGATGCCGAGCCGTGGGCCGGCCTCGAGGATCACCACGTTGATGCCCTTCTGGGCCAGTTCGTTGCCCAGGGTGCCGCCTCCGGCGCCCGAGCCGACGATGACGACGACGCTGTCGTCGTTCTGATCGAATTTGGTCATGGCGTTCCTCCCCCCTTATGCCGGCAGCCAGTCGAGATCGTCGAAGCCGCGATGGAGGTAGCCGCCATATTCGGCCGACGACCCCTCATAGCCGAACAGCGGCCAGAGCTCGTGCTGGTTGTAGAAGGTGGCGATGAGGTCGCCGTGGAGCTTGGCGAAGAAGGGACTGGTGTCGATCGCCCTGAGCAAAGTCACGCGATCGGCCTCCAGGCCGACACCGAGATAGGAGGTGTTGAACTGGGCGCGAGCCGCCTGGTCGAGCAGACGCACGCCGGATTCCATCATGTCGCGCAGCACGCCATCATTTTCCGCCGCCGCATCGAAGGGCAGCACGGCCTTGATATAGAACGCGTCCGGCACGCGGTCGTGCGGGTAGATGTCGCGCGCCACGCGCACGAGCGTGGCCATCGTCTGTGGCTGGAGCGAGCGGGCGCTCTGTGCCCAGGCGGCGGTGGCTGAAATCCCCATGCCGGTGGCAGCGAGGGCGGCGGCGGGAAGCGCCGTGGCGCTGCCTCGCAGAAAGCCGCGGCGTCCGACGCTGAGGCGTTTGTCGATGTCTCGCATATGACGTTTCCCATTTTGGTTTCTTGGCGGTCACGGCAGTCCGGGTCGTCGCGCCCTTCCTGGCAGCCGCGCCGGCCCCTTTTCCCGGCGCGGCCTTTGTCGCCCCGAGAACGAGTCCGAGGCTACGCGGGGGCAGCGTGCGGGGGCAAGGGGGTCGCTGCTGCGACCATTTCGTTAGGATTCAAGCGGCATGATACGCCACGGTGAAATGTTGACCCAGTGAGTGAGGACAGGCTCGACATGGGCGGAACCACGGCGGACTTCGCCCGATTGGATGGCGCTTCGAACCTGCGCGGCGGGGCTGCCCCAGGCCGGGACGCGCCTGGCGCCCCGGCGCGCTTTGCCGGTCCCTCACCGAGCCTTGCCCTCTTCCTGCTCGATTGTGCCGCGATCGGGCTGACCTGGCCGGTTCTGCTCGCGATCCTCGGGGTGCTGCCGGCGTCCACGTTCACCGCTGCGCTCGAACGGCTGATCTATCCGGGGGCAGGCCTCGCGGGGCTTTACGTGCTCGGGCTCTATCGGCGCGACATGATCCTGGAGACGCGCAAGGCGCTCGGCCGCCTGCCGCTCGCCATCGGCTTCGGCGGCGCCGGAGCCGTGGCGAGCCTGGCCTTCATCGGGGCGCCGATCCGTGACCAAGGTTGGCTGTTCGCCGCCACGCTCGGCTGCTGCACCGCCAGCGCCGCGGCGTCTCGCGCGGCCTTCTACGGGCTGCGCCGCCGCGGCCTGTTCCGCCGCCGCCTCCTCATCGTGGGCGCCGGCAAACGCGCCTGGGATCTGGTGTGGATGCTGGGCAAGGAGGGCCGCAACCTTCATTATCAGATCGCCTTCATGCATGATCCCGCTCTTGGCGAGATCGACCCGCGGCTCGCAAACGGCTCGGCCGGGCCGATCGTGTCGGCGGATCAGCACGCCGTTCTTCCCACCGCGCGGCGCTTCGGGGCTGAGCAGATCGTGATCGCTCCGGACGAGCGGCGCGGGATGGATCTGGAATCCCTGCTGCAATGCAAGATCGCCGGCTTTCCGGTGAAGCAGTATCTCGGCTTCGTCGAGAAGGAGATCCACCGCGTCGATCTCAAGCGGATGGAACTCGGCTGGCTGCTGTTCTCGGATGGATTCTATTTCGGCCTGGTCGACCGTATCCTGAAGCGCAGCCTGGACCTCACCGTGAGCTTCGTGCTCCTGCTGCTGTTCATGCCCTTCCTGTTGGCCGCCGCGGTCGCGATCAAGGTCGATGACGGCGGGCCGGTGTTCTATCGCCAGGAACGCGTGACGCGGGGCGGGCGGGTGTTCCGCATCACCAAGCTGCGCACCATGGGCGTCGACGCCGAGCGCGACGGTGCGGTGTGGGCGGCTGACAAGGATACCAGGATCACCCGCGTCGGCGCCCTGCTGCGGCGCACGCGCATCGACGAGATGCCGCAACTGTTCAACGTGCTGCGTGGCGACATGTCGCTCGTCGGCCCACGCCCGGAGCGGCCCGGATTCGTCGCCATGCTGGCGCGGCAGATTCCGCTCTATCAGGAGCGCCACGTGGTCAAGGCCGGGCTGACCGGCTGGGCACAGATCAACTACCCCTATGGCGCCTCGATCGACGATGCCCGCTCCAAGCTCAGCTACGACCTCTATTACGTCAAGAATTTCAGTATCTTGTTTGATCTTCTGATCATCGCGCAGACGATCCGCGTGGTGTTCTGGCCGGGCGGCGTGCGGTAGCGTCGGCGCCGACGCCGTGCGCCGGGGGTAGCGGCGCGCGGCCATCCTGGTATCTTCCGGGCCGAATTCGCTTTGGCAGGAGGGACTCCCGTGCATGTGCTGATTACCGGCGCGGCTGGCATGATTGGTCGCAAGCTGTTGGCGCGGCTGGTCGCGGATGGCGGCGTGGCAGGGCGCGCGATCGATGCCCTCTCGTTGGTCGATGTCGTGGCGCCGGAGCCGCCGCCAGGCTTCAGCGGGCGCATTACCGCGTGGGCGGCGGATCTCTCGGCTCCGGGCGAGGCCGCCCGCGCGGTCCAGGCGCGGCCGGACCTGATCTTCCATCTCGCCGCGGTCGTTTCGGGCGAAGCGGAAGCCGACTTCGACAAGGGCTACCGCGTCAATCTCGACGGCACGCGGCTGCTGTTCGAAGCCGTTCGCGCACGCGGTCTGACCGAACCGTATAGCCCCAAAATCGTTTTCACCTCGTCGATCGCGGTCTTCGGGGCGCCGTTCCCTGAGGCGATCGGCGACGAGTTCTTCACCACGCCGCTGACGAGCTATGGCACGCAGAAGGCGATCGGCGAATTGCTGCTGGCGGATTATTCGCGGCGCGGCATATTCGACGGCATCGGCATCAGGCTGCCGACCATCTGCATCCGCCCGGGCAAGCCCAACAAGGCGGCCTCCGGGTTCTTTTCCGGTATCCTGCGCGAGCCGCTGGCGGGCCAGGAGGCGGTGCTGCCGGTCGGCGAGGACGTGATGCACTGGCATGCCAGCCCGCGTGCGGCGGTGGGCTTCCTCGTTCATGCGGCGTCTCTCGACCTCGCCCCCCTCGGGGCCCGCCGCAACCTCACCATGCCCGGGCTCGCCGCGACCGTCGGCGAACAGATCGCGGCCTTGCGCAAAGTTGCCGGCGACGGCGCGGTCCGCCTGATCCGCCGGCAGCCAGACCCGACGATCGCGGCGATCGTCGCCGGCTGGCCGCGCCGCTTCGATCCTCGCCGAGCGCTGGAGCTGGGGTTCCGCGCGGAGACCTCCTTCGAGGACATCATCCGGGTCCATATCGAAGACGAGCTCGGCGGTCGGATCGGCGCCTGAGCAGGCCCGGCGGCCGCGGCCGCGCCGTTTCCCGGTGATCGCTCCGTCGGCCGGAAGAGCGGGATCCATCGCGGCTGCGTGAGGCGGCGTGGAGCGCGCGCCGCCTTGCGCCTGGCCGCCCTCGACCCTTTTCCCCACCGAGGCAGGCGCGGGTTCGGCGCGCTGCTCCGCCGGAGCGGCGGGTGCGGGATGAGCGTCGCGACGATTCGACAGCGATCCGGCGGCGCCGCCCGACCGCAACCAGATTTCGGAGAGTTTCGACCGCGGTCCCGTCATGAAAGATCCCTTCGAGCGCAATGACCGCAGGTGGAATCGCCGCAGGTCTCAATCACGTGCTCTAGAACGATACGATTTCAGAAACAAATATCTCCGGATCGCCCGAGCCGAAACGGCTCGGTC
>JAJXXT010000149.1 GCA_021780935.1 Pseudomonadota bacterium
AGGCCGGCGGGCCCGACGCGGCGGCCGCGGACGCGGCGCTCGACGCGGTGCGGGGTGCGCTGGCCGCCTGAGGCGCGCCATTCTGATCCAGACCAGGGAGAGCCAACGCCATGCGCCTCACCATCTTCGTCACCGGCGCCACCGCCGGCTTCGGCCGGGCCATCGCGACGCGCTTCGTGCGCGATGGTCACCGCGTCATCGCGGCAGGGCGCCGACGCGACCGGCTGGACGCACTGGCCGCGGAACTCGGGCCCTCGCTGCTCGCGTTCGCGATGGACGTCACCGACACCGCGGCGGTCGATGCGCTGCCGCGATCCCTGCCCGCGGACTGGAGCGCGGTCGACGTGCTCGTCAATAATGCCGGGCTGGCCCTCGGGCTCGAACCGGCGCACCGCGCGAGCCTGGCCGACTGGGACCAGATGGTGGCGACCAACGTCACCGGGCTGATCCACATGACCCGCGCCCTCCTGCCCGGAATGGTCGAGCGCAACCGCGGCCATATCGTCAATCTCGGCTCGATCGCGGGCACGTATCCCTATCCGGGCGGCCACGTGTACGGGGCGAGCAAGGCATTCGTGAAGCAGTTCAGCCTCAATCTGCGCGCCGATCTGGTCGGCAGCGCGGTGCGGGTGACGGACCTTGAGCCCGGCCTGTGCGGCGGCACCGAGTTCAGCAGCGTCCGGTTCCGCGGCGATACCGACAAGGCGGCCTCGGTCTACGCCGGAACCCAGCCGCTGAGCGCTGAGGATATCGCCGAGGCCACGGCCTGGGTGGTCGGGCTGCCGGCGCATTTCAACGTCAACCGCATGGAGATCATGCCGACCTGCCAGGCTCCGGGACCGCTGGCGGTCAAGCGGGCGGTGTAGCCTTGGGCACCTCGGTCGCGCATCTGCAGAAGATCCTCGACCGCTTCCGGGTCACCGACGGCCGGAAGCTCCGCCTCGCCGATATCGACCCGGCCGATACCGCGGGGCTCGATCTGGCCAAGGACGAGGCCGAGACGATCCTTGCCCGCGACGTGAAACGCCTCGCGGAGCTGCAAGCGCTGCTCTACGCCCAGGACAGGTGGTCGCTGCTGTGCGTCCTCCAGGCCATGGATGCCGGCGGCAAGGACGGCACCATCAAACACGTGATGTCTGGCGTGAACCCGCAGGGCGTGCAGGTGAGTTCGTTCAAGGAGCCGGGCCAGGAGGAGCTGAGCCACGGATTCCTGTGGCGGGTCATGCGCAAGCTGCCGCCGCGCGGCCAGATCGGCATCTTCAACCGAAGCCACTACGAAGAGGTGCTCGTGGTGCGGATGCATCCGGACTTGCTCGCCGCGCAGAGGCTGCCGCAGGCAGCGCACGGCGAGCGGTTCTGGCAGCACCGGTTCGAGGACATCGCCGCCTTCGAGACCCATCTCGCTCGCCAGGGCACGGTGGTGCTGAAGTTCTTCCTGCACATCTCCCGCTCCGAACAAAAGCGCCGACTGCTCGCGCGGCTCGAGGACCCGCACAAAACCTGGAAATATCGTCCCACCGACCTGGCCGAGCGCCGCCACTGGGACGGCTACATGGCGGCCTATGAGGAAGCCATCGCCGCGACCGCGGCGCCGCACGCGCCGTGGTTCATCGTGCCGGCAGACCATAAATGGTTCGCCCATCTGCTCGTCGTCGCGGCCATGATCGAGTCGCTGGAAGGGCTCAATCTGGACTACCCTAAGCTCACCGAGGCGCAGCGCGATCTCATCGCCAAGGCGCGAGAGCAGCTCGCGACGGACCCGGGCTAGATCTGCATGCGTGGGCGGCGCGCGTGGCTGACCTCGACGGCCCTGCTGGCGCTGGCCGCCTGTTCCGGACCGAATCCGCCCGTGCCTCAGGCCGGAAGCACCCCGCCCCAAGCGGTCCTGCCGGGACCATACCAGTTTCTGACCCTGGCCGAGGCGGCGGCCCTGGAGGCGGTGGTCGATCGGCTGATCCCACCCGATGAGCTCGGACCTGGCGGCCGCGAGGCGGGCTGCGCCCTGTTCATCGACCGCCAGCTGGCGGGCCCGTTCGGACGCAGCGAGTCCCTCTACCTGCTGCCCCCCTTCCTGGACGGAACACCCGAACAGGGGCCGCAGTCCCCGCTGACCCCCGCCGTCCGCCTGCGCGCCGGGCTCGCCGCGCTCGAAACCTACTGCCGCGCCGCCTTTGTCGGCCGCGCATTCGCCGCCCTGCCGCCGACGGTGCAGGACCGGCTGCTGTCCGAGATCGAGGATGGCACGCTCGCCCTCGCGGGCGTCAATGCGCGCGCCTGGTTCGACCTGGTGTTGCAGATGACCATGGAGGGGTTCTTCGCCGACCCGATTTATGGCGGCAACCGCCAGATGGCGGGCTGGCGCCTGATCGGGTTCCCCGGGGCGCGCTATGATTACCGCGACTGGGTCGAGCGTCATGGTGTCGCCTACGCGCTCCCGCCGGTGGGCATCGGCGGCCGCCCGGGGTGGCACGATGCCGGCTGAGCCCTTACCCGCGGCCGATGCCGTCATCATCGGCTTCGGCTGGTCGGGGGCGCTGATCGCCGAGGCCCTGAGCGCCGCCGGGCTCGGCGTCGTCGTCCTCGAGCGTGGTCCGTATCGCGACACGGCCAGCGACTTCCCCCCTGGCTTCGCACCGGATGAGCTGCGCTATGCCGTCCGCCACGATCTTGTCGTGCCCACAGCGCAGAACACCATCACGTTCCGCAACCGCGCCGGCCAGACAGCACTCCCGGTGCGCCAATGGGGCTCGTTCCTGCCGGCTTCCGGCGCCGGCGGCGGAGGGGTGCATTGGAACGGCCAGACTTGGCGGTTCCGCCCCAGCGACTTCGTGCTGCGGAGCCATCTCCTCGACGCGCACGGCCACGGCGTGATCCCGGGCGACGTCACCATCCAGGACTGGGGTGTCACCTACGCCGAACTCGAGCCCTTCTACGACCGATTCGAATATCTCGCCGGCATCTCCGGCCGGGCGGGGAACCTGCGCGGGCGTCTCCAGCAGGGCGGCAACCCCTTCGAGGGGCCGCGCCAGCGCGACTACCCGACGCCGCCGATGCGCATGACCCTGGCGCCGACCCGCTTCGCCGACGCAGCGCGGGCGCTGGGCTACCATCCATTCCCGCAGCCTTCGGCCAATCTGTCCGAGCCCTACACCAATCCGCTCGGCGTGGTGATCGGGCCGTGCAGCTATTGCGGCTTCTGCGAGCGTTTCGGCTGCGGCAACTACTCCAAGGCCAGCCCGCAAACGGCGCTGATGCCGGTGCTGCGCCTGCGCCCCAATTTCGCGCTGCGCACCGGAGCCGAGGTGCTCGAGATCGCGCGCGCGCCCGATGGCCGGCATGCACGCGGGGTCCGCTATGTCGACGCCGATGGGGTCGAGCGATACCAGCGGGCGGAGCTGGTCATTCTCGCTGCCTACACGTTCGAGAATGTGCGCCTTCTGCTGCTCTCCGGCATCGGGCAACCCTATGATCCGCGCGATGGCAGCGGCGTGGTGGGACGCAACTACGCCTATCAAACGACCGCCTCGGTGCAGCTTTTCTTCGACGACACCCGCTTCAACCCCTTCATCGGCGCCGGTGCGCTGGGGATGGTGGTGGACGATCTGAACGCCGACGGACGCGACCATGCGCGGCTGGGATTCATCGGCGGGGCCCATCTGGCGGCGATGCAGTCCGGCGGACGGCCGATCCTGTCGCGCCCGACGCGCCCCGGCACGCCGCGCTGGGGTGGGGCTTGGAAACACGCGGTGGCGCGCGACTATCTGCGCAACGCGAGCCTCGGCGCGTCGGGCAGTTCGGTCAGCCATCGCGGCGCCTGGCTCGATCTTGATCCGACCTACCGGGACCGGCACGGGCGCCGCCTGCTGCGCATGACCTTCGACTTCCACGCCAATGATCTGCGCATGATCCAGCATGCGACCGACCGCCTGGCCGGGATCGGCCGCGCCATGGAACCGGCGGCGATGGTGGTGAACCAGCGGCGCGGGCCCTACAGCATCGTGCCGTACCAGAGCACGCACAATGTCGGCGGCGCCGTCATGGGGCCGGACCCCGCGACGAGCGTGGTCAATCCCTGGCTCCAGAGCTGGGACGTGGCGAACCTGTTCGTCGTCGGCGCATCGTCATTTCCGCAGAATCCCAGCTACAATCCGACCGGCACCGTCGGCGCGCTCGCGCTGCGGGCGGTGAATGCGATCCTGACCCGCTATCTCCCCTCGCCAGGTCCGCTGGTGTCGCGATGAGGACGCTGGCGGTGGTCGGGCTGTTCGCCTCGCTCGTCGCTGCCGCCCACGCCGAGAGCCCGGCCGAGCGCGGGCGGTATCTGGCCGCCGTCGGCGATTGTGTCGCCTGCCACACCGTTCCGGGCGGGACCCCGTTCGCCGGCGGCAGGGCGATCGAGACGCCCTTTGGACCGATCATCGCGCCCAACCTGACGCCCGACCGCGCCAGCGGGCTCGGCACCTGGTCCGATGCCGATTTCCTCGGTGCCATGAAGCGCGGCGTCCGCCCCGACGGGGCGCGCCTCTACCCCGCCTGCCCGTATGTTTATTTCAGCACCGTGCGCGATGAGGATTTGCTCGCCATCCGCGCCTTTCTGGCGACGCTGGCCCCGGTCGCCAACCCTGCGCGCGGGACGGAGTTCGGCTTTCCGTTCAATCTTCGCCCGCTGATGGTCTTCTGGGACGCGCTCTATTTCCGCCCGACCCCCTTCATGCCCGACCCCAGCCGCTCGGCGGAGTGGAACCGTGGCGCCTATCTCGTCGCAGGGCTTGGCCATTGTGGCGCCTGCCATGGCGCGAAGGGCGCGCTCGGCGCCAACCGCGCGCCCGGGGCCCTGGACGGCGGGCGTGTGCGCGGCTGGTTCGCCCCCGATCTCGGCGGCGATCCGCGCGCCGGCCTCGGCGGCTGGAGCCTCGACGACATCGAGCGCTACCTCGCCACCGGCAGCAATGGGCGCGCGCTGGCGGCGGGGCCCATGGCCGAGGTGGTGGAGAACTCGACCGCGCGGATGACGGCCGCGGACCTCCGCGCGATCGCGCTCTATCTGAAGCAGGACGCGCCCCTGTCACCGCCGGGTCGGGGCCCGTCAGCGGCGCCGAACGACAACCTCGGCGCGGCGATCTATGCCGATGCCTGCGCCGCCTGCCACCGCGCCAGCGGCGAGGGCGTGCCCGGGCTGTTTCCCCGCCTGGCGGGCAGCGCCGTGGTCCAATCCGCGCGGCCGGACACTCTGATCACGGTGGTCCTGCATGGCAGCCGCGCTGCGGCCACCAACGCGGCGCCTACCGGACCGGCGATGCCGGGGCTCGGCTGGCGGCTGGACGACGCCAGCGCGGCAGCGGTGCTGACATATATCCGCAGCGCTTGGGGCAATGAAGCCGCTCCGGTGAGCGGCGACGCCGTGCGGCGCGGCCGGTAGCCGCGCGGCGCGCCCCCGACACACGCCCCCGGCGCACGGCCCCGGCACACACGGCCCCGGCACGCTTGCCGACGCGCCCCCGGACGCGCCACACTCGGAACATGGAGACCGATCCGCGTGTGGCGCTCAGCGCCATCGGCCAACTCGAGGATGACGAGATCGACATCGCCGACGCGGCGCTGCAACTCGGGCGTGTCGACGCGCCCGAGGTGGATGTCGAGACCGCCCGCGCACATCTGTCCGAGATTGCGCGCGAAGCCGCGGCGCTCCTCGCCGGAGTGGGCACGGCCGCCGCCGCGGTGAAGGCGCTCGCCGGACTGCTTGCTGGCGAGCACGGCTATCGCGGCGACAGCGAGACCTACGAGGATCTCGCCAACGCCAACCTGTTGCGAGTGATCGAGCGGCGTCGCGGACTGCCGGTGACGCTGGGCATTCTCTGGCTGCACGCCGCCCGCGCCGCCGGCTGGACGAGTTTCGGCATCGATTTCCCGGGCCATTTCATGGTCGGACTGGACGGCGCCAGGGGGCTGGCAGTCCTGGACCCATTCAACGGGGGCAGTTCGGTCGATGCGCGGGAATTGCGTCGCAAGGCCGAACCGGAGGGCGGCGGCCGCCTCGGGGCCGGGGTGCTGGCGCCGATGACGACGCGGGCGGTCCTGCTGCGATTGCAGAACAACATCCTGCTGCGCCGGCTGCGCCAGGATGATCTCGCCGGGGCGCTGGCCTGCGCCGGGGACATGCTGCGCATCGCCCCGGAGGCAGCGCAGGCGCGTGCGGCGATGAGCGCGCTGCGCGCACGGCTGCACTGACACCCCACGGCGATACCGACCAGGACAGGACACAAGGAGAGGGAATGGGCAAACTCAAGGTCGCGGTGCAGATGGATCCGATGGAGTCGATCAACATCGACGCGGACTCGAGTTTCGCGCTGATGCTGGAGGCCCAGGCGCGCGGCCATGCGCTGTGGCACTACGAGGTGCGTCACATGGCCCTGCGCGACGGGCGCCTGTTCGCACGGGTGCGTCCGGTCACGGTGCAGCGCAAGCGCGGGCAGCACTTCACCTTCGGGGTCGAGGAGCGGGCCGATCTGACCGCGATGGACGTGGTGCTGATGCGCCAGGATCCGCCCTTCGACATGGCGTATATCACCGCGACCCATCTGCTCGAGCATATCCATCCGCGCACGCTGGTGGTGAACGACCCGGCCTCGGTGCGCAATGCACCGGAGAAGATCCTGGTCACCCGGTTTCCCGAGCTCATGCCGCCAACGCTCATCACCTGGGACCTCGAAGCGATCCGCGCCTTCCGCGATGAGTTCCGAGACATCATCGTCAAGCCGCTCTACGGCAATGGCGGCGCCGGCGTGTTCCGCATCCGGGAAGACGACGAGAACCTCGCGTCGCTCCTGGAGATGCATTTCTCGCGCTCGCGTGAGCCTTTGATGTTCCAGCGCTACGAGCCCGCGGTGCGGCGCGGCGACAAGCGCATCGTTCTGGTCGATGGCCAGCCGGTGGGCGCGGTCAATCGCGTGCCGGCGGCGGGCGAGGCTCGGTCGAACATGCATGTCGGCGGTCGGCCCGAAAAGTCGGAGCTGAGCCTGCGCGAGCGCGAGATCTGTGCGCGCATCGGGCCGACGCTCCGCGAACAGGGGCTGATCTTCGTCGGCATCGACGTGATCGGGGACTATCTCACCGAGATCAACGTCACCTCGCCGACCGGGATCCAGGAGATCGGGCGCTTCGACGGCAGCAACCCGGCCGGTTTGATCTGGGATGCGATCGAGGCGAAGCGCGCCTCAATCCCCGGCGGCCCCTAGTTTGCTCGCCAGCCGCGGCACCTGCCTCTTCTGCTTCGGTGCCAGCCAATGCTGCAAGCGGTCCAGATAGAGATATACCACCGGCGTGGTGTAGAGCGTCAGCATCTGGCTGAGCACCAGCCCGCCGACCATGGTGACGCCGAGCGGGCGGCGGAGTTCGGAGCCGGCGCCAGAGGCGAGCATCAGCGGCAGGCCGCCAAGCATCGCGGCCAGCGTCGTCATCAGGATCGGACGGAAGCGCAGGAGGCAGGCCTGGCGGATCGCGGCGAGTGGCGGTTGGCCCTCGTGCCGCTCCGCATTGATGGCGAAATCCACCATCATGATCCCGTTCTTCTTGACGATGCCGATGAGCAGGATGATGCCGATCAGCGCCATGACGGTCAGCGGGTAGTCCAGCAGCATGAGCAGCAGCAGTGCGCCGACGCCGGCGGATGGCAGCGTCGACAGGATGGTCAGCGGCAGGATGTAGCTCTCGTAGAGCACGCCGAGAATGATGTAGACGGCGATCAGCGCGGCGGCGATGAGGTACGGCTGGCTCCGCAGCGAGGACTGGAAAGTCTGCGCAGTACCCTGGAAGGAGCCTTGCACCGTCGGCGGCAGGCCGAGTTCGAGTTCGGCCTGCTGGATCGACTTCACGGCATCGCCGAGCGCCGCGCCTGGCGCCAGGTTGAAGGAGATCGTCACCGCCGGGAACATGCTCTGATGGCTGACCGAGAGCGCCACCGGCTGCGTGGTATCCCAGCGGGCGAATGTGGAGAGCGGCACCAGCTTACCTGAAGGGGTGCGGACATAGAGCAGATCCAGCGTCGACACCTTGCCCGCCATGTCCGGGGGCACCTCCAGGATCGCCCAGTAGGAATTGACCTGGGTGAAGAACTGCGCCACCTCCCGCTGGCCGAATGCGTCGTAGAGCGTATCGTCGATCAGTTGCGGCTGGATGCCGAGGCTTGCCGCCTTGTCGCGGTCGATATGGATGGTCGCGGCGGTGCCGCCCATCTGCTGGTCGGTGGCAACATCGCGAAGCATCGGCAGGGCGCGCATCTTTGCCAGCAGTTTCGGTGACCACTCGCTGAGCTCGTCCAGATCGGCGTCCTGGAGCGTGTATTCATACATCGTGCGCGATAACCGCCCGCCGACACGGATGATCTGCCCCGCCTGCAAATAGAGCCTTACACCCTCGACGGCAGCGAGCTTCGGCCGCAGCTCCTCGATCACCTGCTGCGCCGTCAGCTTGCGCTCACCCCAGGGTTTGAGGTTGATGTAGACACGACCGTTGTTCGCCGTCTGGCCGCCGAAGCCGGGGCCGATGTAGGACGAATACGACTGTACGTTGGGGTCGGCGCTGATGACGTCGTTCAGGGCCTCCTGGCGACGATACATCTCCGCGAACGAGACGTCCTGCGCGCCGTCCGAGACGCCGATGATCAGGCCGATATCCTGCTCCGGAAAGAAGCCCTTCGGAATGGCGATATAGAGGTGAACGCTGAGCGCCATCGTGGCCAGGAACACGAGCAGCATGATGAAGCGATGGCGCAGTGCCACGTCCAGCGTGCGGGCATAGAAGCGCACGATGGCGTCGAACCCCGCCTCCATGACATTGTAGAAGAACCCGTGCTGGCCGGTTTCGTGGCGCAGGAAGCGCGAGCTCATCATCGGCGTCAGCGTCAGGGAGACAACCGCCGAGACCATCACCGCGATCGAGACGGTCATGGCGAACTCGCGGAACAGCCGCCCGACATAGCCACCCATCAGCAGCAGCGGGATGAACACCGCGATCAGCGACAGGCTGATCGAGACGATGGTGAAGCCGATCTCGCCGGCGCCCTTCAGGGCCGCCTCCATCGGCTTCATGCCCTCCTCGATATAGCGATAGATGTTCTCGAGCATGACGATGGCGTCGTCGACGACGAAGCCGACCGCGATGGTCAGGCCCATGAGCGAGAAATTGTCGAGGCTGTAGCCGAGCGGGTACATCACCGCGAAGGTGCCGACAAGGGCCAACGGCACCGCGACCGAGGGGATCACCGTCCCCCACAGCGTGCGCAGGAAGAGGAAGATCACCAGCACCACCAGCGCCACCGCCAAAGCCATCGAGAATTCGACATCCTCGATCGAGGCGCGGATCGTCTGCGTGCGGTCGACCAGGGTGGTCAGCTGGATGGCCGGCGGTACCGAGGCCTGCAGCCTCGGCAGGCGGGCCAGGATCTGCTCCACCGTATCGATCACGTTGGCGCCCGGCTGCTTGAACACGGCGACCAGGATGCCGCGATGGCCGGTCAGCCAGGCTGCCAGCTCACGGTTCTCGGCGCCATCGATGGCACGCCCGACATCGCGCACGCGGACCACGGCGCCGTCATGCGCAGCGACGATCACCTTGTTCCAGTCCGCCGCCTTCATCAACTGGTCGTTGTCGTAGACGCCGAAGGCGCGGCGCTGCCCGTCGATGCTGCCCTTGGGCGCATTGGTGGTCGCCAGCATCATCGCCTGGCGCATGTCCTCGAGCGTCAGGCCGCGGGCGGTGAGCTTGTCGGGATCGGCCTCGATGCGCACCGCCGGCTTCTGCTTGCCGGCGATGAAGACCTGCCCGACGCCGGTGATCTGCGAGATCTGCTGGGCGATGACGTTCTCGGTATAGTCATCCACGACGGTCAGCGGCAGCGTCTCGGACTGCACCGCGAGCAGCAGGATCGGCGTGTCCGACGGATTGACCTTCTGGTAGGTCGGCGGCGACGGCAGATTCTTCGGCAGCTGTCCGCCCGCGGCGTTGATCGCCGCCAGCACGTCGCCGGCGGCGGCGTCGATGTTTCGGTTGAGATCGAACTGGATGGTGATGAGGCTCTGGCCGAGCACGCTGATCGAGGTCAGCTGCGAGACGCCGGGAACCTGGGTGAACTGTTCCTCGAGCGGGGTCGAGACCGAGGAGGCCATGGTGGCCGGACTGGCGCCGGGGAACTGCGCACTGACGACGATGGTCGGGAACTCGACCTCGGGCAGCGGCGAAACGGGAAGAAACGGATAGGCGGCGATGCCAACGAGCAGGATCGCCGCCATCAGCAGCGAGGTTCCGATCGGGCGCTTGATGAAGGGGGTGGAGATGCTCACGGTGGGTTTCAGCCGCCCGAGCCGGTGTGATCGGCCACGGCATCCGCGTGGGTCGCGACGCGGGTGCCGTTCTGCAGCCGGGACTGGCCGCTGGTGACGACGGTCTCGCCAGCCTGCAGCCCCTCGGTGATCACGGCGGTCCCGTCCTGCTCCAGCGCCTCCTTGACCGGCCGCAACGCCACTCGCTCGTCCGGCTGGACGACGAACACGAAGAGGCCAGACTGACCACGTTGCACTGCGGCCTCCGGAACTGTGAGCGCGCCGGCGAGACGCCGCACCTCGACCCGCGCCTCGACGAAGGCGCCCGGCCAGAGGGCGTTGTCGACATTGTCGAAGATCGCCTTGAGCTGGATCGTGCCGGTGGTGGCGTCGACGCTGTTATTGGGCGTCAGCAGCCGCCCCTCGGCCAGCCGGGTGCGATGGTCCGAGAGATAGGCCAGCACCGGCACCACGCCGGCTCGCATCGCCGCCGTCACCTGCGGCAGCGCTTCCTCCGGCAGGGTGAAAACCGCGGTGATGGGGCGGATCTGCGTGATGGTGATGATGCCGGCCGAGTCCGTTGCGTGGATCAGGTTGCCGGGATCCACCATGCGCAGACCGATCTTGCCATCGATCGGCGAGACCAGCCGCGTGTAGGAGAGATTGAGCGCCGCAGCCTCGATGTTCGCCTGGTCCCCCTTGATCGCGGCGATGAGCTGATCCACCGCGCCCTGCTGGTCGTCGACCTGCTGACGCGGAGCGAAGTCGGTGCGCGCGAGATGCTGGTAGCGGACGAGATCGAGCCTGGCGGCGACCAGCCCGGCATCGTCCTTCGCCTTCTGCGCGATCGCCTGGTCGAGCGATGCCTGATAGGGACGCGGGTCGATGATCGCGAGCAGGTCGCCCTTGTGGACCTCCTGGCCCTCGGCGAAGAAGGTCCGGTCGAGATAGCCATCGACGCGGGCCCGCACGAGCACCGAGTAGAGCGCCTGGACGTTGCCGATGCCGACCAAATGGACGGGGACGTCGCGCTGGGTTACCTTGGCGACGCCCACAGGGATCGGAAGCGGCACGGTCGCTGGCGCCTGCGCGTGCAGACGCGACACCAGCGTCACGCCCGACGCCAAGCCAGCCGCGGCGCACAGCCCCGCCACCGCGGCGGCTGCCGCCAGCCATCGAACGCCCAAACGCATGCTCCTTACATCCTCTCCCCGACCCCGGGCTATCCTGCAAATCGTCCGTGGCCGCCCTGGATCAAGGGACGCAGCATAAACGAACCGCACTGGCCGGGCCAAGCCGAGACCCCGGCGAAAGCACATCAATTCCGCGAGGGATCCGATCCGCCCCTCGGTCCCCGCGTTTTCATGGGCCTGCAGCCTTGGCTGGGGCCAGACGCCTCAGCCGGCCCCGAGGGCGGCACGGAACCGGTGGCAGAGTTGGGCGCCGTCACGCGGCGGCAAAAAGCGTGGCGGCTCGGCGGGTGCGATGCGGATGACGGCAAAGACCGGCTCGCGCCGCAGCCGGGGCGCCAGCGCGGCCAGCCCGGCAGCGTCATCGGCGATGGCGGTCCGCTCCCAGCCGCAGCCGCGGGCGATGGCGGCGAGGTCGGCGCCGAGGGCGGTATGGCTCAGTTGCCCGCCGGTCTCGCCGAAGCGGCCATTGTCGAGCACGGCGATGGCAAGATTGTCCAGGCGCTGGGCGGCAACGGTGGCAAGCGCCCCGAGGCCCATC
>JAJXXT010000089.1:0-521 GCA_021780935.1 Pseudomonadota bacterium
GCGCGAGATCCATCCGGTGAACGTGCGCGTGGGCGGATTCTACCGGGTGCCGACCCGGGCCGAGCTGGCGCCGCTGGCAGCGACCTTGGAAGCGGCGCATGCGCAGGCGATCGCGCTCGCCCGCTGGGTGGCCGGATTCCCGTTCCCCGAATTCGCGCGCGACTACGAGTTCGTCGCCCTGCGCCACCCGGACGAATATCCGCTGAACGCCGGGCGCATCGTCTCGAACCGCGGCCTCGATATCGCGGTGGCCGACTACGAGGCGGCGTTCGCGGAACGTCATGTGGCGCACTCGACCGCCTTGCAATCGGGGCTGCGCGCGCGCGGCAGCTACCTGGTCGGGCCGCTGGCGCGGTTCAACCTGAACCACGACCGGCTGGGCCCGTCGGTGCAGGCGCTGGCGGCGGAACTCGGCCTGGCGCCCGGCTGCACCAATCCGTTCCGCAGCATCGTCGTGCGCGCCATCGAGGTAGTCTATGCTTGCGAGGAGGCGCTGCGCCTGATCGCCGCCTACACGCCGC
>JAJXXT010000089.1:531-12031 GCA_021780935.1 Pseudomonadota bacterium
CCGCCTGCCCCCGCCGTGCCGGTGGTGCCGCGCGCCGGCGTGGGCACGGCCTGCACCGAGGCGCCGCGCGGCATCCTGTTCCACCGCTACCGGCTGGACGCGGAGGGCAGCATCCTGGAGGCCCGGATCGTGCCGCCCACCTCGCAGAACCAATCGACGATCGAGGACGACCTGAGGATCATCGCCACCCGCGACCTTCAGCTCCCGGAAGACGAACTGCGCGATCATTGCGAACAGGCGATCCGCAACTACGATCCGTGCATCTCCTGCTCCACCCATTTCCTGCGCCTGGAGGTGCGGCGGCGATGAGCGCGCGGGCGCTGGTGATCGGTCTCGGCAATCCCGAGCGCAGCGACGACGCGGTGGGGCTGCACGTCGCGCGCCGGGTCGCCACGCTCGGCCTGCCGGATGTGGTGGTGGAGGAGGCAGGGGGCGACACGCTGGCGCTGCTCGACCGTTGGGCGGGGGTGGGGCGCGTGGTGCTGGTCGATGCCGCGGCGCCGATCGCGCTGCCGGGACGCATCCACCGGCTCGATCCGCTGGCCGGTCCGCTGCCGCGCGACCTCGCGCTGGGCTCGACCCACGCCTTCGGCCTGGCCGAGGCGGTGGAACTGGCGCGTACGCTCGGGCTTCTGCCGCGGCGGATGAGGATCTACGCCATCGAGGCGGCGTGCTTCGACCCCGGCGCCGCGCTCTCCCCGGCGGTGGCGGCGGCGGTGGTGCCGGCGGCGGGGCGGATCGCGGCGGAACTGGCGGAGGGACAGGGCGATGCATGAAACCGGTCTGGTGCGCGACCTGATCCGGCGGATCGATCAGGCCGCGGCGGCGAACGGCGCGGCGCGGGTGTCCGGCGTGCGGGTGTGGCTGGGCGCGCTCAGCCATCTGTCGGCGGCGCATTTCCGCGAGCATTTCGAGATCGAATCCCGTGGCAGCACTGCCGAAGGGGCGAGCCTGACGATCACCGAGTCCGCCGACCCCGCCGATCCGGACGCGCAGCACCTGCGGCTGGAAACCCTGGACCTGGAGGTCTGAGAGGGGGAATGGACGCCGCCGCGCCGCACCGGCTGCGGATCGCGATCACCGGCGCGGTGCAGGGCGTCGGCTTCCGCCCCTTCGTCTATCGGCTGGCGCGGGAGGCCGGGCTCTCCGGCTCCGTCTGCAACAGCGGTGCCGGCGTGCTGATTGAGGCGGAGGGTGCAGCGCCGGCGCTGACGCATTTTCTCGACCGCCTGGCGGCGGAAGCGCCGGCAAACGCCGTGGTGACCGACCGCCAAGTGGTCCCGCTCCAAGCGCGCTTCACGCAGGGCTTCACGGTGGCGCCGAGCCCCACGGACAGTCCCTGTTCCGCCGTCGTCATGGCCGATCTCGCCACCTGCGCAGCCTGCCGCGACGAGCTCCGCGACCCCGCCGACCGCCGCTACCGCTATCCGTTCACCACCTGCGTCGCCTGCGGCCCGCGCTACAGCGTGATCGCGGCGCTGCCCTACGACCGCGCCCGCACCACGCTCAGCCGGTTTCCGCTGTGTCCGGCCTGCGCGGCAGAGTATGCCGATCCGGGATCCCGCCGGTTTCATGCCGAATCGATCTGTTGCCCGGCCTGCGGCCCGCAGCTCGCGCTTTGGGACGCGGACGGCAGCGTGCTGGCGACGCGGGAGGCGGCGCTGGCGGGCGCGGTGGCCGCGCTGCGCGCCGGGCGGATCGTCGCGGTGAAGGGCCTGGGCGGGTTCCAGCTTCTGGTCGATGCGCGCAACGACGCAGCGGTGGCCGCGCTGCGGGCCCGCAAGCGCCGGCCGCATAAACCCTTGGCGCTGATGGTGGCCGATCTCGACGCCGCGATCGGGCTTGCCGAAGTCTCGGCGGCGGAGCGCGCGGCGCTGACCTCGCCGGCTGCGCCAATCGTGCTGCTGGCCCCGAGGCCCGAGGCGGCGCAGGTTCTGGCGCAAGCGGTCGCGCCCGGTGCACCGTGCCTCGGCATCATGCTGCCCACTACCCCGCTGCACCATCTGCTGCTGCGGGAGTTGGCGTTTCCGGTGGTCGCCACCAGCGGCAACCACGGTGGCGCGCCGACTCTGGCCGACGAACACGACGCGCTTCGCGCGCTGTCGGGTGTGGCGGACCTGTTCCTGGTGCACGATCGGCCGATCCTCCGCGCGGTGGATGATTCGGTGGTCCGCGTGATCGCCGGGGAGATGACGCTGCTGCGCCGGGCCCGCGGCTACGCCCCGCTGCCGCTGGCCTGGCCGGCAGTCGAAGCGCCGCTCCTGGCGCTCGGCGGGCAGCAGAAGAACGCCGTCGCCACTGGTTTCGCCGGCCGGATCTTCCTCGGCCCCCATGGCGGCGATCTGGATGGGGCGGCGGCGCGGGACGCTTTCGCGCGCGCCGCCGAGAGCCTACCCGCGCTGCACCGGTTGCGGCCCACCCGCGTGGCCTGCGATCGCCACCCCGACTACGCCTCGACCCACTATGCCGAGACCCTGGGTCTGCCGGTCGTGCACGTGCCGCATCATCTGGCGCATGCGCTGTCCGGCATGGTCGATCGCGGGCTGGACGGCCCGTTGCTCGCGGTCGCCTGGGACGGCACCGGGTATGGCGGCGACGGCACCATCTGGGGGGGCGAGTTCCTGGCGATCGATCGGCCGCGCTGGCGCCGCACCGCGCATCTGCTGCCCTTCCGCCTGCCGGGCGGCGAGGTGGCGGCGCGCGAACCCCGCCGCGCCGCGCTCGGCGTGCTGCATGCGCTGCATGGGGCGGCGGCGGAGATGACGGGATTGCCTCCGGTCGCGGCCTTCACCCAGGCCGAACGCCGCGTGCTCGCCACCATGTTGGCGCGCGGCGTGGCCGCCCCGTTCGCCAGCAGCGCCGGGCGGCTGTTCGATGCGGTCGCCGCGCTGCTCGATCTGTGTCAGCGCGCGAGTTTCGAGGGTGAGGCTGCGATGGCGGTGGAAGCCGCCGCCGCCGGAGCCGAGGCCGCGGTGCTGCCGGCCCCCATGGTGAGCGGCGATCGCCCGCTGGTGGTCGATTGGCGGCCGACGCTCGCTGCCCTGCTCGCCGCGCGCGCGGCCGGGGTGTCCGTGGGTGCGCTTGCGGCCGGCTTCCATGTCGCGCTGGCGGCGGCGATCGTCGCGGTCGCACGGGCCATGGAGGCGCGCCAGGTGCTGCTCACCGGCGGCTGCTTCCAGAACGCGCGGCTGACCGCGCTTGCGGTGGCCGGGCTGCGCGCGGCTGGGATCGCCCCGTTCTGCCATCGCCAGGTGCCGCCGAATGACGGCGGGTTGGCGGTCGGTCAGATCGCCTTCGCCGTCGCCCCGCTGATCGAGGAGGACGCCTGATGTGCCTTGCGGTTCCCGGCCAGGTCCTCGCCATTGCCGGGGACGATCCGCTCACACGCTCCGCCCGGGTGGCGTTCGGCGGCATCGTCAAGCAGGTCGCGCTCGCCTTCGCGCCCGAGGCGCGAGTGGGCGATTACGTGCTGGTGCACGCCGGCGTGGCGATCGCGGTGCTGGACGCGGAGGAAGCCGTGCGCACGCTCGCCTGCCTGGCGACGCTGGAGGAGGAGGCGGAATGAAATACGTCGATGAATACCGCGATCCCGTCGCCGCGCGACGTCTGGCGGGAGCGATCCGCGCGCTGGTCACGCGGCCCTGGACGATCATGGAAATCTGCGGCGGGCAAACGCATTCGCTGTTGCGCCACGGCATCGACCAGATGCTGCCCGAGGGCGTGACGCTGCTGCATGGCCCGGGCTGCCCGGTCTGCGTCACCGCCGCCGAGGTCATCGACCAGGCGATCGCGCTCGCCGCAACGCCGGGCGTGATCCTCTGTTCCTTTGCCGACATGCTGCGCGTGCCGGGAGAGACCGGCAGCCTGTCGGCGGCAAAAGCGCGCGGGGCGGACGTGCGGATGGTCTATTCCCCGCTGGACGCGGTGGCGCTCGCCAGGGCGCAGCCGGAGCGGGAAGTGGTGTTTCTTGCCGTTGGGTTCGAGACCACCGCCCCGGCCAGCGCCATGGCGGTGTTGGCCGCGGCGGAAGCGGGGTTGCGCAATTTCAGTCTGCTCGTCGCGCATGTGCTGGTCCCCCCGGCGATCGCGGCGCTGCTCGCCGCGCCGGACAACCGGGTGCAGGGGTTTCTCGCCGCCGGGCATGTCTGCACCGTGATGGGCTATGATGAATACGAACCGATCGCGCGGCGCTTCGGCGTGCCGATCGTGGTGACCGGGTTCGAGCCGGTTGATCTGTTGCAGGGCATCCTGTCCTGTCTGCGGCAGCTGGAGGCAGGGCGGGCGGAGGTGGAGAATGCCTATGGGCGCTCCGTCCGCGCGGGCGGCAACGCGCCCGCGCAGGCGGCACTCCGCCAGGTGTTTGCGGTCGTGCCGCGCGTCTGGCGGGGCATGGGCGAAATCCCCGCCAGTGGCCTCGATCTTGCGCCTGCCTATGCGCGCTTCGACGCGCGGGCGCGGTTCCGGTCCGCCGTCGCCGCGCCGGCGTCCGCCGGTCCCTGCATCAGCGGCGAGATCCTGCGCGGGCGCAGCCGGCCCACCGCCTGCCCCGCCTTCGGGACCGGATGCACGCCCGAGCATCCACTCGGCGCCACCATGGTCTCCTCCGAAGGTGCCTGCGCCGCCTACTACCGCTATCGCCGGGCGGCGGCATGAACGCCCCGGTCTGCCCCCTGCCGGCGGCCGAGGAGGGCGTGATCGAACGTGGCCATGGCGGCGGCGGCGCGTTGACCGGGCGGCTGGTCGCGGAGCTGTTCCGCCCCTGCTTCGGCGCGCCGCCGGACGAGCCGCTGCACGACGGCGCGACCCTCGCGGTGGGTGGCAGCCGGCTTGCTTTCACGACCGATTCCTTTGTCGTCACCCCGCTGGAGTTCCCCGGCGGCGATATCGGCGCGCTGGCGGTGATCGGTACGGTGAACGATCTGGCGATGTGCGGGGCGAAGCCGCTGTATCTCAGCGCTGGATTCATCATGGAGGAGGGGCTGGACATCGCGCGGCTCCGGCGCATCGCCGCCTCCATGGGCCAGGCGGCGGTGGCGGCCGGCGTGCGGGTGGTCACCGGCGATACCAAGGTGGTCGAGCGCGGCAAGGGCGACGGGATCTACATTACCACCGCCGGTGTCGGGCTGATCCCGCCCGGCGTGACGATCGGCCCGCAGTGCGTCCGGCCGGGCGATGCCGTGCTGCTGAGCGGGGATGTCGGCCGGCACGGCATCGCCATCATGGCGGCGCGCGAGGGGCTGGGGTTCGAGACCGAGATCGTGAGCGACCTTGCCTCGCTCGCGCCCGTGGTGACTGGGCTGATCGTGGCCGGCGTGACGCTGCACTGCCTGCGCGATCTCACGCGCGGCGGGCTGGCGACCGCGCTGGTGGAGATCGCGACCGGTGCCGGGGTCGAGCTGCGGCTGGACGCGGCTGCGGTTCCCGTGGGCGAGGCGGTGCGCGGAGCGTGCGAGATCCTCGGGCTCGATCCCTGGTACGTGGCGAACGAGGGTCGGCTGGTGGCGTTCGTTCCGGAACCGGAGGCGGCGCGGGCGCTGGCGATCCTGCGAAGCCATCCCGGCGGGGCGGAGGCGGCGATGATCGGCCGGGTCGCCGCCGCGTCCGGGCGCGGGCGCGTGCTGGCGGAGACGATCGGCGGGGTCCGGGTGCTCGATCTGTTGAGCGGGGAGCAATTGCCGCGGATCTGCTGACGGGTGCGGGCCGACCGGCGGATCCCACCCCGCCGGCGGCGGCGCTTGGCGCACCGGGGCTGCGTGAGCTCGCGCTGATCGGGCTGGTCGGCCCGGGGCGCCATGAGTTCCTGGCCGTTCCCGACGGCTCGGCACCACCCGGGTCGTGACCAGCCACTCCATGGAGGAGCCGGATCCGCTTTCTCACTCTACCGCGGCGCCTCGATCGGATCGAGCCGGGCCGCCTTGCGTGCCCGGAAGTAGCCAAAGAAAATTCCGATCGCGGCCGAGAACAGGAACCAGCGGCCGACCGCGAGCAGGGAGACCGGTGCGCGCCGCCCCGACAGCATTGAGATCGCCTCCGAGAACGCCACTCCCAGCACGATCACGGGGATGCCGCAGGATGGCGGTGGCATCGGGCGGCATCGGGTCCTCCTCCACGGGGTGGCATGACGGGTCCACGACAAGCAGCAAGCATGCCAGCGCCAAGCCGAGCATTAATTTTACGCAATTACATGGCTTGCGGAAGCTTGACCCGGGCCATGGCACCGTGGCGCATCCGGTGCCAGACTATAAGCTATGGTCGTCGTATCCGCCCCCGCTTCCCCCGCGCTCGCCCAGCCCGTGGTCGAGCTGACCGGGCTGACCCGCCGCTTCGGCGATTTCACGGCGGTCGATCGGGTGAGCTTCGCGGTGGCGCATGGCGAGGCCTTCGGGCTGATCGGTGCCAACGGTGCTGGCAAAAGCACGATCATCCGCATCCTGACCACTTTGCTGCCACCGAGCGAGGGAACCGTGCTCGTGGCCGGCTTCGACGTCGTCCGCCAGGCCAGGGAGGTACGGCGGCGGATCGGCTACGTGCCGCAACTGCTGTCCGCCGACGGTGCACTCACCGCCTGGGAGAACCTGCTGCTGTCGGCCCGGCTCTATGGCATCCCGCCGCGGGAAGTGCGTCCGCGCATCGACCAGGCGCTGGCGGCCATGGAGCTCGCCGCATTCGCGCACCGGCTGGTGCAGGGGCTTTCCGGCGGCATGATCCGCCGCCTGGAAGTAGCGCAGAGCATGCTGCACCGCCCTGCCGTGCTGTTCATGGACGAGCCGACCGTCGGGCTCGACCCGGTGGCGCGCCGCGCCGTGCTCGAGCACGTGGCCGAGTTGCGCCGGCGGCTCGGCACCACCCTGGTGGTGACCAGCCACTACATGGAGGAGATCGACGTGCTCTGCGATCGCCTCGCGGTGCTGAACCAGGGCCGGCTGGTGGCGCTCGGCACGCCGGCGGCGCTCAAGGCGCAGGTTGGACCGGGAGCGACCCTGGACGATGTGTTTGCGGCGTTGTCCGCCAGTCCCGCCGGCGCCGCCGCAACCGAAGGCTACAGGGATGTCCGCCAGTCACGCCGCGCCGCCAGCAGCCACGCCTGACGCTGCGCCGGCCGCGCCGGCGGCCTATCTGCGCCAAGTTTACGGCGTCGCCGCGGCCGAGGTGCAGAAGCTGCGCCATGACCCCTTCGAACTGGTGACCCGCGCGGCGCAGCCGCTGCTCTGGCTGGTCTTGTTCGGCGAAGTCATGGCGCAGATCCGCGGCCTGCCGACCGGAAACATGAGCTACCTTGCCTTCCTCGCCGCCGGAATCCTGGCGCAGAGCGTGCTATTCGTCGCAATCTTTTATGGCATCGCGGCGATCTGGGAGCGCGACCTCGGGATTTTGCACCGCTATCTGGTAAGCCCGGCGCCGCGTTCGGCTCTGGTGCTAGGCAAGGCGGTTTCCGCCGGCGTGCGCGGTCTGTCGCAGGCGCTGGTGGTCTACGTGCTGGCTGCCGCGCTGCACGTTGCGGTCAGTTTTGATCCGCGCCGCGTGGCCGCGATGGTGGTGCTGATCGTGCTGGGGGCGGCGGTGTTTTCCACCTTGTCGCTGATCATCGCTTGCCTCGTGAAGACCCGCGAACGATTTATGGGCATTGGTCAGGTGCTGACGATGCCGATCTTCTTCGCCAGCAATGCGATCTACCCGTTGCAGATCATGCCGGCGTGGCTGCGCGCCGCGGCGCGGGTCAACCCGCTGACCTACGAGGTCGATGCGCTGCGCGCGCTGATGATCCGCGGCGGGGCGAGCGTGTTCGGCCTCGGTACCGACTTCGCCGTGCTGGCGGTGGTATTCGCGGTCCTGGTGACGATTGCCGCGCGGCTGTATGGGCGGATGGGGACGTAGGCGGGCGGCCCGATCAAGACGCCAGAAGCGTCCGGCTCACTCGTACCGCAACGCCTCGATCGGATCGAGTCGCGCCGCCTTGCGCGCCGGGTAGTAGCCGAAGAAAATTCCGACCGCGGCCGAGAACAGGAACCCGCCGCCGACCGCGAGCAGGGAAACCGGCGCGCGCCAGCCGGAGAGCATTGAGATCGCCTCCGAGAAGGCCACCCCGAGCACGATCCCGGCGATCCCGCCGGTCACGCTGAGAAACACCGCCTCGGCCAGGAACTGCAGCAGCACGTGCAGCCGACGGGCGCCGATCGCCATGCGCAGGCCGATCTCGCGCGTCCGTTCCGTTACAGATACAAGAAGGATGTTCATGATGCCGATGCCGCCCACCAGCAGGGAGATGGAGGCGACGGCGGCCAGCAACAGCGCCATGATGCGGCTGCTGCCCTCGGCCGCTGCGGCGATCTGGCTGAGGTTGTGCACCGAGAAATCCAGGATCGCGCCCGGCTTGATCCGGTGCCGGAAAGTAAGGGTCGCGGTTACCTCCCGCTGCGCGCGCGCGACCGCCTCGGGGCTGATCGCCTGGACATAAAGCTGGTTGACATAGCCGGTCAGCCGCGGCGTGAGGCCGTACGGGTTGGGCCAGGCCGGGTAGGGCCAATTGAGCGGCGCCGCCTGCTGGCTGGGCGCCGCCACGCCGACGACCCGGCGTTCCGCGGTGCTGAACGGGATCATCACGACATCGTCCTGGTCCTGCCCGAACGGCGTCTGCCCCTTCGCCACCAGCAGCCCGATCACCCGGAGCGGCGTGCCCTTCGCCTGGATGATCGCGCCGATCGGGTCCTCCCCAGCGGGGAAAAGCTGATGGTAGACGGTCTGGCCGATGGTCGCGACCAGCGCCGCACCGGCCTCGTCTGTGCGGGAGATCGCGCGGCCCTCCACGATCTCCCAGTTCGTCATGGCGGCGTAATCCGCGCTGATGCCCTGGATGCTGGTGGTCCAGTTCTGGTTGCCATACTGCACCTGGCCGAGGCCGCGGATCAGATAGCTGACGCTGCCGACTGCGCGGTCGTCGCGCTGGATCGCCTGCGCGTCGGCGACTGTCAGGGTGGAGGCGCTGCCGAACCCCGCCCGCGCGCCGCCCGTTGTCGTGGCACCCGGCAGGACGACCAGCAGGTTGGTGCCGAGGCTTTCGATCTGCTTTCGTACCGCTTCGTTGGCGCCCTGGCCGACCGCCACCATGGCGATGAGCGCGGCGACGCCGATGAACACGCCGAGCATGGTCAGCGCCGAGCGCATCCGGTTGCGGCCGAGCGCCTGCATCGCTGCGGCCACCACCATGACCCCGAACGCCCAGCCGGCGCGGCTGCCCCGGGAGAGCGGCGCTTGCGCCGGCGGCCCGGGGGAGGTGGCAGCGACGGTGGGGCGAGATGCGGCGGGCGGCGGCACGCGCCGCTCGTCGGATACGATGCGCCCGTCGCGCATGGTCACCACCCGGTCGGCGTAGCCGGCGATGTCCGGCTCGTGGGTGACGACGATGACCGTCACGCCGCGCTCGCGGTTGAGCGAGAGCAGGGTTTCCATGATCTCGTGCGAAGTGCGCGAATCGAGATTGCCGGTGGGTTCGTCGGCCAGCAGCAGGCGCGGGGCGTTGATCAGCGCGCGCGCGATCGCCACCCGCTGCTGCTGGCCACCGGACAACTGGCCGGGGGTGTTGCGCTCGCGCGCGGCGAGGCCGAGCAGGGCGAGGGCGGCGCGGGCCCGCGCGAACCGCTCCGTCCGTCCGACCGGTCCGGTCGCGGCATAGAACAGCGGCAGCGCCACGTTCTCGATCGCGCTGGTACGCGCCAGCAGGTTGAAGCTCTGGAACACGAAGCCGAGCCGGCCGGAGCGGATGCGCGCGAGCGCGACCTCGGAGAGGCCCGCCACGTCCATGCCCTCGAACCGGTACTGGCCCCGGTCGGGCCGGTCGAGACAGCCCAGGATGGCCATCAGCGTGGACTTGCCGGACCCCGAGGCCCCCATGATGGCGAGGAACTCGCCTGCCTCCACCCGAAGATCGACGTCATCGAGCGCGCGGACATCCACATCACCGACACGGTAGGTGCGGGAGACGTGCACGACCTCGATCACGGGAGGCGGCATTTGCTCCGGCCCCGTTCAGAAGCGCGGCACCGGCAGCGCGGCGGATCCGGCGGCGCGCTGCTCGCCCAGGATCACCCGATCGCCTGGCTGGAGGTCGCCCGTGAGGATTTCGGTGTTGGTGTCGTCGTCGAGGCCGCGCCCGATCGGGACCGCCACCGGCTTGCCGCCGCGCAGCACCCATACCCGGGACGTGCCGGTGGGCGCGGCCGGCGCCCCGGAGGGCGTGTAGCGCAACGCCTGATCGGGCACCCGCAGCACGCCAGACCGCCGCGCGGTCACGATGTCCACCGCCGCGGTCATGCCCGGCTTCAGCGCCAGATCGGCGTTGGCGACGGCAACCACCACATCGTAGGTCACCACGTTCTGCACCGTCTGCGGCGACTGGCGCACCTGCTCGACCGCGCCGCGGAACACCCTTCCGGGGAAGGCATCGACGGTGAAGCTCGCTTCCTGGCCTTGTTTCATGCCGCCGACGTCGCTTTCGCTCACGTTCGTGTCAACCTGCATCTTCGTGAGATCGGTCGCGATCAGGAACAGCGTCGGCGTCTGGAACGTGGCGGCGACGGTCTGGCCGATGGTGACGTTGCGCGAGACCACCGTCCCGTTCACCGGCGAGACGATGCTGGTGTAGCCGAGGTTGATCTCGGCCGCCGCGAGCAGCGCCTGCCGCTGCTCGATCGTCGCCTGGTCGAGCGCGACCTGCGCTTTGGCCTGCTGATAGACGCTGCGGGAGCTGTCCGCCACGTTCTTCGAGACGTAGTTGCGCAGGACGAGTTGCCGGTTGCGCTGGTCATTCACCTGCGCGTAGGCCAGGGCGGCCCGGTCCTTGCCCAACTGCGCCCGGGCGACGTCGAGGTTGGCCTTGTCCTGATCGACCACGGCCTGGTACGGCCGGGGATCGATCGTGGCGCAAACCTGGCCCTGCTTCACCTCGGTGTTGTAGTCGCAGGAAATCTGCTGGATGACACCCGAGACATAGCTGCCGACGATGATGGTCAGCACCGGGTTGACCGTGCCGGTGGCGGTCACCGCGCGGGTGACGTCGCCGCGCGTCACCGTCGCCGTCAGATAGCGCGGCGGCGCGGAGCGGCCGGCCGTCCACCACCAAACCCCGGCAAGCGCGACCAGCACGAGCAGCGCGACACCGCCCTGCACCAACCCGCGCCGTGTCCTCCGGCGGGGCACGGCCGGCACCGCATCGGCGGATGGGGGCGGTCGGGACGGCGGATCCGGCATCGCACTCCTTCACGCGAGGCGCCTGCTTGCGGGAGACAGCGGGCCCGGCGCGGCGACCACGAGTGGGAAACAGGTAGGCCTTCCGGTGGGCCGCCGGGTTGATCCACGTCATCGCCACGCGATCGGTGTCATGCGATGCCCACCGCAGGATCAGTGCCGCAGGATCAGCGTCGCAGGCCGGCAACACCAGGACACGAGTGCCCCATGACCTCCGCGACAGACCCCGCTTCGATCCTCCCCGCGTGGGACGTGGTCG
>JAJXXT010000060.1 GCA_021780935.1 Pseudomonadota bacterium
CGCCGCGGCGTTTATCGCGCGGGCGCTACCCCGACAAGCGACAGCCGGTTGTGTCAGGGCTGCGCCCGCGGCAGGGGACGGCTTGCCACGCCCCGCGCGCCAGAGCCATATCCGACCAGATGATTCTCTCGCGTCCGATATGGCTCCAGAGCAATATCCGATCAGATCGAATCATCTGGCCGGGTTTCCTGCTCTGGGAGACTTGGAATCCAGAGCGGCTTATCTCCGGTTGCTCTAGCCTGCCGCCCGGGCCGGCGGCCGGCCGGTCGCGAACGGGAGCGTCATCTGCGCGATATCGCCATCTTCCGGCACAACCTGTTCCGGATCTCCGAACCCTTCATCGCCGAACAGGCACAGCAGTTGCGGCGCTACCGGCCGCTCTATCTGGGGCGCCTGCGCTACGGCCCCGCGCCTGCCGGCGCCCAATCGCTCGCGCTGGCGGAACGGCTCTCGGCGCGGACACTGCCGGGCATCGCCTGGCAGATGCTCTCGCGCGATCCGCGCCCCTATGAGCGGCTGCTCGCCGGGCGGCCGGTTGCGCTCGTTCATGCCCATTTCGGCATCGAGGGCGTCTACGCGATGGCGCTGGCACGCCGCCTCGGCGTGCCGCTGGTCACCACCTTCCACGGTTTCGACGCGACGCTGTCCACCGCCGCCCTGCTCACCTCGCCGGCCTGGGCGAGCTACCCGCTGCTGCGCCGCCGCCTCGCCGCGCGGGGCGACCTGTTCCTCTGCGCCTCCGCCTTCATCCGCGAGCGCCTGCTTGGCCTCGGCTTCCCGCCCGAGCGCACGCGCCTCCACTATATCGGTGTCGATTGCGCGGCGATCCGCCCCCGCGCCCCCGCGGAGCAGACGCCGAGCGTCCTGCACGTCGCCCGCCTGGTCGAGGTCAAGGGCACCGAGTTCCTGCTGCGCGCGTTCGCCCTGCTGCCGGCGCGCCACGCGCGGACCAGCCTGCTCGTCGCCGGCGACGGACCGTTGCGCCACCGGCTCGAAGTGCTGGCCACCCGCCTCGGGATCGGCGAGCGGGTGCGTTTCCTCGGCGCCCTGCCGCACGCGCGGGTCCTCGCGCTGATGCGCAAGGCGGCGGTCCTGGTCCTGCCGGGCGTGCGGACGCCGACCGGACGCGAGGAAGGGCTCGGCATGGTGCTGCTGGAGGCGGCGGCGAGCGGGGTGCCGGTGATCGGCTCGCGGGTCGGCGGCATCCCCGAGGGGGTCGTGGACGGCGAAACCGGATTTCTCGTCCCCGAGCGCGACCCGGCGGCGCTCGCCGCGCGCCTGGGCACGCTGCTCGAGGATGCCGCGCTGCGCGCGCGCATGGGGGCGGCGGCGCGGGCGCGGGTCGAGCAGCATTTCGATATCCGCCGGCAGACCGCGGCACTGGAGGCGTGGTACGATGAACTCCTGTCCGGCCGCGCCTAGGCCGGCGGACGCCGCCGGGACGGCCATCGTCGTTGCCCACCCCGATGACGAGATGCTGTGGTTCAGCGGCGTGCTCGGCGCGGCCGGGCGGGTCGTGCTGTGCTACGGCGATTCGTTCTGGCGCCCGGCGATCTCGGCCGCGCGCCGCCGCGCCGTCGCCTCGCTGCCGCTCGCCGGCCTGGTGGCACTCGCCATCCCGGAGAGCGGCGCGCGGTTCATGGCGGACTGGGCGGCGCCACGCCTGACGGCCTGCGGCATCGCCATCACCGAGCCCGCCGCGGCGGCGCGCTACGAGGCCAATTTTCCCCTCCTCGTGGAGCGGCTGCGCCCCCTGCTTGCCGGCCGGCGCGAGGTCTATACGCACAATCCCTGGGGCGAATACGGCCACAGCGAGCACCTGCAGGTGCATCGCGCGGTCACGCTGCTGCAGGCGGAACTGGGCTTTACGCTCTGGTTCTCCAACTATGTCGGCCCGCGCAGCTGGCCCCTCGCCCGCATGCTGGCCAACCAGGTGGGCTGGAGCGCGCGGCGCAGCGTGGCACCCGACCTGGCGCTGGCCCACCGCCTCGCACAACACTACCGCCGCCACGGCGCGCGTACCTGGCCGGCCTTGCATCGCTGGCCGGGTGTGGAGACGTTCTACGCCCAGGCGCCAACACGGGCCGCAGAACAGGTACCGGACGCGATGCCGCGCCAGCTCTTCGCTGGCGAGGTGCTGTGCGACGTGTCGCGGCTGCGCCCCTGGTTTCCCGCGCGGCTGGCGCGCCGCCGGCTGCGCTGACCGGCCGGTTCGCGGCCCCGGTCAGCTGGTGGAGGATTCCGGGTCGGCCGCGGGAAACTGGGGCGGCACGACCCAGGAGCGGGTGCGCAGCGCATGCTTCAGCCACCGCCCCGACTGCTCGCGCCAGCGCGGCGAGCGGGCGCGATCCCAGGGCGGCGCGACCACCGGAGCGGCGGCGAGGCGACGCTCCAGCAGCGCCGCGATCCGCGCGGCCCGCGCCGCCCAAGTCAGCCCCTCGCTGTCGGCTGCGGCCGCCGCGCCGAGGCGGGCGGCGAGGGCGCCGTCCTCGGTCAGGCGGGCGATACCTTCCATCAGCGCATCGATCCGGTCAGGCGGGCAGAGCCAGGCGTTGCGCCCATGCTCCAGCACCTCGCGCACCTCCGGGGTTTCGCCGGCGAGGATGGGGCGGCCGGCGGCAAGATAGAGGAACAGTTTGAGCGGCAGCACCGTCGAGCCGAACTGGGCGAGCGGCTGCAGCGACGGCGGGATCATCAGCACGTCGGCGGCGAAGATGTAGGGCGCGAGCGCGGCCTGCGGCTGGAACGCCACGACGCGGACATTCGCCACCTCGCGCGCCATCGCCTCGATCGGTCCTTCGCCATAGGAACCGACCATGATGAACAGCAGATCGGGCCGGCGCCGCGCCGCCTCGATCATCAGGTGCAGGCCCTTCTTGTGGTTGATCCGCCCGGTATAGACGACCGTCTTGCGATCGGCGGGGATGCCGAGCTGCGCCTTCGCCACCGCCGCGGGCATGACGGCCGCGAAGCGCGCCGGTTCGAACCCGTTATGAATACAGCAGAGCTTCTCCGCCGGAACACCGAGCTCGAGATATTTCCGTCGCGTGTACTCCGAGTGGCAGGCATGGACGAGGAAGCGCGGGTGGCACATCAGCCGATAAAGCCACGGTTGCAGCGGCGGGATCTGGTCGGGCCACGGACGGTAATGGTCGAAGACGACGCGCTGGCCCGCCCGCAGCGCCGTCCAGGCGACCCAGAGATTGCGGGTGTAGACGAGATCCGCCTCGCGGAAGGCGCGGCGCAGGACGATGGTCGATCCGCAGGCGAGATGGCGCAGCGCCGCCGGCCGCAGCGGCGCCCACGCGCGCAGCACCGCCAGCCCGGCCAGCCCGGCCACGGCCGCGATCGGCGCGGGATCGGCCCGCCGCGCGAAGGGCACGTGCAGGCTGGCGCCATCGACCAGCTGCGCCAGGTAGCGCGCCGTCGCGGTGAACACCTCGGCATCCGCCTCGGCGTTGGGCAACGCATTCTCGAAGGCGAACAGGATCCTCATGCGCACCGTCTGGACCGAAGCCGTCGCGCCGGCAAGATCGCGCCCGCCGGCGCGTCCCCGGGGCTGGCGCGCGGCAACCGCCGGACGCCCCCGGTCGCGTCTCAGGTCAGGACGAAATGGGCGTCGCCGACCTGCCGGTAGGTCCGCTTCGCAGCGATGAAGCCGGCCGGCCGGAAGGCGCTGCCGACCTCGCCTTCCGGTGGGCGGCGCCGCCGGCGTTCGAGCGGGTTGCCGACCGGCACGGCGGCCAGCAGTCGCCTCGTGTAGCTGTGCTGCGGGTTCTCGAAGATGTCGCGGCGGCGTCCGATCTCGACGATCTCGCCCAAGTACATCACCGCCACGCGATGGCTGATCCGCTCGACGATCGCCATGTCGTGCGAGATGAAGAGATAGGCCAGGCCGTAGCGCTCCTGGAGGTCCAGCATCAGGTTGATGACCTGTGCCTTGACCGAGACATCGAGCGCGGAGACCGCCTCGTCGGCGATGATCAGTTTCGGCTCCAGCGCGAGCGCGCGCGCGATGCAGATGCGCTGCCGCTGGCCACCCGAGAACTGGTGCGGAAAGCGCCCCGCCATCGACGCGGCAAGCCCGACGCCTTCCAGCAGTTCCGCCACTCTCGCCGCGGCCCGCTCGCGCGACACCAGGCCGTGCACGATCATCGGCTCGGCAATCGCCTCGCCGATGCGCATGCGCGGATTGAGGCTCTCGAACGGATCCTGAAACACCATCTGCGCCTGGCGGCGCAGCGCCGCGAGATCGCTCCCCCTTGCCTCGCGCACCGTTTTGCCATCGATCCGGATCTGCCCGGCCTGCGCCGCCGTGAGCCGGATCAGCGATCGCCCGGTCGTCGATTTGCCGCAGCCCGACTCTCCGACCAATGACACCGTCTCGCCCGGCCGGACCTCGAACGATATGTCCTCGACGGCATGGATCCGCCCGATCGCGCGGCGCAGCAGCCCTCGCCGCACGGGATACCGAACCACGAGATTCGCAACGGCGAGGACCGGCGGCGCCTCCGCCCGCACCGTGTCGGCGGTCGGCGCGATCGGGCCGATGTCCCCGGTCTCGCGATCGATCAGCGGGAACCTCAGCGGCCTGTCGTGCCCGGTCATGGATCCCAACCGCGGCACGGACGCCAGCAGAGCGCGCGTATAGGGATGCTTCGCGGCGGCAAAGAGGCCGGCGGTCTGCCCGGCCTCGACGATCTCGCCATCCAGCATCACGACCGTGCGATCGGAAATCTCCGCGACCACGCCCATGTCATGCGTGATGAAAAGGACGGACATTCCGTCTTCTTCCTGCAACGTTTTGATGAGCTCCAGGATCTGGGCCTGGATCGTGACATCGAGCGCGGTGGTCGGCTCGTCGGCGATCAGCAGGCGTGGCGAACAGGCGAGCGCGATGGCGATCACGACGCGCTGGCGCATGCCGCCGGAATAGTTCATCGGATAGTCGCGCAGGCGCGCCCGCGCGGAAGGTATCCGCACCCGGTCCAGCAACCGGACCGCCTCGGCCTCCGCCGCACGATGGCGCATCCCGCGGTGACGGATCAGAACTTCCGTGATCTGGTCGCCGATGGTGAGGACCGGATTGAGGCTCGTCATCGGCTCCTGGAAGATCATGCCGATGCGGTTGCCGCGAATCCTGCGCATCTCCGCGAGCGGGCACGACAGGAGCTCCCTGCCCCCGAAGTCGATCCGCCCACGCGACCGCGCATTTGCCGCCGAAAGAAGGCGCATGATGGACAGCGCCGTGACACTCTTGCCCGACCCGGATTCACCGACGACCGCGACGGTTTCCCGCGCACCGATATCGAAGCTCACGTTCCTGACGACATCGCGCCACTGCCCGCCGATGCGAAACGAGGTGGTCAGGTTCGAGATCGAGAGAACGGCGCCGCTCACGCTCATCCTTCCCGAAGCGGATTGACGATGTCGCGCAACGCGTCGCCGACCAGGTTGATCGCGACGATCAGCAGCAGCAGGGCCAGGCCGGGAAAAAGACTTATCCAGTAATCGCCGGCGAGGAGGTATTCGTAGCCATTGGAGATCAGCAGTCCGAGCGAGGGCTTCGTCACCGGCAACCCGATCCCGAGAAACGACAGCGTCGCCTCCAGCATGATCGCGTAGGCGACGCGCATGGTGACCACGACGATGAGCGGAGCAAGGCAGTTCGGCAGGATATGGCGATAGAGGATCCGCCGGTCCGGCAGCGCCATGGAGCGCGCGGCGTCGATATAGGTGCGCCGGCGCACGATCAATGCCGAGCCCCGGACCGTCCGCGCGTAATAGGCCCATTGAGTGACCACCAGCGCGAGGATGATCTTGTCCACGCCCTGGCCTAGAACCGCCAGAAGGATCAGGGCGATCAGGATCGCCGGGAAGCTGAGCTGAATATCGACAAGCCGCATCAGCAAAGAATCGGTCCAGCCTCCGACGTAGGCGCTGCACAGCCCGACCGACGCGCCGATGGCGACGGCAATGGCCGCGCTCGCGCAACCGACGAGAAGGCTGGTCCGCAGACCGTAAAGGATCGCACTGAAAAGATCCCGTCCCTGATCGTCCGTGCCGAGGAGGTACAGCATGCCATGCATGTTGCGCGATCCCGGCGGCAAGCGCGCGTCCATGATGTTCAGCTGCGAGAGATCGTAGGGATTTTGAGGCGCGATCAGCGGCGCCGCAATCGCGGCCAAGACCATGACGGCAACGACGATCATGCCGAAGAGCGCCAGGCGGTCCTGCATGAGCGACCCCAGCACAACGCGCAACGATGAGGCCGAGGCGACGTCCTGCGCGGCCCTGCCGTGCTGGCTTGTATTGCCGGCCTGCCTCAGGGCGGTCGTCATTCGGCCGCCTCTTCGAGGCGTGCCCTGGGGTCGACGATGGTGTAGAGGATGTCCACGATCAGGTTGATCACGCTGACCATCACCACGGTCATCATGAGGTAGGCAAGGATCACCGGCCGGTCCAGCACAGCGATGGAATCGATGATCAGCTTTCCCATCCCCGGCCAGGCGAAGATAGTTTCCGTTACGACTGCGAACGCAATCAGCGAGCCGAGTTCGAGGCCGATCACGGTGATCAGTGGGATCAGGGTGTTGCGGAGCACGTGCACCAGCACGACGCGGCTTTCCGTCAGCCCCTTGGCGCGGGCAAAACGAACATAATCCAGCTCCATCGTCTCGAGCACGCCCGCGCGCGTGACGCGGATGACCAGCGAGATCTTGAACAGCGCGAGATTGAACGCCGGGAGGATGAGGTGCCTGATGCCGTCCCATGTGCACAGGCTCAGCGGCACGCCAAAGACCGGGATCGTCGCGCCGCGCCCGGACGCCGGCAGCCATCCCAGCAGGACGCTGAACAGCATGATCATGACGACGCCGATCCAGAATGTCGGCAGACTGAAGCCGAGGATCGAGAACGTCATGATCGACTTCGAAACGAAACCCTTGGGGTGCAGGCCAGCGACGATGCCGAGCGGAAGACCGACGACGAGGGCGATCACGAGGGCAACGAACGCAAGCTCGAGGGTTGCCGGCATCCTCTCCAGGATCAGGCGAAGGGCGGGCTGGTTGTAGACAAACGAATTGCCGAGATTGCCTTCCACGGCATGTCTCAGGAAGATCCAGTATTGCTCGGCAACGGGCTTGTCGAGGCCGAAGGACTTGATCACCTGCAGGCGCTCCGCCGGCGTTGCGGTCGAACTCAGCAGGACGTCAACCGGATTGCCGACGAGGTTGAGCCCGCCGAAGACCAGCACCGACATCACGAAGAGCGTCAGGATCGTCTGCAGGACCCGGTTGAACAGGTAGCCGGCCATGATCTCACACTTTCATCCGCCACCGCCGGCAGAGCGTTTGCCGTACCTGGCCATACGATCGATCACCAAATCGCGAAATCCCGCCTCCGCCACGCCGGTTGCCAGCATCACCTTGGCAGCGCGACCGGTCTGTCCGTGGAAATCGGCATAGGAATGTCCCGCCGTATACCCTCCGACCTCGACCCCCACAACGGCAGGGCGCATCTGGAATAACGAGGGCTCGACCAGCCAGGCAACGGTCATCGCGTCGTGCAGTGGTGCGCCTGCCCGCCCATAGCGCGCGAGGTCGCTGCGGTCGAAGCGCGTCAGCAGCCCGGCAATCGCAGCCCCCGCCTTCCCGCCGCGGGAGCGCATGCAATCGACGTGCTCCGCCGTGAAAAGGGCCTGGCAGGTAACGTCCAGCGACATCAGGATCATTGGGATATCAGAACGGAAAACGATCTCTGCCGCGTGTGGGTCGGCATAGAAATTGAATTCGGCCCACGGCGTGCGATGCCCCAGTGCCGCGAATGCGCCGCCCATGCAGACGATGTGCCCGATGCCGCGGGCCACGTCCGCATCCTGCACCAGTGCGAGCGCAACGTTCGTTAGCGGACCGATGGCACAGATGGTCAGCAATTCGCCGCTTGCCGCAGCCAAGCGCGCCTGGCGCACAAGAAATTGCACCGCATGCTCGGTGTCCACGGCCATCGTCGCCGGCGCGACGATATCGTCGCCGAAGATTCCAATGGCGCGATATTTTCCGAACACCTGGTCGCGGACCAGCGGGCCCGCGGCTCCCGCGCGAACGGGAATGTCGGATCGTCCCGAGAGCCCGACGATCCGGCAGGCGTTGCCGAGCGCATCGCCCAGGGGAACGTTCCCGGCGACCACCGAGATGCCGATCACGTCGATCTCCGGGGACGCGAGCGCGAGCAGGATCGCGACGGCGTCGTCCACGCCGGGGTCGGTGTCGATGACGACTTTCGGCCTCGTCATGCGCGGACGTGCGCGTCATACCGCGCCAGGCGCCCGAGGATCAGCTCGAGGACGGCGGCATCGACCTCGGTTGCAATCTCGACATTGGCTTCGCCGCCGGTCTTGCCGAACCAGTCGGCGACGGTCTGCCCCATGCAAAGCTCGCTCTCGTGCTCGACAAAGACGCGAGCCCGCTCGCAGCGAAAGAGCTGCGGCGCCAGGAGATAGGCGATGACCAGCGGATCATGCAGCGGCCCGCCGCGCGAGCCATAACGGCGCACGTCATTGCGATCCCAGAACGCCATCAGGTCGAAGATCGTCTTCGCGATGGGGCCGCTCATGTCGCCGAAACGGGCCACATGCGCCGGTTGCAGCATGACCCGGTGCGTCACATCGAGACCGAGGGCGACGATGGGAACACCGCTCGAGAAGACGATGCCGGCCGCGTGCGGGTCCGCCAGCACGTTGAACTCCGACGTCAGCGACCGGTTCCCCGGTTCGCGATAGGCCCCGCCCATCATCACGACGCGTTCGATCCCGGCGGCAATCGCCGGCTTCATCCGCAGCGCCACGGCGAGGTTGGTCATCGGCCCGAGGCAGCAGATGGTGAGGCGGGAGCCGGTCGCAGCGGCCTCCAGCGCCTCGATAAGAAAATCAACGGCGGATCGGCGTTCCGCACGTTTCGTGGGTTCTGGCAGTTCGGCGTTTCCGAGCCCCCCGCGTCCGTGGAACTGTCCGTGGATGGGCTCGCGGAACAGCGGACGAAAGCAGCCTGGATGCACCGGAATATCGCACCGTCCTGCCAGTTCGCAGACGGTGAGCGCATTGCGCACCGTCCGCTCAAGTGGCTGGTTGCCGCAGACCGGCGTGATGGCGCGGATGTCGAGCTCGGTCGAGACGAAGGCGGTCAGGAGCGCGATCGCGTCATCGATGCCGGGGTCGCAGTCGATGACGATGGGTGTTGCGGTCATGACGGCACGAGCTTGCTGCAGTGACGCGCACGGCGGCGGCGTGCCCGCCGGCCGCCATGCGACGTCGCTTCGACCCTCGCCATCGCGACCTAGTGCGACGTTACGTAGAAGGCGAGCGTATAGCCGTCCGAGCGCCCGGCATACGACAGGCCGCGTTTCATGGCCCAGGTATTGGCGAGGTAGAAGACCGGAATGACGCCAACGTCGTGCATGCCGATCGCGGTCGCCTTGCGCAGCAGGGCCTCCCGCCTGGCGGGGTCGAGCGTATGCCGCGCTTCGCTGAGCGCCTTGTCGAATTCGGCGTTCGAGTAACGTCCCCGGTTGCCCTGCCCCGCCTTCGGGCCGTAGGTCTCGAGCAGCGGGCCGAGAACACTCGACGCCTCCCCGGTTTCGACCGCGGCACCACCCATGATGAAACTGAAATCCCTCGCCGAGGCGCGGGAGAAGTAGATGCTCCCCGGCATCGTCACGACCTTCATCTTGATGCCGACCTGGCTGAAGAACTGGCCGATCGCCTGCGCGACCTTCGAATCGTTCGGATAACGGTCGTTGGAGGCATCGAAGGTCATGGAGAACCCGTGCGGGTAACCCGCCTCGGCCAGCAGTTGCCTGGCCTTCTTCGGGTCATAGGGATCGACCTTGATGTTCGGATCGTATCCGAAATAACCATCCGGCACGAGCTGGCCGGCCGGAACGCCCTGCCCGTCCATGATCCGCTGGACGATGGCCTGGCGGTTGATCGCCAGCGACAGCGCCCGCCGGACCGCGAGCTTGCGCAGCGGGTTCTTTCCGTCGGGTCCCTTGGCGAGCGGCGAGACGGCGCGATCCTGATCCATCGCCAGATACATCACCCGGTTGCCGGCAACCTGAACCACGCTGAGCGCCTTCGAGTTCATCAACCGGTGCGTGTCGGCGGTGGGGATGTTCTCGATCATGTCGACGTCGCCAGCGAGAATCGCGGCGACCCGCGCGCTGTCGTTCTTGAGGATCCTGAAGGTCACCTGATTCCAGGCCGGCCTGCCGCCCCAGTAGGCATCGTTGCGCTTGAGCACGATCTTGTTGTCGGGCGTCCACGAGACGAACTCGAACGGCCCGGTGCCGATCACGCCCTTGCCTTCGTTCATCTCGGTGGTGGTCACGCTGGCATCGGCCGCGGGCAGGATGGCAATCCGGCTGAGGTCGTTGAGAAGGAGTGGCGCGGGACCGTTGGTCTTGATGCGCACGGTCAGAGGATCGACCGCCGTGACTGAGGCGATGGCCTTCACATAGGGAAGGAAGGAGCTGGGGCTGTTCCTGGCGGCCAGCGCAACCCGGTGGATGCTGGCCACGACATCGGCAGAGGTGAACGGCGTGCCGTCGTGGAACGTCACATTCGCCCGCAGCTTGAACTCCCAGGTGGTGTCGTCGATGGTCGACCACGAAACCGCCAACCCGGGGGTGATCCGCTGCTTGGCGTCCTGGTTCACCAGACCATCGAAGATGTTGCGCGCCATCGCGCTGTTGGGGCCCAGCACGTAGAATTGCGGGTCCATCGACGTCGGCGACGCGGACAGCCCGATCGTGAGGTCGCGGGCCTGCGACACCAGGGGAAAGATGGAGACACAGACTGCGAGGGCCGCTGCGGCTAGGCGCGCTTTCATGGCGTAACCTCCGGTTTTTGAAGCGTGGCCAAGTGTGGCCTTGCACCGCCTGTTATCGCTTTTGCACCCGCGCGGAAAATCGTATCTGATGTTCCCTTCATTCCCAAATGTTATGAAGGAGGCGAGATGCGCCTCAAGGCCCGGCAGGTCGAAGCGTTCCGCAGCGTCATGGCGTCAGGCGGCATCACCACCGCCGCCGAGGCTATGAACATCACCCAGCCTGCCGTCAGCAGGCTGATCAAGGACCTCGAATCGGCGGTGCGTCTGAGGCTCTTCGAACGCCGCGGCACGCGCCTCAGCCCGACCCCCGAGGCCGTGCTGCTGTTTCGCGAAGTGGAGCGCTTCTATCTCGGCCTCGACCAGATCGCCCGCGCTGCGGACGATATCGGCCAGCACAAGAACATCGTGCTGCGCATTGCGAGCGTGACGTCGCTGGTTCGTCCCTATCTGCAACAGGCGATCCTCGACGTGCTCGGCAACCGGCTCGACCTGCCGCTGGTGATCGACGTCGAGAATAGTCGTCACATCTCCGAAATGGTCGAAAAGGGGCAGTACGATCTCGGCCTGGTCTTCGATTCGCAGGGGGCGCCCGAGCGGAGCGCGACGCTGCTGCAGACCTCCGAGGCAGTCGCGGTCGTAACCCCGGGCCACGACCTCGCAGGGCTCGACCAGGTCCGCACGCCCGATCTGCAGCACCACCGCATTCTGGTCCCGGGGCGCAACTCGCCGCTGCGGCTTGCTCTCGATCGCACCTTCGCCGTCGAGCACCTCCACCCGGCGACTATCGTGGAAACGTCGATGCTCAATTGCTGCTGCTTTGCCGCAGCTGGCTTCGGCATTGCCATCGTCGACCGCATCAGTGTCCGGGCCGCCGGCGCGGATGTCGTCACGATTCCCTTCGTCCCGGAAATCCGTGTCTCCTACCTGGCCATCCGCCCGCCCGGCGCGCGGCGCATCGCCGCGCTCGACGACATTGTCAGCCGGATGCAGGCACTGATGCAGCGCGATCAGAGCCTCGCCGCGGGTCGGCCGCCACGCCACCGGCTGGCTCCGCACCCCGCAACGCCGGCGCCCGGCGGGAGGCACCGGACGGCGCGCCGCCGCCCCGCTCGCTGACGATTTTCCGCCCCTGGCAGACGCCGG
>JAJXXT010000065.1 GCA_021780935.1 Pseudomonadota bacterium
GTCTGCCCGCCACGCGCCATGTGTGGCGCCTGGTGACGCTGCTCTCGATCGGCGCTTTTTTCGAGATCTACGATCTCTTCTTCACCGGCTACATCGTCCCGGGCCTGGTCAAGAGCGGGCTGCTCGCCGGCGTGCGGATCGGCATTTTCGCCGGCCCCGCCACTTTCGTCGCCGCCACCTTCGCCGGCCTGTTCGTTGGCACCATCGTCTTCGGCGCCGTGGCCGACCGGTTCGGCCGCCGCGCCGTGTTCACCCTGTCGCTGGTCTGGTATTCGCTCGCGACCGCCGTGATGGCGTTGCAGACCAGCGCGTTCGGACTCGATCTCTGGCGCTTCATCGCCGGTATCGGCATCGGCGTCGAGCTGGTCACGATCGACACCTACATCGCCGAGCTCGTGCCGATGGCGGTTCGCGGCCGCGCCTTCGCGTTCAGCCAGGCGGTGCAGTTCTCGGTGGTGCCGGTGGTGGCGCTGCTGGCGTGGCAATTGGTGCCGGCCGCGCCATTCGGCATCGAGGGCTGGAGGATCGTCGTGCTGATCGGCTCGTTCGGGGCGATCGTGGTCTGGTTCCTCCGCCGTGGCCTGCCCGAGAGCCCGCGCTGGCTCGCCCAGCACGGCCGCATCGCCGAGGCGGAGGCGGTGATGGATGCGATCGAGGCGCGGGTGCGGGCGGACCTGGGCGGCGCGGCACTGCCCCCGCCGCTGGCGGACGCCGCGAGCGAGCCACCGGTGCGCGGGCGCTTCAGCGAGATTTTTTCCCCCGCCTACCGCGCGCGAACCCTGATGATGGTGGTGTTCCAGGCCTTCCAGACCATCGGCTATTACGGCTTCGCCAGCTGGGTGCCGACGCTGATCGCCCAGAAGGGCATCAATCTGCACGGCTCCCTGCTGTATTCGTTTCTCATCGCCATCGCCAATCCGATCGGTCCGGTTCTGGCGTTCCGGATCGCCGACCGTGTCGAGCGCAAATGGCTCGTAGTGCTGGCCGCGGGCGGTATCGGCCTGTTCGGGATCGGCTTCGCCGCTGCGCCCTCGGCGGCGCTGATCGTCGCCTGCGGCGTGCTGGTGACGCTCTCGGGCAACATCTTTTCCTTCGCGTTCCATGCCTACCAAAGCGAATTGTTCCCCACCCGCATCCGCGCGCGCGCGGTCGGCTTCGTCTATTCCTGGAGCCGGCTCTCGGCGGTGTTCGCCAGTTTCCTGATCGGATTCTTTCTCAAGGAAGGCGGCGTGCCGGCGGTCTTCGGGCTGATCGCGGTGGCGATGGCGGCGGTGATGCTCTCCATCGGCCTGTTCGGCCCCCGCACGAGCGGCCGCCAACTCGAAGCGATCGCCGGCTGACCGTGCCGCCGATGCGCTGGACACGTCGCGCGAGGCTCGTTATATGTATTCACGCATAACGCTCGCAGCGACGGGCAAAGGGAGGAACGAACGGTCATGCCGCTCTCGAAATCCAAGCAACGCGCCGGGTGGGGCAGCGACGTATGGGGCCGCGTCAGGCTGCTTGCCCTTGCGCTCCTCGCCGGCACGGCGCCGGTGCGCGCCGGCAACGTCGTCGTGCCGGGCACAACCGACTTCCCCGAAAGCATGACGGCCACCGCCGATGGCACGCTGTTCTTCTCCAGCATGGCCGGCGGGCGGATTTTCCGCGCCGCGCCGGGTGCGGCAACGGCGAGCGAATGGATCAAGCCCGGCACCAACGGGCTCAACTCGGTGCTCGGCGTGCTCACCGACGAAAAGACGAACACGCTGTTCGCCTGTTCGCCGGACCTGACCGGCCTCGGTGTGGCGATCCCGACCGGGGACAAGGTCGGCGCGCTCAAGCTGTTCGATCTGCGCACCGGCGCGCCCAAGGCGAACATCCCGCTGCCGCCCTCGACGCTGCTCAAGCAGAGCTCGCTCTGCAATGATATCGCCGTCGGCCCGGACGGGTCTGCCTACGTCACCGATTCGCTCGCCGGCCACGTTCTGCGCCTCAAGCCGGGCGGCAGCGCCTTCGAGGTCTGGGCGCACGATGCGCGCTGGGACGTGGCGGGGCCGCAGCTGGACGGCATCGCCGTCACGCCGGACGGCACCGTCTATGCCAACATTTTCGAGGGCGATGGGCTCTATCGCATCAACGTCAATCCCGACGGCAGCGCCGGCCCCATCACCAGGCTGCGCACCTCGCGCCCACTCTATCACTCCGACGGGCTGCGGGCTTACGGCAAGAGCCAGCTTCTGATGGTCGAAGGCGAGACCAGGGGCTATCTCGACCTGATCACCATCGACGGCGACTCCGCCAAGATCGAGATCCTGAAGAACGGGTTCGAGGGTCCGGTGTCGCTGGCCCAGGTCGGCCACATGGTCTACGTGCTCGACGTGCCACTGAAATACCTGTTCGATCCGGAGAAGAAGAAACAGAAGCCGCCGCCGTTCACGGCCGTTGCGGTCGAACTGCCGTAGCTGGCAACTGCCCCCGCACGGATCGGGGCTGAAAGCCGGGGCGGCCCGTCGCCGCCCCGGTGACCGATCAAAGCCCGGTGATGCGCCCTGCCTCGTCCAGGCCGATCGCCTCGGCGGCGGGGCGGCGAGGCAAACCGGGCATGGTCATGATCTCGCCGCAGATCGCGACCACGAACCCAGCCCCGGCCGCCAGGCGGACCTCCCGCACCGGCAGTTCGTGCCCCACCGGTGCGCCGAGACGTTTCGGATCGGACGAGAAGCTGTATTGGGTCTTGGCGATGCAGACGGGCGCGGCGCCGAACCCGGCCGCCTCGAATGCCTCCAGCCGGCGCTTGACCGCGCCCGGCAGGATCACGTCCTCGGCACGGTAGATCTCGCGTGCGACGGTGCGGATCTTGTCCGCCAGCCCCATCGCCGCCGGATAGAGCGGCGCGAAGCGGCCAGCGCGTCGCTCGATCACGCCGAGCACGGTCTGCGCCAGCTCCGCTGCGCCGGCCGGCCCATCCGCCCAATGGGTGCACGGCACGACGGCAATCCCGCGCGCGGCCATCGGTTCGACCACGGCTGCAAGTTCGTCGCCCGTGTCGGTGACGAAGCGATTGAGCGCGACGACCACCGGCAGTCCGAACTTGCCCATGTTCTCGACGTGCCGCTCCAGATTGGCGAGCCCGCGCCGCACCGCTTCGGCATCCGGCCGGTCGAGGTCCGCCTTGGCCACGCCGCCCTGCATTTTCAGCGCCCGAACGGTGGCGACGACAACGGCGCAATCCGGCGCGAGTCCCGCCATGGGCGCCTTGATGTCGAGAAATTTCTCACCCCCGAGATCCGCGCCGAAGCCGGCCTCGGTCACGACGATATCGGCGAGCTTCAGGCCGAGCCGCGTCGCCATCACGGAGTTGCAGCCATGGGCGATGTTGGCAAACGGGCCGCCATGTACGAGCGCTGGCGAACCGGCCAGCGTCTGCACCAGGTTCGGCAACAGCGCATCGCGCAGCAGTGCCGCCAGCGACCCGTCGGCCCGCAGGTCGCCCGCCCTGACCAGGCTGCCGTCGGCGCGCGCGCCGATCACCATGCGTGCCAGCCGATCCTGCAGATCCCCGAGGTCGCGGGCGAGGCAGAGCACGGCCATGACCTCGGAGGCGGCGGTGATGTCGAAGCCGTCCTCGCGCAGGGCCCCGTTCGCGGCGCCGCCGAGCCCCAGCACGATCTGGCGCAGGCCGCGATCATTCTGGTCCAACGCCCGACGCCAGGAGATGCGCCGCGGATCGAGCCCGAGCGCATTACCCCAATGGAGGTGGTTGTCGATCATCGCGGCGAGCAGGTTGTTGGCCGCGGTGATGGCATGGAAATCACCGGTGAAGTGCAGATTGATCGCCTGCATCGGCGCCACCTGCGCGTGGCCACCGCCGGTCGCGCCGCCCTTCTGGCCGAAACAGGGGCCGAGACTCGGCTCACGCAGGCAGATCATCGTCCGCCGACCGGCCGCATTGAGCGCGTCGCCGAGACCGATGGAGGTGGTGGTCTTGCCCTCGCCGGCCGGCGTCGGGCTGATCCCGACGACGAGGACCAGGGCCCCATCGGGCCGGCTCGCGGTCGAACGGATGAAGTCGAGATCGATCTTGGCGATGTGCCGCCCATAGGGCACGAGCGCATCGTCTGGAATGCCGGCGGCCGCGGCGATCTCGGCGATCGGGGCAAGGCGCGCGGCGCGGGCGATGTCGAGATCGATGCTCATCGGCTGGCGGCCTCTCGGGCACGAAGGACAATGGGATCGCCGAGGGATGGCACGGAAGGAAGCGGAAATCCAGCCGCGGCCGGCAGAGCGCGGGGCGACGATGGTTCCCGCTGTCGCGCGGATGCGCTACCCTCCGCGCCGATGAACGCACGACAGACGACGCTCGGCGCCGCGGCTGCGCTGGCGCTTCTGGTTGCTGCCGGGCTGTCGTGGTGGCACCTGGCATTGACGGATGCCGGCCAGAACGAGGCCGAGGGACCGGACGCGCGCGACACGATGCATTTCCCGATGCCGCCGGCCCCGCCGCGCCTCGCCGCCGGCGACGACTATGAGAAGTGCCTCGCCATGATCGCAAACGATCCGGAGGGCGCGCGCAGCTTCGCCGAAGCCTGGCGCGCCGGCGGTGGCGGCGGCGGCGACGGCGCCGAGCATTGTGCCGGCCTGGCCGAGGTCGCGCTTGGTGACGCCGATGCCGGCGCCACCCTCCTCGACCGCCTCGCCGTGCGCAGCGGGGCCCCCGAGATCACACGGGCGATGATCTTCGACCAAGCCGCGCAGGCGTGGATGCTGGCCGAGGAGCCGGCGCGCGCGCTCGGGAGTGCGGCAGAGGCGCTGGCACTCGATCCGGATGATCCCGATCTGCTGATCGACCGCGCCACGGCTCAGGCGGCGCTGGAGCACTACCACGCCGCCATCGCCGACCTCGACCGTGCGCTGGCGATCGATCCGCAGCGCATCGTCGCGCTGGTGATGCGCGCCGGCGACTGGCGGCATCTCGAAGCCTATGACCGGGCCGGCGCCGATATCGATCGGGCGCTGGCGATCGATCCCGACTATGCCGACGCGCTGCTCGAACGTGGCATCCTGCGCCAGCACGCCGGCGACGACGCCGGCGCGCGGGCGGATTGGCAGCGGGCGATGGAACTGGCACCGAACAGCGCCGTCGGCGATCTCGCCGAGCAGAATCTGGCCCTGCTCGACGCCGGGCCAGAACGCCGCTGAGGCAGCGGCGCGGCGGCCGAGGCGCGGCTCAATCCTGCAGATGCGCCTCCAGGAACCAGAGCGACTTGTCGAGCGCGCGCGAGAAGCCGGTAAAGATATCCGCGGTATCGGCATCGCCGGCCTCGGCGGCCTCGTCGACGGCGAGCCGGACCGAATTGGCCACCCGCGCGTAGCGCTCGGTCAGCGCCGCGAGGTGATCCTGCTCCTTGTGAATGTCGGTCGGGTAGGCTGCCAGCGGGCTGGCCGCGGCCACCGCTTGCAGCGTGCCCATGGCGCTGCCGCCGAGCTGAACGACACGCTCGGCCATGGTATCGATATGCCCGTCCAGCTCGGTGCGGAACCCGTCGAGCATTTCGTGCAGGGCGATGAAGCGTGGCCCCCGGATGTTCCAGTGCGCCTGCTTGGTCAGCAGCGCGAGGTCGATCGCCTCGGCGAGGCGGGCATTGAGCAGGCCGATCGCCGTGACTTTCGCGTTCGAGCGGAGATCGTTTCGGGTTGGATGCATTGCCGTCTCCTCGATGGCCGCGTCCGAAGCTCGCGACGCCGTGGCCTTGCCCCGGGCGCCGCGGGCAGAGCAGTATTGGCACCATGAGTGAAACGCTGCTCGACGTGAAGCATCTTCGCTGCCCGCTGCCGGTCCTGCGCGCCAACCGGGCGTTGCGCGGTCTCGCCGCCGGAGACCGGCTGCGCGTGATCGCCACGGACCGCGCCGCCGTCGCGGATTTCCAGTCCTTTTGCCGCGAGACCGGCCACGCGCTGCTGGCCTGGAGCGAGGAAGGCGGCGTATTCAGCTTCCTCATCCGCCGCCGCGCCGAGCCAGGCTGATGGCACCCCGATGAGCGTCGCCCTGTTCACCCACCCGGCCTGCCTGGAGCACGACACCGGCCCCTGGCACCCGGAATGCGCCGACCGCCTGCGCGCCGTGCTGCGCGCGCTGGAGGCGCCGGAATTCGTCGCTCTGCTGCGCGAGCAGGCCCCGCGCGCGACGCGGACCGAGATCGAGCGTGTCCATCCGCCCGACTATGCGGAAGCGATCCTCTCCATCATGCCGCCCGAAGGCGAGCCCGTTGGGCTCGATGCCGACACGCTGATGAGCGCCGGCAGTGCGGAGGCGGCACTGCACGCCGCGGGCGGTGCCATCGCGGCCGTCGACGCGGTGATGGAAGGCTGGGCCCGCGCCGCCTTTGCCGCGGTGCGCCCGCCCGGCCATCACGCCGAGCCGCGCGCGGCGATGGGATTCTGCCTTTTCTCCAATGCCGCCATCGCCGCCCTGCACGCGCGCGAGCGCTGGGGCCTCAGGCGCGTGGCCGTGGTCGATTTCGACGTCCATCACGGCAACGGCACGCAAGCGGTGTTCGCCAACAATCCCGACCTGTTCTACGCCTCGAGCCATCAGCATCCAGCCTATCCCGGCACGGGACGGGCCGAGGAGCGCGGCATCGCCGGCAACGTCGTCAACGTGCCGCTGGCAGCGGGCAGTGACGGCGCCGTGTTCCGCCGCGCCTGGGATGAGCGCATCCTGCCCGCCCTCGCCGAGTTCGCGCCCGAGCTGCTCATCGTCTCCGCTGGTTTCGATGCCCACAAGGCCGATCCGCTGGCGCATCTGCGCCTCGAAACATCGGATTTCGCCTGGATCACCGCGCGCCTCGTCGAGCAGGCGGATGCCAGCGCCGGCGGGCGCATCGTCTCCGTGCTGGAAGGCGGTTACGACCTCCCTGCCCTCGCGGCCTCGGCCGCCGCGCATGTGCGGGCGTTGATGCGGGTCTGACCGCTAGAGCGGGATGACATCGCTTTCGCTCAGCCATCCCACTCTAGCTCTTTGTTTGATCGCGTGATTCAGACCTACGGCGATTCCACCTACGGTCATCACGCTCTAGCCGGAGACGGCGAGCCACGGAACGGCGGCGACCAGCACGACGGCGACCAGCAGGATGGCGAGATAGGGCCAGATTTTCGCGAACGCCTCGTCGGGCGGAACCCGGCCGATGGCGCAGGCGGCGTAGAAGCCGACGCCGAACGGCGGCGCGAACAGCCCCAGCCCCATCGCCAGCACCACGACGATGGCATAGTGCACCTCGTGCACGTGCAGCGCCCGGGCGGCGGGGAAGAGCAGCGGGCCGAACAGGATGATCGCCGGGATCCCCTCCAGAACCGAGCCGAGCACGGCGAAGGCGGCGATGGACACAGCGAGGAACCCCGCCTTGCCACCCGGCATCCCGGTCATCGCCGCCACCAGCGCCCGGGCAAAGCCGGACTGGGTCAGCGCCCAGCCCATGGATGTCGCGGTGCCGATGATGAACAGGATGGCTCCGGAGAGCGAGGCCGTCTCGACCAGGATCGCGCCCAGGCGCCGCCAATCGAAGCTGCGGTAGACGAACAGACCCATGATGATCGCATAGGCGACGCCCAGCGTGGAAACCTCGGTCGCGGTGGCGATGCCGTCGACGACGGCGGCGCGGATCATGAACGGCAATGCCAGCGCCGGCAGGGCGACGAGGAAGCGGCGGGCGATCTGGCGGAGCCCGGCGCGCGCCACGCGCGGGCCCGGCTCGCGCCGCGCCTGGAGGAACACCACCAGCGCCAGCCCGATCGCGCCGACGAGGGCGGGGAGGAGCCCACCATCGAACAGGCCGGCGATCGAAACCCCGGTGACGGAACCGATGGTGATCAGCACGAGGCTTGGCGGGATCGTCTCGGCCATCGCGCCCGAGGAGGCGAGCAGCGCCACGAGCCGCCCCGGATCGGCGCCGCGCGCGCGCATCTCGGGAAACAGCGCCGGCGCCACCGCCGCCATGTCCGCCGCCTTCGAGCCCGAAATGCCCGAGACCAGGTACATCGCCGCGATCAGCACGTAGGACAGTCCGCCGCGGACATGGCCGAGCAGCGCGGCGAGGAAATCGATCAGCGCGCGCGCCAACCCGGTCATTTCGATCAGCAGCCCGAGAAACACGAACAGCGGTACGGCCAGCAGCACCAGGCCGGTCATGCCGCTGTCCATCCGGCTGACCACGATGGAGAGCGGAATATGCGTCACCAGCGCGAGATAGGAGAGCGTCGCGGTGCCGAAGGCAAAGGCGATCGGCACGCCGATGCCGACCGCGGCCGCGACGAGGACGACGAAGAAGAGAACGAGATTCCAGTTGCCGAGCCCGACCAGCCACGGGCGGGCCAGGAACAGCGCCAGGGCCAGCGCCACCACTACGGCAATGGCCATAAGCCCGCCCCGCGCCCCGGCGGCGGCGAACAGACGGTGCGCGGCCAGCACCAGCATCAGCACCGCGGCAGCGAGGATCGCGGCCACACGCAGCCCGTCGGGAAATTCCAGCGCCGGGGACGTGATCTGCCACTGCTCGAGCGCATAGTCATAGGCGGGCACGATGATCTCGAGCACGAATACGGCCACCACCGCGGCCGCGAGCGCGTGCAGCCGGGCGGCGAGCCGGGGCCCGGCCAGCGCCACCACCGCGCCGAGCCGCATATGCTCGCCACGAGCGAGAGCAATCACGGCGCCGAGCATTGCCAGCCACAGGAACACCGCCCCGGCGAGTTCGTCCGACCAAACCAGCGGCGCGTCGAACCCGTAGCGCGAGACCACGCCGGCCAACAGCAACGCCACCTCGACGACGACGAGCCCCGCCGCCAGCCACTCGCAGCCCCGCAACAGCCGCCCGATGCCGCCCCGCACGGGCGAACGCACGGGCGGACCCACCGGCCCCGTCACCGCTCAGGCGAGCGCAGCGGCGAGCGCCGCATCGAGCGCGGCGAGGCCGGCCTCGATGTCGGTGCCGAGATCCACCCGCACCGCACGGCGGCCGCGCTCGGCGAGCACCTCGAAATCGCCGCGCGCCTGCGCCGCCAGCACGGCAGCGAAGCCGATCCGGCGTCCCGGCACCGGCAGATCGGGCGCGGACCCGGTGATCTGCACAAACACGCCGCTGTTCGGTCCGCCCTTGTAGGCCTGCCCCGTCGAATGGAGGAAACGCGGACCGAAGCCCGCCGCGGTCGCGACGCCGCGCGCGGCCAGGATACGCTCCCGCAGCCGCCGCAACGCCGCCTCGTGCGGGCCCGAGCGCGCGATGTAGGCCAGCAGCGCCGCGTAATCGCCGGCGGCAAGCCGGGCGAAATGAGCCCGCAGCGCGTCCGTGAGGGTTGCCGGATGGCCGAGCGCGGCGGCGTTGGCCGGGTCGGCGTAGAGGGTCAAGGCACCGGCGCGCAGCAGCGGCTTCTCAGCCGGCACCGCGCCCCCCGCCTCGATCGCCTCCGTCAGCGTCCGCGTCTTCACCTTGCTCGCCTCGACATCGGGCTGATCAAAGGGATGGATACCGAGCATCGCGCCCGCCACCGCGGTCGCGATCTCCCAGCGGAAGAACTCCCCGCCGATCGCCTCCGGCCCGGACTGGGTCAGCTCGATCACCGGATGGCCGCTCTGGCGCAGGCCCTCGATCCGGGCGGCGCGCGCCGCGTCCGCCTCGCCAGCGAGCGCGAGATGAACGAACAGGCGATCTGCACCGTAGCGCTCCGGAGCCACGGGCGGCTCGTCGGCGATGGGGATGATCCCCCGGCCCTGCTTGCCGGTCGATTCGGCGACCAGCTGTTCCAGCCACGCGCCGATGGCGGCAAGGCCCCGCGAGGCCACGATGGTGAGCTTGTCGTGCCCGCCGCGCGTCGCCAGCGCCATCGCCTGGCCGAGCTGCACGCCGGGATTCTCCGCCGGCGGCACCATCGCCCCGCAACCATGGGCCATGCGCGCGGCGCCAGCGAGCAGCGCGGCGACATCGAGCCCGATCGCGGCCGCCGGCACCAGGCCGAAGACGGAGAGCACGGAATAGCGCCCGCCGATCGCCGGATCGCCGAGGAACACGTCGCGGAAGCCCTCGCGCCGGGCGAAGGCTTCCAGCGCCGAGCCGGGATCGGTCACGGCGACAAACCTGCCCGGGGGGACGCGGGTGAGAAAATGGCGCATCAGGAGATCCGGCTCGAGCGTGCCGCCGGACTTGCTGGCGACCAGCACCAACGTCCGTGCCGGATCGATCCCCGCCTCCGCTGCGCGGATCTGCGCCGGATCGGTGGAATCGAGGACGACGAGCCGCCGCTGGGCCGGCAACACCGTGGCCAGGACCTCCGCGCCGAGACTCGAACCGCCCATACCGATCAGCAGCACGTGGGTGATCCCCTCGGCCGCAACGCCCGTGGCGAAGCCGGCGAGGCGCTGCGTGAGCGCGGCGGGTGGGAACGGCGCATCGAGCCAGCCGAGCCATCGCGCCTCGTCTCCGCCGGTCCAGAGTGCGGCGTCGCGAGCCCAGAGGCGGCGGACGTCGCCCGCCTTCCGCCACGCCTCCTGCGCCTCGGCCAGTCCGGGCACAGGGGGCGCCAGGCGCATCGGCACCGCCCCCACCGCCTCGGCACGGCGGCGGGCGACGGCGGCGAAGAGCTTGTCCGCATCCTCGGCGAAGCGGCGCACGCCATCCTGCACCAACTCGGCCGTGATGGCGGAGAGCGAAATCCCGAGCCGTCCCAGCGCGGTGACCACCGCCTCGGCCTCATCGAGGCCGGTGGTGAGCGTGGTGGCGACCCCGCCATGGTCGCGCACCGCCGCCAGCGTCGCCGGCGGCATGGTGTTCACCGTGTCCGGCCCGATCAGCGTATCGACATAGAGCGTGTCCGGGAAATCCTTGCTCTTGGTGCCGGTGGAGGCCCAGAGCAGCCGCTGTGGCCTCGCCCCGCGGGCCGCGAGCGCCTGCCAGCGACGCGAGGCGATCAGCCCCTGATAGTGGCGATAGGCGAGTTTTGCATTCGCAATCGCAACCTTGCCGGCGAGCCCGCGCAGGGCAGCCGCCTCCTCCTCCGTCGCGCCCGGCAGGCGGCGGGCAACGATCGCCTCCACCGACTGGTCGATGCGGCTGACGAAGAAGCTGGCAACGCTGGCGACCCGGGCAATGGGCCCGCCGCAGGCCGCGAGACCGTCGATATAGGCCTCGGCCACCGCCTCGTAGGCGTCGATCGAAAACAACAGGGTCACGTTGACGTTGATGCCCTCGGCGATCAGCGTCCGGACGGCCGGCACGCCGGGCGCGGTGCCCGGCACCTTGATCATCAGGTTCGGCCGGTCCACCGCCCGCCACAGCGCCCGGGCCTCGGCGATGGTCCCCGCCGTGTCCATGGCGAGATAGGGCGAGACCTCGAGGCTGATGAACCCGTCCGCCCCCGTGGTGGCATCGTAGACGCCGCGCAGTGCATCGGCGGCGCGACGGATGTCGGCGATGGCGAGGGCCTCGAACAGCGCCTCCACCGGCCGGTCCCCCTCGGCGACGAGCCGCGCGAGATCGGCGTCATAGTCGCTGGATTGGCCGATGGCCTTCTCGAAAATGCTGGGATTGGAGGTGACCCCACGAATTCCGTCCGCTTCGATCAGACGTGCCAGTTCGCCGCTCTCGAGCAAGGGCCGGCTGACGAAATCGAGCCAAACGGACTGGCCGTGGTCGAGCAATTGGCGCAACGGATTGGTCATGCCCCCTCCTTGCCGCCGGCGCGGCGCTGGGCCAGAGGTTTGGCCCGCACCGCGCCGGCACGCAAGCCCGCGCCGACAGTGAAGGAAGGATGCGATGACCGAACAGGATCGGCAGAAGGCCGCCGCCGCCGCCGCCGCCGTGGCGGAGGTGCGCCCGGGCATGGTGGTCGGGCTCGGCACCGGCTCGACCGCGGCATTCATGATCGATCTGCTCGCCGAGCGGGTGCGGGCGGGGCTCTCGATCCTCGCCATTCCCACCTCCGAGCGCAGCGCCGCGCAGGCGCG
>JAJXXT010000090.1 GCA_021780935.1 Pseudomonadota bacterium
GCATCATTGCGATAAAGAATCGAATACTCGCTCTGCACGGCCGCAATGGGGTGGATGGCGTGGGCGCGCCGGATGGTCGGTGGCGCTGCCTCCGAGAGTCCGAGATGGCGGACCTTGCCCTGGGTCACCAGCCGCGCCATGGCGCCGACCGTCTCCTCGATCGGCGTCTCGGGATCGACCCGGTGCTGGTAATAGAGGTCGATCGTCTCGACGCCCAGGCGCCTGAGGCTCGCCTCGCAGCAGGCGATCACGTAGTCCGGCCTGCCGTTGACGCCGTTCGGCTGGCCGTCGCGCCGCACCTGGCCGAACTTCGTCGCCAGCACCACACGATCCCGCCGCCCCTTCAGCGCGCGACCAAGCAGCGTCTCGTTGTGGCCCCAGCCATACATGTCGGAGCTGTCGATATGGTTGCAGCCCGCGTCGATGGCGCGCTGAACCAGCGCTTCGGAAACGGCATCATCCGCCTCGCCGTAAACGCCGGAGAAGGACATGCAGCCGAGGCCAACCGCGGTGACGGCGGCACCATCCCTGCCGAGATTTCGTTGCGGAATCGTCATATATCTCTCCTTCCCATCAGGAACGCCTCAGCATGCCCCGGCCCGCAAACGGGCGCCACCCGACGCCTCGCCTAATACGCGCCCGCCCAGCCGTCCCGGCGGGGATCGGACGCCACCATCCGGATCCCGTTGTCGAGCATCCGGATCACCTGCATCGCGCATGGTCCCTCGAGGTGCCCGACCGCCGCCAGCTGGTGTCCGCGAGCGGCCAGGGCGGCCAGTGTGTCCTCACCCGCGTCGCGCTCGATGGTCAGCTTGCCGTCGCCCTCGTGCGGCCAGTTGGCACCCTGGTCGGGCTGGCTCGACGTCCAGCGCGGGCGTTCCAGCGCCTGTTGCGGGTCGAGGCCAAGATCGATGAGGCTGACCACCACCTGGACGTTCACCTGCACCTGGTTGTCCGCCCCCGGCGTGCCGAGCACGGCCCAGAGCTTCCCGTTACGAAAGATCATCGGTGCGTTCATGGTGTGACGGACACGCTTGCCGGGAGCGAGACGGTTGGCGTGGCCCTCCGCGAGGTGCCAGTAGGCCATGCGGTTGTTCAGCAGCACGCCGGTCTCGCCCGCAGTCACGCCGGAGCCGAACAACGAGTTCAGGCTCTGGATGCCGGAGATGGCGTTGCCCTCGCCATCCACGACGCAGAAATAGGTGGTGTCTGCGCCGGCCGCGGCCTGTGCGAGCTCCGCCGCACGATCGCGCGAGATCCGCGCGGCCAGCGCATCGGCATGCGCGTCCGACAACAGCCGCTCGAGCGGAATCGGACCGCTGCGGGGATCGGCGCCGAAGCGCTCGCGGTCGAGAAAGGCGAGTTTCTTGGCTTCGACCAGAATATGGGTGCGTTGCGCCTCGTCCATCGACACGAGATCGAAACGTTCTGCGATCTTGAGGATCTGCAGCATCGTGAAGCCCGTGGAGTTGGGCGGTGTCTGGCGGACCTCGAAGCCGCGGTAGGTGATGCCGATCGGCTCCTGCACCTGCGGGTGGAAGGCAGCGAGGTCAGCCCCGGTCATCGCCACACCCCGCTCCGCACAGCCCGCCACGAGCGCCTTGGCAAGGCGACCGCGGTAGAAGCTCTCTGCCCCTTCGGCGGCGATGATCTCGAGCGTGCGAGCAAGGTTCTCCTGCACGATGAGCGCCCCGAGCGCCGGCGCCTGGCCATCGGCGAGGAAGACCGCGGCAGAGCGCCGGTCCGCGCCGAGTTTCTTGACGTTGTCGGCAGCAAAATTGCGCCCGTGCACGGTCAGCCCGTAGCCGCTGCGTGCGAGCCCGATCGCCGGCCCGCAGAGCGTCGCCCAGGGCAGGCGCCCGTGCGCCGCATGCAGCGCACCGATCCCGCCCAGCATCCCCGGAACGGAGACCGAGCGCGGCCCCTCGATCTCGATGCCGGCGGGGAATGCCTCGGGCTTCGCGGCGGCGACCGCGGGACCGGTGCCGTTGAACACCTCCGCCTTGCCGCCGATCCAGGCGTGGTAAAACCCGTCGCCGCCGAGACCGGACATCATCGGTTCGACGACGCCAAGCGCCAGCGCGACGGCGACCGCGGCGTCGGCGGCATTCCCGCCGGCGCGCAGCATGTCGAGCCCCGCCTGCGTTGCCATCGGGTGGTTGGTGCCGACCGCACCATGGCGGCCCATCAGCAGCGGACGATGCGCTCGCATCACATGGTCTCCCGGAAGTGCCGTGCAACGACATCGCAGACCCGGTCGCGGTGATCGGGGCGGATGAAGCCGTGTCCGGCGTAAGTGAAACGTTCGTAGTGCACCTGTTTCTGCGCCCGCCGCATCGCGGCCACGTACTGGTCGCTTTCGTGCTGCGGCACACGCGGGTCGCGATCGCCGTGCAGGACCAGCAGCGGCGCGCGCACCTTCGCCACATGGTGTATCGGCGAGATCTGGCGGAACAACTCCGTTTCCGTGTGCGGGAAACCGTATTCACGCGCGCGGTGCGCGCGTCGCCAGGCACCGGTACGATCCAGCAACGTCATGTAATCCGCGATACCGTAATAATCGACCGCGCTGCGCCAGAGTTCGGGTTGCAGGCCGATCGCGGCAAGCACCACCCAGCCGCCATACGACTGCCCCATGATGCCGATGCGCGTGGCGTCGATGTTCCGCTGAGCGGCAAGCCAGGCATGCGCGGCCGCGAGGTCGTCGAGCGCATCCCGCCGCCTCGCGCCGTCATCGGCCTCCATGAAGGCGCGGCCGTAGCCGGTGCTGCCCCGTATATTGGGCATCAACACCGCGAAGCCCTGGGCCAGCAGCATCTGGATGTCGGCACGGAAATTGGCGCGGGTCTGGCCAGCGGGTCCGCCATGCACCCACACGATCGCAGGCCATCCGCCCGCTGGCGGGGCGCCGGCGGGGCGCGCGAACCAGCCAGCGATCGGCAATCCGTCGCCGCCCTTCCAGCCCACCAGTTCCGGTCGGATGAAGGCGGCGGCATCGAGGCCGGCATCGAGCCGCGGGTCCGGCATGGCGATGAGGCGCGCTTGCAACGACGCCGCGTCCACGTGCCAGATTCCAGGCGCGATCACCGGCGATTGCGCGCTGACCGCGAGGCCGGACGAGTCGGGCACCCAGGCGAGATCGGCGACGATGCCGTCCCCCGGCAGCCCGGTCACGCCCGCTCGCTCGCCGCCGCGCGGACCGACCTTCAGCACCGCGTAGCCGCGGTCGTTCTCGATCGTGGCGAGCAGCGTGGAGTCCGGCGAGACGCTCCAGGCCTCGATGTCGCGCCCGGCCGGTGCGTAGACCACACTTGCCTCGCCGCTCACCGGATCGATAGCGCACAGGCGCAGGAAGTCGGCGCCGCCCGTATCGGTGATCGCCATGAGCGTGCTGCCGGCCCAACGCACGGCGGCATAACGGGTGGGGCCACGCCGCGGCAGTTCGCGCGCCGTGCCGGCCGCGACGTCGAGCAGGTGCACGCGCTGGTCGGAGGCGGAACGATCCTCGATGACGGCAAGCACGGCACCATCCGGCCGCCAGGCCGTCACGGAGCACGCCCCCTCGTCGCGGCGCATCAAACGCCTCGCAGTGCCCGTTGCGAGTTCCGTCACCAGCACATCGAAGACGGCTTCGCTACGGTCATTGGCGGTATAGGCGATGCGCATGCCGTCCGGCGAAAAAGCGCCGAAATCGTGCGTCACCGAGTGGCTTTCGGTGAGCGGCCGCGGCCGGCGGCCGGGCTCCAGCAGCCAGAATTGCTGGCGCTCGTCACCGCCGGCATCGATGCCCCAGATCAGGCGCTCATCCTGCGGCGCGCGACGGAGAAAGGCGACCTTTTCCGCGTGGTCGCTGAGCCGGCGTGCGTTCCCGCCATCGGCGTCCATCGCCCAGACCTGAGGCAGGCCGCCGCCACGCAGATGATACAGCGTGCCGCCGTCGCGCGACCACACCGGCGTGCTGATCGAGGTGAGGCGGGCGAAATCGTGCGGCAGCGGCATGGCGGACCCCGGAGGTGGTGGCGCCAGCATCGCCGGTCACGCGGCGCTGGCAACCCCCGCGGGATCGAATCTGCGATCCCGGCGTGCAACGGGCAGGCAGCAGCGGCCCCGACCGTGCCGGCGGATTCGCTCGAAGGCCGTTGCCGCGGCGGAGTAGGCCGGCTTGGGCAACCCGCCGGGGGCATAGGAAACGACCTGGCCTGCTGGCATGATCCCCCGGCAAGCGAGGGGAACGGCGATGGCGGGGCGGTTTGCGGGGCGACGCGCGGTGATCACGGGAGGCGCGTCGGGCATCGGCGCGGTGATAGCCGCGCGCCTGGCAGCGGACGGCGCGGCGGTCGCACTCTGGGACCGCGATGTCGGCGCCTTGGCACGCAGCCACATGGGGCACCGCGAGGCGGTGGACGTGACGGACGAGGCGGCCGTGGCGCGCGCCACCGCGGCAACCGAAGCGGCGCTCGGCGGTATCGACATCCTGGTCGCCTCGGCCGGCATCACCGGGCCGAACGGGCCGACCTGGGAATACCCCGTCGCCGCCTGGCGACAGGTCATGGCGGTGAACGCGGACGGCGTGTTCCTCACCAACCGCGCCGTGGTGCCGGCGATGCTGAAAGGCGGCTGGGGCCGGATCGTCAACATCGCCTCCATTGCCGGCAAGGAAGGCAACCCGAACGCCTGTGCCTATTCCGCCTCCAAGGCGGCGGTGATCGCCTTGACCAAGTCGCTCGGCAAGGAGCTGGCCAATACCGGAATCCGCGTGAACGCGGTCGCCCCCGCCGCGGTGGAGACACCGCTGTTCTCGCAGATGAGCAAGGACCAGATTGCCTTCATGCTCGGCAAGATCCCGCTGGGCCGCTTCGGCACCACGCAGGAAGTCGCCAGCCTGGTGTGCTGGCTCGCGAGCGAGGAGGCGAGCTTCTCCACGGGCGCCGTGTTCGACTGTTCCGGCGGACGCGCGACGTATTAGGCGCCGGCTTTCCGCCGCGGGCCCGATGCCGGGCTGCGCGCGACCGGGGGCTCGTTTCAGCCCGCCCGCCGGGGCATCAGCTCGAGCGCCGTGCGCACGACGGCGCTGTCCGGATCCGCCAGTTCCGCAACGATCGTGAAATGATCGTGGTCTGGCAGCACCGCCGACGTGCCGCCCCAGGCGCTGGCGATGGCGCACGATTGGCGTTCGTATTCCCTGCCCTCCAGTCCGCCGACCATGGCATGGATGTGCCCGCCCGGTGCCGCCAGCAGCACCGGTGAGAGCGCGCGGGCGGTCTCGGGATCCATACGCAGCGCGCGGTTGACGCTGGTGCGCACCAGCGGCACCAGGTCGAACAGGCCGGAAAGCGCCAATGCCTGCGGCGCGGGATGCGCGGGGAAGCCGCGTTCCGGCCAGCCTGCGGCCATGATCATCGCCGCGAGATGCCCGCCCGCGGAATGTCCCGCGGCGAGGATGGGCGCGCCATGGCGGCGCGCGAGAAACCCGGCGCACGTGCGCATTTGCTCGACGATGACCGCCAGCGTGACGTTCGGGCACAGGTCATAGGAGGGCATGGCGACCGCCACCCCGTGCGCGAGCAGACCGCGCGCCAGGTGGCTGGAGAAGGCTCGGTCCATGCCCTGCCAGTAGCCGCCGTGGATGAACATCGCGATGCGCGCATCGCGCCGCTCATTCGGCCAGAACAGGTCGAGCTTCGTGCGCTCGGAGGGGCCATAGGCGATGCCGGTCTCGGCCTCGGTCCAGGTGGCACGAAATGCGGCGGCCTCCGCCTGCCAGCGGGCCAGGATGGCGGGGAAGCCTGGAACCTTGGCGCGGTTGTCGTATTCCGCTTCGAGCGCGGGATCTTCGCGAGCGGGATCATGGTCCATCCGGCGACGCTAACACGCAGCACCGCGCGAAGCACCGCATCCCGACCCGCGCAGCTGGCCTGCCTTCTTGGGCACATTCCCCCTCCCCGCCGCCCAGACATCAACGCGACCGCCCGCGGCGGCCCGCGCCGCGCAGCCGAGCGCGGCCACGCCGACGGACCGCGACGGATTTGCGCACCGCGGCGCCGAACGCCGCCCTGGCACGGGACGCTGGACCGCCCGGGCCGGTGATGGCAAAAACCCACGCCTGATGTCCCAGCAATCGGCAGCGTTCCTGGACCTCGCCGGCCCGCGCCTGTGGCGTGCGCGGCTGAAAGCGCTGCGCACCCGCGCCGCTTCCGGCCGGGCGGGACGCCGTCTCATCGCCCACCACGCGATCGAGTTCATCCTCGACCGTCTTGCCGGCGGAGCCGAAGCGGGCCCGCATGAGCGAGCCATCGCGGCGCTGGCACAGGATGCGGTGGTGCTGGCACGGGGCTTGCCGCTGGACGCCCGGAACCGACTGCGCGGGATGGTGCGTGACAGCCTGGATGGCGACTCCACCCTGGTGCCGCTGTTCCATCTGCTGCGCACCGCCGCCCTCCAGCGCGCCCGCGGCTTCGAGGTGCGCTTCACCGGGCTGGCGGGCGAGCGCCACGATCTGCTGATCACACGCGCCGGGATCGAGGCGGAAATCGTCTGCGATGTCGTCTCCGCCGAAGACGGGCGGGAGGTGCATCGCGGCGCCTGGGTACGGCTCGTGGACCAGGTGGACCCCGATCTGCAGACCTGGCTCGCCGCGCATCCCGGCCGCTATCTGCTCAAACTCACGCTGCCGCAGGGCCTGCGCGTCGCCGACGCTTCGCTGCCGGCGCTGCACGCACGCATCCGCGACATGCTCGCCTCGCAACGGCGCAGCGACCACGACGAAGCCGCGGTGCTGCGGCTCGACCCGCTGATGCTGGCGGCGAGCCAGGCCGGCGAGGCCGGGCTCCTGCGCACCGTGCGCGAGGCATTCGGCGAGCAGGCGCATCTGGCGCTGACCAACGCCGGCGGCAGCGTGCTGGTCATGGCCGCGCGCGCCGGGCGGGAGGACGAGATCTCCGCAGCGATCCATCGCCGCCTCGCCGCCCTGGCGCCGGCGCGGCTGTCCGGCACGCGGCCGGGGATCCTTGCGGTCCTGGTCGAGGACACGGACGCGCGGGAATGGCGCGGGCTGCACGAGCGGCTCGAACTCGAGGTCGAGGCGCGGCAGTTCCTGACCCGCCGGGAAGCCCGCGCGGTGGTTGCCGTTTCCTGCTGCTCGCGCCTCGAACTCTTCGCGGCGACGGGTGCCGTGCCGGAGGGCGAGCTGCGCTTCCGCAACCCGAGCCACCCGGCGGCCAAGGCTGCCGCACTCGCGCCTTCGATCCTGTCCTCGATCTGACCGCGCGGCCCGGGCGGCGCGAGATGGCAACGCCGCTGCCGGCGCGCTATGTCTTGCGCATGCGCGTCGCCCTGCTGCCGCCGCAAAGCCGCGTCGTCAAGCGCGTCCTGCCGCGCTCCCTGCTCGGCCGGTCGCTGCTGATCATCCTCGCTCCGCTCGTGCTGGTGCTCGCGATCGCGTTGCAGATCTACTATGGCAGCCACCTGGTCCTGATCTCGCGCCGCTTTGCCACGTCGATCGCCGGTGAGGTGACGCTGTTCACCGATCTGTGGGAGCGCGCGCCCTCGTCCATGGCGCGAGCGCATCTTCGCGACCTCGCCTGGCAGCAATTCGAATTGCGCATCACAGCCAGCGCCGCCAGCACCCTGCCGCCGCCGCGTGCTCCGTCCTTCGTTGGCCCGGTCGCCGCGGCGCTCAACGACGCCCTCGCGAGCCAGCTGCACGATCCCTACTCGCTGGACTGGCGATCCGATCCCCAATCGGTGCTGATCAGCGTGCGCGTGGCGAATGGCGTGCTGCGTTTCGCCGCACCGCGCAAACGTCTCTATACCGGCACGATCTTCATCTTCGTCGTCTGGCTGGTCGGTTCCAGCGCGCTTCTCTTCACCATCGCCGCCCTGTTCATGCGCATCCAAGTCCGCGCGATCCGACGCCTCGCTGTCGCCGCCGAGGCATTCGGCAAAGGCCGCGACGCGGCTCCGATCCGGCCGGAGGGCGCGGCCGAGGTGCGCGCTGCCGCCGTGGCGTTCAATCGCATGCAGGCGCGCATCACCCGCTTTATCGCCCAGCGCACGGAAATGCTGGCCGGCGTTTCGCATGATCTGCGTACCCCACTCACGCGCCTGCGCCTCGGGCTCGCGGTGCTGCCGGTGAACGATGCGGCGAGGGCGGACGTCACCGAAATGGAAGCGGACATCGCCGAGATGGAGCGGATGATCGCGGGCTATCTCGCCTTCGCGCGAGGCGAGGGATCCGAAACGGCACGCCCGGTCGACCTCGACGCGCTGCTCGCCGATATCGCCGAGCGCACCCGCCGCGGCTTTCCGGCGATCACCTATCGCAGCAAGGGGCCGGCGATCGTGCCGCTGCGACCGGACGCGATGACGCGTGCGATCCGCAACCTGGTGGATAATGCCACCCGCCAGGCGCGCCATGTCACGCTGGCGATTCTCAAGCGTGATGCAACGACAGTGGAGGTCGCGGTGGACGATGATGGGCCGGGCATCGCCGCCGACCGGCGCGAGCGCGTGTTCCGTCCGTTCGAAAGTGGCACCGGCGGCACCGGCCTCGGGCTCGCGATCGCCCGCGACATCGTACACGCGCATGGCGGCGAACTGGTGCTGGAGACGAGTCCCTTGGGTGGCCTGCGTGCGCGCATCGCCTTACCGGCGTAGAGCAACCTCCGATCCGTTGGAGCCGGTCCAGCTCCGGCAGATCGCAGGTTGCTCTGGAGTCTGCGTTCTACAGAGCGAGAAATCCGGCCAGACGATTCGATCCGGTCGGATATGGCTCTAGGCATCAGACCTCGGTGTCGGTGTCGCCGCGGGTCGCGGTCGAGGCGGTCTGGGCGACGCCGGGCCTTGGCGTAGACGCGCGCCGGCGACAAGCGCCTCGTCGGTCTTCGGCACATGGCCGGGGGTTCGGCGACGCCAGGGTGGCGACCGCGCGTATTCACCGGGAAAGCCGGTAATCCGCTTTCGGCAGCAGGCGACCTCGCTCACCCCGGCCCCCCTGGCACGGGCTCTTGTCCGAGCCGGGCCTGCCGGAGCCGACGACGACGAGCGCAAGGTCGATGCCGTCGTCCCATGATTCTTGGTGGCCTGATCAAGCGAGAGAGATGCCGCCACCAGCGGACGGGTGACTTCTATCGCGGCAAGTCCGCCTTCAGGCGTGAATGGAACACCTTTCTTGATACCTTCGCGCCTGCACCGAGCATACCATCGTGATACCATTTTTGGACGGCCTCGGTAGGGACCTTGAAGAGCGTTACAGTTGGGAAGTCGACAATATCGGCGAGGATGAAACCCCTGACCTCCTGCAATGTTGCAAGAAAACCTTCTTCTCCGAAGCGGCGGCCAGACCCGACCTGATTTGATGGGGTGAAGTAGACACCCCCGGAGTGATTGAGGGCACCTCCCAAAGTCCTCCGTCTGGGTCCACTAAGTCGTACCCAGCGCCCTCCGACGGGGCCGATGACCACCCAGGATTTTCCCATTTGAGACGACGTTCAACAATAAAGCCCACCCGCCGCCCACCGGTCAGATATTCCCGAACATCAGCAACGGTCACCTTGAACGCTCTCGCAAGCTCTTGGTCATCCCAAATCATCGTAAAGCGAGACTGCATTCAATTTTTCCGGCGACGGAGTGTTTCGAGTATCGAGGTTGTGGCGAGGTGTAAGATGCCGGGTTACCGGCCACCATTTATCGGCGGCGCAGGAGCACGATCCGGTTCGTGTTGGTCCCCTTAGAATTATTGTCCACGCCCCAGCAGTTGGCCGTCTTTGTAAATTCCTGCTGATTAACCATGACAGTCAAACGTTCGAAGGGCAGTCCTTCCGCCGCACGCCAAACGGCTTGCTCCAGCAGCACCTTGCCGCCACGGACTTCACCGACCTCGAAGGCAACATGCCCGTTTGGCCGAACAACTCGGGCCAACGCTGTCAGCGTCGATCTGACCATCGCCTCCCAGGCAGTTTCCGTCCGATGCATAGCGATCTCGACCGCCGCGGGGTCGATCCCAGCAAACCAACACCGCAGCCAGTTGTCCTGAGCGTAATGGACGATATCGAGAAATGGCGGAGACGTAACGACCAGGGAAGCGGAACCGTCGGGCACATGCGACATGCTTGAAGACAGGCCGGTTCCCAAGATCGCAGCGGGATGGGCGGGCGGCACGCCGTCGCCAAGTAGTTGGCGTGTCTTCTTCAAGATAATGGCGGCGACATCACGAACCGGAGGCGCCTGCCCCCGCTTCTGATTGATCTTGACTTGGTTGGCGACCGAGGTCGCTTGGTTCGGTGGCAATGTGTAGACAGAAAAGAAGCCTGGAGAGTGCCCCGTTAAGCGGTTGATAGCTACCATTCGCAGCCAGTCAGTTGCCGGATCTGGCGCCATGTTTTCCAGCGGCGCCGCACGGATCAGCCACTCCCGCAAAGCGCACAGTCGCCGCAATGTAAGTGGGTGATAGAAGGCTAGCAGATCGTCCCTAACGTCGTCGGCGACATCCCAGGTGACGTCCTTAAGGCGACGGATGACCGCTGCTAATGGCGGCGGCGCCATCCTTGGCCGGGTGAATAGCAGCGACAATGGGTTGATGTCATTGCCAATCGGACGGCGGCCCATCAGCGCAGCCTGAACCGGGGTGGTACCGCGTCCCATAAACGGATCGAGCACGCCTTCCCCAGATACAGTCAATCGACTGATGAAGAACTCCGGCAGTTGTGGCTTGAAGCAGGCTCGGTAGCTGACTTCGTGGATACTGTGTGCTTGGCGTTGCCCAGCCGTCCAGAATTCATTGATCAGATAGGGAATACCCTCAACGGTTGCTGCATGGGTGGCCGTGCCAAACGCGCTGAACTGACGCACGGACTGCAAAAACTCGCCCGAAGACATCGCCGGTTGAAGCGGGCCGGCCTTGGCTTTCGGCGGCGTCTTGGCGGCAGACAGCGGTGCGAGGTCGCTGTCGTTTCGGACCTTGGCTAACCTGGGCATGAAGGCTCCGAATCGATGGCATGAAGCAGCCGGTATCCCTCGACTATGGACCAACGGCGCCAGCGGGAAAGGCAGGGAATGGCGTCAGGCCACCATAAAGCTTCGCACGGAGATGCGGCGATCGGATCATCTCCCCGCTGCCGATGGCGTACATGCTGTTCGACCCTGTTGAGATCAGCACTGCTTCTGCACGCGCGATGTCGGTCATCCGCCCGAAGGCGTTCCTGGCATCGCGCGCCGACCTGGTTTTGATGGCCGAATCCGGCGTCGATCAGTTGGCCATTTAAGACGAAATAACCTCTCTTGCTGGGGCGTGGCCTCGACCAGGATCGATAGGTGATGGCTGAGACAAGGCGGAGTGCGGCAACGACGTCGCGCAGATGGTTGGCGTCGTAGCCGCGATTACCGATCCGCGTGCCTGGTGGTGCGACGGTGCAGAGCAAGGTCGCAGCGGCGTCGATATCCGCGACGCTGCCGCCGGTCAGCGGGATTGCGTGTGAGCGGTCTTCCTGGTCGCAGAGCGCGTGGATCCTGATGGCCCGCCCGCCGCGCGAGCGGCCGAGGCCTGGTTGGTCTTGTCGTCCGCGGCCCGTTTTTCGCCCGTCCCGCCGAGCGGTGCGCCGGCACGGCCGGCCTGTCGATCATGGTTACCGCCGGCGGCTCGGCCCAGGCGACCAGGGCGGCGAAGATATGTTGCCACCAGCCGCGTCGGCTCCAGCCGTTCCGGCGATGGAACAGCTCCGCCGGCAGCGCACGCCAGCGGCACCCGCCGCGAAGCCGATAGGCGGCAAGCGGGGTGTAGCGGCAGACCCTCGCGGGCGGGAAGTTCAGGGGCGTCCAGGCCGCACGCCTTGCGGCCAGGCGGCGGCGGCGGGCGTGCGGGGGCGAGGTGGCGCAGCAGGAGAAATGGAGGAAGCCGCGGCCGGGCGCGACGGCCTCGATTGCGTCGAGGAAGCGGCGCTGATCGGCGAAGGGCAGCAACACCAGCGG
>JAJXXT010000073.1 GCA_021780935.1 Pseudomonadota bacterium
GCGGCGATGAGCTTCGCGGCGCGCACGCGCCGCACCGGCACCGGGGCCGCCGCCGCCAGCGCCGGCGCCTGGTCGCCGGCCATCGCCATCACCATGAACAGCCGCGCCAGTTCCGAGCCGATGAAAACAGGGGTCGCCGCCAGCACCGGCGCGATCACCGCCGAGCCGCCGCGCCAGGCGCCGATCAGCACCGGCAGGAGGTAGACACCCTGATACAGCGCGCGCCCGACCAGCCCTGGCGTGCGCCAGACCAGCCGCCACTCCTTGGCCAGCAGCACGCGCCACGAGCCGGTGCGGAAGCGCGGCGTCGAGGTGGCGCGACGCACGACGCGGCGGGCGATGTTGTCAAAGCCGCCGCGTGCAAAACGCCGCTCCACCAGCGCCGCCGCCAGCCCCGCCATGGCGACCGCGACGGCGATGCAGACCAGCAGCTTCGCAACCGAGCCCATCGCCGCCTCCGCCGGCCACCACAGCATTGCGCGCAACCCGCCGCCATGCGGATGCAGCGCCCGCCACAGCGCCCGGCGCTGCGGGGCCGCCAGCACGGCCCGCACCTGGCTGCCGACGAAGACCGAACCGCCCGCGAGCATGGAAAACGCCAGCACAATCGTGCGCATGGTGCGCAGGCCCACGATGTCGCGCAAAAACACGGCAAGCGTCACCGACAGCGCCGCGGTGAACAGCGCGAGGGCGGCGATCAGCGGATAGATGGCCAGTGCGGCCGGCGTGATCACGAGGGCCAGCGCATCGGCCATGGTGCCGGCGATCACCAGCCACAGCCAGCCGGCGCTGACCGCGATCGCGGCCATGCGCGCGCGCAGAATGGTACGCAACGGCAACGGAGCCGAGGCGAGCCAGGCGAGATCGCGACCCTCGTACAGCACATCGACCGACTGGCGCAGCGCCTGCATCAGCATCAGCCCGGTGATGTAGACGAGGCCGACCGTGCTCGCGGCCACGAAGTCGGCGCGGGTCCAGCGCAGAAGATGCAGCGATTCCACAACGCCAAACGCCGCGAGATGCAGCAGCACCGCAAGACACAGCACCGCGAGCGGGAAGGAAACGCCGAGCCGCGCCAGCCCGCCGCGCCGCCACGCCAGGCGCAGCTCGTGGCGCAGCAGAAAGCCCAGCGAGGGTGTCACGCGGCCTGCCCCGCGTCCGCGACCGCGGGCGCGGTGAGGCGGAGGAAAATCTCCTCCAGCGTCGCCCCGCCATGGCGTGCGCGCAGTTGCGCGAAGCTGCCGAGTTCCAGCAGGCGGCCGGCGGCGATGATGCCGATGCGGTCGGCGATGCGCTCCGCAACCTCGAGGATATGCGTGGTGACCACCACCGCCGCGCCCTGCGCCACGCGCTCGGCCAGCATGTTCTTGACATCGCGCGAGGCGGCGGCGTCGAGCCCGGTCAGCGGCTCGTCGAGGATCAGCAGGCGAGGCTCGTGCAGCAGCGCCGCCGCGACCACGGTCTTCTGGCGCATGCCGCGCGAGAAACCCTCGCAGCGCTCGTCGCGATGCGCCCAGAGGCCGAGCCGACGCAGCAACGTCTCGGCCCGCGCCTCGGCCTCGCGCGGCGGGATCATCCACAGCCCGGCGACGAACTCCAGGAACTCGAGTGGCGTCAGCCGGTCGTAGAGCAGCGGCTCGTCCGGCAGCCAGGCGAGCATGCGCTTCGCCGCCACGGGGTCGGCCACGACATCGGTGCCGAACACCTCGATCGTGCCGGCATCCTGGCGCAGCAGGCCGGCGACCATGCGCAGCGTCGTCGTCTTGCCCGCGCCGTTGGGGCCGAGGAGGGCGAAGATCTCGCCGGGCTCGACGGTGAGGTCGAGCCCGGCGACGGCCGGACGGTCGAAGCGTTTGTGAACGCCACGCAGCGCCAGAGCCGGCACGACAGCCGCGATGGGGACGGGTGCCGCGACGCTCATCCGCCGGCGGAACGGCCCCCCGTGGACGTTGGGCCGGCGGACATGGTGAATGGCGGCTCCAGCCCCGCGGGCAGCGGGCAGCGATACGGCGTGGCGGCGAGCCGCGCCTGATGCTCCGCCTTGGCGCGGGCGAGCAGCGCCGGGTCCTTCAGCACCTCGATCGCGGTGGAGGCCATCACCTTCGCGGTATGCACCATGCCGGTATGCGCCGCCGGCGTCTTGCCCTGCGCGGTGAGCTGCCAGGAATGGCCCGCCGTGCCGATCGCATAGGTGGCACCGCGCGCCTGCACCGTGGGCACCGCCCAGGAGACGTCGCCCACATCGGTCGAGCCCACCATCTTCTCGCCCACCGCGTCGAGCGGCACGATCAGCCGGCACAGCGGCATGTCCCGGTCCGGTTTGACACCGAAACGACGAAACGCGGAGGTGATATCGTCCTCCCGCACCGTCGCACGGATCTGGTTGGCGAAAACCTCGTCCTCCTGGCTGAAGGGGGGCGGCCCGAGACGCTGGAAGGCGTCATACATCGTCTGCTCCAGCGGCTTGTTGCCGAGCAGGTTGGACATCGCGCTGACCACGTTGTGGGTCATCCGGGTTTCGGTCATCAGCGCCGCGCCCTCGGCGATCCGCACCACCCGTCCGGTCAGCGCGAACAGCTCCGCGAGTTCCGCCGCCCGCACGAGGTAGCGCACCACGGTCTTCGCCTGCACCACGTTCGGCGCGATCCCGCCGGCATCGAGATAGGCGGCATGCACGCGCGCGTCGGAGGGCATGTGCTCGCGCAGATAGTTCACGCCGACGCTCATCAGTTCCGTCGCGTCGAGCGCCGAGCGGCCAAGATGCGGGCTCGCGGCGGCGTGGCTGGCGCGGCCCTCGAAGGTGAAATCCACCTGCATCACCGCCAGCGAGATCGCCGGGTTGACGCCCGAGAGCGGGGCCGGATGCCAGGAGATGGCGATGTCCACGTCGTCGAAGGCGCCGTCGCGCACCATGAAGGTCTTGGCCGCACCGCCCTCCTCGGCCGGGCAGCCATAGTAGCGCACGCGGCCCTTGACGCCGTTGGCCGCCAGCCAGTCCTTCACCGCGGCGGCGGCCAGCATCGCCCCGGCGCCCAGCAGGTTGTGGCCGCAGCCATGGCCGGCGCCGCCCTGGCTGAGCGGCTGGTGCTCCGCCACCCCCGCCGCCTGCGACAGGCCGGGCAGCGCGTCATATTCGCCGAGGATGGCGATCACCGGCCCGTCCTCGCCGGCCTCGCCCACCACGGCGGTCGGGATGCCGGCGATGCCGGTCTGGACGCGGAAGCCTTCGCGCTCAAGCTGCTCGACATGGGAGGCAAGGGAGCGCTGCTCCAGAAAATTCAGCTCCGGCGTGTCCCATACCTGGTCGGAAAGCCTCGTGTAGTCGGCGCGCTTGGTATCGACGATGTCCCAGACGGGGTCGGTGTTCTGCATGGGGGATTTCCTTTCGGCCGGCATCATTCCCCGCCCGCGCCCGGCTGGGAAGCCCGCAGCGCCAGCGCATAGACCTCGCGGCGCGGCCGCCCGGTGGCCGCGGCGACACGCGCCACCGCTTCCTTGAGCGAGGTTTCAGCCAGTGCCGCGCGCAGCAGGGCATCGAGATCGGCCGCCGCCGGGGCCTCGGCCGTGCCGCCGGCGACAACGAGCGTGATCTCGCCGCGCGCCTCCGTCGCCGCGTAATGCGTCGCGAGCCCGGCCAGCGTGCCGCGGCGCACCTCCTCGAAATGCTTGGTCAGCTCCCGCGCCACCGCGGCCTGGCGCTCCCCGAGCATGGCGGCGGCATCGGCCAGCGCCTCGCCCAGCCGGTGCGGCGCCTCGTGCCAGATCAGCGTCGCGGCCAGGCCCGCGCCCTCCCAGCGGGCGATATCGGCGAAGGCGGCGCGGCGGGCGGCGGCACGCGGCGGCAGGAAGCCGAGGAACAGATAGGGGTGCGGCGGCAGGCCGGAGAGCGTGAGCGCCATCAGCGCCGCGTTGGCGCCGGGGGTGGCCGTCACCGCGTGCCCGGCGGCGATGGCCGCGCGCACCAGCCGGTAGCCGGGGTCGGAGAGCAGCGGCGTACCGGCGTCCGAGACCAGCGCCAGTCGCGCGCCGGCGGCGAGGCGCGCCAGCAGCCCGGGCACCTCCCGCGCCTCGTTATGGTCGTGCAGCGGATGCAGGCGGGCGGTGATGCCCAGCGCCGTGAACAGCCGCCGCGTCACCCGCGAATCCTCGCAGAGCACGAGGTCGGCGGCGGCCAGCGCCGCGCGCGCCCGCGGTGTGATATCAGCGAGGTTGCCGATAGGCACGGAAACCAGCACAAGGCCCCCGGGACAGGCCGAATCAGGGGTGGATACCGATGCGTCGTCGGACATGCATGCTCCTCGCGGCGAGCGTAGCACTCGCCGGTTGCAGCGCCGAAAGCGGGTTTGGCGGCGGCGGCGGCCAGGCCGGTCCGGCGCTATCCCTCGCACCCGGTGCCGGCGGCCCCAGCAGGCGCCCGCCGAACGGGCGTGGCGTCGCCCTGCTGGCCCCGCTGTCCGGCCCCAACGCGGCACTCGGCCCGGTGCTGGTGGCGGCGGCCAGGCTTGCCCTTTCCGTTCCCGGCTCGCCGCCGCTCGCCGTGCACGACACGTTCGGCACGCCCGATGGGGCTGCGGCCGCCGCAAGCGCGGCCATCGGTGCCGGTGCCGGTCTGCTGCTCGGGCCGCTGACCGCAGGCGAGACCGCCGGCGCGGCGCACGCGGCACAGGCGGCGGGGGTGGGCATGCTTGCCTTCACCAACGACCCCGCCGTCGCCCGGCCCGGGGTCTGGACCCTGGGCATCACGCCGCACCAGCAGGTGTTCCGCCTCGTCGCCGCGGCCAAGGCGGAGGGGCGGCAGCGCTTCGCCGCCCTGCTGGCGGACAGCCCATTCGGCCAGGCGATGGGCACAGCACTCGGCGCCGCCTGCCAGGCCGCCGGGCTCGGCCCCCCCGATATCCGCACCCAGTCCACGACGATGGGCGGCCTGTCCGCCCAGGTGCGCGATCTGTCCGACTATGCCAACCGCCGCGGACCGCTCGAGGCGCAGATCCGCGCCCTGCGCGCGGCACGCCCCGCCGGCTGGTACCGGCGGGTGCAGGCGCTGCGACGCGCGCCGATCCCGCCGCCGCCGATCGACGCGCTGCTGCTCAGCGCCACCGGCGACACGCTGGTCGAGATCGCCTCCCTGCTGCCCTATTACGATCTCGACACGACGGTCATCCGCGTCATGGGCCCCGCATTGTGGGCGGACCCGCGGCTGCGCGCCGGGGCGCGCATCGGCGGCGCCTGGTATGCGGCACCCGACCCTGCGGATCGCGCGGATTTCGTCAGCCGCGCCGCCACCGCCGGCGGGCCACCGCCACCCGCCATCGCCGACATCGCCTATGACGCCGCCTCGGTCGCGCGGGTGGTGGCGGATCAGGGCGGATTTTCACGCGCCTCGCTCGAACGCCCTGGCGGTTTCGCGGGGGCGGATGGCGTCTTTGAGCTGATGCGCGGCGGCGGGGTGCGCCGTGCGCTCGCGGTGTTCAGCGTCGCCGCCGGTGGTGCCGACACCATCGCCTCGCCGGCGCCAAGCTCGATCACCGGGCCCGAGATCTGACCGCGCGGGCCGCCCGGAAGGCGCTGCCGGTCACGCGACGGCACCGATGAACGGCGGCCCCGTCCTTGGCAGTCTCGCTCTCGCGGCGGCGCCGCTGCTCGGTGTGCTGGTGCTGGCCGCCGGGGGATGGATCGGCGTCTGGCCGGCCCTGCTGATCGCCGCCGCCAGCCTCGCCGGCAGCGCGGTGGTCCTGGCCCGATGGGCACGCGACCTGCACTGGCTGGAGGCCGCGCTGCGCCATGCCGCCTCCGGCGACACGAAGGCCCTGTCGCGCGCCGCCGCCGAGAAGCTGCTGCCCGGCGCCGGGCGCATCGCCGTCGGCATCGAGCGGCTGGCGCGCACGCTGGCCGCCCGCGGCGAGGAACTGACCGCGCTGTCGCGGGCCAGCGAGGCGATCGTCGAGCGCCTGCCCGACCCGCTGATCGTGCTCGGCCCGCAGCGCGAGGTGCTGCGCGCCAATGCCGCGGCACGCGCGGCCTTCGGCACCGAGATCGCGGCGGTGCTGCGCCACCCGGTGCTGCGCGAGGCGATCGAGCGCGCCTGGCGCAGCGGCGAGACCGCGAGTGCCGAAATCCGCCTGCCGGTGCCCACCGAGCGCGAGGTCGCGGCAACCGTGCTGCCGTTCGACCCGCCGCTCGCCGATGGCGGCCGCGCGATCCTCGTGCTCTCCGACCGCTCCCGCGAGCGGGCGCTGGAGCGGATGCGGGCGGATTTCGTCGCCAATGCCAGCCACGAGCTGCGCACGCCGCTGGCCAGCCTGATGGGCTTCGTCGAGACGCTGCGCGGCCCGGCGGCGGATGACCGGCCGGCGCAGGAGCGCTTTCTCGGCATCATGGCCGAGCAGGCTCAGCGCATGGCGAACCTGATCGACGACCTGCTGTCGCTCTCGCGCATCGAAATGAGCGAGCACCAGGCGCCGTCCGAGGCCGTGGACCTCGTGGCACTCGCGGGGCGGGTGGCGGCCGGGTTCGAGCCGCGGCTGGCGGCGCGCGCGATGCGGCTCGACCTCGCGACGCAAGCGGGGTCGCCGGCGGAGTCGCGGACCAGGGTGCTGGGCGACAGCGACCAGCTTGCGCAGGTGCTGCAGAACCTGGTGGACAACGCGGTGAAATACGGGCGCGAGGGGGGCGTGGTGCGTGTCAGCGTGCTGTCGGTGCAGGGCCCGCCGTGGCCAGCGCGACCGGGCGCAGCGCTCGGGGTCGCGGATGACGGGCCCGGCATCCCGCGCGCCCACCTCGCCCGGCTGACGGAGCGGTTCTACCGGGTGGACAAGGGCCGCTCGCGCGCCGCCGGCGGCACCGGACTTGGACTCGCCATCGTCAAGCACATCGTCAACCGCCATCGCGGCCAGTTGCTGATCGAGAGCGAGGAGGGCAAGGGCGCTACCTTTACCGTCTGGCTGCCCCTGGCGGAGCCGAAAGCCCCACCAGCGCCGGTGGAGCCGAAACCATGACCGGCCAAACCATGACCAATGACGGCGTCGCGCGGGCAGTCGACCATGTGGGCGTGGTCGTCCACGACATCGCGGCGGCGCGGGCGGCTTGGACCCGTGCCGGGTTCGCGCCGACGCAGGCCGGGCGGATCATGCTGGGCCAGGGCTATGTCGAGCTGCTGGCGCCGGATGCCGCGCGGCCGAGCGCCACGCTCGCCGCGATGCTGGCCCAGGGTGAGGGTGCCCATGTCCTGAGCCTGCGCGTGGCGGAGGCGGACGAAGCGGCGGCGCGGCTGCGGCGCGCGGGCTTCGCCGCGGAGGTGGTGGAGAACGCGCGCCCGGGCGATGCACCGGGCAGCGGCACCGCGCGGTTCCGCCGCGTGCCGCTCACCGACACGCTGCCGCGACTGCAACTGATCGAGCACCCGACGCCAGGCGCGGTCTGGCACAGGGACCTGCTCGACCAGCCGAACGGCGCGCTGGGGCTTGCTGAGGTGATCGTCGTCGCCGACCCCGCGGCCGGCTTCGCGGCCCGGCTGTCGTTGGTGGCCGGGCGTGCGCTGACGCCGGCCGACGGCGGATTCCTGCTGCCACTCGGCGACAGCGCGGTGCGGGTGCTGCACCCGGAAGCGTTCCGCCGCCAGTGGCCGCCGGCGCTGCCGCCGGACGCCATGCCCCGCATCGCGGCCCTGGTGCTGCGCGGGGCCGCGGCGGCCAAACTCGATTTTCCCGGCCTTTCTCTGAGAATTCTCACACCCCAGGCGACCTCGCCGGGCTGACCCGCACGGTTAGGGCTTCTCCGGCGCGCGATAGCATCCGACAATCGAGTGATGGACGACAGCGAGGCGGTCGCCGCCAGCAGCGTAGAGGGCAGCCTGCCGGACCCCAGCGCGCCGCCTGCGCCACCGCGCATGGCGCGGGTCGGCGGCATCAGCGCCACGGCACGCATGACGGCGCTGATCGTGGCAACCGCGCTGTTCATGCAGAACCTCGACTCCACGGTGGTCTCGACGGCCCTGCCGACGATGGCGCGAGCCTTCGGTGTCGCGCCCGTCCATATGAACGTGGCCCTCACCTCCTATCTGCTGGCACTCGCCGCCTTCATCCCGGCGAGCGGCTGGGTGGCGGACCGGTATGGTCCGCGCAATGTGTTCCGCGCCGCCATCCTGGTCTTCACCGTGGGTTCCATCGCCTGCGGTGCCGCCAACTCGCTGCCGCAACTGGTGCTCGCGCGCGTCCTCCAGGGCGCGGGCGGCGCGATGATGGTGCCGGTGGGGCGGCTGCTGCTGCTGCGCTCGATCGCGAAGTCCGAGGTGGTGGCGGCGATGGCGTGGCTGACCATGCCCGCGCTGATCGGCCCGCTGGTCGGCCCGCCGGTCGGCGGTTTCATCGTCACCTGGTTCTCCTGGCGCTGGGTGTTCGACATCAACATCCCGATCGGGGTGCTGGGTATCGTTCTGGTTTCGATTTATTTCGAGGACACCCGCGAACACCAGGCCACTCGTTTCGATGTCGTCGGTTTCGTGTTTTCGGCGGTGGCCATGGCCGCCACCGTCTTCGCGCTGGAGACGATCGGGCGCGGCATGGTGGCACCCGGGCTGCCGGTGGGCGCGCTGGTGCTCGGGCTCGCCGCCATCGGCGGCTATGCCTGGCACGCGCGGCGGACGCGGATGCCGCTGCTCGATCTGTCGTTGTTCCGCCTGCCGACTTTTCTGGTGCCGGTTTTTGCCGGCACGCTGTTCCGCATCGGCGTCGGCGCGGTGCCGTTCCTGCTACCGATGATGCTGCAGCTCGGCTTCGGGCTGTCGCCGCTGCAATCCGGCATGATCACGCTGGCCGGTTCCGCCGGCGCGCTGGTGATGAAGCCGGTGGCGGTGGGGTTGCTGCGACGCACCGGCTTTCGCGCCACGCTGGTCTGGAACGGGGTGCTGTCCACGGTTTCGCTGGCGATCGTCGGCTTCTTCCGCCCCTCCTGGCCGATGGTCGCGATTTATCTGGTGCTGCTGACCGGCGGCTTCCTGCGCTCGCTGCAGTTCACCGCGTTCAACTCCCTCGCCTACGCCGATATCCCGCGCGAGCGCATGAGTGCGGCAACCAGCCTCTATTCCACGATCCAGCATCTCTCGACCACGCTCGGCGTCTCGGCGGGGGCCGCGATCCTCGCGGTCTCGATGGCCGCGAGCGGCCATACGGGGCCGCAACTGTCGGATTTCACCGTCGGATTCCTCGGCGTGAGCCTCGTGATGCTGCTGGCGGCACCGGCCGCGCTGCTGATGCCGCGCGCCGCGGGCGATGAAATGAGCGGGCATCGCGCCCACGAGGAATAGCCGGGCCGCGACCACGGCACGCATTGGCCGACGCTGTATCCGGCTGGACATAACGCGCGGTTGATGATGAGTATGCGCACCGGCGTTATTGCCGGCCATGCATAACGATCGGAGTTGCCCATGCTCACCCGCCGCGAGACCCTGACGGCTCCCCTTGCCGCGTCGCTGGTCGCCGCCGTGCCCGGCGCCGCCCTCGCCGCCCCGGCATTCGCCGTGGCCTATGCCGGCTCGATGGGCGCGCTGATGGACAAGGGCATCGGCCCGGCCTTCGGCGCCGCCGACCATGTCGCGTTCCAGGGCATCGGCCGTGGTGCCTTCGCCCTCGCGCGGCTGATCGCGGCAAAGAAAATGGTGGTGAACACCTTTATCCCGATCACCGCGGCGCCGTTCAGCATCGTCCACCAGGCGGGGCTCGTCAGCGCCGCCGTGCCGGTGGCCAGCACCCAGATGTGCCTGCCCTACAGCCCGAAATCGCCGCACGCCGCGATGTTCGCCGCCGTCGCCGCGGGAAAGGCGCCGCTGACCCAGGCGCTGCTCGCGCCGGGCGTGCGTTTCGGCCGCACCGACCCGCGCACCGACCCGCAGGGGCGCAACATCCTGTTCACCATGAAGCTGGCCGAAATCTACTACAAGTCCCCGGGACTGGCGGCGAAGGTGCTGGGTGCGGCGATCAATCCCAAACAGATCTTCACCGAGCCCTCGCTGCTGGCGCGGCTGGAATCCGGGCAGATGGACATCGCCTCCGGCTATCTCAGCGCCGTCCACTCCCAGGGGCTGCCGTATATTCCCCTGCCGGCGCAGATCAATCTGGGCGATGCCACCATGGCCGCGACATGGTATGCGCGCGCCCGCATGGCCGTGCCGGTCGCGCACGGGGTGGTGACCGCCGCGCCGGAACCGCTGGTATTCTACGCGATGAGCCTCGCCAACGCGCCCCATCCCAAGGCCGCCGCCGCGTTCCTCGCCTTCCTCACTGGCGCGAAGGGCCAGGCGCTGTTTGGCCGCTACGGCTACAACCCGCCCTCCGGCGCCAATCTCGGAGCCTGATGCCGGGCGAGACCCTGCTGGCGCTGGGCGACGGCGCCCGGGTCGCGCGACCCGGCGCCTCGTTGCGGCTGGCTGGTCCCCTGGGTGCGCTGGCGCTGGCGTTTCTGCTGATCCCCTATGGCGGGCTCGCGCTGACCACGAACTGGCGCGCGCTGGCGCCCTCGGCAGGGGACTGGCAGTCCGTCTGGACCTCGGTCGGAGCCACGCTCGCGGCCCTGGCGGTGGTGGTTGCAGGGGGTACGCCGCTCGCCTGGTGGCTGGCCGCGTGCAAGCCACGGCTGCGCGTGGCGCTGGACGCGCTGCTGCTGCTGACGCTGCTGACTCCGCCGCTCGCGATGGGGCTGATGCTGGCGATCGTCTATGGGCCGTACAGCACCATCGGGGCTGCCGCCGGGCGGCTCGGAATCGAGCTTTCGAACACGCCGGCGGCGTTTCTGCTGGCGCAGATCTATGCCTCCGCGCCCTATTACGTGCTGGCGGCGCGCGGCGCGTTCGAGGCGGTGCCGGCGGAATACCAGGAGATCGCCCGCACACTGGGGCGCGGGCCGTGGTACTCGTTCTGGCACGTCTCGCTGCCGCTGGCCCGCATGGGGCTCGCCACCGGCCTGGCCCTCGCCTGGGTGCGGGCGCTCGGCGAGTTCGGCGTCGCCCTGATCATCGCCTATTTTCCGCAGGGAATTCCGGTGCGGCTCTGGGTCGATCTGCAGGACACCGGCCTCTCCGCCGTCTATCCGCTGCTCTGGGTGTTCTTTCTGATCGGGCTGCCGCTGCCGCTGGCGCTCGGTCTGTGGGCGCGAGGCCGGCATGCTGCCTGAGCCCGCGGCCTCGCCGGCGCCGGTGACGGGTGGCGCGCATGCGGCGCTGGCGGTGGATCTGCGCCTGACCCAGCCGGTGGCGCTCGCGGCGCGGTTCGAGGTGCGGGGATTCACCGCGCTGCTGGGTGCCACGGGTGCCGGCAAATCCACCTTGCTGCGCGCGCTCGCGGGGCTGCTGCCGGCGAGCGGCGCGCCCTTCGCCGGCCTGCCGCCGGAGCGCCGGCCGGTCGGCTATCTGCCGCAGGGCGCGGGGCTGTTTCCGCATCTGCGGGTCTGGCGCAACATCGCCTTCGCGCTGGATGGTTCGCGCCATGCCCGTCGCGCCGCGGCGCTCGCGGCCCTCGAACAGGTGGGGCTGGCGGCGCTGGCGGAGCGGATGCCCGCCACGCTGTCCGGCGGGCAACGCCAGCTCGTGGCATTGCTGCGGGCGCTGGCACGCCACCCCGCGCTCCTGCTGCTCGACGAACCGACGGCCGCACTCGATCCGTTGACGGCCGAGACCGTCGCCGCCGACCTCATCACAAGACTGCGCGTCGCCGCCGTGCCGGCCCTGGTGGCCACCCACGACGCGCGGCTCGCGGCGATGGCCGATCATGTCGCCGTGCTGGACGGCGGCAGCGTGGTGCAGGAGGGCGCGCCCGCCGCGGTGTTCGCCGCCCCGGCCTCGCCCGCGGCCGCGGCCCTGCTGGGCTGGCGCAACCTGTTTTCCGCCACGCTGCGCGGACGCGACCAGCTCGAATGGCCGGCCGCCGGCGCCTCGCT
>JAJXXT010000068.1 GCA_021780935.1 Pseudomonadota bacterium
ACGCTGATCTTCGGCATTCCCGCCGCCGTCGCCGTGACCGCCGGCGTCGGCTTTCTCTACATGTTGCGCGGCCTGCGCACGGGCACGTTCAACCCGCATGGCGTACCGTCGCCGCTGCTCGGCCATCGCGTCCCCCCCTTCACCCTGCCGGGGATCGACGCCGGGGGCTTCAGCTCCACCGAGATCTTCGCCGCCCACCGACCGCTGGTGATCAATTTCTTCGCCTCCTGGTGCGTGCCCTGCCGGCAGGAACAGCCGGTGCTGATGGCGTTGCAGGCGCAGGGCGTGCCGATCTGGGGCATCGCCTACAAGGATTCCAACCCGGCGGCCTCTGCCTACCTCTCCAAATACGGCGACCCCTATGCGCGCACGGCCAGCGACGCGCCGGGCCGCGCCTCGATCGACTGGGGTCTCACCGGCGTGCCGGAGACGTTCATCATCAACAACAAGGGTATCGTCGTCTGGCACATGGCCGGCCCTCTGACGCCGGAACTCGCGACCAAGGTCGTGGAGCCGATGATGCGGAAGCTCAACCAGTGATCGTGGCCGCGCGACCCGGTGGGACGATGATGAAGCGGCTCTTTCTGGCGGCTTTCGTGGCCGGCCTACTGCTGGCGCCGATGACCGCGCACGCTGTCGAATACCCTTGGGAAAAGCTGAAAAACCCGAAGCTCGAAGCGCGGGCGGAGGCGCTGGGCAGTCAATTGCGCTGCCTGGTCTGCCAGAACGAGAGCATCGAGGAGAGCACCGCGGGCCTCGCGCGCGACCTGCGCGCGCTGGTGCGCCGGCACATTCTTCGCGGCGACACCAACAAGCAGATCATCGCGTTCCTGGTGGCACGCTACGGCAATTTCGTCCGCCTCGACCCGCCGATCGATCCGGCGACCTGGCTGCTCTGGGGTTCGCCGATCGTCGCCGTGGCCGGCGGCCTGGGCTTCGTTGCCATTCGCCTGGCCCGGCGCCGGCCGCCGCCGCCGCCCGAGCCGCTCGACGCCGCCGAGCGCGAGCGGCTGGCCGGGCTGCTCACCGGACCGGCCGGGGTCTGATCGTCCAATGCTGTTCGCCGCCTCGCTGGCCCTCGTGGCCGCCATCGCCATGGCGCCGCTGCTCATCGTGCTCGGCCACCACAACGTGCGCGGGCGGCGCGACAGTGCGATGGCGCTCTACCGCGCGCAGTTGCGCGAGATCGAGCGCGACGCCGCGGAGGGAAGGCTGGTCGATCGCGAGAAGGCCGCCGCCAGGATCGAGATCGAGCGCCGGTTGCTCAGCGAGTCCGAGCAGCAGGAGGCGCCGCTGCGCCAGGGTCGCGCCAGCGCAGCGCTGCTGCTGCTGCTTGCGATCCCGGTCGCCGGCGGCCTGCTCTATCTCGTGCGCGGCCAGCCACAGATGCCGCCGGAGCCTTACGCCAAGCTCCTCGCACAGGCCAAACAGCAGCAGGCCCGCAACGATGCGCTGATCGCCCAACTGCGTGCGCGCCTCGCCACACTCGATCCTCACTCGGCACGGGCGCGCACCGGCTATGTGCTGCTTGGCAACGCCGAGGCCTCGAGCGGTGACGAGATCGGGGCTGCTGCGGCCTGGCGCACGGCGCTCGCCGCCCGCTTCGATCCCACGCTGGCGGTGGAGATCGTGGCGGCGATCCAGCGCTCCGGGCAGAAGCTGCAGCCGGGCGATATCGCCGCCCTGCGCCAGGCGCTGAAGGAGGCGCCGCCGAACGTGCCCTGGCGCGCTGCCGCCACGGCCGCGCTGAAGGCAGCGGGCGGGTGATCCGGTCGCTCGGCGTCACCATGCCCGCGGAGCCAGGTCGGTCCGCTCGATCACGGATGGTCGATCCGGCAGGGTTGCAAGCGGCGCCCGGCGGGCCATGTCCGTGGCATGACTGTTTCTGATCACCGCACCGACGCGACCACTGGCGCCGGCGACGCGTCGGATGCCGCCAAGCCTGATCCGCCGCCCGCCACGCCCGCGCGCCCGGAACTGCCCAAGGAGATCGGCGGCGCCCCGGGCCCGGAGCCGACGCGCTACGGCGACTGGCAACACAAGGGCCGCGTGACGGATTTCTAACCGCGATCCCGCGCGATCGCCGCCTCCAGCGTGTTCTCAAGCAAACAGGCGATGGTCATCGGACCCACGCCGCCCGGCACCGGGGTGATCGCGCCGGCCACCGCCTCGGCCTCGGCATAGGCCACATCGCCCACCAGCCGCCCGTCGGCGGTGCGGTTGATCCCGACATCGATCACCGTGGCACCTGGCGCGATCCAGTCCCCGCGCACCATGTCCGCCCGCCCGATCGCGGCCACCAGCACCTCGGCGCGGCGGCACAGCGCCGGCAGGTCGCGGGTGCGCGAATGCGCCAGCGTCACCGTGGCGTCGGCGGCGGTCAGCAGGGCCGCCGCGGGCCGCCCGACCAGCACCGAGCGCCCGAGCACCACCGCCCGCGCGCCGGCCAGCCTTGTGCCCGCGAGCAGCCGCATCACGCCTTTGGGCGTACACGGCACCAGCCCCTTGCGCCCGCTCGCCAGCAGGCCGGCATTGGTCGGTGTCAGCCCATCCACGTCCTTCGCGGGGTCGATCGCGTCCAGCACCGCCTCGGCGCGCAAGCCCGGGGGCAGGGGCAGTTGCACCAGGATGCCGTCCACCAGCCCGTCATCGTTCAACGCTCGTATCTCGGCGAGCAGCGCCGCCTCGCCCGTGGTCGCCGGCAGGCGGATGGTGCGCGCCGCGATCCCGGCCTCACGCGCCGCGCGGTCCTTGCTGCGGACATAGACGGCGCTCGCCGGGTCGTCGCCCACCAGCACCACGGCGAGTCCCGGCGGGCGTGGCCTGGTGGCAACGCGCGCCGCCACCGCCGCGCGCGTCTGTGCCGCCAGCGCCTTGCCGTCGAGGATGCGCGCCGCCATCGCCGCTAGAACAGCAGACCCTGCATGTTGCCGAACATCAGCGCGCCGTAGATGCGCGCGAGCAGCATCTGCACGACATAGATCAGCACCAGCAGGATGATCGGGGAGATGTCGATGCCGCCGAGATCCGGCAGCACGTTGCGGATCGGCCGCAGCGCCGGCTCGGTGATGCGATAGAAGAAGTCACCGATGGTCCAGACGATGCGGTTGCGCGTGTCCACCACGCCGAACGCCACCAGCATGCTGAGCACGGCGGCGATGATGACGGCCCAGCGATAGAGCGAGAGCAGCTCGTTCGCGACCCAGAAGATGATGGTGATCACGCGCAAATCCCAAGAAATCAGCGGCGCAGGCTAGCCGCCGGGACGCGCAGCGGCAATGCCGTGCCGCACCATGCGGACGCTTGACCTCTCGCCCCCCCTCTGTCATCACCCGCGCCGCTTGCCATCGAGGTCCGATGGCGGAGCAGCCGGCGGCGGGGGCTGTAGCTCAGCTGGGAGAGCGCCTCGTTCGCAATGAGGAGGTCAGGGGTTCGATCCCCCTCAGCTCCACCACCGCCGCCCCGGACGGATGCCAGCACCCGATGCCCGATCCGGACCCGCGCCGCCTCAGGCCGGCCGCAGCAGATGGTGCGAAACACCCCACACCTCGCCGCCGCGGAACCCGAACAGCCCCGCCGTCGCGAGAAAAAAGATCCGCCAGCGCCGCCGCCACATCGGCCATGCCGCGCCATAGACGTGGCGAAGGACCGTCGCGACATCGGCCTCGTGCGCGTCGAACAGGGCGAGCCAGTCGCGCGCCGTCCGCGCGTAGTGCTCGCCGTTCCAGCGCCAGTTTTCCGCCACCGTGAACAGCTCCGGGAAGTGGCCGGCGAGGTCATGGCTCGGCATCATGCCGCCGGTGAAGAAGTGCTGCGCGATCCAGTCGCCCTGGTCCGCCTCGTCGAACCGGTAGGGGTGTGCTGCGTGGGAGAAGACGTGCAGGAACAGCCGGCCCTGCGGCCGCAGCCAGGTGCGGACGCGCGCCAGCAGCGAGCGCCAGTTCGCCATGTGTTCGAACATCTCGACCGAGACCACGCGGTCGAACACCAGCTCCGGCGCGAAATCGTTCATGTCGGCGGTGATGATGCGCAGGTTGCCGAGCCCGAGCCGCGCCGCCTGGGCCTCGATATGCAGGCGCTGCGGCCTGGCGTTCGAGACGGCGGTGATCCGCGCGTTCGGGTAGCGCTGCGCCATCCACAGCGACAGCGAGCCCCAGCCGCAACCCAGCTCCAGAATATCCTGCCCGTCGGCGAGTTCCGCATGCTGGCACGTCTCGGCCAGGGCTGCCTCCTCCGCCGCGTCGAGCGTGGTGGACGCATCGGCGTAGAGGCAGCACGAGTATTTGCGCCGCGCGCCGAGGACCAGGCCAAAAAACTCCGGCGGCAGCTCGTAGTGCTGCGCGTTGGCCGCCTCGGGCACCAGGGCGATCGGCAGCGTCGCCAGGCGTTGTGCGAAGGTGGCGGGGTCCGGCCGTTCGCGATCGAGCAGCCGCGCCGTGCGGCCGACCAGGGTCGCGATGCCGCCGCGCAGCACCGCGTCCGGCAGGTCGAACCGGTCAGCGGCGGAGCCCGCCAGCGCCCGCAGCCCGCTCATGGCACCCCCCTTTCGCGCCGCGCCGAAGGGAGCGGCAGAAACGCCCGGGTCCGTGCCTGGTATTGCCGATACAACGCACCGCGCGAGGCCAGCATGCGTTCCTCCAGCGGCGGGATGCCCGAGACATGCACCAGCAGCCAGTACATGAAAACCGGCCCCGCCAGCGCCAGCCAACCCCAGGGATAGGCCAGCGGGTGCAGCGGGTCGATGGCGATCGCCGGCCAGGCGCACCAGCCAAGCCACTCAAAAAAATAATTCGGATGCCGCGAATACCGCCACAACCCCGCCGCGCAGACCCCGCCGCGATTGGCCGGATTGGCGCGGAAGCGCTGTAACTGCCCGTCCGCCACCGCCTCGCCGAGAATCGCCGTGGCCAGGAGCGCCAGCCCCAGCAGGTCCCGTCCGCCGGGGAATGCGCCGGGCGCGCGCGCCGCGAGGCGTACGGACAGAACCAGCACCAGGGCCGCCGCCGCCTGGATCATCAGAAAGACGAACAGCCGGCGCTGGAAATCAGCACCCCATTGGCGGCGCAACTCGGCATAGCGCACGTCCTCGTGCCCGGCGCTGGACCGCCAGGCGATATGCGTGCCCAGCCGCAACCCCCACGCGCCGATCAGCACCGCCGCCATCACCGCGCGGCCCGAGGGAGTGCCGGGCCACAGCGCCACCAGCACGCCGGCGGCACCGGTCGCATAGCTCCAGACTGCATCCACCCAGCCGCAATTCGCCGTAACGCGCTGGAGCAGCCAGGCCAGCGACATCGCCGCCACCAACCCCAGCCCCGCCACAACCATCGCCATGAGAAATTCCATCGACCATCCTACGCCGCCCAGCCGCCGCCGGATGCATCCAAGTCCGGCCTTTAACCTTGCGGAAAACGTCTCAAATGGGCACGCAGGTGTAAATGACCATACGGTGACAATGACCCCGATTCCGCGCCGTGCCGTGCTTTCGGCTCCCCTGCTGCTGCTGGCTGCCGCGCCGGCGCTGCCGATCCCCCCGCGGCGGCACATCGTGTTCGCGATCCATCGCCGTGGCAGCCGCATCGGCACCCACCGGGTGGATTTCTCCGGCGATCAGCGCCGGCTCGACGTGCGCATTTCCGTCGATATCAAGGTCAAGTTCGGCCCCTTCGTTCTCTACAACTACTCCCTGCGCGGCCTCGAACAATGGCAGGACGGCCTGCTGATGCATGCCGCGGCCAACGCCAACGACGATGGCAGCAAGCGCTTTGCCCGTGCGACGCGGGTGGGCGACAGACTGTCCGTGCAGGGCAGCGCCGTGAAGCCCTACCTCGCCCCGCCCGGCTCCATTCCCGCCTCGCACTGGAACGAGGAGGAGATCCGCCACCCGATGATCAACGCCGAGAACGGGGAGCTGATGATGATCACGGTGCAGGACCGTGGCATGGAGAAGGTGCAGGACGAAGCGGGAGGGGCGATCGCCGCGCGCCACTACGCTCTCACCTGGCGCGAGCATGGCACCAAGCCGCGCGCGCTCGATCTCTGGTACCAGCCCGACGGCATCTGGGCCGGCCTCACCGCCGTCGCGACGGACGGCTCGCTGATCGTCTACCGCCGCATCACGCCGTGACGCGCGCCACGCCGCGACCCATCGTCAAGCCGCCCGGTTCGCCCGCGCGACCACGGCCTCGAACAGTACCTGGCAGCCGGCCCGCGCTTCTTCCGGCAGGATGCTTTCCGCCTCGTTGTGCGACAGCCCGTCCTTGCACGGGGTGAAGATCATCGCCGTCGGCACGCATCGCGCGACATAGACCGCGTCGTGCCCGGCGCCGGAGACGATGCGGCGGGATGACAGGCCGAGCCGGTCCGCCGCCGCCTGCACCAGTGCCACGCAGTCGGGGTCGAAGGGTTGCGCCGGGATGCGGAATTTCTCCCGCAGCTCGATCCGGCAGCCCGAGGCCGCCACCAGCGCGGCCGCCTCGCCGGGGAACGTGTCGGCGATGCGGCCGATCTCGGCCTCGTCGGGGTGGCGGAACTCGGTGGTGAAGCGGACCTCGCCCGGCACCACGTTGGTCGAGTTCGGAACGACCTGCATGAAACCCACCGTGCCACGGCCATCCTCGCCGCGCGCGCGCATGGTGCGGTCGACGAGGCGGATGACCTCCGCCATCGCCACCAGCGCGTCGCGCCGCAACGAGGGTGGCGTGGTGCCGGCATGGGAATCCCGGCCAAAAACCGCGCCGTCGTACCAGACCTGCGCCTGCCCGCCGGTGACCACGCCGATCTCTCGCGCCTCACGCTCCAGGATCGGTCCCTGCTCGATATGCAGTTCGAAATAGGCATCCGCGGGGAACGCCCTCGCGGGTTCCGGCCCCGCCGCGCCGATCGCCATCAGCGCGTCGCCCACTGCCACCCCGTCGCCGTCACGCAGCGCCTTGATCGCGTCCTGCGCGTAGACGCCGGCCCATACGCCGGAGCCCATCAGCGAGTGGCCGAACCGGCTGCCCTCCTCGTCGGTCCAGTTCACCAGTTCCAGCGGCGCCTCGGTGACCAGGCCGAGATCGTCGAGCGTGCGCATCACCTCCAGCCCCGCGATCACGCCGAGCGCGCCGTCGAACTTGCCGCCGCTGGGCTGGCTGTCGAGATGGCTGCCGAACATCACCGGCAGCCGGGTGGGGTCGCGCCCCTCGCGGCGGGCGAACATGTTGCCCATGGCATCGACGCGCACCGCCAGCCCCAGGGCCTCACACCCTTGCCGGAATCGCGCGCGGCCCTCGCGGTCGACCTCCGAGAGCGCCAGGCGCCGCACGCCGCCCTTCGGCGTGGCGCCGATCTCGGCCATGCTCATCAGGCTGTCCCAGAGTCGCTTGCCGTCGATCGGCCGATTGGTCTGCATGGCGGGTTCCTCTCGTGCGTCCTCTTGTCCCTGACCTTGGTTCCTGCAACGCTTGCCCATGCTCCGCAATACCCTCTCGGGAATCGATCGCGACGCGCTGGCCGAGGCACGGCTCGACCTCGCCGCCTGCCTGCGCCAGGCCGCCCGGCTCGGCATGCACGAAGGTATCTGCAACCACTTCTCCGCCATGGTGCCGGGCAGCGACGAGCTGTTCCTGGTCAACCCGCTCGGCTATGGATTCCATGAGGCGACGGCCTCGCGCCTGCTGGTTTGCGACTTCGGCGGCAACGTTGTGGCGGGTGAGGGCGAGGTGGAGGCGACGGCCTTCTACATCCATGCCCGGCTGCACCGGCGCCACCCGCATGCCCGGGTGGCGTTTCATACCCACATGCCGAATGCCACGGCGCTGGCGATGCTGGAGGGCCCGCCGCTGTCCTTCGCGATTCAGAGCGCGCTGAAATTCCACGGCCGCATCGCGGTCGACGAGGACTATAACGGCCTGGCCCTGGACAACGCAGAGGGCGACCGCATCGCCGGCGCCATGGGTGACAAGCCCATCGTCTTCCTCAAGAACCACGGCGTGATGGTGACCGGCCCTTCGATCGCCGAGGCCTGGGACGATCTCTATTACCTCGAACGCGCCTGCGAGGCGGAGCTTCTCGCCCTTTCCACCGGCCGCCGGCTCAAGCCGGTCGCACCCGCCATCGCCGCCCACACCGCGCGGCAGATGCGCCAGGACGCCGCGGCGGCGGCGCGGCTGCATCTCGCGAGCGTCCGCCGCACGCTGGATCGCGAGGCACCCGATTACCGGCATTGATGACCGGCATTGACGTGATGCGCGCTCCCGTGCGTCCGGCTCTCATCCTGCTGGCCGCCTGCCTGCTCGGCGGCTGCACGCTGGTCGACCAGCGCACCTTCGAAATCCATCGCAGTGCGCCGGCCGAGGCGGCGCTGTCGGCACCGGCCGCGCGCCATCCGCTGGCCATCTCCGACGGTGCTTCCGGCTGGCCCGCGCGCCTCGCCGCCACCGCGCGCGATGCAGCGACGCGCGACCCCGCGTTGCGCTTCGACCTCGTGGCACCGGTGTCGCTGGTCGGCAGCGAGACGACGCGCGCCGCCTTTCGTGCCCGCCAGCTTCGCCGTCTGCAACAGGCGGCAACGGCGCTCGCCGCGGCGGGGATCGACCCTGGCCGCATCCGCCTAGGCCTGCGCGGCGACCCCGGCGGATCGGCGCCGGTGGTCGAGCTCTACGCGCGTTGAGCCCTTGTCCGCCGCGTTTTGACCACTCCCGGAACGGAAGTTAGCCTTACCGCCATGGCCGACAACGCTGTTCCACCCGTGCACGCCCTGGTGTTCGACGTCTTCGGCACCGTTGTAGACTGGCGATCGAGCCTCATCGCGTTCTTCGCGGCCTGGGGCGCGCAGGCGGGCCGCGCGGCGGACTGGGCCGGCATCGCGGATGCGTGGCGCGGCGCCTATGTCCCCTCGCTGGACCGGGTGCGTCGGGGCGAGCTGCCCTGGACCATCCTCGACGACCTGCACCGCGCCAGCCTCGACGCGCTGCTGCCCGATTTCGGCCTCGGTGACGTGGACGAGCCGACGCGGCAGGGCTTCGTGCGGTTCTGGCACCGGCTGCATCCCTGGCCCGAGGTGGTGGCGGCCATGCGCCGGTTGCGCGGCCGATACATTCTCGGAACCCTGTCGAACGGCAATGTCGGCCTGCTCACGCGGCTGGCGAAGGCCGCCGACCTGCCCTTCGACGTCATCATGGGCGGCGATCTGTTCGGCCACTACAAGCCGGACCCCGAAACCTATCGCGGCGCGGCGCGGCTGCTGAACCTGGCACCCGGCGAGGTGATGCTGGTGGCCGCCCATAACGGCGATCTCGCGGCGGCGCGCGCGCAGGGACTCGCCACCGGCTTCGTGCCGCGGCCCACGGAATATGGCCCGCACCAGACGAAGGATATCGCGCCGAGCGAAGCCTGGGACGTGATCGCGCGCGACTTCACCGCGCTCGCGGACCAGCTTGGTGCCTGAGCCGCACGCGCGTCCCGTCTTCGGCATCAACCACATCCTTGCCTATGGCCAGTCGCTCGCCAGCGGCTGGGAGGGCGTGCCGGCGCTCTCTCGCGGGGCGCGGCATGACAGCCTGATGCTCGGCCGCTCGGTGCGGGCCGGCGGGGAAGAGGCCTCGCCCGACTGGCAACCGTTGGGCGGCGCCGTGCTGCGCCCGCTGGTCGCGACCGAACAGCGGGCGGACGGCAAGCTGCTCGATGACGCGGCACGTGCCGGCGCCACGCCGGGCCCCGTTGAGGCGGAACCGGGTGCGATCGTGCTGGGTGAAACGGTGCTGGAGGAAGCGCTCGGCCATCTGCGCGGGCGCATGCTCGCCGCGGACCCGGCCGCGGGGCTGCATAAGCTGCTCGGCTCATGCTGCGCGGTGGGCGGGCGTGGCATCGAGCAGCTCTCGCGTGGGGCGGAACCGGAGCTGTTTGCCCGGCTGCGCGCCTGCGCCAGCGCCGCGCGCGCGACGGCGCGGGGCTGGGGCAAGACGTATGGCATCCCGGCGGTGCTGCTGCTGCAGGGCGAGAACAATTCCTGGGGCCTGGATGGCGCCACCAGCGATCGGGACGCCTATGGCGCGCTGTTCGCCCGCCTGATCCGCGACATCGCCACCGATGTCGCGGCCGGCATCGCCGGCCAGGCGGCGCCGCCCGCTTTCGTGACCTATCAGACCGGCGGCGCCTATGCCTCCGACGACATGGCGGTGCCGCAGGCCCAGCTCGACGTGGCGCTTGGCACGGCGGGCGTGTTCCTGGCGGCCCCGGTCTACCCGCTGCCGGACCGGCCGACGGGGCATCTGCGCGCCGACGGGTATCGCTGGCTCGGCGCGCAATTCGGCAAGGTGCTCGCGAGCCTGTTCGTGGACCGGAGGCCATGGCGCCCGCTCCACCCCATCCGTGCCGCGCGCGATGGCGACCAGGTCCATGTCGGGTTCCATGTGCCGGTGCCGCCGCTGGTGTTCGGCTGCCCGTTCATCGGCGCGAGGCGCATGGCGGTGCCGGACCAGGGCTTCTCGGTGCTCGACGCGGCCGGCATGGTGCCCGTGCAGACGGTCGCGATCACGGCTGCCGAGCGCGTCTCGCTGCGGCTCGGGCGCGCGCTCACCGGCGCTGCCCGGCTGCGCTACGCCGACCGTGCCCATCGCGGTCGCGGCGCGCTGCATGACAGCGATGCGCGAGTGGCGGAGGTAGGTTTTGCCGGCGCCGATCTCGATGCCGCGGAGCCGGGGCTGCTGGGCACTCCGTATCCGTTGATGAACTGGTGCGTCGGGTTCGATATCGCCATCGGCTGAGCGGGCGCTCTCCCGTTGACGGGCAGCCATCGCTTGCCATCCTGGCGCCGAGGGTCTAGAGGCCCGCCGCGATCGGCACCCCTGGAGGCCGGGAACTCATACAGGAGCGGACCATGGCCAGCATCACGACCATCGAGGCCGCGGCGCGCGAGCGTGCAGGTAAGGGGGCAGCACGCGCGACCCGCAGGCAGGGCAGCATTCCCGGCGTCATCTACGGCGCCAAATCCACCCCGACGCTGATTGCGCTGGACCCGCGTCTCGTCATCCGTGAGGTGACGCGCGGCGGATGGCGCTCGCGCCTCTTCGAGGTGACGATCGGCGGCGAGTCCACCCGCGCGCTGATGCGCGAAGTGCAGTTCCACCCGGTGACGGACGCGCCGGAGCATGTGGACTTCCAGCGCCTCGCCCCCGGCGAGAAGGTGCGCGTTGCGGTTGGCGTGCACTTCACCGGCGATGGCCTGTCACCCGGCATTAAGCGCGGCGGCGTGCTCAACGTCGTGCGCCACGCGGTGGATTGCTACGTCGATCCCGAGAACGTGCCGGAGTTCTTCGAGGCCGATCTCGCGCCGCTGGAGATCAACGACGCGGTGCGTTTCTCCGATCTCAAGGGGACCGCCGGCGTGCGGCCAACCATCACGGACCGCGACTTCGTGATCGCGACCGTGGCGCCGCCGACCAAGATGGCCGAGCCGACCGCCGAGCAGGCCGCCGCCGCGCCCGCCGCTGGTGCCGCCGCCCCCGCCGCGGGTGCGAAGGCGCCTGCCGCCGGCGCCAAGGCGGCAGCCCCGGCGGCCGCGAAGGCGCCTGCCGCAAAGGCTCCCGCCGGCAAGAAGTAGCGCCGGCCCGGGAGCAACCAGGGGAGGCGTGCCGTGAAACTCTGGGTCGGCCTCGGCAACCCGGAGCCCGGGATGCTGCGCAACCGCCACAATGTCGGGTTCATGGCCGTGGACACGATCGCCGCCGAACACGGCTTCGCGCCGTGGCGGCGGCAGTTTCGTGGCCTTACCGCGGATGGTCGGATCGGGACGCAGCGCATCCTGCTGCTCAAGCCGCTCACCTACATGAATGACAGCGGTGACGCCGTGCAGCCGGCGGCGGCCTTTCACAAGCTGGCGCCGGAGGCGATCACGGTGTTCCACGACGAGCTTGACCTGGCGCCGGGCAAGGTGCGGGTGAAGCGGGGCGGCGGGGCGGCCGGGCATAACGGGTTGCGCAGCATCGACCGCATCCTGGGCTCGCCGGAATACTGGCGCGTGCGGCTTGGCATCGGCCATCCGGGCGACAAGGCCCGCGTGCATGGCTATGTGCTGGGCAATTTTACGCAGGACGACGAGGACTGGCTTGCCACCATGCTCGGCGCGGTGGCCGAGGCCGCGCCGCTGCTGGCCGCCGGCGAGAACGAGGCATTCATGAGCCGGCTGGCGCTACGCATGCAGGAGAACGGGTGATGGGATTCAACTGCGGCATCGTGGGTCTGCCCAATGTCGGCAAATCGACGCTGTTCAACGCGCTGACCGCGACCGCCTCGGCGCAGGCGGCGAATTATCCGTTCTGCACGATCGAGCCCAATCTCGGCCGCGTCGCCGTCGCCGACCCCAGGCTGGCGGTGCTGGCCGGCATCGGCAAATCGGCGAAGATCGTGCCCACCAGCCTCGAGTTCGTGGACATTGCGGGCCTGGTGCGCGGCGCCTCGCGGGGCGAGGGGCTGGGCAACCAGTTCCTCGCCAATATCCGCGAGGTCGATGCGATCGTGCATGTGCTGCGCTGCTTCGAGGACGCGGATGTCGTGCATGTCGAGGGTGGCGTCGATCCGCTGCGCGACGCGGAGACGGTCGAGACGGAACTGATGCTCGCCGATCTCGACAGCCTGGAGAAGCGCGAGCCGGCGCTGACCAAGCGCGTGCGCGGCGGCGACAAGGCGGCGATCGCTGAGCTGGCGCTGATCGAGCCGCTGCTCGCGGCGCTGCGCGCGGGCCGCCCGGCGCGCACCGCGGTGCCGAAGGGCGAGGCGGCGGCGGCGAAACGCCTGCAGCTTCTCACCACCAAGCCCGTGCTCTACGCGAGCAATGTCGAGGAAGCGGCGGCCGCGACCGGCAACGCGCTCTCGGCCAGGGTGGCGGCGAAGGCCGAGGCCGAGGGGGCGGCGCATGTCGTCGTCTCGGCGGCGATCGAGGCGGAAGTGGCGCAACTGCCGGAGGCCGAACGCGGCGAGTTTCTCGCCGGCCTCGGCCTGCACGAGTCCGGCCTCGACCGCGTGGTGCGGGCGGGATACGAGTTGTTGGGTCTTTGCACCTATTTCACCTGCGGACCGAAAGAGACGCGCGCCTGGACCATCGTGCGCGGCACCAAGGCACCGCAGGCGGCGGCTGTGATCCACAACGATTTCGAGCGCGGCTTCATCGCCTGCGAAACCATCGCCTACGACGACTACGTGGCGCTGAAGGGCGAGGCGGGTGCGCGCGACGCCGGCAGGCTGCGCGTCGAGGGACGCGACTACACCGTGCAGGACGGCGACGTGCTGCTGTTCAGGTTCAACGTCTAGCGGCTTGCGGCCGGGCGAGCCGGCGCTCGGCGCTGATCCGCATGGCGGTCATGGCTGCGGCGGGCGGATCGGCAGACGGTCGCGCACGATCTGCACGAAGAAGCGCGTGCCGTGGGGCAGGGCGGCGTCGTTGAAGTCGTATTCCGGGTTGTGCAGCGGCATGGAGTCCCCGCCATTGCCGATGAAGGCGAAGCAGCCCGGTGCCCGCTCCAGAAAGCGCGCGAAATCCGCCGAGCCGGTGTTGGGTTCGCCCGCCTCGACCACGTTCTCGCGGCCCAGACCGGCGGCGGCTGCGGCGATCGCCGCGGCGGCGGCCCGCGGGTCGTTGATCGTCGGCACGAACTCGCGCGTGTCGGTCAACGCGCAGGCAAGCCCATAGCTCGCGGCGGTCCCCTCGGCGATGCGGCGCATCTCTGCCTCGATCGCGGCACTCACCTCCGGGCGGAAGCTGCGCGAGTCACCCGCGCAGTTCGGCCCAGGATGCCTCGTCGCCGGTCGTCACGCTTCTCCCGCGTTGGGTCGGCCGTTGCCGCCAGACTGCTCCTCGATCGCCGCTTCCGTGATGAGGATCAAAATCCGGGCGTCCGGGCCCGGCCCCGCCGGCCCCGAGCAGGCGGCGACCGCCCCCGCCAGGCCGGCGGCGCCGGACGGGGTGGTGCGTGGCCCGCCGCAGGTGGCGAGCAGGGCTGGCGCCGCGCCGAGCCCGCCTTCCGGCACGGTGATCGTCTCGATCGTGTATCGTTGCAGCATCGCCAGGGCCGGGGCGCTGGCCTCCCCGCAGGAAAGCATCGCCGCGGCGGTTTCCAGATCGCCGGCCAGGCGCACCGGGCGCCCGCGGGCGAGCGCCACCGCCACCGCCGGTGCGGCTACGGGTTCCACGACGACGATGCTCGCCGGGGCCGCGAGCCAGCCCGCCAGCCCCTCGGCCATCGCCGCGGCCAGGCCGCCCACGCCGGCCTGGACGAAAACATGGGTCGGGCGGGCGTGGCCGGCCGCCGCGACCTGGTCGCGGATTTCGCTGGCCATCACGCCGTAGCCGGCCATCACGTCACGCACCACGGGGTCGTTCGGGTCGTCGGTGGTATCGGCCACCAGAAGCCCGGCCCCGGCGCGGGCCGCCCCGGCGGCGGCGTCCACGGCGTCGTCATAGGTGCCGTCCACCCACATGATCCGCGCACCTTGCCCGGCGATGCGCTGTGCGCGTGACACGGGCACGCCGCGGTGCAGATAGACGTGCGCGCCGGCGCCGGCGAAGCTTGCGGCCACCGCCACGGCCAGGCCGTGATTGCCGTCACTGGCGCAGATCAGGGCCGGCTGGCCGGCCGGGCGGGCGGCGATCAGGCCGGCCATGTCCGTGCCCGCCGCCCGCGCCAGCGCGCGCAGCCCCGCATAGGTGCCGCCGAGCGACTTGAAGCTGCCCAGCATCCGACCGCCCTCGTCCTTCGCGAGCACCTGCGCCACCCCCAGCCTAGCCGCGAGGAGCGGCAGATCGAGCAGCCTTGTGGCGGCGTATTCCGGCGAGAGCCGGGCGAGTTCGGCGGCGATCTCGGCGGCGGTTTGTCGTGTCGCGGGTGGGGTTTTCATCCTGCGATCATGCCGCGACCGCGTGACGGTTGGCGCCGAAATCAGGGCGATATATGACGCAATCTGTCATTTTTCCGGGTCTAGCGATGAAAACCATCGATATTGATCGCTTCGACCGCGCCCTGCTGGACCGGCTGCGGGTGAACAACCAGACCCCGGCCAGGGTGCTCGCCGATCAGGTCGGACTTTCCGAAAGCGCGGTGCTGCGGCGGTTGCGGCGGTTGCGTGAGAACGGCGCCATCATCGCCGATGTTTCGATCGTTCATCCGGCGGTGCTGGGCACGCCGCTCACCATCCATGTCCTGGTCTCCCTGGAACGGGAGGGAACCGCCGCACTCGACGCGTTCGAGCGGAAGATCCGCGGCCGTGAGGAAGTCGATGGCGCCTGGTATGTCACCGGCGAGGCCGATTTCGTGCTTCTGCTCCGGCTCGGCGGCATGGAGGCTTATGAGCGCTTTGCCCGCGAGGTGTTTCACGACGATCCCAATGTCAGGGCGTTCCGCACCATCATCGCGCTGCGGGATTTAGGTCAGGGTCCCGGGCGTGCCGCCGGTGCCGGGCGGCCGTGACACCGGCCTGGCCCGCGCGGGCCTCGGCTACGCCGCGGGACGCAGCGCGACGGTCGCCGCCAGGCTCTCGCGGATGAAGCCGACCAGCGGATCGACCAGCGCCGAACGCCCCTCCGCGTCGCCGAAGATCGCCATCTCGGCCACGCCGAGCGCCGGCAGGCCGACCACCTCCGCAAGCCCGGGGGTCAGCGTGCTGCGCCCCAGCACGGTGACCGCGAGCCCGGCCTCCGCCGCCGCGATCACACCGAGCAGGCTGGCCGAGACATAGACGATCTCGTGCGGAATATTGGCGCGCGAGAGCGTGGCGAGCGCCCGGTCGCGAAACATGCAGCCGGGCGGCAGCATCGCCAGCGGCAGGGGCGCGTTACGGCCCGCCTCCGGCAGCAAGCGGGCGTGGTCGCTGCCCGCAGCACCCACCCAGGCCAGGTTCTCCGTCCAGATGCGCGTGCCTGCGACCTCCCCTTCGCGCCGCTTGCCGATCACCAGGTCGAGTTTGCCACGCTCGCAGGCAGCCCGCAGCTCGTGGCTGCGCCCGACCTCCACCTCCAGGTGCACGTCGGGGTAGGTGCGGGCGAAGCGCGCCAGGATCGGCGCCAGGTGATGCGGCACGAAATGATCCGCGACACCGAGCCGCAGGCGCCCCTGCACCGGCGGCGCGATCATCCGCCGCACCGCCTCGTCGTTGAGCGAGAGCAGACGGCGCGCATAGACCAGCAGCATCTCCCCCTCCGGCGTTAGTGCCAGCCGCCGACTGGTGCGCGTGAAGACGCGCCGCGTCAGCACATCCTCGAGCCGTTTGATCTTCAGGCTGACCGCCGATTGCGTCAGCCCGAGCACGTTGCCGGCGGCGGTGAACCCGCCCTGCTCGGCGACCGTCGCGAAGCAGCGAAGCAGGTCGATATCGAGGTCGGGATAGCGCATCGGGCTCGCGCGTCAGATACTGTTGGGGTCGTTGTCGAACCCGCCCGGGTCGTTGTCCATGTCGGCATCGGGGTCGGCGCTGCTGTTATCCGTCCAGCCGCCGAGATCAGCTCCGCCCTGATCGGCTTGCGTGCCGCCGGCGCCCCATGGATCGTTGCCGGCGTTGCCGTAATTGTTTTCGATGATCGTGGTGTTGCCGCCCCCGAACCCGCCGCCCCCGAAGCCGCCACCGCGCCCGCCGAACAGCCCCATCAGCGCGTCAGCGGCGAAAATGCCGCCCGCGACCCCGGCGGCGGTGCGCAGGGCCGAGCCGAAAAAGCCGGTTCCCTGCTGCTGGAACATGCCCGGCGCCCCGCTCGGTGCGGCTTGCGGCGGTGGGGCATAGGAAGGCGGCGGTGAGCCACGTTGCGCCGCCGCACCCCATGGCGACGACGCTTGGGCTTGGGCCGCCTGGGCTTGTGCCGCCTGGGCCTGGGCAAGCTGCGCCTGCAATTGCTGGATGGTGGTTTGCGCCTCGGCCAGGGCATGTTCCTGCACGAAGGCGTATTGCGTCACCCGGTAGCGCGCCTCCGGAAAACGCTGGAAGAGGTCCGCCAGCAGCGCGTCCGCCTCGCGGTCGATCGGCGGCAGCGCGCTGGTCGAGGGCACCGAGCCCGCGAACCCGCCACCGGCCGGCGGCCCGCCGACACGCTGGATGAACCGGGTGATGAGGTCGCGTTCCTCGTTGGTCATGACGCTGGCTCCCTGGCACAGCCCACACCGGGGCTGGGCACAATCTGGCGCTCCGCCCGCCCGGCTTCAAGCAAGTGACGCCTTAGCCGCGCTGGGCCAGGCCGAGCCGGCGTGTCTCGATCAGCGGGCAGCGGTCCATCACCACGCTGAGCCCCGCCGCCCGCGCCCGCGCCGCGGCCGCCTCGTGCACCACGCCAAGCTGCATCCACACCACGCGCGCGCCGAGCCGGATCGCCTCGTCCACCACCGGCGGCACCTGCGCGGGGTTGCGGAACACGTCCACCATCTCCAGCGGTGCGGCGTCCGCCAGGCTGGCCACCACCATCCGCCCCAGCAGCATCTGCCCGGCGAGCCCGGGATTGACCGGCGTCACGTCATAGCCACGGCCCTGCAGCCAGCCCTGGATCTCGTTGGCCGGCCGATCGGAGTTGGCAGAGGCTCCGACCAGCGCGATCCGCCGCGTTTGCATCAGGATCGCCGCGATCGCCGCGTCGTCGAGCCCGTCCACCGTCATCGCACCCTCCGCTCGTGCCGTGCTTTGCCCCCGCGGGGCGCCGGGGGGCTTGCTCCGCGTGTTGCGGCGCGTCAAGAACGCCGCAAATCACGGGATAAACGCGCGCGACCATGGCCGGCCCCTCGTTTCAGGACCTCATTCTGCGCCTGCACGGCTTCTGGTCGCGGCAGGGTTGCGTCATTCTGCAGCCCTACGACGTGGAGATGGGTGCCGGCACGTTCCACCCGGCGACCACGCTGCGCGCGTTGGGCCCGCGCCCCTGGGCGGCCGCCTATGTGCAGCCCAGCCGCCGCCCCTCGGACGGGCGCTATGGCGAGAACCCCAACCGCCTGCAGCACTACTACCAGTACCAGGTGATCATGAAGCCCTCGCCCGAGGCAGCCCAGGACCTGCTGCTGGCGAGCTACCGCGAGCTGGGCCTTGATCCGCGCCGGCACGATTTCCGCTTCGTCGAGGATGACTGGGAGAGCCCGACGCTCGGCGCCTGGGGCCTCGGCTGGGAGGTCTGGTGCGACGGCATGGAGGTCGGTCAGTTCACCTATTTCCAGCAGGTCGGCGGCATTCCGGTGGTGCTGCCCAGCTTCGAGATGACCTACGGGCTGGAGCGGCTGGCGATGTATGTGCAGAACGTGGAGCGGGTCTACGACCTCGACTTCAACGGCCGCGGCGTTACCTATGGCGACGTGTTCCTGCGCGCCGAGCGGGAATATTCCGCGCATAATTTCGAGCACGCGGACACCGCGATGCTGACCCGGCATTTCGCGGACGCGGAGGGCGAGTGCGCCGCCCTGCTGCGCGAGAACCTCGCGCTTCCCGCCTATGACCAGTGCATCAAGGCGAGCCACCTGTTCAACCTGCTGGACGCGCGCGGCGTGATTTCGGTTGCGGAACGGGCCGCCTATATCGGGCGGGTGCGGACGCTGGCCAAGGCGTGCTGCGAGGTCTGGGTCGCTGGCGAGGCGGCGACCTGATGCCGCAACTCTTCATCGAGCTGTTCGGCGAGGAAATCCCCGCCCGCATGCAGGCGGGGGGCGCTGCCGATCTCGCGCGCCTGCTCGGCGCGGCGCTGGCCGAGCTGAAGCCCGCCGATATCCGCACCTGGCATGGCCCGCGCCGCATCGCGCTCGCGGCATCCGTTGCCGCCGAAGTGCCCGCCATCGCCCAGTCCGAGCGCGGCCCCCGCGCCGCGGCGCCGCCACAGGCGGTGGAGGGGTTTTTGCGCAAGCATGGTGCCGCGCGCGAGGCGCTGCGCGAGGAGGGCGGTTTTCTGGTGCTGGAGCGCCACCTGCCGGCGCGGCCGGCGGCTTCCGTCATCGCGAGTGTGCTGCCGGACCTGCTGCGCCGCTTCCCGTGGCCGAAATCCATGCGCTGGGGCGGCACCAGCCAGTTCGTCTGGGTGCGCCCGCTGCGCCGCATCACCTGCCTGCTCGATGACGTGGTGGTGCCTTTCGATCTGCGCCAGGGCGAGGATGACGGGCACCTCCTGACATCGGGGAATAGTTCGGAAGGGCATCGTTTCCTCGCCCCAGGCACGTTCGTCGTCACGGCGTCGGCATGGCAGAATGAGCTGCGGGCGCGCTTCGTCATCGCCGACGCGCAGGAGCGCAGGCGCATCATCGCGGTGGGTGTCGAGAAGCTTGCCGCCGCCGAGAAACTCGCGGTGGTGGACGATCCCGCGCTGCTCGACGAGGTCGCGGGTCTCGTCGAATTTCCGGTGCCGATGCTCGGGCGCATCGATGCCGCCTTTATGGATTTGCCGCCCGAGGTGATGCAGGTTTCGATGCGCGTGAACCAGCGCTATTTCGCGCTGCGCCACGCCGACGGCGCCGCCGCCGATCGTTTTGCGTTCGTTTCGAACGTGATCCCCGACGATGGCGGTGCGGCCATCATCGCCGGCAACGAGCGTGTGCTGCGCGCGCGCTTCGCCGATGCCCGGCATTTCTGGGACCTCGATCGGCGCACGAAGCTGAAGGACCGCCTGCCGGCACTCGATGCGGTGACGTTCCACGCCAAGCTGGGCAGCCAGGGCTCGCGAGCGGGGCGGATCGCTGGTCTCGCGCAGTTCATCGCCGAAGAAATCGGGGCTGACGGCGAGGCAGCCTACCGCGCCGGCCTGTTGTGCAAGGCCGATCTCGTGACGGGCATGGTCGGCGAGTTCCCGGAGTTGCAGGGCGTGATGGGCGGCTACTACGCGGCGCATGACGGCGAGGCGCCAGGTGTCGCCGCCGCGATCCGCACCCATTACGCGCCGCGCGGCCCCAATGAGGCGGCGCCCACCGAGAAGCTTGCCGTCGCCGTGGCGCTGGCCGACAAGCTCGACACGCTGGTGGGTTTCTTCGCGGTGGGTGAGAAGCCCACCGGCTCCGGCGATCCCTATGCGCTGCGCCGCGCGGCCCTCGGCGTGATCCGCATCGTCCGCGAGAGCGGCTTGCGACTTGGACTCGGTCCGGTTCTCGCCCGCGCTGCCGAGCTGCTTGCCAACCAGCGGGAGCTACGCGAGGCGCTAAACATCGTCAACGTTGACGGGCCGGCGGGTCGTGCCGTCATCAGCGACGTCCTCGCCTTCATCACCGAGCGGCTGCGCGTGCAGCTCCGCGCCGAGGGCGCGCGCCACGACGTGCTCGCCGCCGTGCTCGGTGCGGGCATGGACGACGATCTCGTCCGCCTGTTGGCCCGCACCGACGCCGTGGCCGGCGTTCTGGCGACACAGGACGGCGCCAATCTGCTCGCCGGCTATCGCCGCGCCGCCAACATCCTGCGTATCGAGGAGGCCAAGGACGGGCCGTTCGATGGCACGGCGCTCAACCCTGCCGTGCTGACCCTGCCGAGCGAGCAGGCATTGGCCGCGGCCACGGCGGCGGCGGAACGATCCCTGTCGGCAGCGCTCGGCGAACAGAACTTTACTGGCGCGATGGCCGCCCTTGCGGAATTGCGCGTGCCGCTGGATGCGTTCTTCGCGGAGGTCATGGTCAACGACAAGGTGCCGGAATTGCGCCGTAATCGTCTGGCCCTGCTCGACCGCGTCCGCGCCACCATGAACCGGGTCGCCGATTTTTCCCGCATCGAAGGATGAGGAGCCACGTCGCGCATGTCGAAATGGGTTTATAGTTTCGGAGCTGGCTGCAACGAGGGCAGCGCCGCGATGCGCAACCTCCTCGGCGGCAAGGGCGCCAACCTCGCGGAGATGGCCTCGATCGGCCTGCCGGTGCCGCCCGGCTTTACCATCACCACCGAGGTCTGCACGGCGTTCTATGCCGGTGGGCGCGCCTATCCCGCGGCGCTCGACGCGCAGGTCGGTGCGGCACTCGCCGGGGTGGAGAAGGCGGTCGGTCTCACCTTCGGCGATGCCGCCGCGCCGCTGCTGGTCTCCGTCCGCTCCGGTGCGCGTGTCTCGATGCCCGGCATGATGGACACGGTGCTCAACCTCGGCCTCAACGACACGACGGTGCAGGGCCTGGCGCTTGCCTCCGGCGATGATCGTTTCGCCTGGGATTCGTATCGCCGCTTCATCCAGATGTACGGCTCCGTCGTGCTCGGCGTCGATCACCATCGTTTCGAGGAGATCATCGAGTCCGTAAAGCTCGACCGCGGCGTCATCGAGGACACCGCCCTCACCGCGGCCGACTGGCAGATGGTGGTGGAGGGCTATAAGGAGACGGTCGCGAGCGAGACCGGCAAGCCGTTCCCGATGGACCCGCGCGAGCAGCTCTGGGGTGCCATCGGCGCCGTGTTCGGCTCGTGGATGAACCCGCGCGCCAACACCTATCGCCGGCTGCACGACATTCCGGCGGACTGGGGTACGGCGGTCAATGTCCAGGCCATGGTGTTCGGCAACATGGGTGAGGACTGCGCGACCGGGGTCTGCTTCACCCGCGACCCGTCCACCGGCGAGAACATGTTCTACGGCGAGTATCTCATCAACGCCCAGGGCGAGGACGTGGTGGCCGGCATCCGCACGCCCCAGCCGCTCTCCCAGGCACGCGCCAAGCCCGGCGAAGTGAGCATGGAGGCGGCGCTGCCCGCCGCCTATCGCGAGCTTCTGGCGGTCCGCGCGACGCTGGAGCGGCATTACCGCGACATGCAGGACATCGAGTTCACCATCCAGCGCAACAAGCTCTATATGTTGCAGACGCGCAACGGCAAGCGCACCGCCGCGGCAGCCCTGCGCATCGCGGTGGAGATGGCGCAGGAGGGGCTGATCGACCGCGAGGACGCGATCCGCCGCGTTGCGCCGGCCTCGCTCGACCAGCTTCTGCACCCGACCCTCGACCCCGAGGCGAAGCGAACCTTGCTCGCCAAGGGGCTGCCGGCCAGCCCGGGGGCGGCTTCCGGCGCCATCGTGTTTTCCGCCGACGAGGCCGAGGCGCGTTCCGCCAAGGGCGAGGCGGTGATCCTGGTGCGCATCGAAACCAGCCCCGAGGATATTCACGGCATGCACGCGGCAAGGGGCATCCTGACCACGCGCGGCGGCATGACCAGCCATGCCGCGGTGGTGGCGCGCGGCATGGGCCGGCCCTGTGTTGCCGGCGCCGGTGGCATCGCGGTGGATTACGGGGCGCAGACCATCGCGGCTGGCGGGCGGATGCTGCGCGGGGGCGAGACGATCACGCTCGACGGTGCCACGGGCGAGGTCTTTGTCGGCAGCGTGCCGATGGTCGAGCCGGCGCTGTCCGGCGAGTTCGCGACGCTGATGGGCTGGGCCGATGCGGTGCGCCGCCTCAAGGTGCGTGCCAACGCCGAGACGCCGCTCGACGCCGAGACCGCGCGCAAATTCGGTGCCGAGGGCATCGGCCTGTGCCGCACCGAGCACATGTTCTTCGACCCCGCGCGCATCGGCGCCGTGCGCCAGATGATCATGGCCGAGGACGAGGCCGGCCGCCGCGCGGCGCTCGCCCGCCTGCTGCCGTTCCAGCGTGAGGATTTCTCCCACCTGTTCCGCATCATGGCGGGGCTGCCGGTGACGATCCGCCTGCTCGACCCGCCGTTGCACGAGTTCCTGCCGCATGGCGACGCGGAGCTTGCGGAGGTGGCGGCGGTACTGGGGACGGATGTCGCAACGATGTCGCGCCGTGCCGCCGACCTCGCGGAGGCCAACCCGATGCTCGGCCATCGCGGCTGCCGGCTCGGCATCTCCTACCCGGAGATCTACGAGATGCAGGCCCGCGCCATCTTCGAGGGGGCGGTCGAGGTGGTGCGTGCCGGTGAGGCGGCGCCGGTGCCCGAGATCATGATCCCGCTGGTCGGGGCCCGGCGCGAGCTTGAGATCACTCGTGCGCAGGTGGCGGCCCAGGCCGCTTCGGTGGCGAAGGAAACCGGCATCACCATCGAGTACACGATCGGCACGATGATCGAGCTGCCGCGGGCGGCGCTGACGGCCGATGCCATCGCGGAGGTCGCCGATTTCTTCTCGTTTGGCACCAACGATCTGACGCAGACCACGTTCGGCCTGTCGCGCGACGATGCCGGCAAGTTTCTGCCCGCCTATGTCGAGGCAGGCATCCTGCCGCGCGACCCGTTCGTTTCCATCGATGTCGAGGGCGTGGGCGCGCTGGTGCGCATCGCCGTCGAGAAGGGCCGGGCGACCAGGCCCGCGCTGAAGCTCGGCATCTGCGGCGAGCATGGCGGCGACCCGCAATCCATCGCCTTCTGCGAGAGTGTCGGTCTCGACTATGTTTCCTGCTCGCCCTACCGCGTCCCGGTGGCTCGCCTGGCGGCGGCCCAGGCCGCTTTGCAGGGATCGGCGCCGCAGGGTGCCGCGGGCGACCGCACGGCCTGATGGTCCATGGCCTCATGATGGGGGCGATTCCGACCACCATCCCGCGCGCGGCGCTGGTCACCGGCGCGGCAAGGCGCCTCGGTGCCGCGATCGCCCTGGCGCTGGCTGATGCCGGCTTCGCCGTCGCGGTGCATGCACGCGCGAGCCTCGCCGAGGCAGAGGCGACGGCCAGTGCAGTCCGCGCCAAGGGCGGCCGCACCTGCGTGCTGCAAGCCGATCTCGCGCGCGAAGAGCAGGTGGCCACACTGATCCCCGAAGCGACCGCGCGGCTCGGCCCGGTTGGCGTCCTGGTCAACAACGCCAGCACCTTCGAGCGCGACGAATGGGCGGACGCGACCCGCGCCTCGTGGGACGCGCACATGGAGGCCAATCTGCGGGCGCCGTTCCGCCTGATGCAGGATTTCGCCCGCGCCCTGCCGACGGATGCCGAGGGCGTCGTCATCAACGTGCTCGACGAGCGCGTCTGGGCGCTGACGCCGCATTTCGTCTCCTACACGCTGAGCAAGGCCGGGTTGTGGACGCTGACGCAGACCATGGCCCTGGCGCTGGCGCCGCGCATCCGCGTCGTCGGCATCGGCCCCGGGCCGGCGCTCGCAAATCCCCGCCAGACGCCGGAGCATTTCCGCCGGCAGGCCGAGTCCACGCCGCTCGGCCGCGCCACCTCGCCCGAGGAGATCGCGCGCGCGGTGCTGGCGGTGCTGGCGCTGCCCTCCTATACCGGTCAGATGCTGGCGCTCGACGCCGGCCAGCACCTGCAATGGTCGCCCGCGACCGGCAGCCCCATCGTCGAATAGGAGGATCGCGTGGAAACGCCACGCTTCGCCGATGCCGGGCTCGCGCTGCGCCACGTGTTTCTGCGCGACCTCACGCTGGATGCCGCGATCGGCGTCTATGCCAGCGAGCACGGCCGCCGCCAGCGCATCCGCGTCAACGTCGACCTTGCCGTGGAGGATGACGGCGCCCGCCCGCTGTCGCGCGCGCCGGTCGGGCGGGATGCGCTTTCCCGCGTCGTCGATTACGCGGCGATCGCCGAGCGCGTGCGCGCCATCGTTGCCGGCGGCCATGTCCGCCTGGTGGAGACACTGGCCGAGCGCATCGCCGAATCCTGCCTCGATGACCCTCGCGTGGCGGTCGCCCGAGTGCGGGTCGAGAAGCTCGATATCCTGCCTGATGCGGCAAGCGTCGGCGTCGAGGTCGAGCGCCGGCGGCGTTAGTTTTCCACCACCGCCCGGACGGCGAGCGATTTCAGCCACATGTCTCCTTTTGTTAAGATTGTGACGGTTCTGTCATCAATAAAATCAATGAAAACAACATCTAACGGAATTGTTCCAGCTATCCCGCCTTTGCCTGAGACGAAGCGAATTCGCCGCTGGCCGGCCATGCCCCGTAGTTTTCCCACAATGTTTTCCACAGGGTTTCCTCAAGTTTTTGGACTCGATCGCACCCGGCTCCCATGACCGCTCCGCCTCCCCCTTCCGAACCTGCCGCCGCCGCTCCGCCGCCGAAGGGCGTGGGCGTCATTGAGGCGGCGCTGCCCACCCTGCCGCTCTCGCCCGGCGTCTATCGCATGCTCGATGGGCGGGGCGAGGCGCTCTATGTCGGCAAGGCGCGCGCGCTGCGCCGCCGCGTCACCGCCTACACCCAATTATCCCGCCTGCCCGAGCGTCTGCGCCGGATGGTCGCGGAGACGGTCAGCCTTGAGATCGTCACCACGCATACCGAGGCCGAGGCGCTGCTGCTCGAAGCCAACCTCATCAAGCGCCTCAAGCCGCGATTCAACATCGTCCTGCGTGACGACAAATCCTATCCCTGGCTGATGCTGACCGAGGACCATCCCTATCCGCAGATCGCCAAGCACCGTGGCGCCCGCGCCCGCAAGGCATCGTATTTCGGCCCCTTCGCCTCCGCCTGGGCGGTGAACCAGACGGTGACGGCGATGCAGCGCGTCTTTCTGCTGCGGTCCTGCGCCGACACGGTGTTTGCCAGCCGCACCCGCCCCTGCCTGCTGTTCCAGATCCGTCGCTGTTCCGCTCCCTGTGTCGGGCGCATCGCGGAGCCGGATTACGCGGCGCTGGTGGACCAGGCGCGCGGATTCCTCGCCGGGCGCGCCGGCCATGTCCAGCAGGCCCTCGCCGGCGAGATGGAAGCCGCCTCCGAGCATCTGGAGTTCGAGCGTGCCGCCTCCATCCGCGACCGCATCCGCGCGCTGACCGCGGTGCAGGGCACGGACGTCATCAACCCTGCGAGCCTCGGTGATGCCGACGTCATCGCCGTCTGGCAGAACGCCGGGCAAAGCTGCGTGCAGGTGTTCTTTGTCCGTGGCGGGCGCAACAACGGCAACCGCGCGCATTTCCCCGCCCATGCCCGCAACGCCGAGGCCCCGGAGGTGCTCGCCGCCTTCATCGCGCAGTTCTACGACGATAAGCCGCCGCCGCCGCTGGTGCTGCTGAGCCACCGGATCGAGGAGCATGAACTCGTCGAGGAGGCGCTGACGCTGAAGGCGCAGACCATGGTGGGCACCGGCTTCGGCTCGCGGCGGGTCGAGATCGCGGTGCCGCAGCGTGGCGAGAAGCACGACGTGGTGCTGCACGCGCTGACCAACGCGCGCGAGGCGCTGGAACGAAAACTCGCGGAAAGTGCGGGCCAGGCGAAGCTGCTCGCCGGCGTCGCGGAGACGTTCGGCCTGCCGGCACCGCCCGAGCGCATCGAGTGCTACGACAACAGCCACATCATGGGCGCGAACCCCTATGGCGTGATGGTGGTGGCCGGCCCCGAGGGTTTCCGCAAAGCCGGCTATCGAAAATATTCCATTCGCGGTCCGATCACGCCCGGCGACGATTTCGCGATGATGCGCGAGACGCTGGAACGGCGCTTTTCGCGCGCGTTGAAGGAGGACGAGACGCTGCCCGACCTCGTGCTGATCGACGGCGGTGCGGGTCAGCTTTCCGCCGCCGCGGGGGTGATGGAGGGGCTCGGCCTCGGCGAGGTTCCGTTGGTCGCCATTGCCAAGGGGCCGGACCGCGATGCCGGGCGCGAATGGTTCCACCGCGCCGGCCATCCGCCGATGCAACTGCCCCCGCGCGACCCCGTGCTCTATTTCCTCCAGCGCATCCGTGACGAGGCACATCGTTTCGCGATCACAACGCACCGCGCCGGTCGCTCGAAAACCCTGGTCACCAGCGAGCTCGATGAGATTCAAGGCATCGGCCCGGCGCGCAAGAAGGCGCTGCTGCACCATTTCGGCTCGGCGCGCGGCGTGAAGCAGGCGGGCCTTGCCGACCTCGAGGCGGCGCCGGGGATCTCGAAGGAAACCGCGCAGAAAATCTACCGGTTCTTCAATCCCGGATAACCGGCGGTGACAGGCAATTGGCGATGGCCAGTCGCCGCCGCTGCTGTATGCTGGCTCCCGGTGCCCGGAGGCCCGATATCCGCTGGCCTCGGAATCCCGTGAAAGGCGATCGCGGATGCGTGCTGGCACTGGCAGGAAGGCGATGCGATGCGAGGCGGTGGCGCCCGACCGGCCCTGCGCCTGCTGCGGCCCGGCGGCGCGCCGTGCCATGCATCGCCTCAGCGAGGGTCTGTCGCGCCGAAGCCTGCTCGGCGCCGCGGTATCGGCGCTGGCCCTGCCCGACCTCGCCCGCGCCCAGGCGGCACCGGTGCCGGCGCCGTCGCAGCGCCCGATCCTGTTGCGGCATCTGCGCCTGTTCGACGGCCATGGGCCGGGGCTGCGCGACGGCCTGCAAGTGCTGGTGCGGGGCAACCGCATCACCGCCATCGAGGCCGCGGGCGTGGCCGCACCCGACGGCGCCATGGTCCTCGATGCCGGTGGTCGCACCCTGATGCCGGGCCTGATCGACGCGCACTGGCACACGATGTTCGCGCCGGTCACCTTCATCACCGCGATGACGGCGGATATCGGCCTGGTCTATCTCGCCGCCGGAGCCGAGGCCGAGCGGACGCTGATGCGCGGCTTCACCACGGTGCGCGATGCTGGAGGCCCGGCCTTCGCGCTGCGCGAAGCGATCGATCGCGGTCTCATCAGCGGCCCGCGCATCTTTCCCAGCGGCGCGATGGTCTCTCAGACCGGCGGGCACGGCGATTTCCGCATGCGTAACGAATTTCCCCGCGCCGACAACAGGCTCGGCTATGCGGAGCGGGTCGGTGCCGGCGTCGTGGCCGATGGACCCGCCGAGGTGCTGCGGCGCGTTCGCGAACAACTGGCGCTCGGTGCCAGCCAGGTCAAGCTGGTCGGCGGCGGTGGTATCTCCAGCCTCTACGATCCGCTCGACACCGTGCAGTTCCAGCCGGATGAAATCCGCGCCGCCGTCGCCGCGGCGGCGGACTGGAATACCTATGTCATGGCGCATCTCTACACGCCGGCCTCGATCGAGCGCTACGTGCAGGCCGGGGTGCGCTGTGTCGAGCATGGCCAGCTTGCGGATGAGCACAGCGCGAGGCTGATAGCCGATCACGGCGTCTGGTGGAGCATGCAGCCCTTCATCGCCGCGCTGAAGCGCGACCGCGAGCTGAGCCCCGGCCGCGCGCGCGAGCGGGAGCACCTGTTCGCGGGCACCGACCGTGCCTACGCGCTCGCGATCCGGCACAAGGCGAAGCTGGCCTGGGGCACGGATCTGCTGTTCGAGCCGGCTTTCACCTCCGACCAGGGCCGCAACCTCACCGCGATGACGCGCTGGTTCACGCCCGCCCGTGTCCTGACCATGGCGACCCGCGACAATGCGGAGCTGCTGGCGCTCTCCGGGCCGCGGAGCCCCTATGCCGGCAAGCTCGGCGTTATCGAAAAAAACGCGCTCGCCGACATGCTGGTCGTCGACGGTGACCCCACGCACGACATGGCGCCGCTGGCGAACCCGCAGACCGGGCTGCGCCTGATCATGAAGGACGGGCGCATCCACAAGAACACGCTCTGACGCCGTTTCAGGCGGCTTCCTGCACCACGAGGTCGGCCAGCGCGATCGCCGCGGTGAGGCCCGGGCTTTCGATGCCGAACAGGTTCACCAGTCCCGGCACGCCGTGCACCGCCGGCCCCTGGATGACGAAATCCTGCGCCGGCGCGCCCTTGGGTACGATCTTCGGGCGGATGCCGGCATAGCCAGGCTGCAACGCGCCGTCCTTCAGCCCCGGCCAGTAGCGCCTTATCGCCGCGTAGAAACTGTCCGCCCGCGTGGGATCGACGTCGTAGTTGATCGCGTCCACCCACTCGACATCCGGCCCGAACCGGGCCTGACCGCCGAGGTCGATCGTTAGGTGTACGCCGAGCCCGCCCGGCACCGGTACGGGATAGATGAGGCGCGAGAACGGCGCGCGCCCCGGCAGCGAGAAATAATTGCCCTTCGCCCAGTATTCCCTGGGCACCATCTGGCTCGGCATGCCGGCGATGGCGCGGGCCAGTGCCGGCGCGTGCAGCCCGGCGGCATTCACCACGGTGCGGCACATCAGCGTGACGCCCGCCACCTCGATCACCACGCCATCCGCGGTCACGCGGCCGCGTTCGACCGGGCTGTGGAAGACGAAGGCCGCCCCCGCCGCCTCCGCCTCGCCCTGCAGCGCCAGCATGTAGGCGTGGCTGTCCACGACGCCCGTGTGCGGGGAGTGCAGCGCCGCGGTGCAGGACAGCGCCGGCTCCATGGCCCGCGCCTCGGCCGCCGAGAGCATTCGCATGTCCTCGACGCCGTTCGCCTCCGCTCGCGCCTTGATGCCCGCGAGCCGCTCCGCCTCCGCCGCGTCGGTGGCCACGATCAGCTTGCCGCAACGCCGCGCTTCGACCCCGTGCTCGGCGCAGAACGCGTAGAGGCGCCGCCGCCCCTCGACGCAGAGCCGCGCCATCAGCGAATCCCTCGGGTAGTAGATGCCGGCGTGGATCACCTCGGAATTGCGCGAGGAGGTCACGGTGCCGATGGCCTCCGCCGCCTCCAGCACCAGCACCTCGCGCCCGGACCGCGCCAGCGCCCGCGCCGCCGCTATCCCCACCACGCCCGCGCCCACCACCAGACAATCGACTATTTCCATAAAACAGGCTTCGCGCAGCGGGCGCATGGGTGCAAGATCATCCCAACAATAACAGGGTGGGGGTTCCCATGCGTCGTCGTTCCTTCCTTGCCGGCACCGCTGCCGGCCTTGCCGCGCCGAGCCTGGCCACGCCGGCTTTGGCCCAGGGCGCTTCAAAGAAAGTGCTGAAATTCGTCCCCGACGTGGACCTCGTCTCGGTCGATCCGGTCTGGACCACCAGCTACCAGACCCGCGATTTCGGCTACATGGTCTACGACACGCTTTACGGGCAGGACGCGAACTTTCAGCCGACGCCGCAGATGGCCGCCGGCCATGTCCTCGAGGATGGCGGCAAGACCTGGAAGATCACGCTGCGCGACGGCCTGAAGTTTCATGATGGCTCGAAGGTGCTGGCGCGCGATGCCGTCGCCTCCATCAAGCGCTGGGCGGCGCGCGACGGGTTCGGCCAGTCGATCGCCGCCATCACCAACGAGATGTCGGCCCCCGACGACAAGACCATCGTCATCAAGCTCAAGACGCCGTTCCCGCTGCTGTCCATGGCGCTGTGCAAGATCTCGCCCAACATGTGCCCGATCATGCCGGAGCGCCTGGCGCAGACCGATCCCTACAAGCAGGTGACCGAGGTGGTCGGCAGCGGCCCCTATCGCTGGGTGGGGAACGAGCGTGTGGCCGGCGTCCGCGCGGTGTGGGAGCGCAACCCCGACTACGTGCCGCGCCCCTCGGGCACGCCGCAATGGACCTCGGGCCCGAAGGTCGCGAAATTCGAGCGTATCGAGTGGCACATCATCCAGGACCCATCGACGGCGATGGCCGCGCTGCAGACCGGCGAGGTGGACTGGTGGTACACGCCGAGCGCCGATCTGCTGCCGGTGCTGCAGAAGAGCAAGGGCGTCGCCACGCCCATCGTCGTGCCGACCGGCACCATCGCCACGATGCGTTTCAACCAGCTCCTGCCGCCGTTCGACAACGCCGCTATCCGCCGCGCCATCGTTCATGCCGTTTCGCAGTCGGAATACATGATCGCGATGAACGGGACGGATCACCGGCTGTGGCGCGACGGTGTCGGGTATTTCTGCCCGAAGACGCCGATGGCCAACAATGCCGGCATGGCGAACCTCACCAGCAAGCGTGACCTCGGCGCGGTGAAGAAGGAGCTCGAAAAAGCCGGCTACAAGGGCGAGAAGGTCGTCTTTCTGGCGCCGATGAACATCTCCTACACCAAGGCGCTGGCCGAGGTGACCGGCGATCTTCTGCCCAAGATCGGCATCAACCTCGACTTCCAGGCGATGGACTGGGGCACGGTGCTGATCCGGCGCGCTAAGATGGACCCCATCGACAAGGGCGGCTGGAGCATCTTCCAGACCTCCTGGGCCGGGCTCGATCAGCTCAACCCGGCGGTCAACGTCTTCCTCCGGGGCAACGGCAAGCAGGCGATCACGGGCTGGCCGACCGCGCCGAAGATCGAGGCGCTGCGCAACGAGTGGATCGCGGCGACGACGCTGGCGAGCCAGCAGGAGATCGCGCGCAAGATCCAGCTCCAGGCGTTTGTCGACGTGCCCTATATTCCGCTCGGCCAGAGCCTCACGCCGACCGCCTGCCGCGCCGACCTCAAGGGCATGTTGCAGGGCCTGCCGATTTTCTGGAACGTCGAACGCGCCTGACGACCGCATTGACACCGGCCCCGCCGGCGGCATGATCCCGCTCCTCGACACGGGAGAGGAACGATGAGAAGGCTGCTGGCGGGATTGGCGGTGCTGTTCGCCACGATCGGGCTGGGCGCCGGCGTGGCGCGTGCCGAGAACATCACCTTCTGGACCTGGCGACAGGAGGACAAAGCTGCCTATACGAAGCTGTTTGCCGAGTTCACCCAGTCCCACCCCGGCATTCATGTCCTGTTCCGTGCCTTTCCGCCGGCCGACTATCAGACCATCGTTTCGACCGCGCTCGCCGGCGGCAAGGGCCCGGACGTGCTGCACACCCGCGCCTATGGCGGGCTGGAGCAGCTTGCAACGCCAGGCTATCTCCTGGAGCTGACGCCGCAGAACGACCCGGAGCTGGCCAATCTGCCGGCGAGTGCGAAGTCGGCGCTGGCGGTTCGTGCCACCGGCAAGATTTATTCCTTCGCGTTTTCCTCGCAGACGCTCGGGATTCTGGTGAACACAAGGCTGCTGGCGGCGGCAAAGGTGGCGGAGCCGAAAACCTGGGCCGAGCTCCTCGCCGCCTGCAAGGCGATCAAGGCCAGCGGCAAGATCTGCATCGCCAACGGCACCGCGACGGGCTGGATGGACGAGGTTTTCGCCGGAGACCTCACCGGGCCGATGCTCGGCAAGCCGTTCTTCAAGGACGTCGTCGCCGGCAAGACCACCTTCAAGGACCCGGCCTACACCGCGGCCCTAGGCAGGCTGCTGGAGCTCAAGCCCTATATGCCGCCGGGCTTCACCGGCATCGACTATCCCACCGCGCAGCAGCTTTTCCTTTCCGGCCGGGCCGCGATGTTCGTCGGCGGAAGCTGGGAAATCGCCAATTTCCACAAGCAGAACCCGAAGCTGGCGATGGACTTCATGGCACCGCCCGCGCCGAACGCGCACAGCCCGCGTCTGGTCTCCACCTTCTATGATGGCGGCTACGCGGTGGTGGCGCACACAAGGCACCCGAAGGCGGCGCTGGCGCTCGTGCGCTTCATGGGCACGAAGCGCTTCGGCGACCAGCTTGGCGCCATGCTGGGCGACGTCTCGCCGATCAAGGGCGTGAAGCTTGCGGACCCGATGCTGGCGAAGGTCGCCGCGATGGGCCAGGACTCCGTGCCCTACATCATGGCGGTATCGTTCCGTTACGAAAATCCAACGGGCTCGGTGCTGCTGCAGAACGGCCTTGAGAAGATGTTCGCCGGCTCGATGACGCCGCAGCAGGTCGGCGCCGCCGTCACCGATGGCATCGCCAAATACTACAAGCCGTTCCAGGGGAAGTGAGGGCGGCGAGGCCGCGGCGCCACGCATGGCGGCGGCTTGCGTGGATCGTCCTCCTGCTCGCGCCCGGGGCGACGGTGATGACGCTGTTCGTCGTGGTGCCCGTGCTCGGCGCCTTCGCGGATGCGTTTCGCAGCTTCCAGGGCGCGCGCGCCACGGGCTGGGTCGGGCTCGCCAATCTGCGCGACGTGCTGTTCGTCGCCCCCTACGCCGCCGCCACCTGGCATGCGCTGTGGCACAATCTCGTCGTCTTTGTCAGCCTGATGGTGGTGCAGAACGGTCTCGCCTATCTCATCGCCTTCGCGCTGCTGAAGGCGATGCCTGGCCATCGCCTGCACCAGGTGATCGTGTTTCTCCCCGTGGTGCTCTCGGCAATTGTCGTGGGCATTCTCTGGAAGCTCTTGCTCAACCCGATCTTCGGCGCGGTCAACGAGACGCTGGCGCTGTTTGGCATCCAGGGCCTGCCCTGGCTGGGCGACACGCGCACAGCACTCGGTGCCATCATCGCCACCAATGCCTGGCACTGGATGGGCTTTCCGGCGCTGATCTTCCTCGCGGGCATGCAGCGCATCCCGCGCGAGACGCTGGAGGCCGCGCGCATCGACGGTGCGACGGATCGGGTGCTGATGACGCGCATCATCTGGCCGCTCGTCGCCCCGGCCACCACCATCGTCGTCATCCTCACCTTCATCGGCAGCTTCAACTGGTTCGAGCTGCCCTATGTGATGACCGGGCTGCAGGGCTCGCCAGGCGGGGCGACCGATGTGCTCGGCCTGCTGTTCTACCGCACCGCGTTTGGCGCCGTGAGTTCGGGCCTGCCGGATTTCGGGCATGGCAGCGCGCTCGCGGTGCTGATGTTCGTCGTTGTCGCCGCCGTCTCCGTCGTGGCGCTGCGCGTTCTGCGCGCGCGCGAGATCGAGCTGTGAACGAGCGCCACCGCCTCGCCTGGCAGTTGCTGCTCGGCGCCAACGCCGTCGTGATGATCTTCCCGCTGCTGGTCATGCTGCTCTCGGCGACACGCAGCAACGCGGAAATCTTCGCCTCGCCCCTGGGGCTGCCGACCGGTGCCGTGTTCGCCAACGTGGCGAAGGTCTGGCAGGAGACGAGGTTTCCCCTCTACCTCGCCAACTCCCTGATCATCACGGCGGGCTCGATCGCGGCGATTCTCGTCTTCGGCATCATGGCGGCCTATGCGCTCGCGCGCTATGCGTTCCGCGGCGCGGGGCTGATGTATCTCTTTTTCGTGGCCGGGCTGATGCTGCCGCTCAAGCTGGCGATCATTCCGCTTTTTATCCAGCTCGACGCGCTGCACCTGCTCGATACGCGGATCGGCCTTATCCTGATCTATGTCGCGATGGGGCTGCCCTCAGCCGTGTTCATCCTCACCGGGTTTCTGCGCACCTTGCCGGGTGAGCTGGAGGAATCGGCGCGGCTCGATGGTGCATCGGAGCTGACGGTGATGCTGCGCATCATGCTGCCGCTGGCCCGCCCGGCGCTGGTCATCGCCGGCATCCAGAACGCGGTGCCGATCTGGAACGATTTCTTCTTTCCGCTGGTGATCCTGACCAGCGATCGGCTGAAGACGCTGCCGCAGGGCCTCACGATCTTCATGGGCGAGTTCAACACCGATTGGGGTGTGTTGTTCGCCGGCCTGACCCTCGCGGCCCTGCCGATCACGCTGGTCTATATCCTGCTGTCGCGCCAGTTCATCGCGGGCCTGACCCAGGGGGCGATCAAATAACGGGAGGGACGGATGCCACGCGTCAACCGAGCCATCGAGGCGCTCGAAGCCGATCGCGCCATCTACTACACCGGCGCCCATAGCGGCCATGTGCTCACGCACGCGCAGGGGCTGGCGGACGCCGCCACCTGGGCCGATTACATCAATATCGGCATGGAACACGGCGCCTTCGACATGGCGGGCCTTGCCGCCTACATGCAGGGCCTCGTCGAGGGCAGGACACCATCCGGGCACCGCACGCCGGCGGTGATCGTGGAGCTGCCGGTGGGCGGCATCGACGCCGCCGGGGTCCGCAACAACGCCTGGCAGATGCGCCAGATTCTCGCGCGCGGCGTGCACGGGCTGCTGCTGTGCCAGGCCGAGGAGGCGGCGGCGGTGCGTGCCTTTGTCGAGGCGTGCCGCTATCCCCACCAGCTTGCCGGCGTCGATCCCGCGCTGCCCTCGCCCATGGCACGGCTCGCCGGCGCGCGCGTGCCGCCGCCGCATGCGGGCCAGCTCGGCCTCGGCCAGCGCGGCCGCGGCTCGGAGAGCACCGCGGCACCGGCCTGGGGCGTTTCGGCCGAAGACTACATGGCTCTGGCGGACCCCTGGCCGCTCAACCCGCTTGGCGAGCTGCTGCTTGGTGTGAAGATCGAGAGCCCGGAGGGGGTGGCGAATTGCGAGGCGATTCTGGCGGTGCCGGGCCTTGGCTTCGCGGAACTCGGCCCGGGCGATCTCAGTCTTTCACTCGGTCACGTGACGATGCCGCGCCCCTATACCGCGCCCATGCAGGCGGCGCGCGCGCGCGTCTTCGCCGCCTGCCGCGCCAACCGCCTGGCCTTTCTCGAATCCGCGACGCCGCAAACGGTCACCGCCGCCATCGCGGAGGGCGTGCGCGTCATCGCCGGCGGTGATCCCGCCACGGCCGCGGCGGGACGTGCCTTTCAGGGCGTCTCCTCGACGTAGATCCGGCTGCCGCCGGCGCGGAACGCCTCGCTCATCTGCTCAAGCCCGGCTTCGCGCTGCGCTGCCTCGCGAATGTCCTGAGTGATCTTCATCGAGCAGAATTTCGGACCGCACATGGAACAGAAATGCGCGGTCTTGTGCGCCTCCTTGGGCAGCGTCTCGTCGTGGAAGGCGCGGGCGGTGTCGGGGTCGAGGCTGAGGTTGAACTGGTCCTCCCAGCGGAACTCGAACCGCGCCCGGCTGATCGCGTCGTCGCGCAGCCGCGCCGAGGGATGGCCCTTCGCGAGGTCCGCCGCATGCGCCGCGATCCGGTAGGTGATGACACCCGTTTTGACATCGTCACGGTTGGGCAGGCCGAGATGCTCCTTCGGCGTCACGTAGCAGAGCATCGCCGTGCCGAACCAGCCGATCATCGCCGCCCCGATCGCGGAGGTGATGTGGTCATAGCCCGGGGCGATATCCGTGGTCAGCGGGCCCAGCGTGTAGAACGGCGCCTCGCCGCAGGTCGCAAGCTGCTTGTCCATGTTGGCCTTGACCTTGTGCATCGGCACATGCCCCGGCCCCTCGATCATCACCTGGCAGCCGCGGTCCCAGGCGATTTTGGTCAGCTCGCCGAGCGTCTCCAGCTCCGCGAATTGCGCCGCGTCGTTGGCGTCGGCCTGCGAGCCGGGCCGCAGCCCGTCGCCGAGCGAGAAGCTGACGTCATAGGCGCGCATGATGTCGCAGATCTCGCCGAAATGCTCGTAGAGGAAGCTCTCGCGATGATGTGCCAGGCACCAGCGCGCCATGATCGACCCACCGCGCGAGACGATCCCCGTGGTCCGCCGCGCGGTGAGCGGGATATAGGCGAGCCGCACCCCGGCATGGATGGTGAAGTAGTCCACCCCCTGTTCGGCCTGCTCGATCAGCGTGTCGCGGAACACCGCCCAGTCGAGCTTGTCCGGGTCGCCGCCGACTTTTTCGAGCGCCTGGTAGATCGGCACGGTGCCGATCGGCACCGGCGAGTTACGCAGGATCCAGCTGCGGATGTTGTGGATGTTACGCCCGGTCGAGAGGTCCATGACCGTATCGCCGCCCCAGCGGATCGCCCAGACCAGTTTTTCCACCTCCTCGGCGGCCGAGGACGTCACCGCGGAGTTGCCGATATTCGCGTTGATCTTCACCAGGAAATTGCGCCCGATGATGGTGGGCTCCAGCTCCGGGTGGTTGATGTTGGCGGGAATGATGGCGCGCCCTGCCGCGATCTCCGCGCGCACAAACTCCGGCGTGACGAAGGCCGGCATCGCGGCGCCGAAATCCTCGCCATCCGCGCGCCGTGCCTCGGCGCCCGCCGGCATGGTGGCGCGGCCGAGATTCTCCCGGTGCGCGACGAAGCGCATCTCCTCGGTGATGATCCCCGCGCGGGCGAATTCGAGCTGCGTCGCCGGCCGGCCTGCCTCGGCGCGCATCACCGTGCGCGGTGCGGGGCAGGGGGCAACGAGTTTCTCGCCGGTGGCGCCGCCGTTATCCTCGGGCTGCACCGCCCTTCCCGCGATCGGCGTGAAGCCCCGGGCCGCGATCCACGCGCCGCGCAGCGCCGGCAGCCCCGCCTCGAGGTCGATCGCCACGGCCAGGTCGGTGTACGGGCCCGACGTGTCATAGAGCCGCAGCGGCTCTTCGCGGGCGGAGGGATGCAGGTCCACCTCGCGGAACGGCACCGCGACATCCGGCCGCTCCGGCACGGCGCTGTAGACTTTGCGCGAGCCCTGTATCGGGCCGGTGGTGACGGCGGCAGGGCGTTGCTGGACGGTCATGGAGATCTCCTCGCGGCGTTTTGGTTACGGCGAGGGGGTTGGCTTGCTCCCGTCCCTCCGCCGGCACAAACCGGATCAGGTTCAAAGGGTTGCCGCGGACAACGGCCTCTCAGCCCCTTCGTCGGGGCACCCCTCGGTCGCGAGAGATTGGGACCGGTGGCGCCCCGCTGTCAAATCCCCAAATACTTGCCAAAAGCAACTAATCGTGTGACAAAAGCAATCATGCTTGATGAAACCCCATCCGAAACCTCGCTGGACGAAGCCATCGCCGCGATACGCGGCTTCAGCCGGTTCTACACGCGCCGCATCGGCGTGCTGCAGGAGGGGCTGCTCGGCGGCACGCTGTCGCTGCCAGAGGGTCGCATCGTCTGGGAATTGGCGCAGACCGAGGGTTACTCCGCCGCCCGCCTGGCCGGCGCGCTGTCGCTCGACCCCGGCTATCTCAGCCGCCTGCTGCGCGCGCTGGAGGAGCGCAAGCTCATCATCCGCAGCGCCTCGCCGCGCGACGCGCGAGAGACGCTGATCGCGCTTACCGAGGCCGGACGTGGCGCCTATGCCGCGATCAACACCAGCTCGCAGCAGGAGGTGGGCGCCATGCTCGCGACCCTGTCGCCGGCGGAGCGCGCGCGCCTGGTTGGCGCCCTTGGCCTCGTCGAGCACCTGCTTGGCGATGCGCCGCCGCCGCGCGTGCCCTATATCCTGCGCCCGCCTCGCATCGGCGATCTCGGCTTCGTCGTGCATCGCCAGGCGGCCCTCTACGCGCGGGAATATGCCTGGAACGGCGAGTTCGAGGCGCTGCTCGCCGAAATCGTCGCCGCCTTCATCCGCGAGTTCGATCCGATACGGGAACGTTGCTGGATCGCCGAGCGCGAGGGTGAGGTCGCGGGCTCCGTCTTCATCGTCCGCGTCTCGGATGAGCTCGCAAAGCTGCGCATGCTCTATGTCGAGCCCTCGGCGCGGGGGCTGGGGATCGGCGCGCGGCTGGTGGAGGAATGCCTCGCCTTTGCGCGCGCCGCCGGCTACCGGCGCATGACGCTGTGGACCAACGACATCCTCACCGCGGCGCGGCGGATCTATCAGCGCGCCGGGTTCCGGCTGGTGGCGTCGGAGCCGCATCGCAGCTTCGGCCACGATCTCGTCGGCGAGAACTGGGAGCGCGATCTGTAGGCGGCTGCCGGTTCGCGCCGTCCCCTCACTCGGCCCGGCGGGGCGCCTACGGCCCCGCCACCAGCCGCCCGCCAAGCGGCCGGCCCGCCAGGATATGCACGTGGAAATGCGGCACTTCCTGGCCCGAATGCGGGCCCATGTTGGCCAGCAGCCGGTAGCCATCGGTCTCGACGCCAAGCTGGCGCGCCACCTCGCCCACGGCGCGGAAAAACGCCGCGACCGTATCGGCCGGCGCCTGCGCCACGAAATCCGGGAAGGCGACATAGTCGCCCTTCGGGATCACCAGCACATGCACCGGCGCCTGCGGCGCGATGTCGTGGAAGGCGAGTGCCACCTCGTTCTCGAACACGCGCCGGCACGGAATCTCGCCGCGCAGGATGCGCGCGAAGATGTTCTGGGGATCGTATGGGCCGCGGCCGCTTACCGGCATGGGAACCTCACGTGCACGAGAACCTCAGGGAATTTTGGTCGTCCGCATGCCCAGCAGCAGCGGCGCCGTCCGCCCGGCCTTTTCGGCGATGCCGGACATGCCCTCGCGGCGCTGCAACTCCGCCCAGACCTGCTCCGGGCGCACGCCGCTCGCCACCCACATCACCAGCATGTGATAGAGCACGTCGGCGCTTTCGGCGATCAGCGCCGGCCGGTTTCCCGCCACCGCCTCGATCAGGCACTCAACCGCTTCCTCGCCGAATTTCTGCGCGCATTTCGCTGCCCCGCGCGCCAGCAGCCGCGCCGAGTGGCTCACCGCCGGGTCGGCGTCGCGCCGGCTCAGGATCACGCCCCATAGCCGGTCGAGCACATCGGAGGTGGCATCGAGCGGCTGTGGCGGCGGCATCGCCACACCCAGCGCGCGCAGCGTCTTCGCTACCCGCTTGCGGGGCAGGGGCTTCGCGCCGAGCGACTCCTTCAGCGCCCGCTTTTTTGCCGCGCCGAGCATGGTCTTCAGCGGCTTTGCCAGTTTCTTCGCGGCCGGTGCGCGCTTCTTCTTCCCGCCCTTCGCCACGCTAGGCCGCCTTTGCCCGCGGGGTGATGGGCCGTGGGGGCATGGGCCGGGGCAGGCGTACCGGCAGACCCGCCGCCGCCAGCGCCGCCTTCACCTCGGCGATCGTGAAGGTCCCGAAATGAAACACGCTCGCCGCCAGCAGGCCCGTCGCCCCGGCGCGCGCGCCCTCGACGAAATGCTGCAACGTGCCGACGCCGCCCGAGGCCACCACCGGCACGCGGACCCGCGCGCACACCGCGCGCAGCAGATCGAGGTCGAAACCCTCGCCGGTTCCGTCGCGGTCCATCGAGGTCAGCAGAATCTCGCCGGCACCCCGCGCCGCCACGTCCTCGCACCAGGCGAGCACGTCGCGCCCGCTATCGCGCCGCCCACCATGGGTGAAGACGTGCCATTCGTCGGGCCCGACGCGCTTGGCGTCCACCGCTACCACCACGCACTGGCTGCCGAATTTCTGCGCCGCCCTGCCGACGAGCGCCGGGTCCGCGACGGCGGCGGAGTTGATGCTGCACTTATCCGCCCCGGCGAGCAGCAGCCGACGCATATCCTCGATCGAGCGAATCCCGCCACCCACGGTGAGCGGCAGGAACACCCGCGCCGCGGTGCGCCCGACCACATCGAGGATGGTGTCGCGGTTCTCGTGGCTGGCGGTGATGTCGAGGAAGGTGAGCTCGTCGGCGCCGGCCGCGTCGTAGATCACCGCCTGCTCCACCGGGTCCCCGGCGTCGCGCAGGGAGACGAAGTTCACGCCCTTGACGACGCGACCGTCCCGCACATCCAGACAGGGAATGACCCGGAGCTTCAGCACCGTCGCGCACCTCCAAACGCGCTTCATGGCGAGAGCGCACGCGCCGATGCAAGCATCAATGCTGCATTGCCGCCCCGCGAACGGGATCACCTGTGAATTCATCGGGTATCCAGATGCCGGAAGCCGCTCCGGCGCGGCCGCTATTCGGCGTCCGGCTGCGCCCCCGGTGAAGCTGCCTGGAAGCCTGGCAGCGCCTGGCAGGCTGCCTCCGCCCGCAGCAGCCGGGGGAACGCGTCGAGCGGGCAGCCGTAGCGCCGCGCGTTGAACAATTGTGGCACCAGGCAGATATCCGCCATGCTCGGCGCGTCGCCGAAACAGAATGGCCCGTCGCCGGCCATCGTCTCCAGCGCCGGCAGCGCCACGCCGATCCAGTGCCGGTACCAGGTGTCGATCGCCACCTGCTCCTGCGCCAGTTCACGCTTGAGGTAGCGCAGCACCCGCAGATTGTTCAGCGGGTGGATGTCGCAGGCGATGGCGGCGGCGAAGGCCCGCACCCGCGCCCGCGCCGTCATGTCCCGCGGCAGCAGTGCCGGCGCGGGATACGCTTCCTCCAGCCATTCCAGGATCGCCAGGGACTGTGTCAGCACCGTGCCGTCATCCGCGACAAAGGTCGGCACCAGATGCATCGGGTTGAGCGCCCCATAGTCGGGCCGATGCTGCTCGCCACCGTCGCGCAGCAGGTGCACGAAGCCGGGCTCGTAGGCGAGGCCCTTGAGCGCCAGCGCGATCCGCACCCGATACGCCGCGGAGGAGCGGAAATAAGTGTACAGCTTCACCGCGTTCCCCTGGCTTCATCCCATGCCGCGGCGCGTGCCGCCGCGATCGCCTCGCGCAGTACCGTGACGGAACCGATATGGTTGGCCAGCAGCAGCACCAGCCGCGCATCGAGCCGGCGGGACTGCTCGGGCGTGAGGTCGCGATGCGCTTCGACGAGGCTCTCGAAGGCGAGGTCCGGATCGTCGAGCCGCTTCTCGGTATCGAGCCCCGTCATGCACCCCGCTCCCCTGCGTCGCGGCCGATCGCGCGGTCGCGCGCGCGGCTTATCGCGGCAGGCTCGCCGTGTCGCCAGCGTGCCGCGATATGCTGGTCTGGGCGCAGCAGCACCGCGTCACCGGCGCCGGCGCCATAGCGCTCGGCGGCCATTCCCGTCCCCGGCAGCGCCACCTGCCTGACGCCGGGGATCGGTTCGTGCGGGGCATCGCCGAAAATCAGCAGCGTGAACCCCGTGGGGTCCGTGCGGTCCAGCAGGAAACCGCCATCGAGCGGCGCATCCGGGGCGGCGGCGCCGAGCGGCGCGCCGTGCGGCCATGGCCCGTCGTCCGGCGTCGACAGCGGCGAGGTCCAAAGCACCGCCGGGCGCGACAGCCGGCCGGAGTTGACCAGCGGGCGCGCGAAATCATGGCGCGCCGCCAGTTCCAGCACCGCGTCGCGATACGCCCGGGCCGCCTCGTTCTTCGGCGTGATGAAATCGGTCGAGCGGGTGGAGTTGAGGATGTTCTCGTCGGCCGCCGGAACGCGCTCGATATCGTAGCTGTCGAGCAGCGCTTCCGGCGCCTCGCCGCGCAGCACGGCATCGAGTTTCCAGCCGAGATTGTCCGCATCCTGCACGCCGCCATTGCCGCCGCGGGCGCCGAACGGGCTCACCTGGTGCGCCGCGTCGCCGAGAAAGATCGTGCGTCCGTGGCGGAATTTTTCGATCCGCCGGCAGCGGAACGTGTAAATGCTCACCCATTCCAGCGCAAAGGGAATGGCCGGCCCCAGCATCGCGCGCACCCGCGCGCGCACCCGCTCCGGCTCGCGCTCCGCCTCGGGGTCGGCGTCCCAGCCCAGCTGGAAGTCGATGCGCCACACATCATCGGCCTGGCGGTGCAGCAGCACCGAGCCGCCACGATGAAACGGCGGCTCGAACCAGAAGCGTCGCTCCGGCGGGAAATCCGCGTGCATCACCACATCGGCGATGAGGAACCGGTCGCGGAACACCCGGCCCACGAAGTCGAGCGCCAGCGCCTCGCGAACCAGGCTGCGCGCGCCGTCGCAGGCCAGCAGCCAGTCGGCGGTGATCGCATAGTCGCCCGCAGGCGTCTCCACCGTCAGCGTCACGCCGTCGGCGCCGTTCACCAGGGCCGTGAGCTTGTGTCGCCAGCGAATATCCACGCGCCCGGTGGCGAGGCATGCTTCCACCAGCCAGTGCTCGACATAGTATTGCTGGAGATTGACGAAGGCCGGATTGCGGTGCCCGGTTTCCGCCAGCAGGTCGAAACCATAGACCTCGCGATCGCCGAAATAGACGCGTCCGGTATTCCAGGTGGTGCCCTTGTCGCGAATTGCCGCACCGATGCCGAGCCGGTCATAGATCTCGAGCGTTCGCTTGGCGAAACAGATCGCCCGGCTGCCGGTGCTCACCGTGTCGTCGTCGTCGAGCACCACCACGTGCTGGCCGCGTCGCGCGAGGTCGAGCGCCACCGTCAGCCCGACCAGCCCGCCGCCGACCACCACCACGCCGTGCCGCGCGCCGCCGTCATTCGCCGGACGAAACGGATAGCGCGGCGGCGCGAACGCGGGCACGCCTACCTCGTGATCTCGCCGGAGCGCACCGAGCCCTGCAGCGCGTGCCACATTTCGAGGTCGCGCTCGGCGGTCCAGATGCGCGGCCGGTCGAGGCCCTGCGCCTCGTCATAGGCGCGGCTGACGTTGAACGGCATGCAATGGTCGAAGATCACCCACTGCCCGTATGTCGGCCGCATCCGCTCCATCGCCTCGCCGAACACCTGCGCGAGCGTCGCTCCCTTGGCCACGCCAGCGCGCGCGATCGCAAACAGGTCGGCGGTGAACGCCTCCGTCCCGGCCAGCGCCTCGTCCACCTCCCTCGCGTTCATCAGCGCGCGGCCGCGCCCGGGCACCATCTTCTCCGCCCCCAGCTCGCGCAGCTTGCGGATCGTCCCCGGCCAGTCGGTGAAATGCGCGTCGCCGCAATAGGGCGTGGCGCCGAACTCCACCGTGTCCCCGGCGAACAGCACCCGTTCCTTTGGCAGCCACACGATCGTGTCGCCCGCGGTGTGTGCGCGCCCGATGCGGATCACCTGCGCCTCCCGCTCGCCCGGCCACAGCGTCATCCGCTCATGAAACGTCGCGGTCGGCCAGGTCAGGCCGGGGATGCTCTCGCGGCCGCGGAACAGGCGCGGGAAGCGGCCGATCTCGCTGTCCATGTCCTGCTGGCCGCGCTCCACGATCAGGTCGCGCGTGATGTCGGAGGCGATGATGCTGCGCGCGGGATAGCCGCTGGCACCCAGCACCCGCACCGCGTGGTAGTGGCTGAGCACGATCGTATCGACCGCAAGCTTCGTTACGGTCGCGATATGCGCCTGCACCTCGGCGGCCATCGCCGGGGTCGCCTGCGCGTCGATCACCGTCACACCCCGCGGTCCCACGATGATGCCGGAGTTCGGGTCGCCTTCCGCGGTGTAGGCGTAGAGCCCGGGGCCCAGCTCGTCGAAGGAGACGCGCTTCTCCGCGAGATCGGTGGTGGAGGCGAAGCCGGCCATGGTTCCTCCCGTCATCGGTGGTGGTGCAGCCTGTCACCGCCATGCGGCTCTTGCGTGGCGGGAGTTGCGGCGCGATAGTTTCATATGCAACGACTGTCAAGCAAGCGGGAACCGGCGCCGGATGGGCTGGCCGAGGTCGCCGGCGATGCGCGGGATTTCGCGCTTGAGGATTTCCTGCCCTATCAGCTTTCGGTCGCTGCCAACCGCATCTCGCGGCTGTTCGCGCGGCGCTATTCGCAGGCGTTCGGCATTTCCATCGCGGAATGGCGCGTCATGGCCGTGCTCGGCCGGTTCGGCACGCTGTCGCCGAGCGGCATCGCCGAGCGGACGGCGATGGACAAGGTGAAAGTGAGCCGTGCGGCCGCCCGCCTCGCCACATCCGGCCTGCTGGCCAGCGAGCCCGATGCCGCGGATGGGCGCGTGCGCCGCTTCGGCCTCACGCCGCGCGGGGTGAGCATGCATGCCGCCATCGTCCCGCTCGCCCGCGCGCTGGCGGCGGAGCTGGCGGCGGGCCTGCCTGCGGAAGAATGGCAGGCGCTGCACACGCTGCTGCCGCGCATCGCCGAGCACGCGCGCGCGATCGAGGCGAGGGAGCCGGGCGAGCCCGCCAGCCTGCCGGAAATCTGATATCGGTCAGGCGCCGAGATAAGCTTTCGTCAGCGCCTCGTTGGCGCGCAGCGCCGGCGCCTCGCCCGCGAGCACGATGCGCCCGGTTTCCATCACGCAACCGTAATGGGCGAGCCGCAGGGCCGCGCGCGCGTTCTGCTCCACCAGCAGCACCGTGGTGCCGGCCTCGTTGAGCCGGCGGATGGTGCGCATGATTGTCTGCACCAGGATCGGCGCCAGGCCCATCGAGGGCTCGTCGAGCAGCAGCAGTCGCGGCTTTGCCATCAGCGCCCGCGCGATCGCCAGCATCTGCTGCTCGCCACCGGAAAGCAGGCTGGAATCGCGATGCCGCCGCTCGGCCAGGATCGGGAACATCGCATAGGCCGCCTCGCGCCGCCGCCGCCGCTCCTCGCCGTCCAGCACCGTGAAGCCGCCGAGGTCGAGGTTTTCCTCGATCGTCATGCCCTTGAAAATACGCCGCCCCTCCGGCACGTGCACCAGGCCGCGCTGCGCGATGCTGTGGGCCGGCAGGCGGGTGATGTCCTCGCCGAGGAACATGACCTTGCCGCGCCGCGCCGGCACCAGGCCCGAGATGGTACGCAGGCTGGTGCTCTTGCCGGCACCGTTAGCGCCGAGCAGCGCCACCACCTGGCCCTCCCGCACCTCGAAGCCGATGCCGCGCAGTGCGTGGATTTCGCCGTAATAGGTCTCGACCGCCTCCAGCCGCAGCACCCGCTCGCTCATGCCGCCGCTTCCTCGTCGTCGTCAGCGCGGCCGAGATAGGCCTCGATCACCAGGGCATCGTTCTTGACCCGCTCCGGCGTGCCTTCGGCGATCTTGCGCCCGTGGTCGAGCACGCCGATGTGCTCGGAGACCTGCATCACCAGCCCCATGTCGTGCTCGATCAGCAGGATCGTGATACCGAGCTCGTCGCGGATGCGCCGCATCAGCGCGATCAGCTCTTCCTTCTCGCCCGCGTTCAGGCCGGCGGCTGGCTCGTCGAGCAACAGCAGCCGCGGCTCGGTCGCCAGCGCCCGCGCCCATTCCACGCGTCGCTGATGCCCATAGGGCAGCGAGCCGGCGACGCGCTCCGCCGCGTCGGCGATGCCGACGAAGCCGAGCCAGTGCCGCGCCGCCTGCGCGATCGCCGCCTCCTCCCGCCGGTGGCGCGCGGTGCCGAGAATCGCGTCGAGCGCGCCGGCGCCGGTGCGGCAATGCTGGCCCGCCATGACATTTTCCGCAGCCGTCAGATCGCGGAACAGCCGCAGGTTCTGGAACGTCCGCGCGAGCCCGAGCCGCGTCACCCGGTGCGGCGCCAGGCGGTCGATGCGCCGGCCCGCAAGCGTGATGCGCCCACTGCTCGGCCGATAGAACCCGGTGAGGCAGTTGAACACCGAGGTCTTGCCCGCTCCGTTCGGTCCGATGAGGCTGGTGATCGAGCCCTCTGCCACCGCGAAATCAAGCTCGCGCAGCACCTCGATGCCGCCAAAGGCGAGCGACATGCCAGCGATGTCGAGCAGGGCTGCCACTAGCCGCGCATGCCGGGCATCAGCATCCCCAGCGCCTGAACCGCTGCTGTCATGGTTGCCGGCGCCATGGGCGCTAACCCCAGCGCCAGCGCTCCGGCCAGATCCCGGCCGGGCGCAGCAGCATGATCAGCAGCAGCGAGGCGGCGAACACCAGCATGCGCATGGAGCCGACGTCGCGGAACAGCTCCGGTGCCACCACCACGACAATCGCGCCGAGGATGACACCCGGGATCTTCCCGCGCCCACCCAGCACGACGCCGAGCAGGATCAGCAGCGACTGGTTGAAGTTGAACGTCTCGGGCGCGATCGCCGTCATCTTCGCGGCATAGAAACAGCCGCCGAGGGCTGCGAAGATGGCGCCCATGACGTAGGCGGAGAGCTTCACCGTCACGTGGTTGATGCCCATGGCCCGTGCCGCGTCCTCGTCGGAGCGGACATATTTCCACGCCCGCCCGATGCGCGAGTGCTCCAGCCGGTGGCTCGCCACCACCGCGACTGCGGCCAGTCCGAGGAAAATGTAATAGTAGCTCGCGATCGTATCGATCTTGTAACCGAAAAACCATGGCCGGCTGATCCCCACCAGCCCGCTGGCGCCGCCGGTGACGGAGAGGTTGCGCACGGTGATCCGCACCATCTCGCCGAAGCCCAGGGTCACGATGGCGAGATAGTCGCTGCGCAGCCGCAGCGTCGGCGTGCCGATCACCACGCCGGCGATCGAGGCGGCCACCACCGCGATCGGCAGACTGAGCCAGAAGCTGAGCCCGAGCCGCAGCGTGACCAGCCCCGCGGTATAGGCACCGACCGCGAAAAACGCGGCATAGCCGAGGTCGAGCAACCCCGCGTAGCCGACCACGATGTTGAGCCCGAGGCAGAGCAGCGCGTAGAGCCACGCCTCGGACAGCACTTCGAGCTCGTAGTTGTTGGCGACCAGCGGGAGGCCGAGGCTGACGACGATGACGGCCGCCGTGATCGCGATCTGGCGCGGGCTGCGCGCGACGCCGCCGCTCACATCCGCTCCACTTCCGGCTTGCCCAGAATGCCCGTCGGCCGGAACACCAGGAACAGGATCAGGAAGGCGAAGACGAACACGTCCTTCCACTCCCCACCGATGCCCGGGATCTGGGTGCCGAACGCTTCCAGCAGCCCGAGCAGCAGGCCGCCCAGCATCGCCCCCGGAATGTTGCCGATGCCGCCGATCACCGCGGCCGTGAACGCCTTGAGCCCGATCAGGAAGCCCATGAAGAAGTTGATGCTGCCGTAATAGACCCCGGCCAGAACGCCCGAGGACGCGGCCAGCGCCGAGCCGATGAAAAACGTCAGCGCGATGGTGCTGTTGACGTCGATGCCCATCAGCCGGCTCGCATCGGCGTCGATCGCGATCGCGCGCATCGCCCGGCCATGGCGGGTGCGCGAGACGAACAGCTCCAGCACCACCATCAGCAGGATGGATGTGGCGACCAGCACCATCTGCGTGTAGGTCACGTGCACCATGCCGAGATCGACGCCGGCGAAGCCGAGATCGGTGCTGAAGGCGGTGAACTGCCCGCCCGTTGCCGCCAGCACGATGTTCTCCAGCAGCATCGAAACGGCGAGGGCGGTGATCAGCACGGAAAGCTTCGGCGCATGCCGCAACGGCCGGTAGGCGACGCGGTCGATCAGCACGCCGAGCATGCCGACCGCCACCATGCTGAACAGGATCGATGGCACGATGCCCGCCCAGCCCCCGCCGAGCCAGCCGGAGAACAGCGAGAGGCAGCCGAACCCCGCGAAGGCGCCGACCATGTAGAGGTCGCCATGCGCGAAATTCAGCAGCTTGATGACGCCGTAAACCATCGAATAGCCGAGCGCCACCAGCGCATAGAACGAGCCGAGGATCAGCCCGTTCGCCAGTTGCTGGAGAAGAATGGCCTCAAGCGACATCCCGCCGCGCCCCCGTCGTCGATACTGCGCTGCGGGATGTCGGGTTCAGCGTGCCCGCCTCATCTCACGGCATCTTCGGCGCGCCGGGGCCGGTATAGAGCGTCCAGTGCCCGGCCTTGCCCATCAGCACCACGAAGTTGCTGCGCGCCAGCGTGTTCTGGGGAGTGAAGTTGATCGGTCCCGCCACACCCTTGAATCCGTTGGTCGCCTTCAGGGCGGCGATGATCTTCGCCTTGTCGGTGCCGCCGGCCACCGTGATCGCGTGCGCCATCAGCATCATCCCGTCATAGGACAGCGTCGAGTAGGGGCCGGGCTGCTGGTGGAACTGCTTGACGTACTGCGCCGTGAAGGTCTTGGCCGATGGCAGGAAATTCGCCGTCGGGTTGGAGAAGCAATAGACGCCGTTGGCCGCCGGCCCCGCGAGCTGGAACAGCTTGGACGAGTTGTTGCCGTCGCCGAGCGCGATCATGCCCGTATAGCCGCCCTGGCGAAGCTGCTTCAGCAGCAGCGCGCCGTCCGCGTAATAGGCGGTCCAGAACACGGCATCCGGCTTGGCGGCGCGGATCTTGGTGACGACGGCGGAGAAATCCTGCTCGCCCTTGCTCACCACCTCGTAGTCCACGACCTTGTTGCCCATCTTGATCCAGGCCGCGCGCGTCAGCTTCGCGAGATCCGCGGAATAGGCGTCGCCCTCGTTGATGATGGCGATGGTCTTGATCCCCTTCGCCTTCAACAGATTGACGGCGGTTTTCACCTGGTCATAGCCGGTGGAGTTGATCATGAACGCGTTGCCGGGGTTGGCCCCGATCAGCGCCGTGGAGTTCGCGGCGGTGATGACGAACGGCACATGCGCGTCGCCGTAGATCTTGAGCGTTGGCAGCGTGGCACCGGAGCAATAGCCGCCGACGACGCCGGTCACTCCCTGGGAGACCAGCTTGCTCGCGGCATTCACCGCCGCCTGCGGGTCGCAGGCGCTGTCGCCGGGGATGATGCTGATCTTGTCGCCGAGCACGCCGCCCTTGGCGTTGATCTGGTCGGCCGCCATGCGGATCGCGTTCAGCATGTCGATGCCGTAGGGCGCCTCGGAGCCGCTGGTGGGCACCTGCGCGCCGATCTTGATCGTCGCCGCCCGGGCCGGCACCGCGGCCCCGAGACCGAGCGCCATCGCGGCGAACGCCGCCACAACCCCCCGAATTGTCCGATGATTCACCATTCTTGTTCTCCCTGTTCCTGCCGTCCGGCGCTTCCGGATTGCATCGGAGCCCTACGTCCCGGCGTCCGTTCAAAAGAGTATGAACGCGGTTGACCGGCGATGGCAACACGGCGGGACGCGCGCGTAGGGGAATTGCCCAAGTCGCCGGCCTGCCTCACACTCCTTCCCATGTCCGAGACCGCGACCCCGCCTGCGCCTGCCCGTCCCTCGCTGCCGCTGTTCTTCCGGCGCGTCGAGGCCATCGCGCCGGAGCGCCACGCCGGCCTGCGGCTCGACCGAGCCGCGGGCTATGGCTTCGCCAGCGCCGGCCAGACCGTGCCGCTCGGCCTCGGCGAGTTCGAGCAGGCGTCCCGCCACTACCCGATCCTGTTCACCGCCGGCCCGGTGCCGACGCCGGTGGTGCTGATGGGCCTCGCCGACACCGGCAACCTGTTCATCGAGCCCGAGGGCGCCTGGCGCAAGGACGCCTACATCCCGGCCTATCTGCGCGCCTACCCGTTCGTCTATGTCGAGGACCGGGCGCGCAACACCGCCTTTGTCGGCATGGACCCCTCGGCCGCCTGCCTCGGCACCGGCCGGGGCGCGGCCCTGTTCGAGGACGGCAAGCCGGCCGCGGTGCTGAACGACGCGATCAATTTCTGCAATGCCTTCCGCGACAACCTCGCCGCCGCCGCCGCGTTCGGCCGCGCCATGGAGGTGGCCGGCCTGCTGCGCGAAGAGGAGGCAACCATCCGCTACAGTGGCGGCGGCGCCGGGCGGGTGCGCGGCTTCAAGGTGCTGCAGGCGGACCGGCTGGACGCGGTGCCGGACGAGACATTTCTCGACTGGCGCCGGCGCGGCTGGATCGGCCCGATCTACGCGCATCTCAACTCTGCCGCGCGCTGGGGCCGGCTGATGGAGCTGGCGGCGGCGCTGCCCCGCCCGCCAGCGCCCGCCGCGGCAGCGCCCGAAGACCGTGCGGCAGCTCCACCAGACAGTGCGGCGCTGCCGCAGGCGATGGACTCGTAACGATGGACGCAGAAAAGCTCGCCGCCCTGCGTGCCCGTTTTGCCGGCCGCGACCGCGCGACGGAGACCGTGGACGATCCCGCCTTCCGCCGCGCCTTCGAGCTTTCCGGCGGTATCAGCGCGGGCCGGGGCGGGCGCAAACCCTATGCCGGCATCCCGACCCTGCTCGGCGCGCCGGCGCGCATGGATGGCGATCTCGCGGGGCTGGAGGTGGCGCTGTTCGGCGTGCCGATGGACCTCGGCGTGACCAACCGTGCCGGCAGCAGGCAGGGGCCCCGCGCCATCCGCAATGTCGAGCGCATCGGCCCCTATCATCACGTGCACCGCATCGCGCCGGTGGGCGAGCTTGCCTGCGCCGATATCGGCGACGTGCCGCTGCGCAGCCGCTACAGCCTCGAACAATCGATCGAGGACATCGAGGTCTTCGTGGACCGGTTGCGCCGCGCCGGCATCCGCCCGCTGGCCATCGGCGGCGACCACTCGATCTCCTATCCGATCCTGCGCGCGCTGGGCCGCGAGCGGCCGCTCGGCATGGTGCATATCGACGCGCATTGCGACACCTCCGGCCTGCTGGAGGGCAGCCGCTTTCATCATGGCGGCCCGTTCCGCCAGGCGGTGCTGGACGGCGTTTTGGACCCGCAACGAACCGTTCAGATTGGCATCCGCGGCTCGGCCGAGATGCTCTACGAGTTCTCCTACGTCTCCGGCATGACGGTGATCCACGCCGAGGAGGTGGACGCGCTCGGCATCCCGGCCATCGTCGCCCGCGCCCGCGCCGTGGTCGGCGACCAGCCCTTCTATCTCAGTTACGACATAGACAGTCTCGACCCCGCCTTCGCGCCGGGCACCGGCACGCCGGAGGTGGGCGGGCTTACCCCGCGCGAGGCGCTGGCGATCCTGCGCGGTCTGGCGGGGCTCGCGCTGGCCGGCGGCGATGTGGTGGAGGTGGCGCCGCAATACGACACCAGCACCGTCACGGCGCAGCTTGGCGCGGCCCTCGCCTTCGAGATTCTGGCTCTGATGGCGCTTCGGAAACCCTGAGCTGCCCGGCCAGCGCCGCGCGATAGCGCGCCTGGCGGTCGGCCAGCCCCGGCACCTCCGGCAGCGCCGCGCGGATCGTGGCGTGCAGGCGCGCGACCTCCGCCACATGCATCGCCGGCTGCAGTCGCGCGGTGATGCCGGCGCCGTGGCGGCGGTGCAGGTTCAGCGGCTCGGCGATCCACGCGACACTGCCGCCGCCGGCCAGCAGCACGTCGAGGTAGAGCCGCCAGTCGCCGGCGAGATGCAGTGTCGCGAGTTCCGCGCCGACCCGGGCCAGGCCCTGGCGCAGCGCCGCGCGCCGCCACAGCACGGCGGAGGCGTTGACCAGCAGGTTGCGCTCCGCCAGCACGTGGCGCGCGAAATCCCGCGCCGCGAACAGCCCGTCACGGGCCAGGATCTGCACCTCGGCCGCGGCGAAGGCCTCGCGGTGGTCGGGCCAGAGGGTGCGCCCGGCCGCATCCACGGCGCGGCTGTCGCAGGCCGCCAGCACCGCGTCGGGTGCGGCCGCGAAGCCGGCGGCCAGGCGCGCGAGGAACCCAGGCTCGGCCTCGTCATCGGCCTCCGCGACCCACACCAGCTCACCCTTCGCCATCCGCGCACCGCGTCGCCACTGGCCGAAGGCGGAGCCGCTGGGCCTTGCGCTGCGCCTTACAGTCAGCGCGCGGCCCCAGCCCGCGGCGACACGGCGAGCCACGACAAGGCTGTCGTCGTCCGACGCATCGTCGAGCAGCACCACCTCCGCCACCGGGTGGGTTTGCGCGAAGATCGAGGCCAGGCGCCGCTCCAGAAAGCGCGCATGATTTCGGTTCGGCACCAGAACGGAAACCCGTTTCATGTCCGGCATGGCATGGGCGAGCAGCGCGTCGGCGTAGCGGCCGAAGGCGAGCGTG
>JAJXXT010000148.1 GCA_021780935.1 Pseudomonadota bacterium
TTCTTCAACAAGCTCAAGAACAGCAGGCGTGTCGCAACTCGTTACGATCACACTGCCACCAGCTTCCTCGGCTTCGCTCAACTCGCAGCCATCAGGCTCTGGATACGCTTTGTCCACGCCGCCTAGTATTGCTCGGAAAAGGATTGGATGTACTCGCGACCCTTGGCTATCCGGTGAATGAAGCCCTGCGAAAGCGAGTTCAGGCCGCACAAACAGCGCGAGGCTTGTAAGGTCCCCGCTTCTTTGGCGCCTCGGCTCGCGCGTCGATCAGTGCTACGATATCCGTCATCTCCCAAAGCTGATCCGTGAGGCCGGCGGACATAGCTGGCGTCACGCGCAGCGTCTTATGGATGCGGACGAAGTTATACCAAGCAGTATAGAGCGCGACCATGTGGTAGTGCGGCATGCCGCGCTTGGAAAAACCATTGGTCAGCCGCGTGAAGCGGCGCATATGCATCCGCATGGTGAGGTTCTGGCGCTCGACATGCGAGGTCGAGACGTGCGCCGGATCGGGACGCCCTTCCACACGCATCTTGCGGGCGCCCGTGCAGATAGCGGGGCTGTAGCGGCCCGCTGGCGTAGGCGCCTCACCGTAGAGCTTCACGAGCTGCGCGTAGTCCACGCCCGAGCCGAAGGCGCTCTCTACTGCGTCCAGATAGACCTTGTGACCGTCCGTGGTTAGCTGGACGCGGCTGGCGAGGCGAGCCGCTACGTCCTCCATGAAGGCGTGCGCGTAGCCAGCGTCACGGCCGCCGATGAGGTAGGAAACGATCAACTTGGAATCCGCGTCGAGCGCCGTCCACGTCCACACGTCGCCAGCTTCCTCCGGCGCGGCCTTGGCCTCGGCCACGTTGCGCTGCTTGCTGTAGCAAAAGCTCCAAATCTCATCGCACTGAATGCGCTTTGCTTTCACGCCCCGCACGGCCGCGTCGTGGAAGGCCGCACAAGCTTCGCCGGCCTGCGCAAGCAGCTTAGCAACCGTGTTGATGCTCACGTCCGCCAGCCGTGAAGCCGCCCGCATGGAAGAGCCCTCGCAGAGCATCGCGAGGATTTGGGCCCGCTTGGCGACAGGAAGCTTGTTCATGAAACGAACAATATGCTTAGCGGCATGCATTTGCAAGCACCAGTTTTTCTATGCTTGCATTTTTAGCGATCTATCGGCATTATGCAAGCATCAAAGAGGGATGCTTGTAAATGAATGCGGACATGGAAGGGCCGGAAGGACCCCAAGGGAGGGCTAAGGGCGGTTATGCGCGAAAGGCGAAGCTTGCGCCTGAGCGCCGCGCGGAAATCGCCAAGGCTGCTGCGACCAAACGGTGGGAGGTGGCTCGGCCAGCCGATGGCATTCCGCGTGTCCTAGAGAGCTTCAAGAGCAAGCTGAACATCGCTGGTACCGCCATCCCCTGCGCCGTGGTGATGGGCCCCCATGGTGTTCAACGGGTGTTGACAGAGAATGGGATCACCAACGCCATCCTGGGCAATCGCAGCGGCGCATCAAAACGGAAGAAAAAGGCTGCATGGGAAGAAGGGGCCCTCTTGCCCCTTTTTGTGGCTCCTAGACAGCTAGAACCTTTTGTTACCAACGAGTTGCGCGATGGGCCCATTAAGCCAATCGACTACCTGGACGGCGACCGGATGGTGCGAGGATACGACGCCAGCATTCTGCCCGCTGTCTGCAACGTATGGCTCCGCGCACGAGATGCAGGCGCGCTCCAAGAACAGCAGCAGGATAAGGCCAAAAAGGCCGAAATTCTTGTGCGGGCGCTCGCAGAGACAGCTATCGTTGCCTTGGTCGATGAGGCAACCGGCTATGAAGCTGTTCGGCCGCAGAACGCCCTTCAATCGTATTTTGACTTGGTGCTGCGGCGCGAGCTTGCAGTTTGGGCAAAGCGATTTCCCGATGAGTTTTACGTCAACATCTATAAACTCAAGGGTTGGACTTGGCCCGGCATGAGCAAGAACCGTTACAGCGTCGTGGCGAACTACACGACCAATCTCATTTACGACCGGCTCGGGCCTGGCCTGACCGAGGAATTGATCCGCAAATCTCCCATGACTGAAAAGCGGTATAGGCCGAACAAGCTGCACCAGTGGCTATCCGAGGACATCGGCGATCCGATGCTCGCAACGCATATGCACTCAATCCTGATGTTCCAGCGGTTGGCTATCGCGAACGGCTACGGGTGGAAGCGTTTCCTGCATATGGTCGATCAAGTGCTTCCGAGGCGGGGGCAGACGTTGGAACTTCCCCTTAATTTTCCCGACTCCAACGAAACATAGCCGCCTTCTTCGCAATTTCCGCCCGCTGCTCGGCGGTGAGCTTCCGAGCGCGCGCCTTACCTCCCAGCTTCCCAAGCTGGGCCGCTGCACTGGCCGTAGCCTCGCGCTTGTCTTCTTCCTCGCCGGTCGCGATCCGCATCACCTTCACGGCGTTGCCGATCACGTCGGCGGGGCGCTTCTCGCCTCGGGGGCCTTTGGGCATCGTCTGGTCTCCTACTTGCCGCTAAGCATATAGGAAGGCGGCGCCCAGAGCGACCGCTAAGGCGCTAGATTTCAAACTGAGACACTACCTGGTATCCGCGGCTACGCCACCGCGCGCTAAACGCCTACATTATAGAGATTTCTCAGCGACATAAGAGGGCCATAGCGTGGCCCCGGCGGTGAAAAGAAACAATGGAGAAGAGGGGGATGGTGCCCAGGGGCGGAATCGAACCACCGACACTGCGATTTTCAGTCGCATGCTCTACCAACTGAGCTACCTGGGCCCACGCGGTCGGCGATGCCTGGCTGGCATGGCCGGGGGCTGCGCCTGCGGGCCGGCCTCGGGGGCGGGTGCGGGGCGGTCCGCCTGGTTCGCGGACGCGCGGGGATAGCCCAGACGCCCTTGCCGATCAACCCGGTGCGGCGTCATCCGGCGGTATTTCCTCGGCCTCGCCGGCAACGCGGTAGGCCTCGCCCAGCCACCGGCCGAGATCGGCATCGGCGCAGCGCCGCGAGCAGAATGGCGCGGTGCGCGCGGCCCGCATCGCCGCATCCAGCGCCCGCCGGCAGATCGGGCAGCGCGCCGCACGTTCAGCCATGCTCGATCCGCCAGCCGCCGAGTGCGGGTTCGGCGCGCAACGCCAGGTCCCGCCCCGTCATCGCCCGGTATTGCGCCAGCGCCACCGGGTCCATCTCCAGCGCCGCCAGGATCGCCGGCGCGCCACGCAGCACGAGCGGGCGTTCCGGCGCCGCCGCCGCCTCCCAGGCCGCCGCGCGCAGCGCAACCAGCCCCGCCGCATGCGGCCCGGCCAATTGCTCGGCGAGCGGCGGGCGGATGCGCGGGCGGTGAATTTCGGCGAACCCGAGATGCGAAAAGCCGAGCAGCCGCGCGCCAGCTCCGTCGCTCGCCCCCCCCTCGCCAGTTGCCCCATGGCCAGCCGCTTCCGCCGCCAGCGCCTCCGCCAACGCCGCGCCGAGACGCTCGCGCCGCTTGCCCGGCAGGCCGGCGAAATCCACCAGGATCGCAACGCCGAGATTGCGCAGCCGGATCGCGCGCACCAGCGCTGGCATCGCGGCCAGGTTCAGCGCCAGATGCGCCGCCGCCTTGCCACCGACATGGTTGCCCGACGCGAAGCCGCCGAGATCGACATCAATCGCGGTCAGCGCCGGTGTGATCGCGATATGCGCCCTGCCACCGCCCGGCAGAGCCATGGTCGGCTCGGCCAGCGATGCCACCTCAGCCTCCAGCGCGTCGCCGAAGGCGCGTCGCACCCAGGTGCCGCCGGAGCCCGCGATCAGCGTCCGGTCGTCCGCGACCAGGGCCGCGCCAGGGTAGCGGGCGCGCATCGCCGCAAGCGGGCTGGGGCCGCGAGCGACCAGGCCCGGCTTGCCCGCCGGAACCTCCGCCGCCACCAGCCGCGGCCCCTTACCACCGTGCGCGGCGCGCACCACCCGCACGCCGAGCACCGTGCCCTCCGGCGCGCGCCCCTGACTGTCCGGCAGGAAACCGGTCGCCCCCTCGATCTCGACGAAGCTGCCGGCCAGCGCCGCCACCCGCGCGCCCATACGGCCGCGATGCACGTCGCCGATGCCGTCCGGCCGGCCGGGGCGCCAGAGGGCGTAATCGACCAGCACGCCGCCACGCAGTGCGGCGATGCGGACTTCGCCCGGCGAAACGCTTGCCCGGATCTCGATCGCCCCGATCTCGATCCCGACATCCCCCGCCCCGCTCACCGCCAGCCGAGTCCGCGCAGCAGGTTTGCCGTCTCCCATAGCGGCAGGCCGACCACGCCGGAATAACTGCCTTGCAGATGACGGACAAAAGCCGCCGCCCGGCCCTGGATCGCGTAGCCGCCGGCGCGCCCAAGCCACTCGCCGGTGGCCAGGTAGGCCTCGATCTCCACGGTTTGCAGCCGAGCGAAGGTCACGACGCTGTCGCAGCAACGCGTGGCGAGGCGCCCGTCCGGCGCCCGCACCACCACCGCCGTGTGCACGCGGTGCCGCCGCCCGGAGAGCAGGCTGAGAAAGCGCCGCGCCTCGGCCGCGTCGGCGGGCTTGCCCAGGATGCGCCGTCCCACCGCCACCACGGTGTCAGCCGCAAGCACGAAGGCACCGGCTTCCAACGCACCGGGCTCCGGCGCCCCGCACAACGCCTTGGCCCGCGCGAGCCGCAACGCGAGGGCGCGCGGGATCTCGTCATGCCGTGGCGTTTCGTCCACCGCCGGGTCGCGGATGATATCGGGGATCACGCCGATCTGCGCGAGTAACTCGCGCCGGCGTGGGCTCGCGGAGGCAAGGATCAGCATGGCGCGGGCGCCCGCGCGGTCTGGACCGGCCGGACTGTCCTGATCCGCCAGCGTTACTTGAACCGGAACGTGATCCGGCCCTTGGTGAGGTCGTAGGGCGTCATCTCGACGTTGACGCGGTCGCCGGCCAGCACGCGGATACGGTTCTTGCGCATCTTGCCGCTGGTATGGGCGAGAATGACGTGTTCATTATCGAGCTTCACGCGGAACATCGCGTTGGGCAGCAGCTCCGTCACGGTGCCGCTGAACTCGATCATGTCTTCCTTCGACATCGGACCCCTTGATTCAGTGCGCGGACCTATGCGCCCCGCCGGCGCGGGGCGTCAAGCCGGCCGCGCCGCGCGTTCGAGGCGCAGCGACACGCTGCGCGCGTGCGCGCCCAAACCCTCCGCCTCCGCCAGCGCCACCGCGGCCGGCCCGACCGCGGCGAGCCCCGCGGGGCCGGCAGCGATCCAGCTGGTGCGCTTGAGGAAGTCGAACACCGAGAGGCCGGAAGAAAACCGCGCCGTGCGCCCGGTCGGCAGCACGTGGTTCGGCCCGCCGACATAGTCGCCGATCGCCTCCGGGCACCAGGCGCCGAGGAAGGCCGCACCGGCGTGGCGGATGCGGGCGAACAGGGCCTCGGGTTCGGCGGTCATGATCTCAAGGTGCTCGGGGGCGAGCCGATCGACCAGCGCCGGCGCCTCGTCCCAGGAGCGCACCACGATGATCGCACCATGCGCGCGCCAGGACGCGCCTGCGATGGCGGCGCGCGGCAGGGTGGCGAGAGCCGTCTCCACCGCCGCCGCGACCCGGTGGGCGAGGCCCGCGTCGTCGGTGATCAGGATCGCCTGCGCCGCCTCGTCGTGCTCGGCCTGGGCCAGCAGGTCCATCGCCACGTGGGCGGCGTCGCTCGCGCCGTCGGCCAGGATCACGACCTCGGAGGGGCCGGCGACGGAATCGATGCCGACGCGGCCGAAGACCTGGCGCTTCGCCTCCGCGACATAGGCGTTGCCGGGGCCCACGATGCGATCGACCGGCGTGATCGTTGCTGTTCCGTAAGCAAAGGCGGCAACCGCCTGGGCGCCGCCGACGCGATAGATTTCATCGACGCCGGCGCGGCGCGCCGCCGCCAGCACCAGCGGGTTCAGCACGCCGCCGGGTGCGGGCACGCAGATCGCGATGCGCCCGACGCCCGCCACGCGCGCGGGGATCGCGTTCATCAGCACCGAGGAGGGATAGGCCGCCTTGCCGCCCGGCACATAGAGCCCGACCGCGTCGAGCGCGCCCCAGCGCAGGCCGAGCGTGAGGCCCTCGGCGTCGGTCATGCGCAGATCACGCGGCATCTGCGCGCGGTGGAACGCCTCGATGCGGGTGGCGGCGGTTTCGAGCGCCGCCAGCAGCGCCGGGGCGATGGCGGCACAGGCGGCATCGACCTCCGCCGTGGTGACGCGCAGCGGCAGGACGTGGCCGTCGAACTCGCGCGTCAGCTCGACGAGTGCGGGGTCGCCCTCGGCGCGCACCCGCGCGATGATGGCGGCGACCGGGCCCGCGACGTTTTCCGTGGTCTCGCGCGACTGCCCGAGCAGGTCCGTGAAGCGGGCGGCGAAATCCGCGTGAGCGGTCGACAACAGGCGCATCAGCCGAGCGCCCGGCGGAAGCGCTGGATCCAGAAGCCGATCCGTTCCGGATCCGTCTTGAGCGCGGTGCGGTTGACGATCAGCCGCGAGGTGACCGGCGCGATCACCTCGGTTTCCACCAGATCGTTGGCCTTGAGCGTGGAGCCGGTGGCGACGAGATCGACGATGAGCCGCGAGAGGCCCAGCGTGGGGGCAAGCTCCATGGCGCCGTTGAGCGCCACCACCTCGGCCTGGATGCCGCGCTGGGCAAAGTGGCGGCGGGTCACGTTGGGATATTTGCTGGCGACGCGCACCCGCGACCAGGTGGCGGGATCGTCCTGCCCGGCGGTCGCGCGCGGCTCGGCGACCGAAATGCGGCAGGCGCCGATGCCGAGGTCGAGCGGGGCGTAGATCTCCGGATAGTCGAACTCCATCAGCACATCCGCCCCGCAGATGCCGATCGCCGCGGCACCGAAGGCGACGAAGGTCGCGACATCGAAGGAGCGGACGCGGATGACGTCGAGCCCCGGCTCGTTGGTGGCGAAGCGCAGCGCGCGGCTGCTCTCGTCGGCGTAGGCGGGGTCGGGGACGATGCCGGCGCGCGCCAGCACCGGCGCGCATTCGTCGAGGATGCGTCCCTTGGGGAGGGCCAGCACGAGGCTGGTCGCGGCTTCGGCGACGGGGGCGGGAAAAACGGCGGTCATGGCGCGCGGCAGATACAACGCGGCGCCGGCGATGGCCAGGGCCGCGCGGGGGGTTATCCCGCCAGCCGCTCGATCGAGGCGCCGCAGGCGGCGAGTTTTTCCTCCACCGCCTCGTAGCCGCGGTCGAGGTGATAGACGCGGTTGACGACGGTCTCGCCCTGGGCGGCCAGGCCCGCCAGCACCAGCGAGACCGAGGCGCGCAGATCGGTCGCCATCACCGGCGCGCCGGAGAGCAGCTTCACGCCGCGCACGATCGCCGAGGCGCCGTGCACGTTGATCCGCGCGCCCATGCGGTTGAGTTCCGGCACGTGCATGAAGCGGTTTTCAAACACCGTCTCGGTGACCATCGCGGCACCCTCAGCGACCGACATCAGCACCATGATCTGCGCCTGCATGTCGGTGGGGAAGCCGGGGAAGGGCTCGGTCATCACGTCGGTGCCGTGCAGGCCGTTGCGGCGCGAGACGGTGAGGCCGGCAGCGTCCTGGGTGATGTCCACGCCGGCATCCGACAGCGTGCGCACGACGGCGCCGAGGTCCTGGATGCGCCCGCCTTCGAGCCGCACCGAGCCGCCGGTGACGGCGGCGGCGACGGCGTAGGTTCCGGTTTCGATACGATCGGGGATGATGGCGTGGGTGGCGCCGTGCAGGTGGGACACGCCCTCGATGGTGAGGCGGTCGGTGCCGATCCCCTCGATGCGCGCCCCCATCGCCACCAGGCACTGGGCGAGATCGCCGATCTCGGGCTCGCGGGCGGCGTTGGCGATCACGGTCTGGCCGTCCGCGAGGCTTGCCGCCATCAGGAGGTTCTCGGTCGCGCCGACGCTCGGGAAGGGCAGCACGATGATGGCACCCCGCAGCCGGCCCCTGGCGGTCGCGGTGATGTAGCCGCCGTCGAGGCTGACCGTGGCGCCGAGCTGTTCCAGCCCCTTGAGATGCAGATCGACCGGCCTGGTGCCGATCGAGCAGCCGCCGGGCAGCGAGACCCGCGCCTCGCCCACCCGCGCCACCAGCGGCCCGAGCACGAGCACGGAGGCGCGCATCTTGCGCACGATGTCGTAGGGCGCCTCGGTGTTGGTGATCCGCCCACCGAGGGAGAGGGTGCGCCCGTCATTGCCGACCGGCTCCACAGCGATGCCGTGCTGCGCGAGCAGGGCGGACATGGTGCGAATATCCTCCAGCCGCGGCACGTTGGAGAGCACCAGCCGCTCGTCGGTGAGCAGGCCCGCGGCCATCAGCGGCAGGCCAGCGTTCTTGGCGCCGGATATGGCGATGGAACCTTCGAGCGGGCGGCCGCCCCGGATGCGGATTTTGTCCATGGCGCCTCATACGCCCGGCCGCGCGCGTCGCGAAAGGGGCGTGTGCGCCGCCATGCGCCGGCAGCTTGGGAGGGGCGCGGCACGTGGCTTGCCGATCTCCTTTACTTTTATTATGAAAGTAACATCCACTTCGCAAGGCACCGCCCATGAGGCCCGATACCAGCGCCCTCGACCGGCCGATCTGGTCCGCCCTGACGCAGAACCAGGCGGGGCTCGCGCAGGTCGCGGGCCCGGCGCGGCGCTACCCCGAGGACATGGCGCGGTTCGCGGCGACCGAGGACCTGTCGCCGGCGAGCATCGCCGCGCTCGCGCCGCTGTTTCCCCCGCAGGGCGCCCTCGCGCTGTTCGAGGCGACGGATGTCTCGCCGCCGCGGCTCGACTCGCGGCTCGCCCCTGGGCTCGACGTGATGCGCCGGGCCAGGGTGCTGCAGATGGTGGCGGGGGATACGCCGGTGGCGTCGGGGCCGGCGTTCACGCCGCTCGGCGAGGCCGATGTGGCCGACATGCTGGAACTGGTGGCGCGCACCAACCCCGGCCCGTTTGCCGCCGGCACGCATCGGCTCGGCCGCTATCTCGGGCTGCGCCAGGCCGGCAGGCTGGTGGCGATGGCGGGCGAGCGGATGAAGCTCGCCGGCTTCACGGAGATCAGCGCCGTCTGCACCGCGCCGGAGCTGCGCGGCCAGGGGCTGGGCGCGCGCGGTGGCGGCCCTTGTGGCACTGATCCGCGCCGAGGGCGCGGTGCCGTTCCTGCATGTTTTCGCGGATAACGCGCCAGCGATCGCGCTCTACGAAAAACTCGGCTTCACGCTGCGGCGCGAGCTGCGACTGACGGTGTTGCGGCGGGCAGCGTAGTCGCCCCTCGCGGAGTGCCCACGCGGCGGCAAGCGGGCTATTTCGCGGCGTCGAGGCAGTAGCGGGCGACCTGTTCGTGGGTTGCGAACCACACCTGTCCCTTCGCCCTGATGTGGGCGATGTGGCGCGCCAGCAGCGGCAGGCGAGAGCGATGGCCGATGACGTGCGGGTGCATGGTCACGATGTGCAGCCCCCGCTCCTCCCAGGCGAGGTCGAACTCGGCGTTGAAGATCTCCTCGACCGAGGAGGGCGGCGTGTAGGGGCGCAGGCTCTGCATGCGGTGCATGTTGAAATAGACGGCATCGTCGCGGATCCATTCCGGTGGCAGCTCGACGATGCCGGTGGCTTCGCCGTCCGCCGTCAGCTCATACGGTTCGTCGTCGGCCATCAGCGAGGAATCATAGAGCAGCCCCATCTCGCGGATGATCATCAGCGTGTGCGGCGAGAAATCCCAGCTCGCGGTGCGCATGCCGACCGGCGGCTTGCCGGCGATCCGGTCCAGCGTCTCCGCCGCGCGCAGCGACAGATCGCGCTCCGCCTCGACCGGCAGCGTCGTGTTGCGCTCGTGAATCCATGAATGGATGCCAATCTCGTGCCCGTCCGCCACCACGCCACGCACCTCCTCGGGGTGCAGCATCGCGGAGACCGCGGGGTAGAAGAAGGTCGCGGGAATGGCCTCGCGCTGCAGCAGGGCGCGGATGCGCGGCACGCCGCGGCGGGCACCGTACTGGCCCTGGCTGATGCGCATCGGGCTCGGGTCGGCGTCGCGCAGCGGGATGGTTTCGTGATCGGCGTCGAAGGAGAGCGCGACGGCGCAGCGAGCCCCGTTGGGCCAGGATTTCGGTGCCAGGCTGCGCCCGCCGCGCGCCCGCTCCACCATCTCGCGCCAGACATGCTCCGGCCACTGCCAGGGTTCGCCTGCAGGATGTTCGGCTGCGTCATTCATGCGATGGCCTTCCTTCACGAAACGAGGCGCCTATGCTGCGCCCGCATCCGAACGCAGGCAACCCGCATGACCGACGCCACCACGACCGACGCCGCCGCCCCGGCCACCAACTCCGACCCCGCGCTGATGAGCGCGGAGGAGTTGCTCGGCCATTACGCCAGCCTGGCACTGTCGCCGGTCGAGGCGCTGCAGGCGGTGAGCGAGCGCATCGCGCGGCACAACCCCGCGATCAACGCCTTCGCGGTGATGAACCCGGACGCGCTGCGCGCCGCGCACGAGAGTGCGGCGCGGTGGCGGGCTGGGCGGCCGCTCGGGGCACTCGACGGCGTGCCGACGACCGTCAAGGACCTGCTCGACATGCAGGGATTTGCCACGCGGCGCGGCAGCCGGCTGACGGAATCCACGCCCTCGACCGAGGACGCGCCGGCGGTAATCGGACTCAAGGCCGCCGGGGCCGTGATCATCGGCAAGACGACGACGACGGAGTTCGGCTGGAAATCGCCGGGCGACTGCCCGCTGCACGGCGTGACGCGCAACCCGTGGAACCGCCGCCACACGCCAGGCGGCTCGTCCTCGGGGGCGGGTGCGGCGGCGGCCGCCTGTTTCGGACCGTTGCATATCGGCACCGATGCCGGCGGCTCGGTTCGCATCCCCGCCGCGTGGTCCGGGGTGATCGGCCTCAAGCCGAGCTTCGGGCGCATCCCGCAATGGCCGCTCGGCGCGTTCGGCCATGTCGCGGTGGCGGGGCCGCTGACGCGCTCGGTGCGCGACGCGGCGCTGATGCTGGGGGCCATGGCGCGCTTCGACCACCGCGACCCCTATGCGCTGCCGGACGACCGGCGCGACTGGCTGATGGGCATCGAGGACGGGGTGGCGGGAATGCGCGTCGCGGTGCTGCGCCGGCCGGGCTTCGAGGCGCCGGTGGACTGGGACGGCATCGCCGCGATCGAGCAGGCGGCCGAGATCCTTGCCGCGGCGGGAGCCGAGGTGGAGGATGCCACACCGGCGCTGCCGGACATCCGCGCGATCTTCACCCGCGTCTGGGGCGTGGCGCTGGCGCGCCTGGTGCGGTCCTTCCCGCCGGCGCGGCGCAACCAGCTCGACCCCGGGCTGCTGCTGGTGGAGGAGACCTATGCCGCCGCCACCGGCGACGAGATGCTTGAGGCCGAGGCACAGCGAGTGCTGGCCGCGCACGCCATGGCACGGCTGCACCGCTCCTATGACCTGCTGCTGTGCCCGACCGTGCCCAGCGCCGCGCCCTCCTGCGACGCGCCGATCCCCGAGCCCGCGCAAGCGCTGTGGACGGACTGGGCGCCGTGGACATTTCTGTTCAACCTGTCGCGCCAGCCGGCGATCGCCATGCCGATGGGGATGACCGCTTCCGGCCTGCCGCGCTCGGTGCAAGTCGCGGCGGCACTGTATCGCGACGACCTCGTGCTGCGCGCCGCCAGGGTGCTGGAGCGGGCGGTGCCGGTGCCGATCCCCGACCTCGCGGGCTGAGGCTCAGCCTCCCCGGGTCAGCCAGAGCCGGGTCAGCCAGATATGGGGCGGGCGGTGCCGCGCTGCGTTGCCGCACGCAGCGCCGCCCCCATGGCGCGCGCCACCTCGCCGGCGCGCGGCAGCAGCACGTCGGCGAAGCCCGCGACCAGGCCCGCGAAGCGCGGCGTGCCGAGGAAATAGCCG
>JAJXXT010000012.1 GCA_021780935.1 Pseudomonadota bacterium
CGCGGTTGTCTCGCCCGCCGGGGCACGCGCGAGCTCCGCCGGCGGCACGGGATCGACGTCGATCGCCAGGTCGATACGATCGAGCAACGGACCGCTGATCCGCCCCTGGTATTCCTCGCCGCAGCGCGGCGCCTTGCTGCAGGCGCGTGCCGCGTCGCCGAGATAGCCGCAGCGGCACGGGTTCATCGCCGCGACGAGCTGGAACCGAGCGGGGTAGGTGACATGGGCGGCGGCGCGCGCGACCGTGGTGCGCCCGGTCTCGAGCGGCTGGCGCAGCGCCTCGAGGGCGGCGCGGGGAAACTCCGGCAGCTCGTCGAGGAACAGCACGCCGCGATGGGCGAGCGAGATTTCGCCGGGCCGCGCGCGGGCGCCGCCGCCGACCAGGGCGGGCTGGCTGGCGCCGTGATGGGGCTCGCGATAGGGCGGGCGGACGACGAGGCGGCCCTCCTCCAGCATGCCGGCGAGGGAATGGATCATGCTCACCTCAAGCGCCTCCTGCGCCGTGAGGTCGGGCAACAGCCCGGGCAGGCGCGAGGCGAGCATGGACTTGCCGGCGCCGGGCGGACCGACGAGCAGCAGGTTGTGCCGCCCCGCCGCCGCGATCTCGAGCGCGCGGCGCGCGGATTCGAGGCCGCGGATCTCGGCCATGTCGCGCACGGCCTCGGCCGCCGCGGCTTCGCTCGGAGCCGGCGGTTCGAGCACCTGCAGGCCGCGGAAATGATTCACCAGCGCCAGGAGATCGGGGGCGGCCAGTACCTCGATGCGTCCCGCCCAGGCCGCCTCCGCGCCCTGGCGGGCGGGGCAGACGAGGCCGAGCTCGCGCGCCGAGGCGGCGATCGCCGCCGGCAGCACGCCGGCCACCGGATTGATCGCCCCGTCGAGCGAGAGCTCGCCGAGCGCGGCGAACTCCGCCACCGCCTCGGCCGGAATAACCGCCATCGCCGCCAGCACCGCGAGCGCGATCGGCAGGTCGAAATGGCTGCCTTCCTTCACCAGGTCGGCCGGCGCGAGGTTGATCAGCACGCGCTTGGGCGGCAGGGCCAGGCCCATCGCGATCAGCGCCGCGCGCACCCGCTCGCGCGCTTCCGTCACCGCCTTGTCGGCGAGTCCGACGATGAGAAAGGCGGGCAGGCCCGGCGCGATCTGCACCTGGATCTCCACCGGAACCGCGTCGATGCCGGCGAAGGCGAAGCTCTGTACACGCGCGACGGTCATCCGAGCCCGCCGAGAAATCGTTGCAAAATCGTTCCGATAGTCGCGGTGTCGTAGCCGCCTTCCTGGACCAGGGCGGCCGGCACTCCGAGCGCGCGGATGCGCTCGCCCGCGCGCGCGAAGCCCGCCGCCGTCACGGCGAGGAAGCCGAGCGGTTCGGTCTCGCTCGCATCGAAGCCGAGGCTGACCACCAGCGCCTCGGGGCGGAAGGTGCGGATCGCCGCGAGCGCGGTCTCGATCGCGCCGAGCCAGGCGGCGTCGCCGCTGCCGCGCGCGAGCGGCAGGTTGAGGTTGGCGCCCGCGCCGGCGTCCGCGCCGCGCTCGTGGTCGCGGCCGACGTACCAGGGGTAATAGAAATCCGGGTCGCCATGGACCGAGGCGAAGAAAACGTCGCCGCGCTCCCAGAAGATTCCCTGCGTGCCGTTGCCGTGATGGGCGTCGATGTCGAGCACCGCGACGCGCGCGGCGCCGTTGCCGCGCAGGTGCTGGGCGGCCAGTGCGGCGTTGTTGAGGTAGCAGTGCCCGCCGGCGCGCGCGGCGTAAGCGTGGTGGCCGGGCGGCCGGCAGAGCGCGTAGGCATGCCGCCCCGCCGCCACCTCGTCGGCCGCGGCGAGGGCACAGCCGGCGGCGGCGAGCGCGGCCTCCCACGTGCCCTCGCCGATCGGGCAGGCGGTGTCGGCGGTGAACCAGCCGGCGCGCGCGACGATGCCGGTACCGGGGCGCCCGCCCTGGGCCAGCATCTCCGCCGCGGGGTGGATGTTGGCGACGATCTCGGGGCCGGGCTGCGGCTGCTCGGACCAGGCGCGATGGCCGTCGCAGAGGAACTCCAGGTAGGCGTGCGCGTGCACCTCGGCGAGGGCGGCGACGCTCGCGGGCGGCGGGGTCGCGACGTCGAGCCCGGCGGCGCGGCCGGCTTCGAGCAGGACTTCGGCGCGGGCAGGGATCTCGTAGTTCGGCCGCACCGTGCCGCGCTGGAGGAAGAAACGGGGCGCGTGGCGCGCATGGGCGGGAGAATGGAAGAGTTTCACACCGGCAACGGTAGGCACGAGGGCGGCTCGCTGTCCACCGCCGCTTGCCCCGCTCCCGCCACGGCGCCAGACTGTGCGGCTCGGATCGAGTTCGACCGAGGTGGCTTTGGACGGGGACACGGGAAAGATGCGGCTGGCGCTGGGCGGATTCCTGCACGAAAGTCATTCCTTCGCGCCGCTGCCGACGCGCTACGAGGACTTCCTGCATCCCGGCGGCTTCCCGCCGCTCGCCGAGGGCGACGCGCTGTTCGCGGCGGTGCGGGCGGCCTCGGTGCCGATCGCCGGCGCGCTCGCGGTCGCGCAGGCGGCGGGGGCGACCTGCGTGCCGCTCGCCTGGGGCTTCGCCAATCCCGCCGGGCCGGTAGAGGACGAGGCGTTCGAGCGTATCGCGGCGATGCTCGGCGCGCGGCTGTCCGAGGCGCTGGACCAGGGGCCGCTCGACGGCATCTATCTCGACCTGCACGGCGCTGCCGTCGCCGCGAGCTTTCCGGACGCCGAAGGAGAGCTGCTGCGCCGCGTGCGCGCCATCGCCGGCGACATCCCGCTCACCATCAGCCTCGATCCGCACTGCAACCTGACGCAAGCGATGGTCGAGCGCGTCGATGCGCTGGTGCCGTTTCGCACCTATCCGCACGTGGACATGCGCGAGGCGGGGGCGCAGGCGATGCATCTGTTGCTGCAGCGCATCGAGCGTGGCCGGCCCTGGGCGCGCGCGTTCCGCCAGAGCGATTACTGGATTCCGCTCACCAGCCAGTGCACGCTCGTCGCACCGATGGCGCCGGTGATGGCGACGCGCGCGGCGCTCGCAGCACGGCCCGGCCTTGCGGAACTGGCCTTCTGTTTCGGCTTCCCCTACGCCGATTTCGCCGATTGCGGCACCGCGCTCGCGGCGTACGCCGAGACCCGCGAGCAGGCCGACGCCGTCGCCGACGCGCTGCTCGCGGAACTCGTGGCGCGCGAGGCGAGCTTCGCCTCCGAGGTGCTGCCGGCCGCGGAAGCGGTGCGCCAGGCGATCGACCTCGCGCGCACGGCGACGAAGCCGGTGGTGATCGCCGACACCCAGGACAACCCCGGTGGCGGCGGCCACGGCGACACCACCGGCCTGCTCGCGGAACTGGTCCGCCAGAACGCCGAGGGCGCGGTGATGGTGCTGATCAACGACGCCGCGAGTGCCGCGGCCTGCCACGAGGCTGGCGTCGGCGCGGCGCTGCGGCTCGATCTCGGCGGCAAGTCGGACGGCGCGCCGCTCGCGGTCGATGCGGTGGTGGAACGTCTCGGCGATGGGCGCTTCACTCTGACCGGGCCGATGGGTAAGGGCAATCCCGGCAATCTCGGTCCCTGCGCGCTGATCCGCGTCGCGCCGGGCGTGCGCGTCGTCGTGGTCAGTCGCAAGATGCAGGCGCTCGACCAGGCGATTCCGCGCCATCTCGGTATCGAACCGAGCGCATGCCGGATTCTCGCGCTGAAGTCATCGGTGCATTTCCGTGCCGATTTCCAGCCGATCGCCGAACGCGTTCTGGTCGCCGCGGCGCCGGGGCCGGTCGCGGCCGATTCCTCGGTGTTCGCGTTCAGGCACCTGCGGCCAGGCCTGCGCCTGCGGCCGATGGCCAATGCCCGTTTTGCCAGTGGCGGGAGCTGAGCCGGTAGAGGATGTGCGGGCGCATCGGGTGGCCCGGCGGCAGGCGCGGGTGCTCGAAATCGTCGCCCGGGTCGCGCCGCATGCCGAGGCGCTGCATCAGCCGCCAGGAGCGCTCGTTCGCCGGGCGGGTGAAGGCGACGATCTCCGCCAGGCCGCGGGCAAAACCGAAATCGAGGCTGGCGCGGGCTGCTTCCGCGGCATAGCCCTGACCCCAGGCATCGCGCGCCAGGCGCCAGCCGATTTCGACCGCCGGCGCACAGGGCATCGGCGGCGCGACCGAGTAGAGCCCGACCGCGCCCGCGAGCCTCGCCACGCCGGGAATCTCCACCGCCCAGAAGCAGAATTCGTGTTCGCGCTGGTGCGCCTGCTGGCGTTCGATCCAGGCCGCGCAGCCGGCGCGGTTGAGCGGCAGGAGGTGGCGCATCACCAGCGGATCGGCGCTCATCGCCACGAATGGATCGAGGTCCGCCTCGCACCACGGCCGCAGGATCAGACGCGCGGTCGTCAGCATCGCGCGAGTTCGGCCTCGACGTCTGGCGTGCGCGGGATCGGCGCCACCGCGCCATAGCCGCGCACCTTCAGCCCGGCGGCCACGCTGGCATAACGCGCGGCCGGGGCGGGCGCGTCGCCGGCGAGCAGGCGCGCGAGGAAGGCGCCGGCAAAGGCGTCGCCGGCGCCGGTCGCGTCCACCACGGCGCCCTGCAGGGCGGGCAGGCGCAGGCGGCGCTCGCCGTCGGCGAGCAGCGCACCCTCGGCGCCCAGGGTCACGACGACGATGGCCGGGCCGAGGCGCTGGTAGAAATCGGCGGCGGCATCGGCGTCGGCGGTGCCGGCGAGGGCGGTCGCGTCCTCGAGGCTCACGAGCAGGATATCGGCCTGCCGCGCGGCGGCATGGATCAGCGCCGCGGCGCGGGCGCGCGGCCACAGGCGCGGGCGGTAATTCGTTCCGAACGCGACGCGCACCTGATTGTGCCGCGCGACCGCGATCGCGTGCAGCACCGCGTCCGCCGCGCTGTCCGATATCCCCTGGCTGATCCCCGAGGCATAGAACATGCGTGCGCGCGCGATCATCGCCTCCGGCACGTCGGCCGGCGCGTAGGCGCTGGCGGCGGAGCCGGTGCGGTAGAAGTGGAACTGATGCCCACCGGCGCCGTGCGTGACCAGGTAGAGCGCGGTCGGGCGCGCCGCGTCGAGCTTCACCGCGCCGAGGTCCACCCCCTCCGCGCGCCACAGGGCGAGGAAGCGCTCGCCGGCGTCGTCGTGCCCGATCGCGGTGGCGTAGGCGACGCTGGCGCCCTGACGCGCGGCGGCGATGGCGGCGTTTGATGTATCGCCGCCGAAACCTTCCAGGTAGAGGCGCCGGCCCGCGCCGTCGGGCGGCTGCGCGTTCAGCTCCAGCATCGGCTCGCCCATGCAGACGAGCTCGGGGTGCGGGTCGGCGCTCATGCCATGACGGCGCGAGCGGCGGCGGTGATCGCGGCCTGGTCGCCGGCGGCCGCCGCCTTCTCGTCGACGAGCGCGCCGCCGATGCCGACGAAAGCGGCGCCCGCGGCGAGATAGTCCGCGACCTGGCCCGGCGCGATGCCGCCGGTGGGGCAGAACGCGACGTCGGGGAACACCGAGGCGAGCGCCCTGATATGCGCCGGCCCGCCGGCGGAGGAGGCGGGGAAGATCTTCACCACGTCGGCCCCGGCCGCCAGCGCCGCGCGCACCTCGGTGGGGGTGAGCGCGCCCAGCATCAGTGCCGCCCCGGCCTCGCGGCATGGGGCGGCAAGCGCGGCATCGACCCAGGGGGCGACGATGAAGCGCGCCCCGGCGGCGCGGCAGGCGCGCGCGGCCGCGGCGTCCGGTACGGTGCCGGCGCCGACCAGCAGCGCCGGGTCGCGCGCGAGTTGCGCGATGAGGTCCACCGCGCCCGGCACCGTCATGGTGATCTCGAACACGCCGAGCCCGGTCGCGCGCAGCCAGCCCACGGCGCGCGCGGCGTTGGCAGTTCTGCTCATGAGCACCACCGGCACCACGCGGGCGGCGCGTAGCCGCGTCAGCATTGCTTTATCGTCCATCATCATCTCCCTAGAGCGTGATGCGCGCGCCGAGCAGGCGCAGCGTCAGCACCGTCGAAAGGATCAGTACCACCACGAGGGTCAGCACGTAGCGCAGCCAGAGATAGCCGCGCGGCAGCCAGCCGCGGATGTAGAAGCTGCGCTCGACGGCGGCGACGCCGAGATAGGCGGCGATCAGCAGTCCGATGGCGCCGGCCGGCACCGCCGTGATGTCCAGCCACACCGCCACCCAGCCGGCGAGCGCCGGCAGCACGCCGAAGCCCGCGCGCAGCCAGGGCCGCTGCGGCTGTTCCGCCGCCAGCACCAAGCCCCAGTGCACCGCGCCGAGGAAGGACAGCACCACCGCGCCGTACGCCACCAGCCAGGTGGTCAGGTGCGTGGCGGCCGGGCCCGTGCGCGACAGGGCGGCGAAGGCGAGGGCGGCGAACGCCAGGGCGCCGGCCGCGCCGAGTACGATGGTGGCGGAGGGCAGGCGGCTGTTCATGAGTGCATCTCCGTGTTGCTCCTGAGCCCCCGGCGCGTGCCGGGCGTCGCGCCCCACCATCGCGCAGCAGCGCCGGGACCGCTATCCTGTCTGCCTTTCCTACGGGACGCGGCGGTTGCCGGAAGGGGCGTTATGCGGGCAGTCTCTGATATTCTCATCGTCGCGTTGCTGATCGGGGTCAACGCCCTGTTCGCGATGAGCGAAATCGCGCTGGTCTCGGCGAACCGGACCCGGCTCGCGGCACTGGAGTCGCGCGGGGTGGCCGGGGCGGCCGGAGCGCGGCTGCTTGCCGAACGGCCCGAGCGCTTCATTCCGGTGCTGCAGGCCGGGGTGACGCTGGTCGGGGTGCTGCTCGGCGTGTTCGGCGGTGATCCGCTCGCGCATGCGCTCGAGCCGTTCCTGGCGCGGCTCGGCAGCACGGCACCCTTCGCCGGCAGCCTTGCCCTGATTCTTTCCGTGCTGGTGGTGATGCTGCTGACGCTGCTGTTCGGCGAGCTGGTGCCCAAGCAGCTCACGCTGCGCGCGCCGGAGCGCTTCGCCATGCTGTTCGCCCGCCCGGTGCGGGCGCTGACCGCGATTGGCTGGCCGCTGGTCTGGGTGCTTTCGGCCGCCTCCCACCTGGTGCTGCGCAGCCTCGGCGCGGGCGAGGGGACGGCCGAGGACGTGACCGAAGAGGAGCTGAAGGTGCTGCTGGCCGAGGGCGAGCGCAGCGGCGTGATCGAGACCGAGGAGCGCGACATGATCGAGCGCGTCCTGCGCCTCGCCGACAAGCCCGCGCGCGCGATCATGACGCCGCGCACCGAGCTGGTGTGGATCGACCGCACCGACAGCGAGGCGGAGATCCTGCGCACCATCGCCTCCTCGCCGCAGTCGCGCTTCGTGGTCTGCGAGGGGCGGGTGGACAACGTCGTCGGCGTGGTGCGGGCGAAGGACGTGCTGGCGCAGAAGGTCGGCGGGGCGGCGGTCGATCTCGGCGCGGTGCTGGCGCGGCCGATCGTCATTCCGGACACGATCACCGCGCTCGAGGCGCTGGAGCGGTTCCGCGGCGACGATCTCGGGCTCGCGCTCGTGCTCGACGAATATGGCAGCTTCGAGGGCGTGGTGACGGCGACCGACGTGCTCGACGCCATCGTCGGCGACCCCGAGGACGCGGCGCCGGCGGCGGACACGCCCGAGGGCGAGGAGGCGCGCGAGCTGCTGCTCGACGGGCTGATGCCGGTGGACGAGGCCAAGGCGCGGCTCGCCCTGCCGGCGCTGCCCGCCGAGGGCCAGTATCACACGCTCGGCGGCCTGCTGCTCGCCCTGCTGCGCCGGGTGCCGCGGGTCGGCGACCGCATCGTCTTCGGCGGCTGGCAGTTCGAGGTGGTGGCGATGGACGGGCGGCGCGTCGAGCGCGTGCGCGCCATCCGCGAGGAGGAGGCGCAGCTGCCGGCCGGCGCCCGGCCGGGCGGCTGAGCGGCAGTCAGTCCGGCGCTGCCTGACGGCGCGCGAGGGGCGGGGCGAATTGCGGCTCGGTGTCCCAGGGGAACAGGATCCAGGTGTCCTGGCTCACCTCGGTGATGAAGGTATCGACCAGCGGCTTGCCGGCGGGCTTGGCATAGACCGCGGCGAAATGCGCCTTCGGCAGCAGGCCGCGGACGATGCGCGCCGTCGTCCCGGTATCGACCAGGTCGTCGACGATGAGGAAGCCATCGCCGTCGCCGGCCGCGACCGGCGGCTTGGTGACGCGCGGCTCGCCCTTCGCCTCCTCGTCGTAGGTGATGACGGAGACGCTCTCGATCAGCCGGATCTCGAGCTCACGCGCGACGATCGCGGCCGGGATCAGCCCGCCGCGGGTGATCGCGACGATGCCGCGGAACGGGCCGCTGCCCATCAGCCGCCAGGCGAGCGCGCGGGCATCGCGGTGCAACTGGTCCCAGGTGACCGCGTAATAACGCTCCGCCATCAGAACATCCGCGCGCCGGGCGGCACGTCCTGGTCCGGGCGCAGCAGCACCACTTCGCCGTCGGGATCGGGCACGCCGAGCGTCAGCACCTCGGAGGCAAACCCGGCGATGCGCCGCGGCGGGAAGTTCACCACCGCCATCACCAGGCGGCCGAGCAGGGTCGCGGGCGTATAGTGGCGGGTGATCTGCGCCGACGACTGGCGGACGCCGATCTCCGGCCCGAAATCAATGCGCAGCCTGATCGAGGGCTTGCGCGCCTCGGGGAAAGGCAGGGCCTCGATGACGCGCCCCACCCTGATGTCGATCCTGTCGAAATCCTCGATCGTCGCCACAGGCTTCTCCCCGCCGGATGACACAGCAATGCCCGCTTGCCGGGCCGTTGCCAATACGGGCGGTGCATGCGAGATCTTCGCGCATCCGAAGGGGGGATGATGCGCGATTTCCACGCTCCGGGCCGTAGCCCTGTTTATGCAACCGAGGGCATGGCCGCGACGTCGATGCCGCTCGCCACCCTGACCGCGCTCGACGTGCTGCGCGCCGGCGGCAACGCGCTCGACGCCGCCATCGCCGCCTGCGCCGTGCTCTGCGTCATCGAGCCGCAATCGACGGGGATCGGCGGCGACTGCTTCTGCCTCTATGCGCCGGCCGCGGGCGGCGTGGTGGCACTGAACGGCTCCGGTCGGGCGCCGGTGGCGGCCAGCCTCGATGTCTTCGAGCGCCAGGGCATCGACCGGATCGATCCGCAGTCGCCGCATGCGGTCACCGTGCCGGGCGCGATCAGCGCCTGGGAGACGCTGCTCGCGGCGCACGGCACCAGGGGGCTCGACGAATTGCTGCGCCCGGCGATCCGCTGCGCCGAGGAGGGGTTCGCGGTGCATCCGCGCGTCGGGCTCGAATGGGCGGACGGCGCGGAGAAGCTGCGCCGCGGCGGCGCCTTGGCGCTGCTGCCCGGCGGGCGCGCGCCGGCGGTCGGCGAGGTGATGCGCCAGCCGGCCCTGGCGGCGACGCTGCGCGCCATCGCCCGGCACGGCGCGCGCGCCTTCTACGAGGGACCGATCGCCGCTGACATGGTGGCGACGCTGCGCGGGCGCGGCGGGCTGCACACCGAAGCCGATTTCGCCGCCGGCCGGACGGCCGCGAACTTCGTCGAGCCGATCTCGATCGGCTGGCACGGCATGACGGTCTGGCAGTGCCCGCCCAATGGCTCGGGCCTGCTGGTGCTGCAGATCCTCGGCGTGCTGGAGCGGCTGGGAAGGGCGCCGGACGGGCCGCTCGGCAGCCTGCGCCTGCACCGTCACATGGAGGCGGCGCGGCTCGCCTATCGCGACCGCGATGCCTTCGTCGCCGATCCCTCCCAGGTCGACGTGCCGGTCAGGAAGCTGCTCGACCCGGCCTATCTCGATGCGCTGGCGGCGCTGATCGAGGACGACCGCGCGATGGCGATGCCGGCGGCGGGCGAAGCGGCGATGCCGGTGCATGCCGACACCGTCTACCTCTGCGTCGTCGACCGCGACGGCAATGCGTGCAGCTTCATCAACTCGCTGTTCGAGGGGTTCGGCTCCGGCATCTATGCGCCCGAGGCGGGCGTGCTGCTGCAGAACCGCGGCTACGGCTTCGTGCTCGAGCGCGGCCACCCCAACGCCATCGCGCCGGGCAAGCGCCCGCTGCACACGATCATTCCGGGCATGGTAACGAAGGACGGCCAGGCGGTGATGCCCTACGGCGTCATGGGCGGGCATTTCCAGCCGACCGGGCAGACGCTGCTGCTCGCCAATCATTTCGACTACGGACTCGATCTGCAGGAAGCGATCGACCTGCCGCGGCTCTACCCGCGCCTGGGTCGGATCCAGGTGGAGCGCGGCATCCCGGCGGGTGCCCGCGACGGGCTCGCGCGGCGCGGGCATGCGATCGAGGAGGCGGCGAAGCCGCATGGCGGCGGCCAGGCGATCTGGATCGACCGCGCGCGCGGCTGCATGGTCGCGGGCTCGGATCCGCGCAAGGACGGCCTCGCCCTCGGCTACTGAGACGAGCCCGGTGCCATCAAATCGGGGAGGAAACGGATGCTGCTCTACAACTCTATCGGCCCGAACCCGCGCGTCGTGCGCATGTTCGCTGCCGAGAAGGGGATCGACCTCGCCAGGCAGGAGGTCGACCTGCGCGGCGGCGAGAACCGGCGCGAGCCCTATCTCTCCAGCGTCAATCCGACGGGCACGATGCCGGCGCTCGGCCTCGACGACGGCAGGGTGCTGAGCGAGATCACGGCGATCTGCGAGTATCTCGACGAGCTGAAGCCGGTGCCGCCGCTGATCGGCACCACCCCCGAGGAGCGCGCCGAGACGCGGATGTGGGTGCGGCGCATCGACCTCAGCTATATCGAGAACCTGACCAACGGCTTCCGCTACTCGGAAGGCCAGAAGCTGTTCGCCGGGCGCATCCGGCTCATTCCGCAGGCGGCGGACGACCTCAAGCTCAAGGCCGCCGAGGCGCTGGCCTGGCTCGACCGGCAGCTCGCCGGCCGCAGCTTCGTCTGCGGCGAGCGGATGACGCTGGCGGACGTGATGCTCTTTGTCTTCCTCGACTTCGCCGGCCAGGTGAAGCAGCCCTTCGACCCCGGGCTGCGGACCATCGGCGCCATCTACGAGCGCATGAAATCCCGCCCCTCCGCCGCAGCATGACGAGGACCGCATGACCGAACCCTGTGATCTCCCGGCGATCGAGGCCCGCGCGCTGATCGGCCGGCGCGCGCTCTCGCCGGTCGAGCTGCTGGCGAGCTGCATCGGCCGCATCGAGGCGACCGACCACGCGATCAACGCCATGGTCGCGCGCGACTTCGAGCGCGCCCGCGCGGCCGCGAAGGCCGCCGAGGCGGCGGTGATGCGCGGGGCCAGGCTGGGCGCGCTGCACGGGCTGCCGGTCGGCATCAAGGACCTCACCGAGACGGCCGGCCTGCGCACCACGTTCGGCAGCCCGATCTATCGCGATCACGTGCCGGCGCATGACGAGCGGCTGGTCGCCGATCTGCGGGCGGCCGGTGCCATCGTCGTCGGCAAGACCAACACGCCGGAATGGGGCGCCGGCGCCAACACGCGCAACGCCGTCTACGGCGCGACCGGCAACCCGCACGACCCCACGAAGTCGGCGGCCGGCTCGTCGGGCGGCTCGGCGGCCGCGCTCGCCGTCGGCCAGGTGCCGATCGCGAGCGGCAGCGACATGGGCGGCTCGCTACGCAACCCCGCCGCGTTCTGCGGCATCACCGGCTTCCGCCCGAGCCCCGGCGTGGTGCCCTCGGCCAAGCGCGGCCTCGGC
>JAJXXT010000117.1 GCA_021780935.1 Pseudomonadota bacterium
TCGACCACGGCCTGCGCTTCCGCCCCATGACCCTGCCAGACCGCTTCATCGACCACGACAGCCAGAAAAACCAACTCGCCAACGCCGGCCTCGACACCCGCGCCATCATCCAAACCGCCATCAACGCCCTCCAAACCAAACCAACCCTCGCCGCCCGGGCGTGATGCTTCGCCGCACCCTGCTGCTGACCACGCTGCTGACCACGCTGCTGGCCCCGGCCGCTGCACAAGCCGCAACGGACCCCGCCGCGGCGCCGGTCGCGGCGTTTGGCAAGGCGCTGATCACGGCGATGAAAAACGGGCCGTCGCAAAGCTTTACCCAGCGCGCGTCGGCCCTGCGGCCGGCGATCGAGGCCGCGTTCGACCTGCCGGTCATCCTCGCCCGATCCGTCGGCCTGGGCTACGCGAACTTCACCGCGGCCCAGAAATCGGCCCTGCTCGCCGCCTTCACCGACTTCACCGTCGCTAGTTGGACGGCCAATTTCCACCGCTGGAGCGGCGAGACCTTCCGCGTGCTGCCGCAGATCCGCAAACTCGGCGCCGAGGAAATCGTCGCCACCGAACTCGGTGTGCCCGGCAAGAAAGCCATCCCGTTCGACTTCGTCATGCAGCAGGGCAAGGCTGGCTGGCAGGTTGTCGATATCCTGCTCGACGGCACGATCAGCCGGGTCGCTGTGCAGCGTTCCGATTTCCATGCCGAACTGGCCTCCGGCGGGCCGGATGCGCTCATCGCCTCGCTGAAGCGCAAGGCGGACCAGCTCGCCGGCGGCGGCAAGGGTTGATCCTCGCTGACCTCCTCGCCGTCGCGGCACTCGTGGGTCTGGCACAGGCCGCCGCGGGCCAGGTGCTGCTGCGCCGTTTTCTGCGCGGCGAGCCCGGGCACGGCACCGGCCCGGTCAGCGTGCTGAAACCCATCGGCGGTGACGAACCGATGCTGGAGGCAGCACTGGAGACGCTGTTCCGGCAGGACCACCCCGAATTCCAGATCGTCCTCGGCGTGCAGACCCCGGCCGATCCCGCACTCGCCGCCATCGCCCGGCTGCGCGCGCGCTACCCCGATCGGCACGTGGCGCTGGTGGTCAACCCCACACGCCACGGCAGCAACGGCAAGGTCTCCAACCTCATCAACATGCTGCCGGCGGCGCAGCACCCGACGCTGGTGATCGCGGATGCCGACGTGCATGCGCCGAGCGACTGGCTCGCCAACGTGGTGGCGACGCTGGACCGACCCGGCATCGGCCTCGTCACCACGCTTTACACGGGGCTGCCGGCCGATCGGGGTATGGTCGGCGCGCTCGGCGCCGCCGCGATCACCCACGGGTTTCTGCCCGGCGCGCTGCTGGCCCGGGCGCTCGGCCGGCGGGATTGCTTCGGCTCGACCATGGCGCTGCGCCGGGCGACGCTGGAGGCGGCCGGCGGGTTCGCGGCCCTTGCGGACCACCTCGCCGACGACAATCTGCTGGGCGTGCTGGTCAAGCGCCAGGGCCTCGACATAGCGCTCGCCCGCAGCATCGTCGCGACGACGGTCCCGGAGACCCGGCTGGCCGCGCTGTTCGGCCACGAGTTGCGCTGGGCGCGCACCATCCGCCGGCTCGAACCCGGCGGCCACGCCGCCTCCGTGGTGCAATTCCCGCTGTTCTGGGCGGCGCTGGCGGCGGCATTGGATGGACGTTTCCTCTGGCTGTTCGCCGCCGTCTGGACCGGTCGCGCGCTGCTGGCCCTGGCCGCCGAGCGCCGCCTCGCCCCGCGCGGCGCCGCCAGCCCTTGGCTCACCACCCTGCTGTGGCCATGGCGCGATATTTTCTCGGTTGTGGTATGGGGCGCCAGTTTCCTCTCCGACACCGTTTCCTGGCGGGGTGCGCTGCTTCACGCCGCCCCCGTGCCGCACGACACCATGGGACACCAGACGCGATGATGAAAACGCTCTTCCTCCAGCCTCCCTCCTTCGACGGGTTCGACGGCGGCGCCGGCTCGCGCTACCAGGCGCGGCGGGAAATCCGCAGCTTCTGGTTTCCCACCTGGCTCGCCCAGCCCGCGGCCCTCGTGCCCGGCAGCAAGCTGATCGACGCGCCGCCCGCCGGCATCAGCATGGCGAAGGTGCTTGAGGAAGCACCGCGCCAGGAGCTGTGCGTCATCCACACCTCCACCCCCTCCTTCGCCTCCGACGCGCGGGTCGCGGCAAAGCTCAAGGAGGCGAACCCGCGCATGAAGATCGGCCTCGTCGGCGCCAAGGTCGCCGTGCAGCCGCGCGAGAGCCTGCGCGACGCGCCGGCGGTGGATTTCGTCGCCCGCAACGAGTTCGACTTCACCATCAAGGAGATCGCCGAGGGGCGGGATTTCGCCGCGGTGGACGGCATTTCGTTCCGTGATGCTAACGGCGCCATCGTCGAGAACAAGGATCGCGCCGTCCTCGAGGACATGGATTCGCTGCCCTTCGTCACCGAGGTCTACAAGCGCGATCTGCGCATCGAGGATTACTTCATCGGCTACCTCAAGCACCCGTATGTCAGCCTCTACACCGGCCGCGGCTGCAAGAGCCGCTGCACCTTCTGCCTCTGGCCACAGACCGTGGGCGGGCACCGCTATCGCGTGCGTTCCGTCGAACACGTGGCCGAGGAGGTGAAGCTCGCGCAAAAACTGTTCCCGCAGATGCGCGAGCTGTTCTTCGACGACGACACCTTTACCGACAACCTGCCGCGCGCCGAGGCGATCGCGCGCGAGCTTGGCAAGCTCGGCGTCACCTGGTCCTGCAACGCAAAGGCCAATGTGCCGCGCGCGACGCTGAAGGTGCTGCGCGATAACGGGCTGCGACTGCTGCTGGTCGGCTACGAGAGCGGCAACCAGCAGATCCTGCACAACATCAAGAAGGGCATGCGCATTGAGGTCGCGAAGCAGTTCACCCGCGACTGCCACGATCTTGGCATCAAGATCCACGGCACCTTCATCCTCGGCCTGCCCGGCGAGACCAAGGAGACCATCGGCGAGACTATTCATTTCGCGAAGGAAATAAACCCGCACACCCTGCAGGTCTCGCTCGCCGCCCCCTATCCCGGCACGTTCCTGCATGCCCAGGCGGTGGAGAATGGCTGGCTCGACGCGGGCCACGCGGAGCTGATCGACGATCATGGCGTGCAGATCGCCCCGCTGCACTATCCCCACCTCTCGCACACCGAGATTTTCGACAGCGTCGAGACCTTTTATCGCAAATTCTACCTGCGCGCGCCGAAGATCGCCGAGATCGTGGGCGAGATGGTGACCAGCCCGCAGATGATGAAGCGGCGGCTGCGCGAGGGCGTCGAGTTCTTCCAGTTCCTGCGCGAGCGCAAGCAGGCGGCATAACCCCCCACGGCATGAGGCCGGCCGGACCGCCGGGATAACCGTCCGGTTGGGATCAGGGAAGGCCGGGATCACCGTTGGGTCGAGATCAGGGGCGGGCGCGTTCCTCCGGCATCGCCGCGATGCCGTGTGTCGCCAGCCACGACCCGAAGCGTGGGCTCGCGGTCAGCAGCGCGAACGGCACCGCGAGCGGCAGCCCGGCGATGAACGGAGCGACGAGCACGGCGGTCCATCCCGCGTGCAGGAACCCCGCCCACAGCAGCGCGCCCAGCACCGTGTGCGGCAGAAAGCGCAGCACGCCCTCCCCCACGCCGAGAGGCCGGGATTCCCGCCGCCGCACCGCGCCGCCCAGCATCAGCGCCAGCGTGCGCGAGACCGGCTCGATCGCCTCGAACAGCAGCGCGAAGGCGGTTTCCGCCGCGATAGAGCGCCACAGCGCCGCCGTGCCGCCATAGCGCGCCCGCGCCCGTGGCCGCAGCAGCAATTCGGCATAGCCCAGCAGCTTCGGCGCATGCAGGGTGAGCCACGCAACGTAAAACAGCGCCACCCCGCCCGGCGCCACCGCCCCGCGCCAGGCGAGCCAGGCCGCGAGGGCCGCCATCACCACGGTCAGCGGCGCCACCAGCCCCGGCCACAGCACCCGCAGCAGATGCAGGCGGCCCATCGCCAGCAGGCCGCGCCCGAGAATCAGACGGCGGTATGGCCAGGCGCGGCCGCGACCGAGCGCCTCACGCCGCTCGAACGCCAGGACATCCGCGGGCCCCGCCTCATAGGATCCCCGCGAATCCGGCCACATCATCACCCCCCAGTGCGCCGCACGCAGCAGCGCCGCCGACACCGCCTCGCAACCGGGCAGGGCACCATCCGCCCGCCGCGGTACGCGCCCGTGCTCGCGCAACGGCGCGATGCGCAGCGCCGCGTTATGACCCCGATAGGAACCGGCATCGCCCTGCCACCACGCCTGCCCCGTCGCCCGGATGCGCATCACCGCGCGGTCGCCGAACTGGAAAAGCCGCGGGAACGGCCGGGTCGCCGGCAGCCCCGCCGTGAGGTGCTGCACGATGCCGAGATCGCGCCGCGCCTGCAGGATGCGCACAAGGCGCAACACAGCGTCCGCCGCCATCACCGAGCCTGCGTCGAGCACGACCGCGAACTCGAACCCGTCGAGGCCATCGAGGAAACCGAGAATCCCCGCAGGCTCGCCCCCGCCCTCGCGCCGGCGATAGCCAATGCGCGGATGTGCGGCGACGGCGAGGCGCTCCGCCTCCAGCGCCGGGACCTCGGATGACCCCGTCAGCATGGCCGTCTCTGACAGCACGAAGGCGGCAAACCGGTCGCCCCAGCGGGAGGCATCGAGGCCGGCGAGCAGGGTTTCGAGGTTTTCCAGAATCGGCCCGAGCGGCTCACCACGCACCGCGACCACGATCGCGGTCCGCGTCGTCACGCTGTCCTCGTCCGACCACAGGCCCGGCAGCACCTCGGCCGGCGGGTCATGCGCGAGCAGGCGCAGCAGAAATCCCACGACGCCATCGGCGGCCGCCAGCCCCAGCGAGGGTGCGACGGCGACGCCGCCCACCAGCAGCCCAAGCGTTGCCGGTCCCCAGCCGATGTCGGCGAGGATGGCGCGCAGCCAGGAAAGCTCCGCCAGCGCCACCACGATGGCGAGCACCGCGACGGCAAGACGGCGCAGAGACAGGCGGATTTCTTCCATGGCCTCCGACATGGCCCGAAGCCGCCGCGCTGGCTAGAGTCGGGGCGTGTTGGAGAAAGCCAAGCCGCGCGCCGCCATGGTGCTTCCGCCGCGTGAGGGGTTCGCCCCGGGCCGCGCCGGCGCCATCGGGCTGATCCTCGGTGCCCTCGCCGGGGCCGACAGCGCGTTCGAGCAGCTTGTCATCGGCCCGCCGCAGCCGGAGGTGTTTGCCGGCGGCGCCTATCGCCCGATCACCTGGCCTTGGTGGCCCGGTCCGCTCGCCACACGATACGCGCGTGCCGTCACCGCCGCGCTGCGCCGCCTGCGCCCGGCGATCGTGGAGGTGCACAACCGGCCGGAACTGGCGCTGCACCTGGCACGGCACCTCGACCTGCCGGTGATCCTGGTGTTGCACAATCGGCTGGATGGCCGCCAGGCGACCCATCGCGCGGCCCTGTTTCGCCGCGTCCGGGTCGCGGCGGTCTCCGACTGGCTGCGCCGCGACACGATCGGCACCGTGCCGGGCGCGGACACGGCGGTCCTGCCGAACCCGATCGACCTGCGGATGATCCCCCCTGCCGGCCCGCGCGCCGAGACGATCCTGTTCGCCGGCCGCATCGTCGCGGATAAGGGGGCGGATGCTTTCATCGCCGCATGTGCCCTGGCCCTGCCGCGCCTTGGCGGATGGACCGCGACCATGATCGGCGCCGACCGCTTCGGCTCTCTCTCACCGCAAACCCCCTATCTTGCCCGTCTGCGCACCGAGGCCGCGGCCGCCGGCGTCGCCATGCCCGGCTATCAGCCGCACGCAGCGGTGCTGGCGGCGATGGCCGAAGCCGCGATCGTCGCCGTGCCGAGCCGCTGGCCGGAACCCTTCGGCATGGTGGCGCTGGAGGCGATGGCCTGTGGCGCGGCGCTCGCCTACGCCAGGCGCGGCGGCCTGCCGGACGTGGTGGGCGAGGCGGGTGTCGCCATCGACCCCGACGACCCGGCGGCGATGGCGGAAACCCTGGTGGCGCTGGCCCGCGACCCCGTGCGCCGCGCGGCGCTGGCGGCTTCCGGCCGGGCCCGGGCGGAACGGTTTTCGCTGCCGGCGGCGATTGCCCGGCTCGATGCGCTGCGCCGCGATGTGCTCGCGGCATGGCCGCCGGGCGCTGGCCGCCCTATATAGGGGTCCGTTCCAACCAGTGTCCCACCCACAGCGCGTATTTCCACAGCGCCCGAGGTTGTCATGTCCGCGAGCCAAACCCCCGAGCAGATACCCGTCACCGTCCTCACCGGCTATCTCGGTGCCGGCAAGACCACGCTGCTGAACCGCATCCTCACCGAGCAGCACGGCCGCAAATACGCCGTCGTCGTCAACGAGTTCGGCGAACTCGGTATCGACAACGACCTCGTCGTCGACACCGACGAGGAAGTCTTCGAGATGAACAACGGCTGCATCTGCTGCACGGTGCGCGGCGACCTCATCCGCATCGTCGGCGGGTTGATGAAGCGGCGCGACAAATTCGACGGCATCATCATCGAGACCACCGGCCTCGCGAACCCTGCCCCGGTGGCGCAGACCTTCTTCGTGGACGAGGATGTGCGCGCCCGCACCCGGCTCGACGCGATCGTGACGGTGGTGGACGCCAAGCACCTGCCCGCGCGCCTCGCCGACAGCCACGAGGCCGCCGACCAGATCGCCTTCGCCGACGTCATCGTGCTCAACAAGACCGACCTGGTGACGCCAGCCGAGCTGGAGGCGGTCGAGGCCAGGATCCGGGAGATCAACCGCTTCGCCGTGATCCACCGCGCCGACCACGGCAACGTGCCGGTCACCCAGTTGCTCGACCAGGGCGCCTTCGACCTCGAGCGCGTGCTGGCCCGTGTGCCGGAGTTCCTGACCGATGACGCGCACGAGCATAACGACGACGTGAGCAGTCTGTCCTTTTCGGTGGAGGAGGACCTGGACGCCGAGAAATTCAACGCCTGGATCGGCGCCCTGCTCGCCGACCAGGGGCCGGACCTGCTGCGCACCAAGGGCATCCTCGCCTATAAGGGCGATGATCGGCGCTTTGCGTTCCAGGCCGTGCACATGATCGCCGACGGAGCCTATATCGGTCCGTGGCGGGATGGCGAGAAGCGCGAGAGCCGCATCGTGTTCATCGGCCGCAATCTCAACCGGCCGCGGCTGCGCCGGGGCTTCGAGGCGTGCCGCGCTTGAGCGCCGAGGTTCTCGGCGCCGACCACATCCTCGAGACCCGCGGCATCAGCCGCGACCTCGGCGCGCATGTCGTCGCCTGCGCCTTCGCGCCCGACGGCTCGGCCGGCTTCGCGCTCGGCGACGGCACGCTGCGTATCGCGCCGGAAGGCGCGTGGACCAGCATCGCGCCGGAAGGTGAGTGGACCTCTGTCGCCGCTCATGACGGCGCGGTGCTGGCGCTGGCCGCGGACGCCAAGGGGTTCGTGACCGGCGGCGACGACGGCAAACTGATGCGCATCGCCGGCGGTATGGCGACGATCCTCGCCGATTTCGGCTCGCGCTGGGTCGAGCAGGTCGCGGCCACGCCGACCCATATCGCCGCGAGCTACGGCAAGCGCATCGCGGTCCTGGATGCGGCGGGGCGTACGCTGAAGACCCTCGAACACCCGTCGTCGGTCACCGGCCTGGTGTTCGATACGAAGGGCAAACGGATCGCCGCCTCGCATGTCAACGGTGCCAGCCTGTGGTTTGTCGGCGCGAAGACCGACAATCCGCGCCGGCTCGAATGGAAGGGCAGCCACACCGGCATCGCGATCTCGCCGGACGGTGAGAACGTGGTCACGGCGATGCAGGAAAACTCGCTGCATGGCTGGCGCCTGGCCGATGGCCAGCACATGCGAATGAGCGGCTATCCCACCAAGACCAAGGCGCTGTCCTTCACCCGCAACGGCAAATTCCTCGCCAGCTCCGGTGCCGAAAGCATCGTGCTCTGGCCATTTTTCGGCGGCGGTCCGATGGGCAAGGCGCCGACCGAGCTCGCGGGCGGCGACGACGCCATGTGCACCTTCGTCGCCTGCCACCCGCAGCACGAGGCGGTGGCCGCTGGCTTCTCCGACGGGCTGGTGGTGCTCGCCGATATTGCCTCGGAGCGCATTCTGCCGGTGGCCGGCGCACGTGGGCGCGGCGGCGTCACCACGCTCGCCTGGCGTGCCGACGGCGCGCGCCTTGCCTTCGGCACCGAGAACGGTTTCGCGGCCGTCGTCGATTTTTCCAGGAAGTGAGAACCAGCACGTGAATTCCAGCCAACCAACGCCCATCCGCCGCATCGGCACCCATGGGCTCGCCATGCCCGTGCTCGGCCTCGGCACCTGGCCGATGAAGGGCGAGGCATGCACGAGCGCCGTCGCCGCCGCACTCGCCATGGGCTACCGCCATATCGACACGGCGGAGATGTATGGCAACGAGGGAGCAGTGGGCGCCGGCATCCGCGCCAGCGGCGTCGCACGCGGTGACATTCACCTCACCACCAAGGTCTGGTGGGAGCACCTGGAGCCAAAATCCCTGCGCGCCGCGTTCGATGCCAGTCTGCAACGTCTCGGTGTCGACTACGTGGACCTTTTCCTGATTCACTGGCCGGCGGCGGGGATGGACCTCGGTGCGGCCCTCGACACCATGATGGCGCTGCGCGAGGCGGGCCGCGCGCGCGCGATCGGCGTCTCCAACTTCACCGTGGCGCTGATGGCCGAGGCGGTGCGCCGCGCGCCCATCGCCTGCAACCAGGTCGAATATCACCTGATGCTGGGCCAGTCGAAGGTGCTGGCGTTCGCGCGCGCGCACGCCATCGCGGTGACGGCCTATGCGCCGGTCGCGCGCGGCCTGTTCGCCGGCGACCCGACGGTGAGCGCGATCGCCAAGCGGCACGGCGCCGCGCCCGAGCAGGTGGCGCTGGCCTGGCTGCTGGCGCAGGACGGGGTTGCGGCCATCCCCAAGGCCGCGAAGCCGGAAAACCAGCGCGCCAATCTCGCCGCACTCGATCTTCGGCTGTCGGCGGCGGACATCGCCGCCCTCGACGCGCTGCCAAAGGATCGCCGGCAGGTGGACCCGTCCTTCGCCCCCGCCTGGGACAGGTGACGCGGCGGCGCACCGGCCTGCTGCTTTCCGCCGCCGCCCATGCGGCGCTGGCCGGTGCGATTCTCGCCGCCTACGGAACCGCGCCGCTGGCCACGGCGCCCAGCGCCCTAAGCATCGACCTCGTGGCCACGGCCCCGCCCACGCCCGCACCAACGACGCCCGCAACACCGATCACCCGATCACCGCGCGCCGCCGCACCCGCGCCGCACCCGCTGATGGCGCACGACATCACGCAACCGCCGCACCGCCCGGCCCGGAAGCAACGCTTCGCTCTGGCGATGCCACGCCAATCCTCGCTGCCGGCGCCCGCGCCGCCCGCCCCGCCGTCATCACCGCCCGCTGCCGCGCCGGTTGCCCCCCCCGCTCCCGGCCCTGCTGCCGCCTCTGCTGCCGCAAACATACGTCCGGGCCCCAGCCCCACGGCGGCGGCCCCTGCTCGGGCCACGCCCGTCCAGGCGGTCGCGGGCCCGACCGTCGCCGCCGCGCCGCCGGCCGCATGGCTGCGCGCCATCGCCGCCTGGCTTGCCACGCATCACGATTACCCCGCCCAGGCGCGGCGCGCGGGCGAACAGGGCACCGTACTGCTTCGGCTCGTCATCGCGCGCAACGGTCTGGTGCGCCAGGTGAGCCTGCTCACGGGGTCGGGCCATGCCGATCTCGACCGTGCCAGCCTCGCCATTCTCCGTGGTGCGCGCCTGCCACCGTCGCCCTCGTCCGGCGGACCGGCGGAGCTGACCCTGCGCGTGCCGATCCGCTACGAACTCAAAACGTCACGCTGAGGGGATCGTCACCCCGATCATGTCGCCCTCTCGCACGATGGCGGCGAGGCGCGCTTCGTCCCAGCCCTCGGTGCCCGCTGGCCGCTCGGGCAGCACCATCCAGCGATAATCCGCCGTGCTGTCGACCACGCGGATCGCAACATCGGGCGGAAGCTCGGTGCCGAACTCGCGCAACAGGGCACGCGGCGAGCGCACCGCCTTGGCGCGATAGGCCGCCGACTTGTACCAGAACGGCGGATAGCCCAGCACCGCGCGCGGATAGCAGGAACACAGCGTGCAGACGACGAGATGATGCAGGCCCGGAACATTCTCCAGCACGCCCAGCGGCGGCAGGCCCCGCATCGGGATCCCCATCGCCTCCGCCGCCTTGGTGCCGTCGGCCAGCATCAGTGCGCGAAAGTCGGGGTCGGTCCAGGCGCGGGCGACCATCGCCGCCCCCTGACCGGGGTTCGCGGCATCGGTGGCGGCGATTCGCCCGGCGATCTCCGCCGCGTCCGCGATGCCCCTCTCGGCCAGCAGCGCACGCACCGCGCAGAGGATGTCGTGCTCGTCGAGGTCTGCGAGAATCATGCCGCCTCCAGCCAGGACTCATAGAGTTCAACCAGCAGGTCCGCGTCCGCACCAGGCCATATCGTGCCGAGATCGAAACGGACGTGATACAGCGCCAGCGCCTCCGCCGGCCGCGCGAAGGCGAGGTCCTCGGGGTTGCGGAAACGCCCCAGCGCACGCTCGATCACACCCTCCCGCCCGCGCAGGTAGTGGGGCGTGCGGATATGGCAGGGCCCGCGTGTCTCCGGCCAGTCGAGCCGCACGCGCACCCGCGTGCCGCCGGCGAGCGTGGCCGCCGGTGCGGTCATCGCGGCGCCCCCGCACGCGCGCGCAGCGCCGCCTCGGAGACCACGCCCTTCTCGATCAGGATCGCCGCGATCGAGCGGATCCAGCGCTGGTAATAGGAAAGCCGGTGATACACATCCTCGGGCAGCGCCTCGATGCCACGCCGCAATTCATCCACGCTCATAACGCCCTTGGCGCCCAGGATCTGGCGGATCGCGTCCACCTCGCGGTCGAAATCGTCGAGCGCGTGCGGCGCGGTATCCACCGCCTCGCACAGGAAGCGCGGCACACCGCCGAGGTCGTGCATCGCCCGAGGCACGGCCGCGTTCGGGTCAGGCGCCTGTTCATCATTCATGGCGGGAAGCTTAGCGCGAGGGCACGGCCACGACCAAGCGGCTACTTCACCACCTCGTTGGGATCGACGCCGTAGATCGCGCCGCGCGGTACCCAGCCGTCATGACCGCCGGCGACAACCCGGCACCAGGCACCAGCGGGGCAGGCACGCAGCTTGCCGGTCACACCATGTTCCAGCAACGCCACCGCCCGCGCGCTGTTCGAGGGTCGGGCCCGCAGCAGCGCGCTCTTCGCGGTCACCATGAAGCCGCGCACGCCGGACAGCAGCACCTCGTGGATCCAGCCGCGATCACCGGCCGGGTCCACGACCAGGCGCCAGACATCGAATTTGCGCAGCACCTTCACCGGCAGGCCACGGCGCTGATAGACCCAGCGGATCGGATACTGCATGCCTGGCCCCTGCCGAAGATACACCTTGGTCGCGCGCAGCGACTCCCAATACGGCACCATCGGCAGCTTGGCCGCATCCACCGGCATCGGCTTTGCCAGGGGCGGCCCGGCTGTTGGCGCGGCGGCGACCGGCATGGCTCGGCCCTGCGTCACGGCGGACTGCGCCGCGGGCGCCGGC
>JAJXXT010000140.1 GCA_021780935.1 Pseudomonadota bacterium
GTATTTATTAGACACCTAAAATGCATCACCGAACCGTGATCGTGGCAAGAGGCCGTAACGAATTATTTGGCCGCCGTCCCGCCCGTCGCGCCGGCGTCACGCATAGTTCACCATGATCGTCTTCTTATGGGTGAAGTGCTCGAGCATGGCTTCGAGCGAGGCTTCCTTGCCCAGCCCCGAGCTCTTGACGCCGCCATAGGAAAGATTGGCCTGCACGACGAGGTTCTGGTTCACCTGCACCAGCCCCGCCTCCAGCCGGTGGGCGAAGCGCATCGCGCGCTTGAGGTCGTTGGTCCAGACCGAGGCGGCGAGGCCGTACTCGCTGTCGTTCGCCTCGGCCAGCACCGCCTCGGCATCGTCGAAGGGGAAGACGCAGGTGACGGGGCCGAAGATCTCCTCGCGCACCAGGCGCGAGGCCCTGGTCAGACCGGTGAAGATATGCGGGCGGACGTAGAGCCCCTTCCCGAGCGCCGGGTCGTCGGGCATCGCCGAGCAGGCGCGGGCATGGGCGCCGGCGGTCCTGGTGCCTTCCTCGATATAGGCCCGCACCTTGGCGAACTGCTCGGGCGAGATGATCGTGCCGATGTCGGTCTTCTCGTCGAGCGGGTCGCCCATCACCATCGCGTCCACCTTGGCCGCCAGCGCCTCGACGAAGCGGTCGTGGATCGCGCGCTCGACAAAGATGCGGCTTGCCGCGGTGCAGCTCTGGCCCTGGCGGGTGAAGCGCATCGAGGTGATGGCGCCGGCCACCGTCTTCTCGAAGTCGCAGTCGCTGAACACGATCATCGGCGACTTGCCGCCGAGCTCCAGCGTCACCGGGATGAGCTTGGAGGAAGCCGCGCGCGCGACGATGCGCCCGACCTCGACGCTGCCGGTGAAGGTCACCTTGCGCACCAGCGGGTGCTCGACCAGCGGCGCGCCGCATTCCGGGCCATAGCCGGAGATGATGTTGAAGCAGCCGGGCGGCAGGATGCGGTTCATCAGCTCGCAGACGCGCAGCACCGTGAGCGGCGCCTCCTCGGCGGACTTCACCACCACCGTGTTGCCCGCGACCAGGGCCGGCGCGATCTTGAGCGCCATCAGCAGCAGCGGCACGTTCCACGGGATGATGGCGCCGACCACGCCCAGCGGCTCGCGCACCGTGACGCTGAGCACGTCGGGCGCGAAGGGCACGCTCTCGCCCTTCAGCTCGCTGCCCAGGCCGCCGAAGAACTCCAGGACGTCGGCGACCGTGTTCGCCTCGACCCGGCTTTCGGTGCGCAGCGCCTTGCCGGTCTCGAGCGCGATCAACCGGCCCAGCTCCTCGACATGCTCGCGCAGCAGCGCCGCACAGGAGGCGACCATGGCGCCGCGCTTGCGCGCCGGCACGCGCGCCCAGGCTGGTTGCGCCGCGGCGGCGGCGCGCACCGCCGCATCGACATCCGCCGCCTCGCCGAGGGCGGCGTTGCCGATCGGCTCGCCGGTCGCCGGGTTGATCACGTCGAAGCTCCTTGCGGACGCCGCGGGCACCAGCCTTCCCCCGATCAGGTGACGCCCGGAGAGGGCGCGGGCGAGGGCGGCCTGGTCCAGGGTCGGCGCCGCGGGAAGCACGGGCGCGCTGTCGGGACGGTCGTTCATGCGTTTTCCTCCGCGAGTTGGCCGGGCGGGCTTGCGTCCGCCGGATGGCATGCCAAGAAGCCTGGCGCAGTATTTGGCGGCGGTATGGACCGCGCCCAGGACGGGAACAAGAGCGAATGGACGAGACCAGGAAGGGCGCGGAAGCGAAGGCCGCGGACGGCACGGGCGCGGCCAAGAATGGCGGGCCGCTCGCGGGATTGCGGGTGCTGGACCTGACGCGGGTGCTGGCGGGGCCGACCTGCACGCAGATGCTGGGCGATCTCGGCGCCGAGGTGATCAAGATCGAGAAGCCCGGCGCCGGGGACGACACCCGTGGCTTCGCGCCGCCGGTGATGGCGCCCACCGGCGAGAGTGCCTATTTCCTCGGCGTCAACCGCAACAAGCGCTCCGTCTCGCTCGACATCGCCCGCCCCGAGGGCCAGGCGATCCTGCGCCGGTTGCTCGGCGGCTGCGCCATCCTGGTCGAGAATTTCAAGGTCGGCGCGCTGGCCCGCTACGGGCTCGGCTACGACGAGCTCAAGGGCGAGTTCCCCAGCCTGATCTACTGCTCGATCACCGGCTTCGGGCAGACCGGGCCCTACGCGCCGCGGCCGGGTTACGATTCGCTGATCCAGGCGATGGGCGGGGTGATGAGCCTCACCGGCGAGCCCGACGGGCTGCCGCAGAAAGTGGGGGTTCCGGTCGCCGATGTTTTCGCCGGGCTCTATGGCTGCATCGGCGTCCTTGCCGCGCTGCGCCACCGCGAGCGCACCGGCGAGGGGCAGGCGATCGACATCGGCATGCTCGATACCCATCTCGCCTGGCTCGCCAACCAGGCGATGAACTACCTCGCCACCAGGCAGGACCCGCCGCGGCTCGGCAACCAGCACCCCAACATCGTGCCCTACCAGGTCTTTCCCACCGCGGACGGGCATGTGGTCCTCTCGATCGGCAACGACCCGACCTTCCGCCGCTTCTGCGAGGCGATGGGCCTCGAAGCGCTGCTGGCGGACGAGCGCTTCGCGACCAACGCCGCGCGCGTCGCCAACCGCGAGCTGGTGACGGCGACGCTGACGCCGGTGCTGCAGGCGCACCCGACAGCGTGGTGGGTGGAGAAGCTGGAAGCGCTGAAGATCGGCGGCGGGCCGATCAACCGGCTCTCCCAGGTCTTTGCCGACCCGCAGGTGCAGGCGCGCGGCATGGTGGTCCGGATGGCGCACCCGAAGGCGCCGGACGGGATCGAGGTGGTGGCGAACCCGGTGAAGCTCTCCGCGACCCCGCCCGAGTACCGCCTGCCGCCGCCGCTGCTCGGCGAGCACACGGCGGACGTGCTGGGCGAGCTGCTCGGCATGTCCGGCGCCGAGATCGCCCGGCTGCGCGAGCAGGGCGTGGTGTGAGGCGCCGCCGCGCGCCGCGGCGCCGGCGTCAGTGGTGGCCGCGGGCGAGCGGCACGCCGTAGTCGCGCGCGAACACGGCGAGGATCTCGTTCAGGTCCTCGGTCGCGACGTAGCTCTCGCCCTGCCGGCGCACCAGCATCGGGCAGCCCTGCTGCGCCTCGCCGACCAGCTCCACGATCTGGCGGCGCGGGCGCGGGAAATCGACGTGGCGCACGACCACGCGCGCGGCCAGCTCGGGGTAAGTGTTCAGCAGGCCCTCGATCAGCATGCAGTCCGGGCAGTATTCGCGCTCGCCGGTCTCCGAGACGAAGCCGGGCTTGAGCAGAAACAGGATATCCGCGGGCATCGCGTCCTCCGTGGCAGCGGCGCGAGGCTAGGCGCCGGCTCCGCCGCCGGCAACGGCATACGGCCCCAGGCTGCGTGCAGCGCCAGATAACTCTATGCCGCGCGCCGCGCCGCGGGCAGCCTTGCCGCGGCATAGACCAGCGCGCTCAGCGCCGCGATCCAGAAGCTGGTCGGCCAGTCCGTCTCGTAGGCGAGGGCGAGTCCGCCCCAGGCCTGCAGCAGGGCGAGCGCGGCCGCGAGCAGCACCCCGGCGCCGACGCGCCGCGTCAGCCGCAGCGCGGCCGCCGCCGGGCCGACCATCAGCGTGAACACCAGCAGCACGCCGACGATCTGCGCCGCCGCGGCGGTGGCAAACGCGACGATGGCGAGGAACAGCGCCGCGATCAGCCGCAGCGACACACCCCTCGCCTCGGCGAGCTCCGGCTGCAGGCTGGCGAACAGCAGCGGCCGCGCGATCGCCGCCAGTGCTGCCAGCGCCGCCACGGCGAGCGCGAGCAGCGACCAGACGGTGGCCCGGTCGACCGCGAGCACGTTGCCGAACAGCAACGACGTCGCCTGGGTCGCGAAGCTGGTGACGAAATGCAGGAACAGGAAGCCGAAGCCGAGCGCCAGCGCCAGCACCAGCCCGATCGCCACGTCGCGCTGCGCCAGCTCCTCGTCCAGCACCCCGATCGCCAGGCCGGCGGCCAGCGTCATGCCGAGCAGCCCCCAAAGTGGCGGGATGCCGAGGAGGAAGGCGCCGGTCGCGCCGGTGAAGCCGATATGCGCGAGCGCGTGGCCGGCGAATGTCTGGCCGCGCAGCACCAGGAAATAGCCGACCGGCCCGGCGACCAGCGCCACGATCGCCGCGGCGGCGAAGGCGTTGCGCATGAAGCCATAGTCAAGCATCGGCAGCACCCGCGTCGCCGTCGTGGCCCTGATGGCCGTCGTGGTGGTGGGCGTGGCCGGGCATGAGCGCGTGCGCGTGCGCATGTTCGCCGCAGCCGTGCGTGTCGCGCGCCATGTCGAGCGCGCCGGCCATGACGAAGATCCGCCCGCCGGCCCGCACCACCTCGATCGCGGCACCGTAGAGGCGCGAGAGCACCGGCGCGGTGATCACCTCGTCCACGGTGCCGAGCGCGGCCTGGCGGTTGCCGACATAGAGCACGCGGTCCATCACCGGCAGCAGCGGGTTCAGCTCGTGCGCGCTGAACAACACCGTGACGCCGAGGCTGCGGTGCAGCGACGCGACCAGCTCGACCACACCGGCCTGGTGGCTCGGGTCGAGCGAGATCAGCGGCTCGTCGAGCAGCAGCAGCCGCGGGCGGCCAAGCAGCGCCTGGGCGAGCAGCAGCCGCTGGCGTTCGCCGCCGGACATCTCCGCCAGCGGGCGGCGGGCGAGCGCCGTGGCGGTGACCAGCTCCAGCACCCGGTCCACCTCGGCGCGGCCGGCGCGGTCGGCCAGCGGCAGGCCCCAGTGCGCGCCGGCCACCGCGCAGGCGACAAAATCGCGCCCGGAGAGGCGCAGTTGCGTGGGGATGGCACGGCTCTGCGGCAGGTAGCCGATCGCCGGGTTGCCGCGCGCCGCCGGCCGGCCGAAGGCGCTGATGCTGCCGCGGCGCGGCGCGATCAGCCCGAGGGCGGCGCGCAGCAGCGTCGTCTTGCCCGCGCCATTGCCCCCGAGCAGGCCGATGAACTCGCCTTCCTCGATCGCCAGGTTCACGTCCGCGAGCACGCTGCGCCCGCCCAGCGCCAGCTCGGCGTCGCGGAAGACGAGGGCGGTCATCGCCGGCTCATTTCCCGCCGCGCGCCGGCAGCGCGCGATCGACGGCGGCGAGCATGGCGAGCATCCATTGCTGGTAGGTCATGCCCGGCGGCTCGGTCTCGGCGGCGCCGATGACGGGAACGCCCGCCACGCGCGCGATCCGCGCCATGCGCCCGGCGATCGGGTCCGCGACCTGCGCGTTGGTGACCAGCAGCCGGATCTTGCCCGAGCGCAGGTCGTTCTCGAAGGTGGCGATGTCGGCGGCGCTGGGCTCGGTCGCGTTCATCACCGCGAGCTGGAAGCGCCGTTCCAGCACCGTCATGCCGAGGGCGTGGAACATGTAGCCGAACACCGGCTCGGTCGCGGCGACCTCGGTGCCGGCGAGGCGGGCGCGCAGCAGCGCGATGCGGGTCTCGATCGGCGCCATCGAGGCGATGAAGCCGGCGAGGCGCGCGCGGTCGGCGGCGGCGTGCGCCGGGTCGAGGTTTTCCAGCGTCGTCGCGAGGCGGCGGGCGAGCGTCGGCATGGTTGTGGGATCGTACCAGATATGCGGGTTGTCGCCGCGCCTGCGCCCGAGCAGGCGGGCGACGACGATGCCGATGCGCCCGCGCCGCCGGGTCGCGCGGAGCAGCTTCGTCATCCACGGATCGTAGCCGGCGCCGTTCGCGATCGTGATGTCCGCGCCGGCGAGTGCCCGCGCCGCCGCCGGACCCGCCTCGAACATGTGCGGGTCCTGGTCGGGGTTGCTGAGGATGGAGGTGACCGAGACCGAGTCGCCGCCGAGCTGCGCCGCCACGTCGCCATAGACATTCTCCGCCGCGACGACGCGGATCGGCGCCGCCGCCAGCGCCTGGGCGGGGACGAGCAGGCAGGCCGCCAGCAGCAGCAGCCGGGAAAGGGGGTTCGGCATGGCCTCGCCTGGGGGAACGGGCGTCGATGTTATGTTATAACATTGGCCTCGGCAATCCGGACCGTCGCGCGCCGCTCAGCGCGACCCCGGCGCGCCGAGGCGCCGGTACAGCGCCAGGTATTCCTCTGCCATCCGCCGCGCGGTCCAGCGGCGTTCGAACTCGGCACGGATCGCGGCGCGGTCCAGCGCCATCGCGCGCGGCAGCGCGGCGAGCGCTTCGGCGGCGTTGTCCACGATGCAGCCGGTGCGTCCTTCCTCCAGCACCTCGGGCACCGAGCCGCGGCGATAGGCGATCACCGGGCAGCCGCAGGCCATTGCCTCGATCATGACGAGGCCGAACGGCTCCGGCCAGGCGATCGGCAGCAGCACCGCCGCGGCCCCGGAGAGGAACGCGGATTTCTGCCCGTCCTCGATCTCGCCCACATATTCGACGCCCGGTTCGGCGAGGCGCGGCGCGATGCTGGCCTCATACCAGGCCCGGTCCTCCTCGCCGATCTTGGCGGCGATGCGGATCGGCATGCCGGCGGCGCGCGCGATGTCGAGCGCCTCGGCGACGCCCTTTTCCGGCGACATGCGCCCGAGGAAGGCGAGGTAGGAGGGGCGCGCGGGCAGCGGGCGCAGCAGGTCGCGCGGCATGCCGTGCAGCACGGTCGCGAGCCAGCCCAGGTCCGGCGCCGGGTTGCGTTGCGCATCCGAAATGGAGACCAGAGGCGCGCCGGGGAACAGGCCGTAGATGCCGCGCACCCAGTCCTGGTCCATGCGCCCGTGCAGCGTGGTCAGGAACGGGGTCGCCTGGCGCGAGAACAGCGACAGGGGCCAGAAATCGATGTGGAAATGCAGCACGTCGAAATCGTCGGCCTGGCGGCGCACCAGCTCCAGCATGCGCATGTAGGGCGCGCCGTTGACCTCGAAATTGGGGACGAAGCGCGCCGCCTTCTCGCGCGCCGCCACCAGCGTCGCGCTGGTGCGGCTGTCGCCGGCGGCGAACAGCGTCACCGCGTGGCCCATTGCCACCAGTTCCTCGGTGAGCCAATGGACGACCCGCTCGGTGCCGCCGTAGCGTCGCGGCGGCACGGTCTCGAACAGCGGCGCGATCTGGGCGATGCGCATCGGGCGCGAACGGGTTCAGCTGCGCAGCAGCTCGGCCGCCGCCGGCGCGAAATAAGTCAGCACGCCGGCGCAGCCCGCGCGCTTGAACGCCATCAGGCTCTCGAGGATGGCGCGGTCGCGGTCGATCCAGCCGCGCTCGATGGCGCCGGCGATCATCGCGTACTCGCCCGAGACCTGGTAGGCGAAGGTCGGCACCCCGAAGCGCTCCCGCACGCGCCAGACGATGTCGAGGTAGGGCATGCCGGGCTTGACCATCACCATGTCCGCCCCTTCCTCGAGATCCATCGCCACCTCGCGCAGCGCCTCGAGGGCGTTGGCCGGATCCATCTGGTAGGTCTTCTTGTCGCCCTTCAGCGCGCCACCGGAGCCAAGCGCGTCGCGGAACGGGCCGTAGAAGGCGGAGGCGTATTTCGCCGCGTAGGACATGATCCTGGTGTGGACGAAGCCCTGTTCGTCGAGGGCGCGGCGGATGGCGCCGATGCGCCCGTCCATCATGTCGGAGGGGGCGACGATGTCGATGCCGGCCGCGGCCTCGACCAGCGCCTGGCGGACCAGCTGGGCGACGCTGGCGTCGTTGGCGACGTAGTCGTCGCGGATCACGCCGTCATGGCCGTGGCTGGTATAGGGGTCGAGGGCGACGTCGCCGATCAGCCCGAGCTCGGGAAACTCCCGCTTCAGCAGCCGCGCCGCGCGGCAGGTCAGGTTGTCGGGGTTGGCCGCCTCCGTCCCCTCGGCGTCCTTCAGCTCCGCCGGTGTTGCCGGAAACAGCGCGACCGCCGGGATCCCGAGCCGCGCCGCCCGCTCCACATGCCGCGCCAGGTGGTCGAGGGGCACCCGCTGCTGGCCGGGCATCGAGGCGATGTCGGCGACGGTGCCGCTGCCCTCGGCGAGGAACACCGGCCAGATCAGGTCCGATACGCCGAGCGCGTGTTCGGCGACCAGCCGGCGCGTCCAGGCATCGTGGCGGTTGCGGCGCAGGCGGGTGCTGGGATAGCGGCCGAGAGTCATCGCGGGAACCTCCGTCAGCCTTGCTTAGCCGCGGCGCGGCGGCGGCGATAGACGTCGAGATGGGTGTAGGCGGCGGCGAGCAGCGGTGCGGGATGGCCGGCGGCGCGGGCACGCGCCAGCATGTCGCCGACCACGTGGTCGGCCTCCACCTCCAGCCCCTGGTCGAGGTCGCGCATCATCGACGCCGCCATGATCGAGGCCTTGTCGGTGAGCTGGCGGCGGGTGAACTCGCGGTGCGCCTCGCGCGGGGCATAGCCGGCGGCGGCGGCCGCGGCGGTGCATTCGTCGCGCATCGCGAGCATCAGCGCCTCGCCATCGGGCGCGCTGGCGATCGGGCCCACCGGCGAGCGCATCAGGCAGGTCATCGCCGCGATCGAGCAGAGGTAGACCCATTTCTCCCACATGTCGTGGACGATCGTCGCCGAGGCGCGGGCCTCGATGCCGGAGGGCGTGAGCGCCGCCTGCAGCGCCGCGATCGCCGGGAGCTGGGCCGCGGTCCGCGCGCCGTGGATCAGGCTCTGGGCGCGGTTGAGGTGGCGGATGGTGCCGTCCGCGTCCATGGTGACGCCGATGACGGCGACGCCGCCGGCCACCTGGTCCTGGCCGAACGCCGCGTCGAGCCGCTCCAGGTGCGCCATGCCGTTGAGCAGCGGGACGACGAGCGCACCCGCCGCCGCCGGCGCCAGGGCGGCGATGGCGTCGTCGAGGTCATAGGCCTTGCAGGAAAGCAGGATGGCGTCGTAGCCGCTGCCCGGCGCCTCGCGGCTCACCGTTCGCACCGGCGTCGTCACGTCGCCGAGCGCACTCTGCACCACGAGACCGGCGGCGGCGAGCTGGGCTGCCCGGCGCGGGCGCACCAGGAAGGCGATATCGGCCCCCGCGGCCGCGAGACGAGCGCCGAAATAGCCGCCGATCCCGCCGGCGCCGAGCACGAGAAGCCGCATCCATCACCTCCTGATAGGGTCGCCCCCGTGTCCGTGTCGCACGGGGCGCGTCGCACACGGAAATTGGACGCCGGCGGCGGCGCCGGCAAGCCGGCCAGCACGGCCGCGCATTTCAACTTGTCGCGGTGGCGTGATAGAGCGCGGCGCATGGTTCAGCCACAATCCCTTGTAGCGACGCTTGCCATCGGCTCCGACCATGGCGGGCTCGCGCTCAAGCACGCGCTTCTCGCCCGCCTCAAGGAAGCCGGGGTCGCGGTGCACGATTTCGGCACCGACAACCCCGCCTCCGTGGACTATCCGGACTTCGCCCACGCCGTCTGCCGCGCCGTCACCGGCGGCAGCGCCGAGCGCGGCATCCTGGTCTGCGGCACCGGCATCGGCATGTCGATCGCCGCCAACCGCCATCCCGGCATACGCTGCGTGCTGGCGCACGACGTCACCACCGCGCGCCTCGGCCGCGAGCACAACGACGGCAACGTGCTCGCCCTCGGCGGGCGCATCCTCGGCGAGGAACTGGCCTGGGACATCGTCGCCACCTTCCTGGCCACCCGCTTCGCCGGCGGACGCCATGCGCGCCGCCTCGCCAAACTCACGCCTGCCTGATGGAGCAAGCCATGAACGACGCCCCCTTTCCCGACCGCGGTTTCTTCTCCGCCAGCCTGGCCGAGACCGACCCCGAGCTGGCCGCCGCGATCGGCCGCGAGCTGGTGCGCCAGCAGGACGGGATCGAGCTGATCGCCTCCGAGAACATCGTCTCCGCGGCGGTGATGCAGGCGCAGGGCTCGGTGCTCACCAACAAATACGCCGAGGGCTATCCGGGGCGGCGCTACTATGGCGGCTGCGCCGAGGTGGATGTCGCGGAGACGCTGGCGATCGAGCGCGCGAAGCAGCTGTTCGGCTGCGCCTTCGCCAATGTGCAGCCGCATTCAGGCGCGCAGGCGAACCAGGCGGTCTTCCTCGCCCTGGTCAAGCCGGGCGACACCATTCTCGGCATGTCGCTCGCCGCGGGCGGGCACCTCACCCACGGCGCCGCGCCCAACCTTTCGGGCAAGTGGTTCCGCGCGGTGCAGTACGGCGTGCGCCGCGAGGACGGGCTGCTCGACTACGAGGAGCTGGAGCGGCTGGCGCTCGCCGAGAAGCCGAAGCTGATCATCGCCGGCGGCTCAGCCTATCCGCGCTTCATCGACTTCCCGCGCATCCGCGCCGTGGCCGACGCGGTCGGCGCCTACCTGATGGTGGACATGGCGCATTTCGCCGGCCTGGTCGCCGCCGGCATCTTCCCGAGCCCGCTCGCGCACGCGCACGTGGTGACGACGACCACCCACAAGACGCTGCGCGGGCCGCGGGGCGGCATGATCCTCAGCAACGACCTCGAACTGGGCAAGAAGATCAACGCGGCGGTGTTCCCCGGGCTGCAGGGCGGGCCGCTGATGCACGTCATCGCCGGCAAGGCGGCGGCGTTCGGCGAGGCGCTGAAGCCCGAGTTCGCCGCCTACCAGCGCCAGGTCGCCGCCAACGCCCGGACGCTCGCTGCCAGCCTCGTCGCGCAGGGGCTCGCCATCGTCACCGGCGGCACCGACTGCCACCTGATGCTCGTCGACCTGCGCCCCAAGCGCTGCACCGGCAAGGCGGCGGAGGCGAGCCTGGAGCGCGCCCACATCACCGCCAACAAGAACGCGATCCCGTTCGATCCCGAGAAGCCGGCGGTCACCTCCGGCATCCGCCTCGGCACGCCGGCGGCGACGACGCGCGGCTTCGGCAGCGCCGAGTTCGGCGAGATCGGGCGAATGATCGGCGAGGTGCTGGACGGGCTCGCCAGGTCCAACGATGGCAGCAATGCCGCCACCGAGGCCGCGGTCGGCGCGCGCGTCAAGGCGCTGTGCGCGCGCTTCCCGATCTATCCCGACGTCGCTCCCGACCGGAGGGCCTAGGCCATGCGCTGCCCGTTCTGCGGCCAGGATGACAGCCAGGTGAAGGACAGCCGCCCGACCGAGGACGGGCTGGCGATCCGCCGCCGTCGCGCCTGCGTCGGCTGCGGCCAGCGCTTCACCACGATCGAGCGGGTGCAGCTGCGCGAGCTCACCGTCATCAAGTCCGACCAGCGGCGCGTCGCCTTCGACCGCGACAAGCTGGCGCGCTCGATCCGGGTCGCGCTGCGCAAGCGCCCGGTGCCGGAGGAGCGCATCGAGCGCATCGTCAACGGCATCGTCCGCCAGCTCGAATCCTCGGGCGAGTCGGAGATCGCGTCGAAGCTTATTGGCGAGATGGTGATGGACGCGCTGCGCGAGGTGGATGCGGTCGCCTATGTCCGCTTTGCCTCGGTCTATCGCAATTTCCGCGAGACCAAGGATTTCGAGGCCTTCATCGGCGGCATCTCGGGCGCCATATCGGCGGGCGATGAGTGATGTGGCGCATATGCGCGCGGCGCTTGCGCTGGCGCGGCGTGGCCTCGGCCTGACCGCGCCGAACCCCGCGGTCGGCTGCGTGATCGTGCGCGAGGGGCGTGTCGTCGGGCGCGCGGTGACCGCGCCCGG
>JAJXXT010000094.1 GCA_021780935.1 Pseudomonadota bacterium
GTGGAATCGACATGTCGCAATTTGAGATTCATATAGTCAGCGACAGAGAAGACGCCCATGCCCGGCGCATCGCCGGCGCAGAAATAGCCGTCCACGTCCGCCTTGGTGAGGCCCGCGTCCGCGAGCGCCCCGCGCGCCGCCTCCGCATGCAGTTGCATGACGGATTTGTCCGGCGCCTTGCGCGTCGGGTGCTCGTAGGCGCCGACGATGAACGCCTTGCCCCTGATCGTCATGCCACGCCTAGAGCTCCGCCACGGCCCCGCTCGCCCCGACGCTCACCGGGGATCGCCTGGCGCCAGGCGCGCCATGAACTCGCGCAGCGCTGCCTCCCATTTCGCGGCGTCGTCGCCCGACGCGGAGTGGCCGAGCTCGCTGTCGATCAGCTTGTATGTCGCGTCCACGCCGGCCTGCCGCAACAGCGCCATCGTCGGGCCTTCGAGCGTCGGCGGGAACAGCCGGTCGGTGCGCGAGATGGCGTAGAGAACCTTGGCCCTGATCCGGCCGACATCCGGCTTGATGTCGTAGAAGTCGAGCGCGCGGCGCAGCACGATCAGCGAGTTGGGGTCGAACTCCGCCGCCCAGGCCGCGGCGATCGCCCCGATCGCGCGCTCGCGCGCGGCGGCATCCGGATAGGCCGGCGCGAGCCGCGCCTCGATGCCGTAGCTCTTGAGCGTCCCGACCCTGAGCTTGGTCATCGTCGCCTTGATGCCGTCGGGATAGCAATGCCCGCCGTTCCAGCCGGGGTCCTCGGCGAAGCTCCTGGCCAGGTCCGCCGCGGTGTTGACGTTCTCGTCGTGCGGCGGCTGCAGCGCCGTCACCGCGGCGACGATCCCGCTCATGAAATCCGGGAACGTCACCGCCCACTGGAACGCCTGGAACCCGCCATAGGAAGGGCCGACGACGGCGCGCAGATGCCGCACCCCGAGCGCGTCGAGCAGCGCCTTCTGCCCGCGCACCATGTCGGCCACGGTGTATTCGGGGAAGGTCGGGCCGTAGGGCCTGCCGGTCGCGGGATCGGTGCTCTTGGGCCCCGACGTGCCGTAGCAGGAGCCGAGCATGTTGGGCGCGACGACGAAGAGCCTGTCGGTATCGACCGCGCGCCCCGGCCCGACCAGCAGCGCCCAGCCGCCCTCCGCGCCGTCCGCCGCGGGCTGGGCGAAACGATGGCTCGACGTATAGCCGTGCGTCAGCAGCACCGCGTTGCGCCCGTCCGGCGCCAGGCTGCCGGCGGTGGCGTAGGCGACCTCGAGCCGGGCGAGATGCCCGCCGCGCTCGAGCGCAAACGCGCCGCCGTTCCAGATCCGTGTCTCGCTCCAGGGATTGCCGACGCGGTTCATGGCCGCCACTCCGCATAGCCGCGATGCGAACTTGCCAGCGGCAAGGTCTGCGGCGCGCCCGCGGCGACCGAGCCGTAGAGCGCGGTGATGAGTTCGAGCGAGCGACGCGCATCGCGCAGCACCACCGGCGGGCCCTGGCCGGCATCCAGCGCCTCGCCGTAGGCACGAAACTGGCCCTCGAAGCGGATCGGGTAGGGCGTGTGGTCCGCGAGCAGGGCGTCGATGGCGGCCCTGGTGGCGGCGTTGCGCGGCAGGATCTGCCAGGGTTCGTTGCCCGGCGCGTAGGGTTCGGTGCAACTCTCGAACGTCACGTTCTCGAAATGCAGCCGCATGCGCGAGATCTCGCTCGCCGAGCCGAGCGTGGCGGAGAGCGCGACCACCGCCCCGCTCGCCATGCGCAGCGTCGCGGCCGCGCAATCCTCGGTCTCGATCGCATTCACCCGCGTGGCGACATTCGCATAGGCGCTGGCGGCATCGCCCATCAGCTCCTGCAACATGTCGTGGATATGAATCGCGTGGCCGAGCAGGCAGCCGCCGCGCTCGATCGCCCAGGTGCCATGCCAGGCGATGTCGTAATAGTCCTTGTCGCGCCGCCAGGCGGTTTCCACCGTGGCGTTGTAGGGCTTGCCCGCGAGGCCCGCGCGCACCACGCGCACCGCGCGGCGGAAGCCGTCGCCCCAGCGATACTGGAAGATCGGCATCACCGTGCCCCGCGCCGCCGCCGCCGCGGCCTCGATCGCGTCCATCTCCGCGAGCGAGGTGACGAACGGTTTTTCGCAGACGACGTGCTTGCCGCTGGCCATCGCCGCCAGCAGCTGCTCGCGATGCAGCGAGGGCGGCGTGCAGATATCGACGACGTCGATATCCGCCATGCCCAGCACCTCGGCGAAGGACGCCGTCCGGCACGCGACGGCAAACGCGTCGCCGACCTCGGCCAGCCGCGCCGGATCGACGTCGCAGATCGCCGCGACCTCCCATTGCGCCGGCAGCTTCGAATAGCCCTCGTCGATATGGGCGCGGCCAATGCCGAGCCCGACCACCGCCACCTTGCGCTTCATCGTTCTTGCTCCGTTGCATGCAGCGAGCGCGTCTGCGCAAGCCAGCCCACTGTTGCCCGCGGCTCCGAGTCGGTGCGCGGCAGGTACGGTTTGATATCGAGCAGCGGCGTACCGTTGACGCAATCGAGATACTGCACGCTGAGAACGCCGTCGTCGATGCCGAGCAGCTTCACCACCGAGAGCCCGATCGGGTTCGGCCGGCGCGGCGTGCGCGTGGCAAACACACCGCGCGGCTGGTCGTCGAAGCGCGGCGTGAACACCAGCTCATCGAACGTGCCCGGCTCCCGGTCGAGCCAGTAGAGCAGGATCAGGTGCGAGAACCCCTCGAGCGAGGTGAGCCCCGGGCGGAACTCGGGCGCCAGCACCGCCCGGCAGAGCGGCGGCGGATCGGGTTGGCGACCGTTGCGCGGGCATTCCGAGGTCGTTGCCCACGGCGTTTCGAGATGGCCGATCGGCCGGCAGGTCAGCGCGGTCATGGAAATCCCTTCGATCCGGTGCTCAATCCAGGGCCGGGCGCCGGTCGGCCCACGGCAGCGCGCGCTCGAAGGCGCGGGAGGCGCGCAGCACGCCGAGATCGTCGAAGCGCCGGCCGACGATCTGCAGCCCGACCGGCAGCCCGGCGGCGGTGAAGCCGCAGGGCAGGCTCGCCGCCGGGTTCCACGACATGTTGAACGGATGCGAGAACTCCGCCCATTGCACCCAGTCCCAGGGGTGCTGCGGCCAGTGCTCGGGGATCAGTCGCTCGGCCGGGAAGGCGGCGACCGAGGCGGCGGGCGTGATCAGGAAATCGTAGTCGCGAAAGCCGCGGTGGATGGCCGCGTTGTTGGCGTATTTGCGCTCGCGCGCCGCCTGGTACTCGGCGATGCTCAGCCGCGCGCCCTCCTTCACGCAGGCGACCAGCCCCGGGTCCATGCGCGCTTCCCACTCCGCCAGGTAGCGGCCATGGCGCGACATGTGCGCCGGCCAGAACAGCCGCACCAGCTCGGCACTTTCGCGGCCCCATTCGATCCTCGCCTCGCGCAGCCCGGTGCCCAGCGCGCGCGCGAAGTTCTCCGCCGCCGCCCGCACCAGGCCGGCGACCTCGGGGTCCACCCGGGCATGGCCGAGATCCGCCGAATAGGCGATGCGCGCGCCGGCGATCCCGTCGTCGAGCCCCGCCGTGTAGTCCGCCGGCGGCCTTTCCAGGGTGGTGAAGTCGCTGTCTTCCGGTCCCGCCATCACGCCGAGCATCAGCGCCGCGTCGCCGACAGTGCGCGTCATCGGGCCGATATGGGAGGTGAAATCCCCGGCCGAGACCGGTGTGTACGGCACCCGCCCGAAGCTCGGCTTGAGGCCGTAGACGCCGCAGAAATGCGACGGCATGCGGATCGAGCCGGCGCCGTCGCTGCCCTGGTGCAGCGGCCCGTAGCCGGCGGCGGCGGCCGCTCCCGCGCCGGCCGAGGAGGCGCCGGCGTTGTAACCCTGCTTCCACGGATTGCTGGTGATGCCGGTCAGCGGCGAGCGGCTGACGCCGGTCCAGCCGAACTCGGAGGTCGTGGTCTTGCCGAGCACGATGGCGCCGGCCGCCTCGAGCCGGGTGACGAACGCCGTGTCCTCGCCGACGCGGTGGCCCTGCATGATCAGGCTGCCGAACTGGGTCGGGAAATCCCTGGTCCAGGCCAGGTCCTTGATGGTGACCGGCACGCCGTGCAGGCTGCCGGTGGCGCGCCCCGCCATCACCGCCGCCTCCGCCGCGCGGGCGCGGGCCAGCGCCCGGTCGAAATCGCGCGCGGCAAAGGCGTTGATCGCCGGCTCCAGGCGCTCGATGCGCCGGGCCAGCGCCTCGACGATCTCGACCGGCGAAAGTTGCTTGGCGCGGATCCGCGCCGCCATCCCGGCGGCCGGCATGTAGCCGATCTCGGCGTCGCTCACACGAGCTCTCCTTCGTCGCGCAGCATCGCGATCGCCGCGTCGAACGCCGCCGCGGTCTCCTCCACGTCCGCCTCGGTATGGGTGCTGGACAGAAACCCGCCGATACGCCCGCCAGTGTCCACGCCATGCACCAGCAGCGCCAGCCGCAGCCGGCCCACCAGCTTCTCCGGCATCGTCTTCAGCGCCTCGACGCTGCTGGCATAGGGGTCGAACGCGCCCGGTTCCGGCGCCGACAGCGTCGTGTGGAAGCCGGACGAGGTGCCATACATCGCCCAGGGGACGCGGCGGCGCTGGAACACCTCGTTGCAGCGCTCGCGCAGCAGCGCGGCGGTCGCCTCCGCGCGCTCGGCCGCGTCCGATTCCGCGAGCTGGGTGAGCGCCGCGATGCCGGAGGCGGCCGAGACGGGGTTGGCGTTGAAGGTGCCGGGATGACCGATCTTCTCGCGTCCGGCCCGTTGCATCGCCTCGAAGTCGAGCAGCGCCATGATGTCCTCCCGCCCGGCGACGGCCCCGCCCGGCAGGCCGCCGGCGAGGATCTTGGCGAAGGTGGAAAGGTCCGGCCGCACGCCGAAGCGCCCCTGGGCGCCGCCGGCGGAGACGCGAAAGCCGGTGATCACCTCGTCCATGATCAGCAGCACGCCGTGCTTCGCGGTGAGCTCGCGCAACGCCAGCAGGAACTCGGGGCGCAGCGGCACCTGGCCGAAGCTCGATCCGGTGGGCTCCAGGATCGCCGCGGCGATGTCGCGCCGTCCCGCCAGCGTCGTCGCCAGCGCCTCGACGTCCCATGGGTGCAGCAGGATGTTGGAATGGGCCACGCTGTCCATCACGCCGGGCGTCGGCGAGCCGTCGAAATGATTCGAGTAGCCGCTGGTCATCTGGTCGTGCCAGCCGTGGAAATGGCCCTTGAAGCGGATCAGCCCCTCGCGGCCGGTGAAGGCGCGGGCGAGGCGCACGGCCATCAGCGTCGCCTCCGTGCCCGAGGCGGTGAAGCGGATGCGCTCGGCGCTGGCCACCAGCCGCTGCACCGCCTTCGCCCAGGCGATCTCGCGCGGGTGATTGGCGGCGAACTGGGTGCCCTCGGCCTGCGCCTCGGCCACCGCCGCGTTCACCACCGCGTTGCCGTGGCCGAGGATCAGCGAGCCGTGGCCACCGAAATAGTCGATGTAGCGGTGGCCATCGACGTCCCATTTGTGCGGACCCAGGGCACGCTCGACATAGATGCCGTAGGGGTCGAGATGGCGCGCGTCATGCGCGATGCCGCTCGGCAGCAGCCGGCGCGCCTCCTCCGCCAGTGCCGCCGAGCCCGGCGTGCGCGCGCGGTAGGCGGCGACGATCGCCGAGTTGGTCGGCTGCTCGATGTCCATGCTCGTACTCCCCTTGCCGGTCAGCCATTCGCGGCCGGCGCCTTGCACCAGTTTCGCCATACTGCGACGCTGCGGCGCCATTGCAAACGGGGCGGCGGAATGTTCGATCTGGTGCTGCAGGGAGGCCGCGTTCTCGATCCGGCCCAGGAGATGGATGCGGTGGCGGATGTTGCCTTCGCCGCCGGCAAGGTCGCGGCGGTGGGCACGAATCTCGGCCCGGCCAGGGAGACCCGCGACGTCGCCGGCCGGATCGTCGTCCCCGGCCTGATCGACCTGCACACCCATGTCTGGTGGGGCGGCACCTCGCTCGGCGTGATGCCCGACGATTATGCGCGGATCAGCGGCTGCACGACGCTGGTGGACGCGGGCTCGGCGGGCCCGGGCACGCTGCACGGCTTCCGCAAGTTGATCATCGAGCGCTCGGAATGCCGGGTGCTGCCCTTCCTGCACATCTCCTTCGCCGGCATCTTCGGGTTTCATCCGCAGGTGAACGTGGGCGAGAGCCAGGACCTGCGGCTGCTCAACGCCCGGCTCGCGCTGCAGGTGGCCAGACGCGACGCCGATCTCGTCGTCGGCATCAAGGTGCGCGTCGGCGCCGGCACCTCCGGCGTCCTCGGCGCGGAGCCGCTGCGGATCGGGCTCGATGTCGCCGAGGCCGCCGGCCTGCCGGTGATGGCGCATCTCGACCAGACGCCGCCCTCGCGCCAGGAGGTGATGGGGCTGCTGCGCCCCGGCGATATCCTGACCCATTGCTTCCGCCCCTTCCCCAACCTCCCCTACCGACCGGACGGGCGCATCCAGGCGGATGTCGAGGCGGCGCGCGCGCGCGGCGTCATCTTCGACATCGGCCATGGCGCCGGCAGCTTCGGCTGGGAGACGGCGATGAAGATGGTCGACGCCGGCTTCCTGCCCGACGTGATCTCATCGGATGTGCATGCGGTCTCGATCGACGGGCCGGCCTACGAGCTGCTGACGACGATGACGAAGCTCCTGCATATCGGCATGCCACTGATGGAGGTGGTGCGCGCGGCGACCATCAACCCGGCCAAGGCGATCCGCCTGACCGACCGCGGCACGCTCAAGCCGGGGCTGCTCGGCGACGCCACGGTGCTGGATTTCGACACCGGCCGGTTCGAGCTCGAGGACGTGACCGGCGAGAAACTCACGACCGACCGCAAGCTCGCCTGCAAGGGGATCGTGCTGGGAGGGAAATGGTGGCACGGGTGATCGCCACCCGCGTCCGGCCCCCGCCGCACCTTCCCGTCTGCCCTGGATTCTAAGTTTCCGGGAGCAAGAAATCCGGCCCGATGATTGCGTCCCGATGATCGCATCTGGGTGATTGCATCTGGATGATCGCGACTGGTCGGATCCGGCTCCAGCCCGGCGGGCCGCGCGCCGCCCGGCTAGCTGCGGACGTAATGCAGCCGGGTGAAGCGGCGGCGGAACGCGCCGACGTCGCGCGCGACATCCTCCGGCGCGCGATTGCCCTCCAGCGCCTCGGCGATATAGCCGGCCAGTTCCTTCATGTGCCCGGCGTTCATGCCGAAACGCACGATCTCCGGCGTGCCCAGCCTGAGCCCGTTGGTGTCGCCCTCCACCGGCGCGATCGGCAGGCCGATGCCGCAGGTGAGCACGCCGGCGCGGCGCAACAGCTTCGCCGCCTTCTGCCCGCCGCCATAGCGCGCCGCCTCGATGGCGAATTGGTGCGAGGTGGTGATGCCCCGCCCGCTCGCGTGCACCGGCACGCCGCGCATCGCCAGCTCCTCGGCCAGGGCCTTCGCGGTCACCGCCATCGCGGCGGCGTATTCGCGGCCGAATTCCTTCCAGTCGAGCAGCGACATCGCCAGCGCCGCGGTCTTGGCGGCGTCGAAATTGGCCGTCATGCCGGGAAAGGCGATGGCGTCGAGGCGCCGTGCCAGCTCGGCGTCGTTGGTCAGCACCAGGCCCGCGGCCGGGCCACCGAGGCTCTTGTACGTGCTCATCGTCATCACGTGCGCGCCCTCGGCCAGCGGCTGCTGCCATGCCTGGCCCGCGATCATGCCGGACATGTGCGCGGCGTCGAACAGCACATAGGCGCCGACCTCGTCGGCGATGGCGCGGATGGCGCGGAGCGGGTGGGCAAAGAGGTTGAGGCTGCCGCCGATGGTGATCAGCTTCGGGCGCACCGCCAGCGCCTGCTCGCGCAGCGCCTCGATATCGACGGTATAGCCGCCGGCATCGATCGGGGCCGGGTGCGTCACCACGCCATAGAGCCCCGCCGCTCCTGCCGCGTGGTGCGTCACGTGCCCGCCGATCGCCGGCGGTGGCGCGATGATGCTGTCGCCCGGCTTCGCCGTCGCCATGAACACGTAGAGATTGGCAAGGCCGCCGGACGGCACGCGAAATTCGACGAAGCGCGCGCCGAACACCTCCGCGGCAAGTTCGGCGGCCATGACCTCGATCCGCTCGACCGCCTCGAGCCCCATCTCGTATTTGTCGCCGGGATAGCCGAGCGAGGCGCGCGAGCCGAGCCCGGCGCCGAGCAGTGCCTCGGCCTTGGGGTTCATCACGTTGCCGGCAGGGTTGAGGTTGACGCAGTCGCGCTCGTGGATGCTGCGGTTCTCGGCGACCAGCGACAGCAGCCGCCGCTCGTTGGCCTCGGCGTCGCCAGCCGCGACCTCGGCGGCAATCTCCTGGACATAGCGCTCGCAGGCCTCGGGCACCCAGGCGCGGCGTTCGAGCATCGGCAGGTTTCCTCGTTGCTGCGTTGCGGCGCCAACCGTTACGCGAACGCGATCCGACTGAACAGCCACAATTTCACCCGGTCCAGCACCAGCAGATACGCCGCGACGACGCCGAGCAGCGCCAGCAGCAGCGGCAGCGCGACCGGTGCCATCAGCACGCCGGTGCTGGCCATCGTCACCACCACCAGGAGGTCGGCGGCCGAACTCGCCACCAGCCAGCGGCTCGGCGCCGAGCGCCAGAACGGGCCGCGCTCGCGCACGAGATAGACATTGCCCTGCCCGGTCGCGACCAGCATCACGAAGACCACGGTCTGCAACTGCGCCAGCGGCAGCCCGAGCCAGTCCCGCCCGGCGAAGAAGACAGTGAAGGACAGTACCAGCACGCCGGCGGCGAGCGCCCCGCCGGTCGTCATCAGCCCGCGCACGTCCCAGCGGTCCGGCTGCGGCGAGGGCACGACGTGGTCGGTGGCGATCGTCATGGTGACGAAATCATTGGTGAACAGCAACAGCACGATCAGCAGCGGGGTGATCACGAACTGCCCGGTGAGCATGACGCCGAGCGACAGGAAAACTGCGATTTCCAGCGTCTTCATGATCTTGTTGATGGTGTAAGTGAGCATGCGCTGGTAGATCGCCCGGCTGATCCGCACCGCCGCCAGCGCATCGACGAGCCCGGGCGAGGTGAGCACGATGCTGGCCGCCGCACGCGCGACGTCGGTCGCGCTCGCGACCGCGATTCCCACCTCCGCCTGGCGCAGCGCCGGCGCGTCGTTCACCCCGTCGCCGGTCATGCCGACCACGTGGCCCGCCGCCTGCAGCCGGCGCACCAGCGCGATCTTGTGCTCGGGCAGGACGCGCGCGAACACGCCCAGGCGCAGCGGATCGCCCGCTCCCTCCAGCTCCGCCGCGTCGCCGGTGCCGCCCTCGATGCCGACCCGCCGGGCGATGGCGGCGGCGGTCGGCAGCGCGTCGCCGGTCGCCATCACCACGCGCACGCCCAGCGCGCGCAGCCCGGCGACCAGGGCTGCGGAATCGGCCCGCGGCGGATCCTCGAGCGCCAGCAGGCCGAGGAAGCGCATCCGCCCCTTGGCCGGCCCGGCGGCGACCGCCAGCACCCGCGCGCCCGTCGCCGCCAGTTCCTGCTCCGCCGCCGCGAAGGCAGGCGGTGCCTCGCAGAGGGCGGCAACGGCCTCCGCGGCGCCCTTGGCGGCGAGCACCTCGGCGCCGTCCTGGGTAAACCGGCCGAGCGAGTAGCGCCGCGCCGGATCGAACGGCTCGAAGCCGATCCGTTGCGAAGCCGTGACGTTTTCGTCCCCGGCTGCGGTTCCGGCGCCGGCAAGAATCGCGAGGTCGATCGGGTCCTGCGTCGCCGCGTCGCAGGCCATGGCGCCGCGCTCCAGCAGCTCGGCCTCGCTGGTGCCGCCGAGCGGCCGGGTCGCGGCCAGGCGCAGCCGGTTCTCGGTCAGCGTGCCGGTCTTGTCGGTGCAGAGAACGTCCATACCCGCGGCCTCCTCGATCGCCTGCAGCCGCGCCGTCAGCACGCCCTCGCGCGCCAGCTCCGCCGCGCCGAGCGCCGTCGCCAGCGTGAAGGTCGCGGGCAGCGCCGCGGGCACCGAGGCCACGAGCAGGATCAGCGCGAACGGCAGCACATCGCGCAGTGGCAGGTTGGCCCAGGCGGCGTAGAGCAGCAGCAGCGCGATCAGCACGCCATCCACGGCGGCGAGGATGCGCACGATGCCGAGGATCGTCGCCTGCAGATGGCTCTTCGCGTGCGCCGTGCGCACCAGCTCCGCGGTGCGGCCGAAGAAGGTGGAGCCGCCGGTCGCGGTGACCACGCCGGTCGCCTCGCCGCGGCGCACGATGGCGGCGGCATAGGCGCGGGCACCGGGGCCGGCCTCGACCGGCACGGATTCGCCGGTCAGCGCCGACTGGTCGAGCAGCACGTTGCCCTCGCCGATGGCGATGTCGGCCGGCGCGAGGTCGCCCATGCGCAGGTGCACGAGATCGCCGGGAACCAGTTCCGATGCCGGAACGGTCCGCCAGGCGCCATCGCGGCGGACCCGCGCCATCGCCACCAGCCGCCGGCGCAGCAGGTCGAGCGCCCGGCTCGCGCGCCCTTCCTCGATGAAGCCGATGGCGGCATTGACCGCCAGCAGCACGAAGACGATCGCCGCTTCGCCGGGCTTGCCGAGCAGGAGCTGCAGCAGCGCCGCCGCCTCCAGCATCCAGGCGATCGGCCCCCAGAATTTGCGCGCGAACCGCAGCAGCTCGCTCGGCCGCTGCTCCGGTATCGTGTTGGGGCCGAAACGCTCGCGGCGGCGCGCGGCCTCGGCCTCGGAAAGTCCCTGCCCGCCCCCCGGCAAGGAGGCATCCGCGCCAGCCGCCGCATCCGCAGCCGGCCCCGTTTCGTGCTTATCCGGAATGATAGCATTATGCAATGAGTTCGCCATGCCTTCTCCCGCCAGGCCCCGCGGCGAGCGGCCGCGGCGCCACGAAGCACCCAGCCTAACAACATCCCCGCGCGCACAAAAGATGACACCGCCGGGCGCAGAAAACCGCTAGAGCAATATCCGGCCAGATAGAATCACCTGGTCGGATTTCTTGCTCTGGGAAACTTAGATTCTAGAGCAGCTTATCTCCGGTCTAGCCAGACCGGACAGGTTCACGCGGACCGGAGGTTGCTCTGGATGAACATCACGACATCTGCCGTAGACCGCCGATGCGACGCACGATGATCGAGATCATGGTCGCGGGCATGGTGTTCGCCGCGTCGCTCGGCGGCGCCCTTGCCCACCAGGCGAGCCCTGGCCATCGGGTCGCGCCGCCCGCGACGCTGACCGCGACGGTCTGAGCCTCACCGCCACGGATCGTGCCGAACGGCGCCCCCGAGCGCCGCGCCGCCTCACCCGCCGTGCCGCCTCACCCGCCGTGCCGCCGCGATCATCGTCAGTCCGGTGATCCGCGGCGGTTTCGTCGGCCGCCTCGCCGGCGCCGTGCCCCGGTTACGGCCAGGCGCCGCGCGGCGCTCGCCAGCGTCACGCCGCCCCATCCTGCTCCATGGAACATGGTCGGAGCGGCGGGATTTGAACCCACGACCCCCAGTCCCCCAGACTGATGCGCTACCAGGCTGCGCTACGCTCCGACAGAGCGCGGTCTAGCCCGCGCGCCTTGTCG
>JAJXXT010000126.1 GCA_021780935.1 Pseudomonadota bacterium
AACCCAACACCCCGAAACCAGAACAACAGCCCTAAACCACCCGTCCCACTACCCATCAGGATAACAAAACAAGCCAAGGGCACCGCCAACGTATCCCTTCCATCCAGATTCCAATTTCAAAGAACAAAGCCGAACCCGGCAGTTCCCACCCCTCGGCAGGCCCAGCGCGCTTTCGGTCAACCAGATGTCGGTTGAGGGAGATGCGTATATCCGACCCTCGATGCGTCGGTCAAGCGGCATTTTGCGCCTTGAGCGTGATGACCGTCGGTTGAATCGGCGCAGGTCTGAATCACGTGATTAAACAGAGACCTAGAGTGGGTCGGCTGAGCGAAAAAGATGTCGTCCCACTTTAGCCCGCATATCGTCGGAACATCCGCACGGAGGCTACGCCGTGCGGGCCCACGTATGCCCCGCGCGCCAAGTGCCAACAGTCCGAACAGCGCCCCTCGATCACGACGGCGTGTCCAGGCCCCTCTCCGCCGGACACGCTTGGCGCCCGAACTTGCGCGCTCCGGAGGGGTGCCCATACGGTGTCCATCGAGGACGTCGACGTTGCTGCGGCAAAGCGTGGTAGAGGCGGGTCCGCATCAGACCGGACTGTAAGGACACGTCGTCCGGCAGCGTCGGCGGCTGCGCGCTGCGTGAACGGGGATCAGGAGACCGTCGATGATCGACCATCTTTCGATCGGTGTGAGCGATCTGGCGGTCGCGGGCCGCTTCTACGACGCAGTTCTCGGGGCACTCGGCTATCGCTGCAGGCACGCCGGCAACGAGACCCGTGGCTATGGAGCGGATGACGCCGTCTTTTGGGTGGTGCGGGCGGAGCATCCCGTTACTCCCGATCACCGCTCAGGTCTCCATGTCTGCTTCGCCGCACCCGACCGCGACGCGGTCCGCGCCTTCCATGCCGTCGCTCTGGCCGCCGGCGGGACCGATAACGGTGCGCCAGGCCTCCGGCCCGAATATGGGCCGGACTACTTCGCGGCCTTCGTCATCGACCCGGACGGCTACCGTATCGAGGCCTATGCCGGCCCTCGCGGCTGAGGCGGCTTCGTCATGGGCAATGGTGTGACGCACCATGTCATCATTGATTGTGACCCGGGCACCGACGATGCGGTCGCGCTCTGGCTGGCGCTGGCATCACCGGAACTCTCCGTCGAGGCGATCACCGTAGCGGGGGGCAATGTCGGCCTCGAACAGACCCTGGGCAACGCGCGAGCGGTCGTCTCCCTGACCGGCGCTCGCGTCCCGGTGCACGCCGGAGCGGCGCGGCCATTGCTGGGCCGTTTCACCAGCGCTGCGCGGGTGCATGGGCAGGACGGGTTGAACGGCGTCTCGCTGCCGGCGGGCGGACCGCCGGCGCCGGGCCTTGCCGCCGACGCGATCCGCGCCCGGCTGCGCACGGCCACCATCCCGCTCACCCTGATTGGCATCGGCCCGGCCACCAATATCGCTCTCGCTTTGGCGACGGAACCAACGCTCGCCGCACGGATCGCGGAGATCGTGCTGATGAGCGGCGCGTGGGGCGAGGGAAACGCGACCCCGGCCGCCGAGTTCAATGCCTGGAGCGATCCCGAAGCGCTCGCCATCGTGCTGGCATGCGGCCGGCCGATCACCCTGGTCACGCTCGAACTCACGGCGCAGGCCTTGGTCACGCCCTCCCGCATCGCGGCGCTGCGGAGGTGCGGCAGAAATGCCTGTCTGCGGGCGGCCTGCGATATCCTCGCCGCCGCACCGTCGCCGGCCCGCATGCATGGCGCGCCATTGCACGACCCGTGCGCGATCGCCTGGTTGCTGCGTCCCGACCTCTTCAGCGGGCGGGACTGCGCAGTGCGGATCGAGACCAGCGACGGAGAGGGGCGCGGGCGGACGCATATCGACCGGTGGCAATTGACGGGCCAACCAGCCAATGCGCACGTCCTCGAGCGTCTCGACGCGGACGGTTTCTTCGACCTTCTCGGCCGGCGATTGGCCGCCTTGCCCTGAAAGCAGATTGCAACGCGGCAGGGCTTGACCCAAATCAATTACGCCTGCGAACGGCGTAGGTACTCTTCGCAACGTTCTGCATTTCGACAGCGTGCGCATACGCGCACCAGGAGGCATGCGATGACCAATGTTCCTGTCCAGAGCCGTTCCGCCGCCCCGGCAGCGACGAACCCGGCAGATCCGTGGCGGGTCCTGCGCGGCGAGATGGATCGCTTGTTCGATCGCTTCACGGCGGGTTTCGGCTTCGCGCCGATGCCCCGTCTGTTTGACGCGGAGCCGCCGATGCGCTCGGCCGGCGTGAGCGGGGCCCTGCTGCCCGCCGTCGATGTCAGCGAAAGCGACACCGCCTATACGGTGAGCGCGGAGTTGCCGGGCCTGGAAGAAAAGGACGTCGAGGTGACCCTGACCGGGGACACGCTCGTGATCAAGGGCGAGAAGCGGTCGCAGACCGAGGAAAAGACCGCGAATTACCATCTCTCGGAGCGGAGCTACGGCACGTTCCAGCGCGCCTTCACCCTCCCCGATGGCGTGGATCGGAACAACGTCACCGCCGAGTTCGCCAAAGGCGTGCTGAAGCTGACCTTGCCGAAAACCCCCGCTGCCAAGGCGGAGCAGCGCAAGATCGAAGTGAAGCCGGGCTGAGCGTCGGGCGGGCGGGGGCAGCCGCCCTCGCCCGCCGATTGCCGCCTTCAGTCGGTCGCGGACGGACCAGTCTCAGGCGCGGCCGTCCCGGAGCGGCGGCGGTCGGCCATGAACTGATCGAACTCGGCCTTGTCCTTGGCTCGCCGCAGCCGTTCGAGATATTCCATGAACTCGCGCTGCTCCTCCTCGAGTCGCCGGATGGTCTCGGCACGATAATCGTCGAAGGCCGCGTTGCCGCTCGGCGGCGCGGAGTGGCGGCGACGGCGCCAGCCACAGCCGAAGGCACGGCTTGGGCCGCTTTGGCCGTTAGACTCCACCGGCCCTCCGGACGCGCTGTACCATCGACCCGGTGCCGCCATCTGCCATGGCCCTTCGGACCGACATGCATGCAGCCGTCCGCTCAAGGCCAGGAATACCAGGAGCGCGACGCCCAGAGGCCAGAACACGAGAAAGCCCAGAACCGCCACACCGATCCAGGCCGGTCTGCCGAACTCGTCGAGCTTGGCCGTCAGAAACATGGGTCCCTCCATGTCAATGTTAAATACATTCACATTAGGTGCTTCAGGGAACGCCCGCGTCAAGTCCCTCACGCCGAAGTGATCGGTGCCTCGCTGAGGCCCGCGGCAAGGCCCAGAGATTGCAAGTAGATCAGCACCCCGGCCTCGAGCAGCGCCTCGGCCGGCATCGGCAATTTGCGCCGCGCCGTACCCGCCCGGCCGACGAATAGCGCAGCGATGCCATGGGCGAGCGACCAAAGATGGAGCGCAACCATCAACGCCGGCGGCCGCCGCTCCTGAGGAAGCCGCTCGCAAGCGGCGGCGGCCGCCTGGCGCAGCACGCGGAAAGCCCGGTCGGCGGCGAGCACCAGTGATGGCTCCGCCGGCTCCGGCAAAGCGTTCTCGAACATCGCCGCATACAGCGCCGGTTCGGCGCGGGCGAATGCGAGATAGGCCCGCCCGCAGGCCTCGATTGCCGCGAGCGCGTCCGGGCGGCCGCCATTCCAGGCCGCGGCCAACGCATCGGTCAGACGATCGAAGCCGCGACGTGCGATTTCGCTGACCAGGGCGTTGCGGTCGCGAAAATGCCGGTACGGCGCCGCGGGACTGACCCCCGCCGCGCGGGCCAGTTCGGCGAAGGCGAAGCCGGAGGGTCCACGCTCGGCGATCAGGTCGATGGCATGGGCGATCAATGCCTCGCGCAGATTGCCGTGGTGATAGCTGTCGCGTCCGCTTCGGCCGCGGCCGGAATTTGGCGGCTGTTCGTGGAATCGCATGCCGGCAGCTCTAGCGCACCCGGCCGGGCGGCGTCACGGCAGCATGATCGGCTCGACGCAATTCGTCCGACCGGCCATCAGGCAATCCTCCATCGCGCTGCTGCGGTGCAGCGCCTGCACCAGATAGAGCCCGACGACGACGAGCAGAAGCGTGACGGCGAGCGCGGCGAGGCTGGCCGTTTGCCGCGCAGCCTCGGCGAGCTGCTCCTGCTCCGACCGCTCGATACGGCGTTGAACCGGGTTGGCTGAGGTCATGCCACGTTGCCTTCCAACTGAGGCGATTCTAGACCAAACCCAAGCGGAAAGGAATCGCCGAGCCGTCCGCCTGAATCGGGAACGCGGGAGAAGGCGCATGGACATGCCAGTCGGAGCCCGGGCCGGAACGGGCAAGGGAGCCGCGCAACGCCACCTGGCCGCAACGGAGCCGGCGTTCGCCGCGCTGATCCGCCGTGTCGGCCCGCTGCGCCTGGTGCCAGACCGCCGGCGCGAGCCGTATCAGGCGCTGTTCCGCGCGATTGCCCATCAGCAATTGCACGCTCGCGCCGCGGAAGCGATCCTGGATCGCTTCCTCGCGCTCCATCCCGAGGGCGCATTCCCTGCCCCGGCTGACGTGCTCGCGATGCCCGAGGCCACGCTGCGCAGTTGCGGCTTCTCCGCGAGCAAGATCGCAGCGCTGCGCGATCTGTCTGCCCGCGCCGAGGACGGCACCGTGCCGAACCGCCGGGCTGCCACCCGGCTCGACGATGAAGCGCTGATCACACGGCTGACCACGATCCGCGGTATCGGCCGCTGGACGGTCGAGATGCTGTTGATCTTCAGCCTCGGGCGACCAGACGTGCTGCCCGTGGACGATTACGGCGTGCGCGAGGGCTGGCGCCTGATCAATGAGCTCGCCACCCAGCCACGCCCCCGCGAACTGGCCGAGCGCGGTCGCGCCTGGAGCCCTTTCCGTTCGGCGGCCGCCTGGTACCTCTGGCGGGCTGCCGACGAGGCGAAAGCGATCCGGCCGCCACCGGTCACCGTCTGACAGTGGCTTGCGCGGGTGCGCAAGTCCCGCACACTCGCGACCATGGCCGCCACCCCCGGCCGGCAGGGAGAACCGCGATGGCCCAGATCATTCCCGTGGCGACCTTTGATGGCGTCGTATTCGGCGCCACCGGCGATCTCACCCTGCGCAAGCTCATGCCCGCGCTGTACCGCCGCTGGCGCGATGCCCAGATGCCGCACGACAGCCGCGTGATCGCGGCGGCCCGCACGGCGATCACGCCCGAGGCCTATCGGGCCAAGGTCTTCGAGGCGCTACAGGCGCACTTGCCCGCAGAGGAGCTCGCGGGCGACGACCCACAACGGTTCTGCGAGCGGCTGAGCTATTTTGCGCTCGATGGAACCTCCAGCGAAGGCTGGGAAGCACTGGCGCGGCTGCTCGCCGAGGCGCCAGAGCGGATCCGTGTGTTCTACCTGGCCACCGCACCCGATCTCTACGGCCCGATCTGCCGCAATCTCCACGCCTTCGGGCTGGTGAGCCCCCAGGCGCGTCTCGTGCTGGAAAAGCCAATCGGCCACGACCTCGCTTCGGCGCGCGCGATCAACGACGAGGTCGGCAAGATTTTCGCCGAGCGCCAGACCTTCCGCATCGACCATTTTCTCGGCAAGGAGACGGTCCAGAATCTGATGGCGCTGCGTTTCGCCAATGCCATTTTCGAGCGGCTCTGGACCGCCGACGTCATCGATCACGTGCAGATCACCGTCGCCGAGAGCGTCGGCGTCGAGGGCCGTGCCGGCTATTATGACCGTGCCGGAGCGCTTCGCGACATGCTGCAGAATCACCTTCTGCAACTCCTCTGCCTGCTGGCGATGGAACCACCCGTGTCGCTCGACGCCGATGCGGTTCGCGATGAGAAGTTGAAAATCCTCCGCGCGCTGCGGCCGATCGCGCCACACGAAACGAGCCAGCTCACGGTGCGCGGACAATACACACAGGGCGCGATCGACGGGCGCGGCGTGCCTGGGTATGCCACGGAGCTCGGACGGCCGAGCCGCACGGAGACCTTCGTCGCCCTGAAGACGGAAATCCGCTCCTGGCGCTGGGCGGGCGTGCCGTTCTACCTGCGCACCGGCAAGCGCCTGCCGCGCAAGGTCTCCGAGGTCGTCGTGCAGTTCCGAAGCGTGCCGTTCTCACTGTTTCCGCGTGAGGCCGCGGAGTTGCAACCCAACAAGCTGATCATGCGGCTGCAGCCCGACGAAGGCATGCATCTCGCTCTGATGACCAAGGACCCTGGCCCGGGTGGGCTCCGGCTCCGCCCGGCCCGACTCGATATCAGCTTCGAACAGGCGTTCGGCACGCGCTATCCGGACGCCTATGAACGGTTGCTGATGGACTCCGTACGCGGCAACACGACCTTGTTCATGCGCCGCGACGAGGTGGAAGCCGCCTGGGCTTGGGTCGAGCCCATCCTGCAAGGCTGGACCGAATCGTCCGAAGCGCCGCGGCCATATTCGGCGGGCAGCTGGGGACCGACGGCCGCGATCGCCCTCGTCGAGCGGGAGGGCCGCACCTGGCACGAGGAATGGGAGGATACGGCGTCCAGCCTTGAGCCCGGCCACTGAATCGCCGTGCCGACGCTGGCCGCGCGCGACGGAATCGACCGACGATTGTATGGCGGAACGCAGCTGAACCAGCCGCGGGCCAGTACGAATGCGTGCATTTCTCGAAATCATACAACCACACGTAGGATTCGCGCGCTTTGGCACGCATTTCAGTGGCGAAATGCGCGCAACCGCTTCAAGATGTCGTTCGTCTGCCCCGGGTGGGAGGCGGCTTGGGTCCGATCCACCCGAGGGAACCCCTGCGTCCATACCCTGCCCGAGGAGATCACTCCATGACCTATCATCCGAAAACCTATGTAAACGTTAACGATCGCGCGGGAAACGACGCGACCCTCATGGCTCCAGACGTGTCTTCATTTGCGGCACCGGCGGTCGTTCATCTGCCGGAAGCCCAAGCCCTCACCCGCTTCCAGCATCTTGAGACAACGATCGATCCGGAGGTGGCCACCTATTGGTGCTTCATGAAGCCGGCCGGCCGGCCCAGTTTCAGCCCCGAACTCCTCGCCGACATCACGGCGATGCAGCGCGGCATCCGCCAGGAATTCGCCTGCCGCGCTCAAAGCGGCGCCACCCAGCTCAAATATTTCGTGCTGGCCTCCCGCATTCCCGGCGCCTTCAGCCTCGGCGGCGACCTCGCCCTCTTCGCCGACCGCATCCGCGCCGCCGACCGTTCCGCGCTGCGCCACTACGCGCATCACTGCATCGAGGCCGTATACAACAATTCCATCAGTTTTGGCCTGCCGATGATCACCGTGGCTCTGGTCCAGGGTGACGCGCTGGGTGGCGGCTTCGAGGCAGCACTGGCCTGCAACCTGATCGTCGCCGAAAAGAGCGCGAAGTTCGGGTTGCCGGAAGTGCTGTTCAACCTCTTCCCGGGCATGGGCGCCTACAGCTTCCTCTCGCGCCGACTCGATGCCGTGCGCGCCGAGCGCATGATCCTCAGCGGCCGCACCTACACCGCCGAGGAACTGCATGACATGGGCTTGGTCGACGTCGTGGCCGAGGACGGCATGGGCGAACTCGCCGTGCGCGACCTCATCGACCGGCACCAGCGGCGCCATAACGCCCACGAGGCCGTCTACCAGGCCCGCCGCCGGATCAACCCCATCACCCTCGAGGAGCTGCTCGACGTCACCGATATCTGGGTCGATGCGGCATTGCGGCTGACGGAATCGGACTTGCGCCGGATGGCCCGCCTGACTGCGGCCCAGGATCGCCGCAAGAGCGCTCCGAACCCGCTCTCGATCGCCGCCGAGTAAGCGCCCGTGCGCCGGACGTGCCCTGCCGCCTATGTCTTATCGGCGGCAGGCACGGTGCGCCGGCGTCGCGCTCAATCGTCCGGCCAGAGCCACGCTGCACCCCGGACCCCGGAGCTGTCCCCATGGACAGCGCGCCGGATCTCGGTCCGGCCAAGCCGACAGAATTGGAACTGGCGCATCAACTCCGGGGTATCCTTGTAGAGGTGCGCCATATTGGAAAGCCCGCCGCCGAGAACGATCACGTCCGGGTCCAAAATATTGACGATTTCCGCCAGCGCGCGGGCGAAGTTGCCAGTATGGCGCCGCAACGCGGCTTGCGCGCGCGGGTCGCCGGCCGCCGCCCGCGCAGGGATGGTGCTGGCGTCGTGGGCCGCGGGGCCATCGCACGCCTGCGCGAGAGCAACGCCGGAGAGCACCGTCTCGATGCACCCACGCCGGCCGCACCAGCAGGCTTTGCCAGGAAGGTCGGCTGGGTCCTCGAACGGAAAGCGATTATGGCCCCATTCCCCGGCGAGGCCGTTGGCGCCGAGGATCGGCCGGGCATCGACGACCACGCCGCCACCGACGCCGGTGCCGAGAATCACGCCGAACACCACGCGCGCCCCGCGCCCGGCGCCGTCCGTCGCCTCGCTGAGGGCGAAGCAGACGGCATCGTTGGCGACGCGCACCGGGCGCCCGAGCGCCGCGGCCAGATCGCGGTCGATTGCGTGGCCGTTGAGCGCGGTTCCGTCCCGGACATGCCAGTTGGCGGGGTCGACGCGGCCCGGGAAGCCGACACCGACGCTCGCCGCATGCCCCGTGACGGCCTCGGCAGCCTGAACCAGGCCGGCGATCGCCTCCAGAACCGCCCCGTAACTCGTCGGCATGGCGGCGCGGCGGCGGAACACGATGGCACCGTCGTACGCCAGCACCGCGATCTCGATCTTGGTGCCGCCGATATCGATCCCGATCCGGTTCATGGGCCGAGGACGCGCACGGGGACAGACAGAGTGAAGAACTCGGTGTCCGCGTCGTCACCCGCGCGGAAGGTGAGGATCGCGAAAAGCCCGTCGCGCTCGAGCGCGGTACCGGGGTGGTGCCAGACATTGGCCCGATAGGTCACGCTCTGATCGGATGCGGCGACGAAACCGCGGGCCCGGCTCATGTCCGGCCTGCCACCGGCGTCCGCCGGCGCGACCAGGACGAGATAGGCAGCCGCGTCAATTGGCACGAAGCTCTGCGAGGACGTCGCATGCCGCTCCATCAGGGTCGCGTCCATTGGTAGCGGCTTCATCGCCAACGTCGCAAAATCGAGATGCGGACGGGCCGGAGCGCGCAAATTCTGCAACTCATCGACAAGCCCGAACCGCATCCGGCCGCGCGCCAGCGGGGCAACGGTGCCGAACGGGGCGAAATCCCCTTCCGTGAGCGGGACCAGATTGATCATGGCAGGACTCCGAGCCGGTTAACCGGGCGGAGTATGCCACGAAACCCCGCACGCTCCCCATACTGGACACCAACCCGGCCGCTGCTCCAGCCCTTTTAGCCCCAGTGCCCGTCTGCGGGTGCCCGTCTGCGGGTGCCGTCTGCGGGCGTCTAAGCGGCGGGCTAAGCGCTGAGACGCCGCGCCGGCCGTGCAGCGGGCCGTGCCCAATAGAGCCCACTCGCCGCGAGGACAATCTCGAGGGCGTAGGCCCCGGTCAGGAGCGGGCGCGGCAACAGCGCCTCGCCATTCGTCCAGCGCGAGATGTGCCCATCCTCATCGCGCTCGACGCCGTAGAACCCAGTCCCGAGCGCCGGGTCATCGAGCATGATCGCCGACGCGCCGCGCCTCGTGTAGCGCGTGATCCGGTCGACCCGCACGCCGAGCCGCCGCATGTCCTCGTCCGTCGCCCACACGCCGCCCGGCGTCCATACCCTGGACTGCACATACACATCGCTGTCCCCGGGCGGGAGTTCGAACCAAAACCGCATGCCATCCGATTCAACCGGCAGCAGCAGCCGCTGCCCGACACGCAGACGCAGCTCCGGTGTCTCCTCCAGGCGGAAGTTCGAGGCCTCAATATCGGCAATGAGCCGGGCCCGGATGGCGGCAACGATCGGACCGGATTCCACGACCGGATAGCACGCTGCCGCCGCCTTGGACCCTCGGCCGATATCGCCATGGAGCGCGACGATGTTGCCGTCGTTCATGAACTGATGCCGGTTGCCGGTATCGAGATAGCTCTCGGCCGGCATACCCTCCGCGATCAGGACATCGTGTTCCTCGAGCTCGACATGGAAATACGTAACCGAGCCAATGCCCCTGTCCTGAACGATGGTCACACCGTTCACCAGCTTCTCGACGTCGACCAGCACGCCATCGAGAAAAAGCGCGTGGCCGGGCGATAGCACCAGCGTGCGCGCTGGCCGGCCGGGTCCGAACGTGTGCGGTGCGATGCGGATGGGCCGAACCGCCTCCGGTCGCGCATGGTGCCTGAAGTCCAGATGCGTATGGCCAATCCAGACCACCGGCCGCACCTTGCCCGCGTGCGTCACCACCAGGTCGCCTTCACGCAGCGCTTCGACCGGGACTTCACCATCCGGGGTCGCAATCCGCGTGCCGGATGCGAAGCACGGCATCGAAATCTCGAGAGCGCCCGCGAAGGGACTGGAACCTGGCGCCGCACTGAGCTGGAAATTCGCTGCGGTATAATTGCCGCGGAAGTTGAAAGCGCCAATGGGCGCGCCGGCGGAATATAGGACCAGATGACCCTGCGCCGAGGTCCCCTGGTAGGTGAAGCTGTCGCCCGCCGAATACTGGAAGCCCGTCAGGATGATCGACGACCCCGCCGAATAACCAACGATCGGCGCGTTGAATTTCAGAATCGACGCGACTTCGAGCGTGCCCAAACCACCGAGAAAGTCGAACGTCTCGCCGCCGGTAATCGGCTGGGACGACGTCACGTCCAGTGTCCCGCCCGCACCGATCTCAAGCTTGCCGAAATCGTTGGTCAACTCGCCAGCGAGAATGAGATCAGCGCTCCCATTCCCGCCGACCACGATCGTCGCCGCATTATCGACCGTTCCTGCCAAGGTCAGGGTGCCGCCTGCCAACTCGAACGCCACCGGCCCCGGCGTGCCGGACGGATTATAGATCGATCCGACCGTCAGAGCACCGGAAAGGCTGAGATTGCCACCGTTGGTGACGATCAGTTCCCCCGACTGCACCATCAAGCTCACCAGCGATGATGACGAGAGCGAGGCGACGCTGTTCGCCAACGGCTTGCTGTCGGTGAACGGGTCGTAGGTCACCGTGATGAAGGTCGCGTTGCCACTCTGCAGCGACACGATGTTGCTCGCAGTGGGACTGTAACCAATCGACCAGTCTGCTCCGTTGAACCAGTCGCCGTCGCCGCCAGTCCAGGTGTCGGTCGTCTGCGAGGTCTGCGCCATGGCATTCATCTTTCGCGAAGAAAGGGATTGGGCTCTGGCCGCTGGTGCGCCCCACGCTGCACCGCGCGTGCATTGCGTAACAGCAACGCTATCCAACTTAGCTTATTGGGTCAACGAAATTCCGACTACAACCACGGCTCGTTTGACCGCCGCGTGTTCCTCCCTGCGCCTGTCACATCGACCCCCAGTTGTGCCAGTTTCTGACTCACACCATGCGCTCTCCCTCGGCGCAGCCAAGGCGACCGGCCGTCAGCCCGACCGCGATCCCCGATCTCCCGACCCGATCATTGGCCCCTTCGGAGCCACTCCGTGCTAGTCACGTGATAGAAAGATGCGTGAGCGCAGGCATTGCATGGTCGCCAGCGAACAGGATCTGCCCGC
>JAJXXT010000074.1 GCA_021780935.1 Pseudomonadota bacterium
CGCCCGTCGCTGCCCACCAGCATCGCCGCCGCATCGGCGCCGGCCAGCGCCGGCACCACCCCCACCAGCCGCCGCGCCGGCATCAGCAGTGCCACGAACGCCACCCGGCCCGGCGCCGCCGTCCCTTGCCCCGTTGTCTGGTTCCCCGGCGCCAGGTTCCCCGATGTCTGGTTCCCCGGTGCCATGTTCCCCGGTGCCATGTTCCCCGGTGCCATGTTCCCCGGTGTGAGACCGCCGCGCCCCCCGGCCCCGCCGCGCACAGGACGCACCACCTCGACGCGCCCGAGCGCGTCCGGCGCGTCGACATAGGGCAGCGCCCCCGGCGCCAGGCCGCGCGCCTTGCCGGGAATGCCCGGCGGTATCGCCACCCCCGCCGCCCGCACGATCCGTCCCCCGGCATCCAGCGCCGCCACCCCCACCACGCCGAGCCGCCGCGCCGCCGGCAGCCCGAGCAGCGCCGCCCCCGGCCCGCGCCCCACCCGGCCCAGCAGCACATCCGCCGCCGCCAGACGCGAGGCGACCGTATCGGCGATCGCTTGCACCATGGCCCCGGTCACCGCCCGCGCGTCCTGCTGCGCCACGGCGCTCTCCGCCTGCAATTCCCGGTAGGTCACGCCCCAGATCAGCCCGAGCGTCGCGGTGCCGACCACCGCGATCAGCAGCCCGATCAGCATCAGCCGCAGCGGCGGTCCCTGGGGCGGGGTTTCGTCGACGTTCAGCGTCATCTCCTTCCTTGTCGCGAGGCAGTGCCGGCGCCACCCCATCGCCAGCCCCGCCATCGCCGCCACACCATCGCAAGCCCGGGCGTTGCCAACGACGGCATCGCTCGCCGCGCATCGCCGGCGTCTGTTCACGCTCAGGCACGCGCGCGCGTCCGGTCAAGCATCAAACCACGGATTGCCGCGCATGAAACCCCATCCCAGCCGAAACCCCATCCCAGCACGGGCGGGTAAGCGGCGCGTAAGCGCCTCGCGGCAAAACCCGCCCGTCTCAACAACCGGAGCCTTCTCGATGACGTTTCGTGCCGTAAACTTTCTCGCCCTCCCCGCGCTGGCCCTGGGTATCGCCCTCGCGGCCGCGCCCTTCGCCCACGCCGAGCAATCCTGCCACGTCACCGGCAAGCTGATGACGCCGGCGGCGATCAAGGCGATGCTGGTCGCCCACGGCTATACCACCATCCACGGTATCACCCAGCACAATGGCTGCTACGAGGCCAAGGGCATCGACGCCCACGGCAAACGCTTTGCCCTCGAACTGAACGGCGCCACCGGCGCCATCCAGCCCGGCCACTAGCCTTGCCCACGCCGCAACCGCGGGAGGAACGGACGATACCGGTATGGGACCGGTTCGTCCGCGTCTTCCACTGGACCACGGTCGCGCTGTTCGCGATCGTGTTCATCACCCCGCATTTCCAGTGGATCCACCAGCCGCTCTCCTACATCATCCTGGTCCTGGTGCTGGCGCGCATCGTCTGGGGCTTCGTCGGCACGCGCCACGCCCGCTTCACGGATTTCGTCCGCCACCCGCGTACCATCAGCGCCTATCTCACGGATCTGCGCCATGGCCGCGCCCGCCGCTATCTTGGCCATAACCCGGCCGGCGGCGCCATGGTCATCGCCATCCTGGTCATGCTCCTGGTCGTCATCGGCAGCGGCTGGCTGTCGGAGACGAATCGTTTCTACGGCGTCCCCTGGGTGGACCACCTGCACCACATCTCGGCGCACCTGCTGCTGCTGATGATCGGCGTGCATGTCCTCGGCGTCCTCGTCGCCAGCGTGCAGCACCGCGAAAACCTGATTCGCGCCATGATCACCGGCCGCAAGCCGGCCTCGCCACCGCCGGGCGGACACGACCACGGCGAACCCTCCGGCGCGGCCATCTCGAAACAATCATGAAACGTTCACCCAGCCCGGCGACGCGCAATTCCAGCGCCCGAGACGCAGACGTACCGACGCGCCCACGCAACATCGCAGCCGCGACCATCCCCGCCCTCATCCTCGCCGCCGCCCTCGTCGCCCCCGTCCTCGTCGCGACAGCCCCCCAGGCCCACGCGGATGGCGGCCGCGAGGGCGGTGCCTGCCGCCGCGGCGCCAGCCTCGCCAACACGCCCCAACCGGCGATCATGGCGCCGGCGACGATCGCCACCGCCGCATCGCCCGCGACCCTGGACGCCGCTGCGGGCATGGTTCAGATCCCGGGCCTGCGGCCACGCGGCGACGGCGGCTGCGAGGGCGGGTCGGAGGGCGAGCACCACGCGCATCGCCCCGAACACGAAGCCGGCCGCGCCCATACCGACGACTGACCCCCGATCCCGGTGATCGTGCCCGGACCCGTGTTGCCATTTGGCGCGCCTCGTGGCTCACTAACTCCCTCGTCTCATCACGCGGGAGAAGACCGTGGCGACATCGCGCCGCAGCCGTGGATTGGCCATCCTCGGCGGGCTATTCCTCGCCGTCGCCATCGCTTTGCCGGCCCATGCCAACCTGCTGGTCTACGACCTCACGACCGCGTTTCAGGACGGGCCTCTCGCCAACACTGCGGCGGACGGAGTCCTGTCGTTCGACAGCTCGATCATACCCAGCGGCTACACCGGCACGTTGCAGAACCTCAACGGCCTGCCCGACGTCGCTTCGCTGACCTACCGCCAGAACGGCGTGGTCTATGATCTCAGCAACACCGGCGTCTTCCAACTTGCGTTCCAGAACGGGCAGCTCTCCGGCATCGGCTTCGGCGGCGACACCAGCGGCATCACCACCATCAAGCCGTTCACCGAAGACATTCTCGCGGCGACGACCGGATACTGTGCCTACACCACCTCCTCGGCGAACCAGACCGGCGACTGCTCGGTCAGCCTGACGAAAGTGAATCCGCAAATCGTCACGGAGGACTTCACCACCACGATCACCAGCGGCTCACTCGACGGCAAGACCTATCAGGGTCAGTTCTCCTACAATGCCGCCATCATTCCCGCCGGCGGCACCGGCAGCCTGTCGAGTTCGAGCGTGCTCGATGATTTCCTCAACTTCAGCTATAATCTCGATGGCACCAACTATTCCACCGCCAATGCCGAGGCCAGCCAGCTCAACTTCACCAACGGCGCGCTGAGCGGCTTCATCATCGGCGTCCGTCCGCAGCCGGGCGACCTCGGGGCCGGCACCACGAGTTTTTCGCTGATCAACCTCTCCTACAACCACTCCTGCGGCTACATCACGCCCAACGATAGTTTCCCGTAGGCCTGTTCGCTGACCTATTCCGTGCAATCCCCGCCATCCAACGTGCCGGAACCGCCCTCGCTGCTCCTGCTGGGTTTCGGTCTCGCGGCGCTGGCGGTGGCGCGCGTCCGCTCGGGCATCCTGGGGCGCCTCAGCCAAGCTCCAGGCTGAACACCGCCCCACCCCCCGGTCGCCCGTCGGCGCGCGCCTTGCCGCCATGCGCCGCGGCGATCTCGGCCACGATCGCGAGCCCCAACCCGGCCCCCGAAACGCCCGCGCCATCCTGCGCCCGCGCGCTGCCGCGGCGAAACCGCGTGAAGATCGTCGCCCGCTCCGCCTCGGCAACCCCGGGGCCCCGGTCCAGCACCAGCAGCGTCGCCGGCCCCGCAGTCCGCACCTCCACCCGGCTGCCGCGGGGCCCATGCGCCAGCGCGTTCTCGATGAGGTTCTGCGCCGCCAGCAGCAGCGCGTCGCGGTTGCCCCGCGCCACCACCGCCTGGCCCTCGGATTCCAGCGACAACTCGATCCCCCGTGCCACCGACAGCGGCGCCAGCGCGCTCACCGCCTCCACCGCGACGGCGCGCAGATCCACCGGCCCCGGCCGCTCCAGCGGCATGCCTTCCAGCCTCGCCAGCCGCAGCATCTGGTCCACCAGCCGCCCCATCCGGTCGACATCGGCCAGCAGCGCCGTCTTCGCCGCGTCATCCGCCATCAGGTCGATGCGCGCCGTCAGCACCGCCAGCGGCGTGCGCAGCGCATGCGCCGCGTCGCCGCCGAACCGCCGCTGCGCCTCGATCGCCCGCTCCAGCCGCGCCAGCCCGGTGTTGATGGCGCCGACCAGCGGTTCCAGTTCCCCCGGCAGCCCCGCTTCCGGCAGCCGCACGCCCGGGTGCTCCGGCCCGACCAGCGCCGCCGCGGCGGAAAGCCGGTTCAGCGGCCGCAGCGCGAGGCGCAGCGTCGCCACCCCGCTCGCCACCACCACCGCGCCGGAGCCGAGCAGCAGCCACACGAAAACCGGGCTGAACGGCCCCGGCAACACCTTCAGGATATGCTCGAGCTTCTGGTGCTCGAACAGCCGCATCTTGCCGTGATCGGCGTCGAACTCCAGCTCCGGCAGCGCCGAGCGCACCGCCTCCGTGCTGCGCCACACCGCGATCGCGGCACCGAGCGCGGTCGAGACCAGCACCACCGCCGCCAGCCGCCGCGCCAGCCTCCCCGCGAGCGTCCAGCGGCGCGTCCTCCGACGACTATTCTCCATCCGCCAGCAGATAGCCCACACCGCGGATCGTGTGGATGCCTGCCTTCGCCCCCGCCTCCTGCAGCCGCCGGCGCAGCCGGTGCACCAGCACCTCCAGCGCGTTCGGCCCGGTCGGCGTGTCGAACCCGTACAGGTTCTGCTCGATCGACTCGCGCGGCACCACCTTGCCGCCGCGCCGCAGCAACTGCTCCAGCAGCGCCGTCTCGCGCGGCGACAGCGCCAGCACGCCCTCGCCCACCCGCACCACCCGGCTGTCGGTCTCCAGCACCACGTCGCCAAACCCCAGCGTCACATCGAGCACCGCCGAGGGCCGGCGCAGCAGGGCGCGCACCCGCGCCACCAGCTCCGGCATGTGGAACGGCTTGACCAGATAATCGTCCGCCCCCGCATCCAGCCCCGCCACCCGGTCCTCCGGCCCGTCCCGCGCCGTCAGGATCAGCACCGGCACCGCCGCCCGCTGCCGCCGCAACGTGCGCAGCAGCGCCATCCCGTCACCGTCGGCAAGCCCGAGGTCGAGCACAATCGCGGCATACTCGGCCACCGCGACATGGTCCTCCGCCGCGGCCTGCCCGGCCACGCTGTCCACGGTAAATCCCGCCCGCTCCAGCGCCTGGCGCAGCAGCATCGCAAGCTCGGACTCGTCTTCCACCACCAGCAGCCGCATGATCCTCGTTCCTTATCACGGCAGAGGTGTCCGGCCGCATCGCTTACGCCGCGCTTACCTCGCGTGAACCAAAACGACGAAAGGGTTCGCCATGCACCTGTTCGATCTCACGGGAAAAGTCGCCATCGTCACCGGCGGCAACGGCGGCATCGGCCTCGGCATGGCGCGCGGCCTGCGCGAGGCCGGCGCCGAAATCATGCTCGCCGGCCGGAACGAAGCGAAAGGGCAGGGGGCCGCACAATCCATCGCCGCCGCCTTCCACCGCGCCGATGTCGCGCGCGAGGCGGATTGCGCCGCTCTCATCGAGGCCACCATCGCCCGCTTCGGCCGGCTCGACATCCTGGTCAACAACGCCGGCATCGCCGCGCGCAACACGCCGGAGGCGCTGACGCCGGAGGAGTGGCACCGTGTGCTCGACACCAACCTCACCTCCGCCTTCCTGCTCTGCCGCCTGGCCTATCCGCACCTGGTCCGTGCCGGGCGCGGCAAGGTCATCAACATCGGCTCCGTCGCCTCCCAGCTCGCCGCGCCCCACATGGCCGCCTACGCCGCGAGCAAGGGCGGCATCCTGCAATACACGCGTGTGCTGGCCACCGCCTGGGCGAAGGACAACATCCAGGCCAACTGCATCCTGCCCGGCTGGATCGACACGGAACTCACCGAGGGTGCCCGCGCCCAGGTCGCCGGCCTCAACGAGGCGGTGCTCGCCCGCACCCCCGCCGCCCGCTGGGGCACGCCCGCCGATCTCGCCGGCGCCGCCGTCTTCCTCGCCTCGCCCGCCTCGGATTTCGTCACCGGTGCGGCGATCCCCGTCGACGGCGGCTACCTCGCCCGCGCCTAGCGGGCCGCCCGCGCCTGGCGGGCACACGCGTGCCTGGCAGGCCGACCACGCCTAGCGCGCCGCCCGCCAACCCCACCCCGTGAGGCCCGAACGGCGCGGCGTCATCGATGCCATTCAGCTGTCGAGGAGGAGTTCCGGCATTCGCAGCCGCTGCTTTATCTGGGCGATCAGGGCGTCGAGATCGTTCTTCAAAAACCCGCCGCTGGTCTCGTTCGTCTTGCGCGTCTCGTCGCGTTTCACCACGTCTCCCTCGGTGGTCCATCGCTTCGGCTGGCGGGATGCGATGAAACGGTCGAACTGCATGGCGGGTTTGCCGGCCAGCGCCGTCGTCACCCCCTTCATCCGCTCGTCACCGACCAGGCGGTTCTCGTTGGACAGTTGCTCGGTCGCCACGTAGAGAATTGGCTGGCCGGCCAGACCGTAGAAATCCAGGCCGCCGCTACGCATTCCCAAATGCAGAAAGCGTGTTCCGCCATGCCATTCAAGAAGCTCACGAACATAGTCAAAAAAGCAAAGCTGCATGGACCGGGTCAGCGGCGGATCGCTATAGAAGTCGCCCAGGTAATGCGAACCCCTGAACCTCTCATGCTGTTCCCACTTCTCGCGAGGGAACTCCCCGACAACGAAGACGCTGTACCCCTCCGCGAGACATCGTTCCGCGACCTGCGACCATGCCGTATGGCTATGATTGAGGTCGTAGTGAACCCCGCCGTCACCGGGCTTTTTCGCCTTCCGCCCCCACAGCACCAGCAGCGGCTTGCTCATGTCGTCGGCGGTGACGCCGGCGTTCTTGATGATCTGGTAGAAACTGGAGATCGGAATGCTGCTTTTCGGTGCGTCGGCACCAAACTGACCGTAAAGAACCTTGCGAACCGTCGCCGTGCCATACGTCACCGACAGGTCGGGCGCCTTGCGCAACTCATTGTTGGAGAAGCCGGGATTCGCATCGCCGAGGAACATCGCGCGCAGGATCTTGCTGGAATCCGCGAGCTGGAAAATCCGGTCGAATTTCGGGTTCAGCTTACCCGCCTCGTCCCTCGCATCGGCGATCACCGCCGACATCTGCTTCGCCTCATTGTTCTTGAGGAGCGAGGTGGCGCGCGCAACCTGGTTGTACGATATCCCGAATTGCTGCGTCATGACGTTGCCGATCTTCTTCACCCCCTCGGTGGTCGCCGCCGTCGCCGATGGCTTTCCGTCAACGATCAGCACCCGGTAGCGAGGATCTTTTGAGACAACGGGCAGCACATGCGCCAGGTCGCCGGTCGCGTTACCGGGATAGATGAAGAGGTAGCAAACCTTCGACGGATCGTTGCCGCGCAGGAATTTGAGCGCGGCCTTGATATTCGTTCCGTAATCCATGAAACAAACCTATTTTTTACACAAACATCAGCATGTGTTCTGTAGACAAGATGTCTCGCTTCGAAAACCCTATCGCAACCCGGGCCCGGTTGAAAAGACAAAATCCCGAGGCCGCCGGCGAACCGTCGGCCCAACGCGACCAACGTGCCCAGCCTGCTCAGACCCGCTCCGCCGCCTGCCCGAACACCGCAGCCACCTCGCGCGCGAACACCTCCCGCTCCCCCGCGATCGCCGCGCGATAGGTCGCGAAATCCCCCACCCGGGCCGGGTATTCGCGCACCAGCCGCCGCACCGCCCGTGCCGCCAGCCAGGTCTCACCGAATTTGTAACGATCCGGTATAGCAACATCGACCGAATTCCCCGCTGCCCCCCGCCGTCCGGTCATCACGCAGCAGCCCAGCATCGCCGCCTCGCGCGGCATCCGGTCGCGCCCGGGGTGCGCGCCGAAATCGACATAGAGCCGCGAGGTCAGGAACAGCTCACGCACCGCCTCCGGCGCCAGCCCCGCCAGCTCCCGCCATTCCACCTCCGGCACACGCTCGCGCAGCCACAGCGCAAACGCCCGCCCTCGCGGCGCGAACAGCACCCGCGCCTCGCGCCGCCCCGCCAGCTCCTCCGGCCGCACGGCCATCGCCGGCGCGGTATAATCCGACAGCATCGCCCCCCGCACGCCCCGTGCCGCCAGCCAGTCCAGCGCATAGCGCGACTGGCATAGATGCACGCACCGCCCGCCGAGCGCCGCAAGCCCGCCCGCCGCGCGCAGCCGTTCCACCCCGTTATCGACACTGAGCCACCAGAGATGCACCGCCGCGCGGCGAAACCGCCGCACCAGCCATGGCCAGATCTCGGGCACCACCACCGCCACATCCGCCGCATCGGGAATCATCGTCGCCCGCGGTACCGCATAGGGCGCGTAGGCATCCGGCATCAGCCCCGGCAACGCCGGCACCTCCGCCCCGCCGTCGCCGAAGGAAAACCACGCCTCGTCATCGGCGACATAGACCATCGCCGCGTCCTGCCCCCGATCGAGCAGCGCACGCCCAAGCTGATGCAGCGCCTCCGGCCCGCCGGTCCGGGTGAGGGCAGGGCAGACGATCAGCACTTTCCGATACGCCGCCATCCGCTCCCCACGCGAAAGCCCGACACCGGGTCACGGCCCACCGGGCCGGGCCGCGAACACAAGCAGAGCCGGGCCAGGCGGCTAACGCAACCCCGCCTCCTGCAGCATCCGCGCGACCGTCTCCGCCTCGGCATCCGTCAGCGCCTCCAGCGGCTCCGGCATCGCCCGCGTGGCGAACACCCCCAGCGTCTGCAGCGCCGCCTTGAACGCCCCCACGCCGGAGGAGCCGAGGCTCGCCCGCGGTGTCGCCACCTTCGCCATGCCATAGAGCCGCGCCAGCCGGTCCTGCTCGGCCACGCACACCGCCCAGTCGCCCCGCTTCGCCGCCTCATAGAGCCGCACATAGCCGCGCGGATCGACATTCCCGAGCCCCGGCACGATCCCGTCGGCCCCCATCAGCATCGCTGCATCCGCCGTCCGTTCCGAGCCCGTCATGACCGAAAACCCCGGCATTTCGCGCGTCGCCAGGATCACATCCCGGAAATTGTTCTCATCCCCCGAGGAATCCTTGAGCCCGGCGATAGTCCCGTCCCCCGCCAGCCCCAGCAGCGTGTCGAACTCGATCTTGCTGTGCACCGAAACCGGAATGTCATAGGCGTAGACCGGCAAATCCACCGCCTGGCGCACCGCGCGAAAATGCCGGCCGATCTCCGCCTGGCTGGTGCGGGTATAGAACGGCGCCGTCACCACCAGCCCGTCCGCCCCCAGCGACTTCGCAACCTTCGCATGCCCGATCACCCGCGACGTCGCCGGGTCGATCGCGCCCACCAGCACCGGCACCCGTCCCCCCACCATCGGCATCGCCGCCTCCAGCAGCCGCGCGCGCTCCGCCTCGCCCTGGAAAGCAACACCGCTCGTCGAGCCGAGAAGAAACAGCGCATGCACACCCCCGCCGATCAAATGCTCGATCAGCCGCCCCAGCGACCCGCGGTCGAGCTCCCCCCTCGCACCGAGCGGTGTCGCCACCGGCGGCACCACGCCCGCAATCGTCTTTCCTTGCGTCATCGTCATGAGTTCCTTCTACCCGTTTCCGATATCGAATCCCGCGCGCACCGCCTCGCCAAGCAGCCCGATCGCCAGCGTCGTCGCCAGCAGTGCTGCCCCCGGCGCAATCCATTGCCAGGTATAGAGCGTCAGCACATCGAGCGAGCGCGCCTCGCCCAGCATGTTTCCCCATGTCGCCGTCGGCGGCGGCACACCGAGCCCCAGAAACGAAAGCCCCGCCTCCATCAGCACATTGGTGGCAATCTGTAACGTTACATAAACGATCAGAATATCCGCCATGTTCGGCAGCACGTGCCGGCGCAGGATATGCATCACCCCCGCCCCCGCCGCCTGCGCCGCCAGCACAAACTCCCGCTCGCGCAGTTCGAGCAGCCTGGCCCGCACCAGCCGCGCCAGCAGCGGCCAGGACAGCAGCGCCAGCACGATCGTCGTCGGCCGCTCCCCCTGTCCCACGATCGCCGACAGCACCAGCAGCAGCACCGCCGGCGGTAGCGTCATCGCCAGATCGACCGCGCGCATGCACACCACATCGGCAACCCTGCCGAACGCCGCCCCGCTGCCCACCAGAAACCCGATCACCGCCGAGATCGAAGCCGCCACCGTCGCGATCACCAGCGACACGCGCGCCCCCTGCAGCACCCGCGCCAGCACGTCGCGCCCCACGCCATCGGTGCCCAGCCAGTGCGCGGCACTCGGGGCCGCGTGCAGCGCCGCGAGATCGACCGCATCGGGGTTGAGCCCGAGCAGCGGCGGCAATCCCCATGCCGCCACCGCCAGCAGCAGGATGAACCCGCCACCGATGATCCCGCCCGGCCGCCGCAGCGCGCGCCGCCAGCGCATCACGCGATCCGGATGCGCGGATCGACCGCGCCATAGACGATGTCGGTCACCAGGTTCGCCAGCAGCACGAACGCGCCCACCACCAGCGCGATCCCCATCACCAGCGGATAATCCCGCGCCGAGACCGCGCTCACCAGCAGCGATCCCATCCCCGGCCAGTCGAACACGCTCTCGACGAACACCGCGCCGCCGATCGCGGTGCCGATCGTCGCCCCGGTCAGCGTCACCACCGGCAGCAGCGCGTTGCGCAGCGCGTGCACCAGCACCACCCGCGCCGGCGAGAGCCCCTTCGCCCGCGCCGTGCGCACATATTGCGCCCCCAGGCTCTCGATCATCGCGGCGCGCATATACCGCAGCGGCACCGCCACCTGCGCCGCCGCCAGCACCGAGGCCGGCAGCACGAGGTGGCGCGCGACATCGAGCCACCCCCATCCCCCGCCGCTGACCTCACCGGGCGTGATCAGCCCTCCCGCCGGCAGCCATCGTAACCGCGCGGCGAATAGAAACAGCGCCAGCAGCCCGGTGAGGAACGCCGGCGAGGCCAGCGCCAGCGCCGCGAGCCCGCTCAGCACTGCATCGAGCGTGCCGCCCCGCCACACCGAGGCGGCGATTCCCAGCAGCACGCCGAACCCCGTCGAGAGCAGAATGCCGGTGCCCATCAGCAGCGCCGTCGGCCCCACCCGTGCCGCGATCAGGCTCGCCACCGGCATCTCGTCATGGCTGATCGAGCGTCCGAGGTCGCCATGCAGCGCCTGCCACGCCCAGCGCAGATATTGTTCCGCCAGCGGCTGGTCGAGCCCCAGCCGCTGGCGCAGCGCCGCGATCGCCCCGGCACTCATCGGGATGGTCGGGCTGACATAGGCGGCGATCGGGTCGCCGGGGGCGGCGCGCAGCAACCCGAAGGTCACCGCGCTCAGCAGCACCAGCATCAGCGCCGCCGCGGCAAGCCGGCGCAGCAGATAGCGCGACATTGCCGCCCGCGACCCGCCGGCGCCTATCCCCCGAGCGACCAGAGCTGCGCGGCGGGGTCATACCCGCCACCACCGGGCGCCGGCGTCCAGACGAAGTTCCGTACCGTATCGGCAACGACACCGTAGCGCCGCGCCACCCACATGAACCCCCATGGCAGCTCGCGGTTCATCGTCGTGGCCGCCTGCCGGTAGAGCGCCATCCGCTTCGCTGCTGCCACCTCCGCCGCCGCCGCCGTCAGCTCCCTGTCGAGGGCGGGGATGGCCACCCGCATCGCGTTTGCCCCCACCGGCGGCGCCTGGTCGGTCTCGAAGAAACTCGCCATCACGCCCGGGTCGGGCCCGTCCTGCGCCCCGGCATAGACCAGCGGAAACGCCGCCGGGTCGGTATGCGCGCCGCGCACGATGCCGTTATACGCCGCGACATCGAGCTGCCTCGGTGCGACGTGGATTCCCACCTGGCCGAGCATGGACTGCATCGCTGCCAGAATGTTCCCCACCAGCGGGTCACCGTAATAAGTCAGCATCGGCAACGTCTTGGCGCCGTTGATCTTGTCCCACCCCGCCGCCGCCAGAAGCTGCTTCGCCTTCGCGGGATCATGCGGATAGGTGTCCAGATGCGGCGGCAGCGCCGGCCCCGTCGTATAGGCACAGTTGGCAATCGTTGCCGCCCCACCCAGCAGCGACTTCACGATCGCCTGCCGGTCGATCGCGTGCATCACCGCCTGGCGCACGCGCGGGTCCTTCCACAGCGGCAGCAGGTGATTGAAGCCGATATAGTTCACGACATAAGACGCGCCCTCGATCAACCGATCCTTGGCGGAGCCCGCGAACAGCTTGGCGTCGTTCGGCTCGATATAGGTGAACTGGATCTCGCCGGCCCGCAGCGCCGCCACCGCGTCGGCGGTGGATTTGAAATACCGGTTGACCAGCCCCGCGAGCTTCGGCGCCCCCCGCCGATACCCCGCGAACGCCGCCAGCTCCACGAACTGTCCCTCGGCATAGTGCTTGAACATGAACGGCCCCGTGCCGAGCGGCTTGGTGTGCCACCACGCACTCTCCGCAAGCGAGGCCGGCGCCATCACCTCTAGCGCATGTTTCGGCAGCATCATGATCTTGGTCAGCACGTCGAGCAGCGACGTATCGGGCTTCGCCAGCTTCAGCACCGCGGTCCGCGCGTCGGGCGTCTCGACCGCGCTGATCGGCGCCAGGCTCGCCGAAAAGATCGAGCCCGTCCGGTCGTCCTTCGCGAGGGCGAGGGTGAACGCGACATCCGCCGAGGTGAAGGCCTGCCCGTCATGCCATCTCGCCTTCGGATCGAGATGGAACGTATAGGCGCGCCCGTCCGGTGCCGCCTCGAACGACAGCGCCAGCCCCGCCCCGATGCGCGACAGCGTCTTGTCATAGAACACCAGCGGCTCGTAATAGAGGTTGAGCCACGTAAATCCCGCCGTCGCCGCCAGCGGGTTGAACTTCCCCGGCAATCCTCCCGGCCCGACATCGAAGCCGCCGGACAGAACGTTGCCGGCGGCCTGCGCCGTCGCCGCTCGCAGCACCATCGGTGCCGCCAGCGCCGAGGCCGAGGCCATCCGCAGCGAGTCGCGGCGCGTCATGCTGGTCATGGTTTCCCCCTTTTCTGGTTTTGATTGGCAAGCAGCACCGCGCGGATGCCGTCGTAATGGGCGTCGAGCCTGCTGCGCGCCGCCGCCACATCGCCGGCGGCCACCGCATCGAGGATCGCCTGGTGATCGAGAAACGTGCGCACGAGGTCGGTCTCGGGCCGCTGCAGCACGCGCGCGGTGTCGGTGAACACCCGCCAGAACACGTCGAGCAGGTTCAGCACCACGCGGTTGCCGAGCGGGGCGAACAGCGTCGCGTGAAACGCCTGGTCCTCCGGCGCGAAATTCTCCCCCGCCCGCGCCCGTCGCTCCATCGCCGCGACGACCTCGCGCAGGGAGGCGATGTCGCGCGGCCCGATTGCCGCCATCGCCCGCCCGATCAGCGCCACCTCCAGCGTGCAGCGCACATCCAGCACCTCGGTGAAGTCGCGCAGCTCCGCCCCGATGCCGCGCCCGATCTGCTCGATCAGCGGCGCCAGCGTAAACGCGCCGACGAACACGCCGATGCCGTGCCGCGTCTCCAGTGCGCCGAGGCTTTCCAACCCGCGTATCGCCTCGCGGATGGAGCTGCGTCCCACCCCCAGCGCCTCGGCCAGCTCCGCCTCGGGCGGCAGCCGGTCGCCGGGCCGCAACCCGTTCTCACGAACATACCCGGTCAGGCTGCGCTGCAATTCCTCCGGCAGCCGCCGCCGGCGCGCCGGCAGGCGCGGTGCTACCGGGTTTTCCCCCCGCTCGCTCACGTTCTCGCGCACGCGCTCGGCCACGGTCTCGACCAGGTTCTCGGACATTGCTGATAACTGATATCAGTTATCAGATATCTGTCAACGACGCATGGGTCTCGCCGGCCCGTAAGCCTCGCCCCGTCAGACGTGCTGCCCGCCGTTGATATGCAGCTCCGCCCCGTTGATGTAGGAGGCCGCGGCCGAGCACAGAAAATGGATCGTGCTCGCAACCTCCTCCGGCCGCCCCAACCGGCGCATCGGCACCTGCTTCTCGGCATAGTCGCGCGTCCCCGGCGACAGGATCGAGGTATCGATCTCGCCGGGGCTGATCGCGTTCACCCGAATCCCGCGCGGCGCGAACTCGGCCGCCATCTCGCGCGTCAGTGTCGCCAGCCCCGCCTTGCACGTCGCATACGCCACCCCCGCGAACGGATGCACCCGCGAGCCGGCGATCGAGGTCACGTTCACCACATTCCCCTCCGCCGCCGAAAGCTCGTCGGCCAGCCCCTGCGCCAGCAGCGCGACGGAAAGCAGGTTCACCCGGAACACCTGCTCCCACAGCGCCGCCGGCGTCGCCATCACCCCCATCCGCGCCCCGTCCGGCCCCTTCGGTGAAATCGCGGCGTTGTTCACCAGCGCATCGAGCTTGCCGTCCGGCAGCCGGGAATGCATCTCGCGGATGCCGCGCTCCAGGCTGTCGAGGTCGCCGAGGTCGAGCTGCAGATGGTCCTGCGGCCCCGCCGCCCACGGGCAGCGCGGCGAGAACGCCTGGCGCGAAACCGTGATCACCCGCCACCCGTTATCGGCGAAAATCCGCGCCGTCGCATGCCCGATCCCGCGCGAGGCGCCGGTCAGGACCAGAATTCGCTGCCGGTTTTCCATCGCCCACCTTTCTGCGGTGATGCCCGCCCGCAACAACTTGGTCCCCGCTCCCTCGTTCCGCAAGCGCCGCGTCGCGGGCGCCGCCCGCTCACGCCCCCAGCCTAAGCGGCCGAGCGCGCCGCCGCCCGGTCCGGCGTCAGCCGATACGTGGTGAACCGCCGGCTCAGCGCCGGCAGCGGCGCCACATCCATTGCCCCCTCGCCGGGCCGCATCACGATCATCGCCACCGTCGCCGTCTCCACCGGCGCCGAGCCTCCCTCGGCGATGGAAAGCCGCGGCGGCCGGCACACCGACCACGGCGAGCCAAAATCATCGAACAGCGCGTTCTTGATCGCGCCGCGATCGATCCGCCCGCGCAACGGCGCCAGCGCCTCGCGCACCCGTGTGTGCCGATACAGCGTGCACGGCGTGGACTCGATCCCGGTATCCTTCAGCTTCCCCAGCGCCACCGGCGAGAGAAAATGGTTGGAATGCACCAGCAGCCCGTCCTCCGCCTCCAGCATGAAGGTCTCGTCCGGCGCGCACTCGAAATTGATCGCCAGCCCCTTCGCGTGGCTCACGCACATGTTGTTGGCCGCCGACTTGCGCGTCGCCTGCACCACCCGCCACGCCAGCGCCAGGTGCGCCTGCGCCAGGATCTTCCGCCGGATCAGCGCCAGCGGCACCCCCAGCTCGCGATAATCCCGCTCGCATTGCAGGTAATTCGCCGTGAGCCCGATCCCCGCCGAGTTCAGCCCGGAGCGCGCCAGCCCGCCGGCCTCGGTGAAGGTCAGAATATCCGGCCCGTCATCGCGGCGGACATGCAGCACCACCGCGGTCTCCGCGCACGCCGCCTTCCAGTCCCAGTTCTGCGCGTGCAGCAGCCCCTCGGTGGTGATCTCGGGCATCGCCAGCACCGCGGTGCAGCCCTCCTCGGCGCCCGCCTGCGCCGCCAGCGCCCGCCGCTTCGCCAGTTGCAGGATCTCGGTGCGCGCGTTGAGCAGCACGATATCCTCGAAGCCCACCTCCGCCCCGCGCGCGATGCCGCGCATCTCCGAGATCATGCTCTCGTCGAATGCCTTGATCGTAGGCAGAAACCCGCGCACGAGATCGCCAAGCCGCCCACCCTCCAGGCCCGCCTGGCGCAACTGCGCCCCGTAATGCCCGATCCCCGCATGGATCCGGTCCCGCCCGGCCCGCCCATACGCGGCGCCACGCTCCTCCGGCGAGCCGGAAACCTCGATCAGCGGAAACGCATTGACCATCCGACATTCTCCCTGCTGGCCCATCCGGGGTGGGCCGAGCATGGTCCCACCGGTCCTTCCGCGCCAGCCCGGCCGCTCTGAAACCTCTCGACGCCCGTCAGCCAACCCGTCTCCCCAACCTGCCGCCCAACCCGGCGGCACGCAAAATGCTCTGCCCGCGAACAGCGTCGCGCATGCATGCATGCATGGCGGGCTGGCATTCATCCCACCGGCTTGCCATGCTGTGTTTGCGTCGCCGTCCAATCGTTCATGTCGGGTTGAGGCAGTGACAATCGGATTGGCGCTAACGTCGCTACAAATTGGGTTTTCGGCGTTTATCGCCACAACATGGAGGTGTTTCACGTGAAACGACGCAACTTCTTGCAGGCTGGTGCCGCGGCCGCCGCCGCCGGGCTCGCCAGCCCCGCCATCGCCGCCCAGCCGCAGGTGCTGAAATACATTCCGCAGGCGAACCTGTCCTCGATCGACCCGATCTGGACCACCGCCACCGTCGCCACCCTGCACGGCTATCTCGTCTACGACACGCTCTACGGCATCAACGAGAAACTTCTGCCGCAGCCGCAGATGGTCGCCGGCCACACCATCTCGTCCGACAAGCTCACCTGGACCCTCACGCTGCGCGACGGCCTCGCCTTCTCCAACGGCGCGCCGGTCCGCTCGGCCGACTGCATCGCCTCCATCGCCCGCTGGGGCAAGCGCGACGGCTTCGGCCAGTACATGATGGCCATCACCAACGAAATGAAGGCGGTGAACGACAAGACCTTCACCATCCGCCTCAAGAAGCCGTTCGCCCTGCTGCCCTATTCGCTCGGCGCCGAGGGCTGCTTCATCATGCCCGAGCACGTCGCCCAGACCGATGCCTTCAAGCAGATCACCGACGCCACCGGCAGCGGCCCTTACATCTTCCAGCCGAAGGAGTTCGTCTCCGGCTCGCAGGTCATCTACACCAAGAACACCAAATACGTCCCCCGCGCCGGTGCGGCGAGCTACTGGGCCGGCGGAAAGGTCGCGCATTTCGACCGCGTCGAGTGGAAGATCATCACCGACCCCGCCACCGCCGCCGCCGCCCTCCAGCGCGGCGAGGTGGACTGGTGGGAAGACCCGATCTTCGACCTGCTGCCGACGCTGGAAAAAGCCAAGGGCGTGACCATCGAGGCGCTCGACCCGCTCGGCGCCCTCGGCATCATCGCCTTCAACCACGAGCAGGCGCCGTTCAACAGCCACCAGATCCTGCGCGCCCTGCTGCACGCGGTGGACCAGAAGGAATACGTCCAGGCCGTCCTCGGCGCCCAGGCGTCGAAATTCGGCAAGGACCCCGTCGGCTTCTTCACCGCCGGCTCGCCCTACGCCAACAACACCGATCTTTCCATCCTCAGCGGCCCGCGCAACCTCGATCTGGCGAAGAAGATGATCGAGCAGGCCGGCTATAAGGGCGAGCCCATCGTGCTGATGTCGCCCTCCGACCAGCCGCAGCTTCAGATCATGGCCGAGGTGACGAACTCCCTCTACCAGAAGCTGGGCATGAAGACCGAATACCAGAGCATGGACTGGGGCACGCTGGTCGCCCGCCGCGCCGAGCACAAGCCGGCGAACCAGGGCGGCTGGAACAGCTTCTGCACCACCTGGGGCGGGCTGCAGGTCTCCAATCCCGGCGGCTCCTACCCGCTGCGCGGCAACGGCAAGCAGGGCTGGTTCGGCTGGCCGGTCAACCCCGATATCGAGACCCTGCGCAACCAGTGGTTCGACGCGCCGGACCTCGCCGCCCAGCAGAAGGTCTGCGACCAGATCCAGGCCCGCGCCTTCCACGACGTGCCGTTCATTCCGGTCGGCCAATGGGTCACCCCGACCGGCCATCGCTCCAACCTCACGGATTTCGTGAAGTGCGGCGTGATGGTGTTCTGGAACGTCAAGCGCGTCTGATACCCGGTCCGGGAGGTAGCGCCGTCACGTCGGGCGGCGCTACCTTCACCGGATGGATTTCTCTCTCAGCGAAACCCAGCGCGCCGTCGCCGACGCCATCGCGCGCATCGCCGCCGGCTTCGACGACGCCTACTGGCTCGCCCGCGACCGCGACGGCCGCTTCCCGCACGAACTGCACCAGGCGCTGGCCCGCGACGGCTGGCTCGGTATCGCCATGCCCACCGCCCATGGCGGCGCCGGCCTCGGCATCACCGAGGCCGCGATCATGATGCACGAAATCGCCGCCTCCGGTGCCGGCATGTCGGGCGCCTCGGCCGTGCACATGAACATCTTCGGCCTCAACCCCGTGACCGTCTTCGGCACCGAGGCGCAGAAATCGCGCATGCTGCCCCCCCTCATCGCCGGGCGGGAGCGTGCATGCTTCGCCGTCACGGAGCCCGATGCCGGGCTTGAGACCACCGCCATCCGCACCCGCGCCGAGCGCCGCGGCGACCGCTACATCGTGCACGGCCAGAAGGTCTGGACCTCAACCGCCCAGGTCGCCGACCGCATCCTGCTGCTCGCCCGCACCACGCCCGCGGAACAATGCCGCAAGCGTACCGAAGGCCTCTCCCTGTTCTACACCGCCCTCGACCGAAACCATGTCGAGGCCCGTGTCATCGAGAAAATGGGCCGCAAGGCCGTGGACTCCAACCAGCTCTTCATCGACGGCCTGGAAATCCCGGAGGAGGACCGTATCGGCGAGGAAGGGCAGGGGTTCCGCCTCATTCTCCACGGCCTGAACCCGGAGCGCATCCTCGTCGCGGCGGAGGCGGTCGGCCTCGGCCAGGCGGCCCTGCGCAAGGCCAGCCGCTACGCCGCCGAGCGCGTCGTCTTCGGCCGTCCGATCGGCCAGAACCAGGCCATCCAGCACCCGCTCGCCCGTAGCTGGATGGAGCTGGAGGCCGCCTGGTTGATGACCCTGCGCGCCGCCGACGCCTATGACCGCGGGGAGGAGTCCGGCGCCCACGCCAACGCCGCCAAATACCTCGCCGCCGAGGCCGGCTTCCGCGCCTGCGAGGCCGCGGTGATGACCCATGGCGGCTACGGCTACGCGCGCGAATACCACGTGGAACGTTACTTCCGCGAAATCATGATCCCGCGCCTCACGCCGGTCAGCCCCCAGCTCGTGCTCTGCCACATCGCCGAGCGCGTCCTCGGCCTGCCGAAAAGCTACTGACGCCCCCGCGCCCCACTGCTCCCCGCCGGCCTCACGCCGCAAGCCGGCCCAGCTCGCTCTGCAACCGCAGCAACCTCGGCACCTGCACGCCCTCGCGCCGCAGCACGCCGAACCGGCCGCTTTCCACCACCCGTCCCGCCGCCAGCACCGCCACCAGGTCGTCCTCGCGCGCCATCTCCAGCCGGTGCGTCATCCACAGCACCGTCCGCCCCGCCATCACCCGCTCCAGCGCCTCGCCCACCGCCCGCGCCGTCACCGCATCGAGCCCCTCCATCGGCTCGTCGAGGATCAGCCACGGCGTATCGCGCAGCACCGCGCGCGCCAGCGCCACCCGCCGCGCCTCGCCGCCGGAAATCCGCGTCCCCCCTTCTCCCACCAGCGCATCGAGCCCCTCCGGCCGCGCGCGCACGAAATCGCCGAGCCGCACCGTCTCCAGCGCCCGCCACAGTGCCGCGTCATCCGCCCCCGGCCGCGCCAGCGTCAGGTTGTCGCGGATCGTGCCGTGGAACAGAAATGTCTTCTGCGACACCACCGTGAACAGGCTGCGCACATCCTCGCCGGCAACCTCGCTCAGCTCCACGCCCCCCAGCGTCGCGGACCCCTCCTGGTAAGCCGCAAACCGCAGCAGCAGGTTCGCAACCGAACTCTTCCCCGCGCCGCTGCGCCCCACCAGCAGCATCCGCGCGCCCTGCGGCACCACGAGATCGAGCCCGTCGAGCGCCCATTCCCGCGCCTCCGTCGCGCCATCGCTATCATAACGCATCCGCACCGAGCGCAGCACGAGGTCGAGCCGCGCCGGCCGCGCCGGCCCCATCCCCGGCTGGTGCGGCGGCTCGCGCACCGGCGCCGGCCGATCGACCACCTCGAACACGCGCCTCGCCGATTCCCGGATCACCCCCAGCAGCGCCATTGCCCCGCCGAGCGGTGCCACCGCCTCGAACGCCCCCATCGCCCCCAGCACCAGCAACGCCAGCACCGGCCCGGAAATCCGCCCCTCGCGCAGCAGCGGAATGCCGATCACGAGCATCGCCAGCAGGGCTGCGTTCGCCACCAGCGCCGCGGCCGCCGCGCCAAACCCCTCAGCCGCCCGCAAGCGCCCCTGCCGCGCCAGCAGGCGCCTATCCGCCGCCACCACCCGCGCCGCCATCGCCTCGGCCGCCCCGCAGGTCAGCAGGTCCGCCATCCCCTGCACCGCATCGACCACGTCGGCGCGCATCGCCGCCTCGACCGCCACCGCCTCGCGCCCCGCCCGCGCCGCCATCCGCCCCGAAAGCACCGGCACCACCACCCCCGCGACCACCAGCAGCCCCAGCAGCGTCACCCCCGCCGCCGGCGCGAACAGCCCGAGCACCAGCGCCATCGCCAGCGACCCCAGCGCCGCCACCGCCATCGGCGCCAGCACCCGCGGGTAGAAATCCGCCAGTCGTTCCACATCAGCAACTAGCTTCGCCAGCACCTCGCCGCCGCGCTCCGCCAGCCCCAGCGGCGCCAGCGGCACCAGCCGCGCGAACAGATCGGTGCGGATCGCGGCGATCAGTCGGAACGTCGCCTCGTGGTCGAGCAGCCGCGCCGCATATCGCCCCAGCACCCGCAGCGTCGCGAAGAATCGCACCCCCGCGGCCGGCGCGAACAGGTTGAACGCGTTCTGGCTCGCATATCCCGCAAGCCCCACCGCGGCGGCACTCGCCAGAAACCAGCCGGACAGCGCCAGCAGCCCGAAATTCGCCAGCACCGTCACCAGCCCCATCGCCACCCCGCCGGCGATCCACCGCCAATACGGACGATGCAGCCGCAACAGTCGCGCGAGGTCACGCATCGCCCACCCCCGCGTAAGAACCCAGCATACGTGCATAGGCGCCGCCCGCGGCGGCCAGCTCCGCATGCGTGCCCTGCTCCACGATGCGTCCCGCCTCCAGCACCAGGATGCGGTCCGCGCGTCGCGCCGTCGCCAGCCGGTGCGTGATCACCACCGATGTCCGCCCCCGCATCAGCCGCCGCATCGCCGCCACGATCGCCGCCTCGGTCTCGAGGTCGAGCCCCGCCGTCGCCTCGTCGAGGATCAGCACCGGCGCGTCCTTCAGAAACGCCCGCGCCAGCGCCAGGCGCTGCGCCTGCCCGCCGGAAAGCCCGATGCCACCGTCCCCGATCTCGGTCGCAAAACCACGCGGCAGCGCCTCGATGACATCGAGCAATCCCGCCAGCCGCGCCGCCTCGCGCAGCGCCGCCTCATCCGCCCCGGGCCGCGCCAGCAACAGGTTGCTCGCGATCGTCCCCGCGAACAGCCGCGGCGCCTGCGGCACATAGGCAAGCCGACGCCACCAATCCGCTAGCGGAATGTTCGCGAGAGGCACCCCGTCCACCAGCACCGCCCCGGCGCTGGGTTGCACGAACCCCAGCAACGCTGCCGCCAGCGTGCTCTTGCCCGCGCCGCTGGCCCCCACCAGCGCCGTCATCGTCCCCGCCGGCATCACGCAGTCGATGCCCTGCAGCACCGGCCGATCCGCAGCATAGGCGACATGAAGCCGCCGGCACGCCAGCCCCACCGCGCCCACTACTCCCACGCCCGCGCTCACGCCCGTGCTCACGCCCGTCACGCGCGGCACCGCCGGGGCGGGTAGGGGGGTCCTCAGCACCGCAAAAATCCGCTCCGCCGCCGCCAGCGCGCTCATCCGCGCGTGGTAATGCACGGCAAGCCCGCGCAGCGGCATGAAGAACTCCGGCACCAGCAGCAGCACCAGCAGCGCCGGCAGGAAATGCGCGTGCCCATGCATCAGCCGCGTGCCGAACAGCACCGCCACCAGCGCGATCGAGAGGCTGGCGAAAAACTCCAGCACCGCTGAGGTCAGAAACGCCACCCGCAGACTCGCCATCGTCGTCCGCCGGTACTCGTCGGCGATCCGCCCCACCAGTGCGACCTCCGCCCGCGCCCGCCCGAACAGCTTCAGCGTGGTCAGCCCCTGCACCGCATCGAGGAAATGCGCCCCCATCAGCAGCATCTGCCGCCACTGCCGCCGGTTGATCGCCTCCGCCTGGGAGCCCACCAGCACCATGAAGAACGGAATCAGCGGCCCGCTCACCACCAGCACCGCGCCGCTGCGCCAGTCGAGCGGCACCACCGCCGCCAGGATCGCCAGCGGCACCACCCCCACCAGCACCATCTGCGGCAGGTAGCGCGCGATATACGGCTCCAGCGCCTCCACACTCTCCAGCACCGTCCCCGCCAGCTCGCCGCTGCGCTCGCCCGCCGCGAACAGCGGCCCCAGCGCGAACAGATGCCCGAGCAGCCGCCGCCGCAGCCCCGCCTTCACCCGCGCCGCCGCCCGAAACCCCATGATCTCGGCGCCCCAGGACAGCCCCGCCCGCACCAGAAACAACGCCGCGAGCCAGGCCAGCAGCGGCGCCACCGCGTCGAGCCCGGCGCCGTGGAACGCGGCCCGATCCACCACTCGCGCCAGCAGCATCGCCTGCGCGATCACCGCGACCCCCGCCAGCGACGCAAGCCCGATCGTCGCCGCCAGCGCTCCACGTGCGACCCGCGTCTCTTGCCGCAGGCCGTGCTCCGCCGTCATCGCATCAGCGGCCGCGTAACCATCGTAGCGACATGCAGGAAAGTCCCGCGTCCACCTTCTCGACCTCGCTGGTCGGCAGCGCCACCACGTCATACCCCATCCGGTCGAGCCTCTCGGCGGTGCGCGGATAGCCCTCACTCACCAGCAGCACATCGTTCACCCGCAACGCGTTCGCCGCCGCCTCCTCGCCCTCAGCCACCAACACCTCGCGCAGCCCCGCAAACATCCCCGCCCGCGCCATCGCCGGCGTCACCAGCACGCTTTCCTCGTCGAGCAGCGAGCACGCGGACTTGAAATGCAGCACCCCTTCCGGCGTCTGGAAAATCGCCGCGCGCCGACGCGGCCTGTCCCCAGGCCCGGCCCACAGCCGGTCCAGGCACGCCACCAGCGCCTCCGCTCCCGCGCGGTCGGTGCGCGCCGAAAGCCCGATCATCGCGCCCCGCGCCGTCATCAGCACATCCCCGCCATCGGCGAAGCCCGGCGCCGGCAGTTGCATCACCGTATCGAACAGACCGCGCAGCACCGGCGCCAGCGCCGCCACCTCGCCGGCGCGCGAGGCGGCTCCAGGTCGCAGCAGCACCGCACCCTCGCCGAACACCAGCGCGGGGTCCTCCACGAACACCGAATCGGGGAACGCTTCCAGCGCCGGCAGCACCGTCACCGCCACCCCCGCCGCCAGCAGGGCCGCGACATAGGCAGCGTGCTGTGCCCGCACGCCGGCAAAATCAGGATCGCCCCGTTTGTTCCCCGCTTGGTCCTCCGCCCGCAACCCCCGCACCACGGAGGCCGCCGGCTCACGCACCAGCGCGGTATCGAACGCATGGACTTCTGTCATCGGCCCCGATCCCCGTCCCCCCGCCGGACACCGGTTCCGCGCGGGGCAGGGGCCAGATTACGGGAAACGCCGCCGCGTGTAGAGATACGCCAGCACGTACAACACCAGATAGATAAACGGGATAAAAATGATGAAGCCTTCCAGTCCGCCAAGCATCGTCCGTTCCTCGCTCTAGAACTCGTCACCCGCGCGGCCGGCTTGCGACTGCGCGTCGAGCATCACCGCGCCGGCTACCGCGATCAGCACGATCATCACCGTGCCCACCAGCCAGGCGAAATACCAGGGCCCGTCATCGCCGGCGATCACCGCGATGAACAGCGCCAGCATCAGCACCGCGCCGAGCCCCACAAACCGAAAGAAGTTTCCCATGCTTGCCGCTCCGCTCAGTAGGAATGCTCGTCATGCGTCATCGCCGCGGTTCGCACCCGCCCATGCATCACACGGAAGGCCCAGCCGGTGTAGATGACCACCGCCGGCGTGAAGATCAGCGCGAACACCAGCATCCAGCTCAGATTGTACTGGCTGCCCGTGGCGTTCCACACCGTCAGGCTCTGCGACGGCATCGTGCTCGACGGCATCAGGAACGGAAACATCGCAATCCCCACGGTGAAGATCGTCCCGATCCAGGCCACCGCGCCCAGCCACCAGCCCAGCGCCGGCCTACCCACGCGCAACGCCATCGGCCCGAGGATCATGCCCGCTAAACCCAGCACCGGCACTGCCCAGGCCAGGGGATGGGCGTGGAAATTCGCCAGCCACGCCCCTGCCTGCCGCGCCACCGCCGGCCCGTGCAGCGGTGTCGCCGCCATGCCGGGATCGACCGTGCCGGTGAACGCATAACCCCGCATCCGCGCCACCCAGACCCCGCCCACCGCGAACAGGACCGCCGCCACCCAGCCGGCGACGGAGGCCGCCGCCCGCGCCCGCGCGGCGATCGGCTCCTCGGTGCGCAGCATCACCATCGCCCCGCCCTGGTGCACCGACAGTGCCACCGCCATCGCCCCGCACAGGACCGCGAACGGATTCAGCACGTACCAGATGAACGATCCGTCCTGATAGGACTGCCCATCCCACGTGAAGTGAAACGCCACCCCCTGCAGCACGTTGCCGAACGCCGCACCGAACACGAACATCGGCACCGCGCCCGAAATCAGGAACGCCCAGTCCCAGGTCTCGCGCCACCCATGGGGCGCCAGCTTGGAGCGATATTCGAACGCGAGCGGGCGCATGATCATGCTGAACAGCAGCAGAATCATCACCACGTAAAACGTCGAGAACGAGGTCGCATACAGCGTCGGAAACGCCGCGAACACCGCCCCGCCGCCGAGGATGAACCAGACCTGGTTGCCATCCCAGTGCGGCCCGATCGCGTTCAGCATCGCCCGCCGCTCGTTGTCGTTCCGCCCGACGAAGCGCAGCAGCGTGCCCACGCCCATGTCCATTCCCACCATCACCCCGAGCCCGCTCAGCAGCACGCCCAGCAGCAGCGCCCAGATCAGTTTGAGAACGACATAAACTTCCATCACACCTCTCCCCGCGCCCTACTGCCAGACCCGTTCGGCATAGGCGCCACCTGCCGCAAGCCCGGCTCCCACCGGCGCCGCGCGCACATCCGCCCCCGGCGCCGTCGGCCCGATCCTCGCCACGCGGAACATCAGATACAGCTCGGCGGCGATGAAGCTGCTGTAGAGCAGCACGAACCCCACCAGCGAGAAGATCATATAGCCCACGGAATGGGTCGAAACCGACGTGAAGGTCGGCAGCCAGCCGAACACCGTCCAGGGCTGGCGTCCGGCCTCGGCCACGATCCAGCCGAACTCGCAGGCCAGGATCGGCAGCGGAATCGCCCACATCGCCAGCCGCATCACCATCCTGTGACGCTCCAGGCGGTTGCGCAGGCTGTAATACGCCCCGAACGCGAACACCACGAGGAACGCGAAGCCCAGCCCCACCATGATGCGGAACGACCAGAACTCGACGAACACGTTGGGGGTGCTCGCCCGCGCCGTTTTCGCAACGATACCCGGCAGCTCCGCCGGTGTGATCTTCGCCAGATCCTGCCCCGGCGCATAGCGCTGCGCCAGCAGCCCGAAGCCCATGTCGGACTCGTGGCGGCGGAAGGCCGCCAGCGCCTGGCCGCTACCCGTCTTCGCATAGGCCTTGAGCGCCAGCACCGCCTTGATGCCGTCCACCACCTTGGGCTTCGCCATGCGCTGCAACGCCAGGATGCCGGGAATCGCGTCGCTGAAGCTGTGCGTCACCAGCGGCGTCAGCACATAGGGAATGCCGATCGAGAACTCGTCGCGCTGGGTCCGGTCGTTCGGCAGCGCGACGATCTTCCACGGCTCATAGGGCGGCCTGGTCGTGTGCCACAGCCCTTCCATCGCCGCGATCTTGGTCGGCTGCAGCAGAAAATCCGCCCGCCCCATCGCGTCGCCGAGCGTGATCACCGCCAGGGTCGAGATCACGCCGAACAAGGCCGCCATCCGAAACGACCGCGCCGCGAACGCCCGGTGCCGCCCGCTCAGCAGGTAATAGGCGCTCACCCCCATCACCAGCATCGCCGCACTCACATACCCTGCGATCGACGTATGCACGAACTTGGATTGCGCGTCCGGCGAAAAGATCAGGTCATAGAAGCTGGTGAACTGCATCCGCATCGTCGCAGGGTCGAATTTCGCGCCAACCGGGTCCTGCATGAAGCCGTTGGCGATCAGGATCCACAGCGCCGACAGGTTCGAGCCCAACGCCACCAGATACGTCACCGCCAGGTGCGCCGGCCGGCTCAGCCGGTCCCAGCCGAAGAACATCAGCCCGACAAAAGTCGATTCCATGAAGAACGCCATCAACCCCTCGATCGCCAGCGGCGTGCCGAACACGTCGCCGACGAAATGCGAGTACATCGACCAGTTGGTGCCGAACTCGAACTCCATGGTCAGCCCGGTGGCAACGCCCAGGGCAAAGTTGATGGCGAACAACTTCCCCCAGAAAAGCACCATGTCCTTGTAGATCGGCTTGCCGGTGATGACGTAAACCGTCTCCATCGCGGCCAGCATCACCGAAAGCCCCAGCGTCAGCGGCACGAACAGGAAGTGATAGAGGGCGGTCAGCGCGAATTGCAGACGCGAGAGATCAACGACGCTCATGGTGCAAACCTCTGACGATCAACACAAACCGATATCATATCGACTCCGATATCGGCGCAACACAAGTTCGGCGAGGGCGTTCGCTACTCGAAGGCGCAACCCGGCTTCGCGCCCATCGCCTTGGCGATCATCGCCGCCGGGCAGAACCCGGTGATGCTCGCCTGCAGCATGTTGAGCCCGACGAAGCCCGTCAGCAGCAGAAACCACGGGCTCACCAGCCAGGCCAGCACGGCGCTCAGCAGCGTCATGCAGCCGGCGAACCCCAGAACAACCCTATCGATACTCATTGTGTCATCGCCTCCATGAAGCGGGTTTCATGACCAAAACGCAAGATATGCGCCATCCATCACGCATCGACCTTGGTTTCCTTCAGCTTGTGGATATTGAGCCGGCGCAGCATGAAGCTCTCATAGAACGGCTCGCTCCGGCCGGAGCGCATCTTGCGCAGGAAGTATTTCTCGAACGCCACCTTCGCCAGATGCACCCAATTGCCCGAGGCCGACCAGTTGACGTTGCGCGGCGGGATTTGCGGCTGCGCCACGAACGCGACCCCGCCATCGCCGAAATCGGCAAGGCAGATCGCGTTCCACGTCGCCCGTGTCTTCGGCGCCTCGCCGCGCAGCAGCGCGCCGATGTTGTGCGCCGTCGCGGTCACCATCGATTCGATCATGAAACCGGTCTTGGGCGTTCCCACCGGCACCGGCGTCGGCCCCACCGGCGGAATCGCCACGCACACGCCGATGCCGAAAATCTCGGGATAGGTCGGGTTGCGCTGGTGTTCGTCGATCAGCACAAACCCGCGTGGATTCGTCACGCCCTCCACCCCGCGCAGCGCCGCCACCCCGCGAAACCCCGGCAGCATCATGGAATAGCCGAAGGGCAGGGTGTGCTCGCGCTTCAGCGTCCCGTCCTCGCCCATCTCCTCCACCGTCATCATCCCCGGCGCCACGCTCTTCACCTTCGCGTTGGTGATCCACGAGATATGCCGGTTGCGGAACTCGCTCTCCATCAGCCCCTTGGTGTCGCCCACCCCGTCGAGGCCGAGATGGCCGATATACGGCTCGGGCGTCACGAAGGTCATCTTCACCCGGTCGCGCACCCGCCGCTTACGCAGCTCGGTGTCGAGAATATACGCGAACTCATAGGCCGGCCCGAAGCACGAGGCGCCCTGCACCGCGCCCACCACGATCGGCCCGGGATTGGCACAGAATGCCTCGAACGCCACGCGCGCCCGCTCCGCGTGATCGACATGGCAGATCGACTGCGTGTTGGCCTGCGGCCCCAGCCCCTCGATCTCGTCGAACGCCAGCTCGGGTCCCGTGGCGATCACCAGATAATCATAGGTGACGTCGCTGCCATCCATCATCTCGACCCGCTTCTCCGCCGGATGAAGCCGCTTCGCCCCCTGCGTGAGATAGCGCACGCCGCGCCGCGCCATCACCCCGGAAAGATCGGCCTCGATATCCTTGCGCTCCCGCCACCCCACCGCGACCCAGGGGTTGGAGGGCACGAAATGATACGTCTTCTCCTGCCCGATCAGCGTCACCCGGTCGCCCTTGCCCACCTGATCCAGCAGCTCATACGCCGCGAGCGTCCCGCCCAGCCCGGCGCCCAGCACCACGATCTCGCTCATTGCCTTCCTCCGCTCCGGCGTCTGCGTGACGAGGTTCGCGCGCTACGCCATTCTATGTTTCGGTGCTTGACCGTATATTCGAAAAAACGTAGATACGCAAGACAGAAGGCATGAAACCCCAATCCCTCCCAACCCGACCCGGCACAGATCGGCCCAGCCCGGCCCAACCCGCCATGGAGCCGGCCGCCATGCTCGCCGCCGCCGACAGCGCCGCGGACCTGCTGCGCTCGCTCGGCAACCGCCACCGCCTGCTCATCCTTTGCCAACTCACCACCGGCGAGTGCTCGGTCGGCGAACTCGCCACCTTCCTCGGCCTGCGCGACTCCACCGTCTCCCAACACCTCTCCCTGCTGCGCAAGGACGGCCTGGTGCGCCCCCGCCGCGACGGCCAGACCATCTGGTACAGCATCGCCAGCGAGCCCGCCGCGCGCGTCCTCGAAACCCTGTTCGAGATCTTCTGCAAGACCAACCCGCTCTGTACCATGCCGCACCAACCCGCGCTCCCGCCGGCCCCATCGCGTCGCCCCCGATGACCGTGCCCGGACAGAGCACCCTCCCGCCCCGTGGCGCCTTGATCCGCATCAAGGCGCCACGGGGATTTTCCCGCCAACCACAACCCGCCCGCCGCCACCGGAGAAAAACACCATGACCGCCATCCACGACATGACCCCCGCCGACGTCGCCGAGGCGCTGCGCCGCCGCGAAATCACCCTGATCGACGTGCGCGAGCCGAGCGAATACGGTGCCGAGCGCATCCACGGCGCGCTGCTCTTTCCGCTCTCCGCCTTCGATCCGCTGGCGCTTCCCGCGGATGGCCGCAAGCTCGTCTTTCATTGCGGCTCCGGCAAGCGCTCGGCCACCGCCGTGCAGCGCTGCCAGAACGCCGGCATCCCGATCGACACGCACATGGAAGGCGGCATCGCCGCCTGGAAACGCGCCGGTCTGCCGGTCATCGCACTCAGCCCCGCCACCGGCCATGTCGTGGACCGAGGCTGATCCCGGAGGGGCGTCGATGCGCCCGCGTCACCTTCTCGCAGCCGCGCTGGTTCTCCTCGCCGCCCTCACCCTCGCTCCCGCGCCCGCGGCGGCGCAGGCCGGCTTCACCGTGCGCAAAACCAGCATCACCGATGAGAAACCGGTGTTCGCCACGGTGGAAAGCCCCAACGTCGTCGCCGCGCGCACGCGCATAGGCGGCACCGTCGCCAGCCTCTCCGTCCGCCAGGGCGACATGGTCCACGCCGGCCAGGTCATCGCTGTCGTCGCGGACCAGAAGCTCCTCCTGCAGGTGCGCGCGCTCGATGCGCAGATCGCGGGCCTGCAATCCACCCTCGCCCAGGCCCGCACCGATCTCGGCCGCGCCGAGACCCTGCTGCGCCAGGGTGCCGGCCCGCGCGCCACCGCGGATCAGGCGCGCACCGCCGTCAGCGTCGCGTCGGCCCAGCTTCGCGCCACCATCGAACAGCGCGCCGCCGCCCAGCAGAGCCTCGTCGAGGGCCAGGTTCTCGCCCCGGTGGACGGCCGTGTCCTCACCGTGCCGATCACCGCGGGCAGCGTCGTGCTCAACGGCGACACCGTCGCCACGATCGGCGAGGAACCCTTCCTCCTGCGCCTCGCCATCCCCGAGGAGCACGCGCTCTACCTGCATGCCGGCGACACCGTGCGCATCGCCGCCAACCAGCTCGGCGCGCGCGTCGGCACCACCGGCACCGTCACCCTGGTCTATCCGCAGATCCAGGCCGGCCGCGTCGTTGCCGATGCGAAAGTGTCGGATCTCGGCAATTATTTCGTGGGCGAGCGCATCCTGGTCTGGATCAGCGCCGGCACGCGCCAGGGTTACGTCATCCCCTCCAACTTCGTCGAAACCCGCTTCGGCCTCGACTATGTGCGCCTGCGCCAGCCCGCGGGCACGGTGATCACCATCCCCATCCAGCGCGGCGAGCCCTACCCCTCCAAGGCGTTGCCGGACGGGCTCGAAATCCTCTCCGGCCTGCATGACGGCGACATCCTCGTGCCACCGGCCGCGCCCGCATCCGCCAAGCCATGAATCTCGGCATCTCCGGTCGCCTCACCCGCGCCACCATCCGCTCACCGCTGACCCCGCTCTTCCTGCTCGCCGCCCTCGCCGTCGGCCTGGTCGCCGTGCTCACCATCCCGCGCGAGGACGACCCGCAGATCCGCGTGCCGATGGTCGACATCATGGTCACCGCCAATGGCCTGCGCGCGCCGGACGCCGTCGAACTCGTCACCAAGCCGCTGGAGGCGATCGTCAAGGCCATCCCCGGCGTCGAGCACGTCTACAGCCAGACCCAGGACGACAGCGTCGTCGTCACCGCCCGTTTCGCCGTCGGCACCAACGAGGACAGCGCCGTCCTGCGCGTCGATGACAAGATCAACGCCAATCTCGACAAGATCCCGCTCGGCATCCCCAAGCCACTGATCGTCGGCCACGGCATCAACGACGTCGCCATCGTCACCCTCACCCTCTCGCCCCAACCCGCCGCCGCGGCGCGCTGGAACCAGCAGAGCCTCTACGACCTTGCCGGCAAGCTGCGCTCGCAGCTGGTCAAGGTCAGCAACGTCGGCACCACCTACCTCGTCGGCAACGGCCCCGAGGTGATCCGCGTCGAGCCGGAGCCCGCGAAGCTCATGCTCTACGGCGTCACCCTCCAGCAGCTCATCGCCAAGGTGCAGGGCGCCAACACGGAGTTCGTCGCCGGCAGCGTGCGCCAGGGCGGCCACCAGCGCGTGCTCGCCGCCGGCCAGACCCTGTTCGGCGTGCCCGATATCGGCCTGCTGCTGCTTACCACCCGCGACGGGCGCCCGGTCTATGTCCGCGACGTCGCCCGCGTCGTCGTCGGCGCCAGCACCGCGGAGAACAGCGTCTGGAACATCACGCGGGGCAGGCAGGGCTGGTCGCGCGCGCCCGCCGTCACCGTGGCCCTCGCCAAGCGCAGCGGCACCAACGCGGTCACCGTCGCCGACAGCATCCTGCGCCGGGTGAAGCTGCTGCAGGGCTCCCTCATCCCGCGCGACATCCGGGTCCAGGTCACCACCGACGACGGTCGTTCGGCCAACGCCAAGGCCAATGAACTGCTCTTCCATCTCGGTCTTGCCACCATCAGCATCGTCATCCTGATCGCGCTCGCCGTCGGCTGGCGCGAGGCGGTGGTGACGCTGGTCGTCATCCCGACCACGGTTCTGCTCACCATCTTCGCCTCCAAGCTGATGGGCTACAGCATCAACCGCGTCAGCCTGTTCGCGCTCATCTTCTCGATCGGCATCCTGGTCGACGACGCCATCGTGGTGGTGGAAAATATCGCCCGCCACTGGCGCATGGGCGACACCCGCCCGCGCATGCAGGCCGCGATCGAGGCGGTGGCGGAGGTCGGCAACCCCACCGTCGTCGCCACCCTCGCCGTCATTACCGCCCTGCTGCCGATGCTGTTCGTCTCCGGCCTGATGGGCCCCTACATGGCGCCCATCCCCGTCAACGCCTCGGCCGCGATGCTGTTCTCCTTCTTCGTCGCCATGGTCGTCGCGCCCTGGCTGATGCTGAAGCTCAATGCGCAGCGCACTCCATCCGCAACCCCCCGATCCGCCGCCGCCCGCGCCGCGGAGGCTGAGTTTCTCGAAATCACCACCCCGGCCATCGCCCACGATCTCGCGGCCCATGGCGAGGGCATCCTCGGCCGGCTCTACCGCGCCGTCGCCACCCCCATCCTGCGCACCCGCGCCCGCGCCTGGACCTTTCTGATCCTGGTCTTCATCGCCATGATCGCCGCCTGCATGATGTTCAACACCGAGGCGGTGACGGTGAAACTGTTGCCGTTCGATAACAAATCCTCGCTCGCGGTGGAGGTCAACCTGCCGCCCGGCGCCACGCTCGAGGATACCGAGCAGACGCTCTTCGCCGCCGCCCGCATCGCCGAGAAAATGCCGGAGGTGGTCTCGATCCAGGCCTATGCCGGCACCGCCGCTCCCTACGATTTCAACGGCCTGGTCCGCCACTACTACCTGCGCCAGACACCGGAGAGCGGCGATCTGCGCATCGAGCTGGTCGGCAAATCCCACCGCACCCGCGAAAGCCACGCCATCGCCATCGCGCTGCGCCACCGCCTCGACAGCGGCCTCACGCTCCCGCCGGGGGGCACCGTCCAGGTGGTGGAATCGCCCCCCGGTCCGCCGGTCCTGGCCACCCTCCTCGCCGAGATCTACGGCCCCTCGGAGGCCGCGCGCCTCGCCGTCGCCCGCGTCGTCGAGAAACTCTTCAAATCCTTCCCCTACATCGTCGATGTCACCAACTCCTGGGGCAAGCCGCGCCCGCGCCTGCAGATCTCGATCGATCAGGAACGGCTCGAATATTTCGGTGTCGAACAGGCCGATGTCTACAACACCATCCAGGATCTGTTCGGCGGCGTCGCCGTCGGCTACTCGCATCGCGGCGCGGAGCGTGAACCGGTCGAGATCGTCGTCGGCCTGCCCAAGCACAACCTCACCTGGAACCAGGACATCGCCTCCACCCCGGTCCCCGCCAACACCATCCCCGGCAGCAACGCCGTGGTGGAGCTCGGCCAGGTCGTCCACGCAAAGAAAGTCCTTGGCTCGCGCATCCTCTACCGCCGCGACGGCCACAGCGCGGACATGGTGATGGCCGAGCTTGCCGGAAAGTTCGAAGCCCCGATCTACGCCATACTCGCGGTCGATAAGGCGATCGCCCACCACGATTGGGGCAACCTCACACCGCCCACCATCCGCTTCCGCGGCCAGCCCCGCAGCGAGGCGAAGCCCAGCCTGCTCTGGGACGGCGAGTGGGAAATCACCTACGTCACCTTCCGTGACATGGGCGCGGCCTTCGGCGTCGCCCTGCTCGGCATCTACATCCTCGTCGTCGCCCAGTTCCGCAGTTTCAAACTGCCGCTGGTCATCCTCACCCCGGTGCCGCTCACCCTCATCGGCATCCTGCCCGGCCATTGGTTGTTCAACGCGCCCTTCACCGCGACCTCGATGATCGGCTTCATCGCGCTCGCCGGCATCATCGTGCGCAACTCCATCCTGCTGGTGGATTTCGTCCGCCACGGCGCCGAAACAAATGCCACCGGCGAGGCAAAAACCCTGCGCGAGGTGCTGCTCGATGCCGGCGCTATCCGCTTCCGCCCCATCCTGCTGACCGCGCTCTCGGCGATGATCGGCGCTGCCACCATCCTCACCGACCCGATCTTCCAGGGCCTAGCCATCTCCCTCCTGTTCGGCCTCGCGGCCTCGACGCTGCTTACCGTCCTCGTCATCCCCGCGATCTACGTCGTCCTGCGCGACCCCGAGCAGCGCCTGGGCTGACGCCGGGCCGAGCAGGGCAGGGGCCTTACATACCCCTCCATGACCCGCCCCCTCTATGACCGGCACGCCGGCGGCGTCTATGCTGGCGCCATGTCCGGCCCGCCTTCCCGGCGCGCCGGCCGCCGGAGGAAGCCCGCATGACCACCATCCGCCTCACCGCCGCCCAGGCACTGGTGCGCGCCATGGCCGCCCAGCGCACCCGCATCGCCGGCGCGGAGGTGCCGATCTTTCGCGCCGTCTGGGCCATTTTCGGCCACGGCAACGTCGCCGGCATGGGTGAGGCGCTGCACGCCGCCCGCGCCGAGCTGCCGACGTTGCGCGCCCATAACGAACAGGCGATGGCCCATGCGGCGACGGCCTACGCCAAGGCCACGCGCCGCCGCCGCTTCATGGCCTGCACCACCTCCATCGGGCCCGGTGCGACCAACCTCATCACCGCCGCCGCCGTCGCCCATGTCAACCGCCTGCCGCTGCTGCTCATCCCCGGCGACGTCTTTGCCAGCCGCCGCCCGGACCCGGTGCTGCAACAGGTCGAGGATTTCGCCGACGCAACGATCACCGCGAATGACTGCCTGCGCCCGGTCTCGCGCTATTTCGACCGCATCACCCGCCCGGAGCAGATCGTCCCCGCCTTCGCCCGCGCCATGCAGGTGCTGACCGACCCCGCCGCCTGCGGCCCCGTGACCCTCGCCTTCTGCCAGGACGTGCAGTGCGAGGCGCACGACTACCCCGCCTCCTTCTTCGCCCCCCGCCTCTGGTCGCCCCGCCGCCCGCCGCCCGACGCCGCCGAGCTCGCGGCCGCCGCCGGCATGATCCGTGCCGCCAGAAAGCCCTTCGTCGTGGTCGGCGGCGGTGTGCTCTACGCGGAGGCCGAGCGGGAACTGCAACGTTTCTGCACCGCGCACGGAATACCGATCGGCGAAACCCAGGCCGGCAAATCCGCCATCCCCGACGCCGACCCGCTCAACCTCGGTGCCATCGGCGTCACCGGTACCTCGGCCGCCAACCGCCTGGCCGCCGAGGCCGATCTCGTGCTCGCCGTCGGCACCCGCCTGCAGGATTTCACCACCGGCTCGCGCACCCTGTTCGTGGCCGCCGACCAGCGCCTCATCGGGCTCAACATCCAGCCTTTCGACGCCACGAAGCAGGACGCCCAGCCCCTGGTCGCCGATGCCGGTGCCGGCCTTGCCGCTCTCACCGCGGCGCTGGGCGCCTGGCGTGCCCCTGGGGAATGGACCGAACACGCAACGACCGAAAAGCACCGCTGGCAACAGGCCGCCAGCCCCTTTACCGACGCGCCCGCGACAACGCTGCCCGCCAACACGCTCGCGACCGACGCCCAGGTCATCGGCGCCGTGCAGCGCCAGTCCCGCCCCACGGATATCGTGGTCTGCGCCGCCGGCGGTCTGCCCGGCGAGCTGCACAAGCACTGGCGCGCCGCCCAGCCGCTCGGCTACCACATGGAATACGGCTATTCCTGCATGGGCTACGAGATCGCGGGCGCGCTGGGCGTCAGGCTCGCCCACCAGGATCGTGACGTCATCGTCATGGTCGGTGACGGCTCCTATCTCATGATGAACTCAGAGATCGCGACCTCGGTGATGCTCGGCCTCAAGCTGATCATCGTGGTGCTGGACAATCGTGGTTTCGCCTGCATCAACCGCCTCCAGCGCGCGACCGGCGGCGAGAGCTTCAACAACCTCCTGCGCGACACGCAGCACGAGACCCTGCCCGAAATCGACTTCGCGGCCCACGCCCGCAGCCTGGGCGCGACGGCCGAGCACGTGCCGGGCCTCGCCGCAATCGAACCCGCCCTCCAGCGCGCCCGCGCCGCCCCCCGCACCGCGGTCGTCGTCATCGACACCGACCCCATGGCCACCACCGAGCCCGGCGGCCACTGGTGGGACGTCGCGGTGCCGGAGGTCTCGCCCCGCCCCACCGTCCGCACCGCCCACGCCGCCTACACCGCCGCCCTCCAGCGCGGCTCCAAAACCTGATCCTGCCATCCCTCACGGCGCCGGGTGGTCCCTGATCTTGGGCAAGCCGCCTTTTAGCGTGGCGACGAGCTGGTCGAAGCTGCTGCCCAGGTGATCAGGCCGAAGCCCCTTTGCTTGGGCGACCTTGAGAAGATCAGAGATGCGTGCGCCTAGGACCGTCGGGAATTTCGTGTGTGGGATGGCGGTTGAACATCAGACCGCCATGGCCTGAACGGAACGATCGCCGAACGGGACGGCGAACTGAGTCTTTACCATTGCCCATTCTCGAGGCGGCATTACCCACTCTTTTTCGGAGCGGTTCAGGATCAGATGGAGGAGCTTGGCGGCGGCCTCATCGCTGGGGAAATGGCCGCGCGCCCGGATAGCCCGTCGCAGCTTGGAGTTCAGGGCCTCTATGGCGTTCGTTGTGTAGACGATCCGACGTACATCGCCCGGGAAGGCGAAGAATGGGATGATTTCCTCGTCCTGAGCAAATGGACGACGCAGGTCTGGACGATCGTTGCAGGGAAGACAGCGGCGATATCCGCCGGCGCGGGGCGCGTGGTAATCAGACCCGCCGGCGTCGCAGGTCGCGCAGGATCTCCCGCGCTGCGTTATGTCCCGGTGCGCCGGTGACGCCGCCGCCCGGATGCGTGCCCGAGCTGCACATGTAAAGGCCAGGCACCGGGGCCCGATAATCGGCGTGCCCCAGCACCGGGCGGGCCGAGAAGATCTGATCGAGGCTAAGCGCCCCATGCATGATATCGCCGCCGACCAGGCCGAATTCGCGCTCCAGATCCAGCGGCGAATAGGCGACGCGGCCGAGCACCGAAGCCTTGAAGCCAGGTGCCGCGCGGTCCACCGTTTCCACCATAAGATCGGCTACCTCGTCGCGATGCGCGTCCCAGCTGCGCCCGTCGGGCAGCTCCGGCGCCACGTGCTGGCAGAACAGGCTCGCGACGTGCCGCCCCGCCGGCGCCAGCGTGTCGTCGAGCGTGGAGGGGATCAGCATTTCGACGATCGGCTGGCGGGACCATCCGTGCTGGCGCGCGTCCTGAAAGGCACGGTCGAAATAGGCAAGCGACGGACCGATGATGATGCCGGCGGTGAGATGGTCGCCGGGCTCGGGCAGGCAGGTGAAGCGGGGCAGCTCGGACAGCGCCAGGTTCATGCGGAATGTGCCGGAGGCGCAGCGATAATGTGCCATGCGCTCGCGAAAATCCGCTGGCAGGGCATCCTCCGCGACCAGTCTCGTGAACAGTAGTTTCGGATTGAGGTTGGAGACGACGGCACGGGCTCGGCGCATAAGCCCGCTTTCGCCCACCACGCCCACCGCGCGACCGTGTTCGACCACCACTTCGCGCGCCGCCTCTCTCAGCACGATCTCGACGCCGTGCGCGGCGCAGGCCCGCGCCATGGCCTGGGTGATGGCTCCCATGCCGCCGATGGCGTGGCCCCAGACGCCCTTTCGGCCATTCGTCTCGCCAAAGCAATGATGCAGCAGCACATAGGCGGTCCCCGGCGTATAGGGGCTCGCATAGGTGCCAACGATCCCGTCGAAGCCGAGCACCGCCTTGATCGGATCGCTTTCGAACCAACCATCGAGCATGTCGCCAACGGACTGGCCGAACAGTGCCAGCAGGTCGCGCCGCGCCGTCATGTCGAGCGAGGCCAGCGCGCGGCCGAGCGGCAGCGCGTGAAGCGCTTCGCGCAGCCCCGCGGCCCAGCCGCCCTGCGCGGCGTTGGGCGGCGTTTGCAGCAGGGTCGCGCGCACGAGATCGGCGAGCACCGCGAGACGCGCGTCGTAGGCTTCGAGACGCTCGGCGTCGCGCGAGGAGAATTTCGCGACCTCGGCGCTGGTCCGCCCGGCGCCCGTCGCGAGGTAGCGCCGCTCGTCGACCGGCAGGAAGTTCTGCACCGTGCGCTCAACCACAAGCAGCCCATGCCCGGCCAGATCCATATCCGCGATGATTTTCGGGTTCAGCAACGAGACCGTGTAGCTCGCGGTGGAATTGCGAAACCCCGGATGAAAAATCTCGGTTACCGCGGCACCGCCGACCACGCCGCGGCGCTCCAGCACCGTGACCCTGAAACCGGCTCGCGCCAGGTAGAAGGCGCAGACCAGCCCATTATGGCCGGCGCCGATGATCAGGATGTCGGTGTTCGGTGTCGTCGCCATCGCGGCGTTCTCCGATCGGGATGGGCCTGGGCCGGAATACCGCGGTTCAGTAGAGCCGTTTGGCCACGTCAACGAGAATCCAGCCCGGCCGAGCCGGATTGTCACGCCGAGCCGTCTGCAGGTAGCCAAGACGTTCGTAAAACGCAATGTTCCGCAACCAGCGTCCGTTGGTGTAGAGACGGATTTCGTCCCGCCCCAGCTCCCGGCCGCGCGCCTCGGCAAAATGCATCAGCATCCGCCCAAGCCCCATGCCATGGGCCCGCGGCAGCACCGCGACACTGAAGATCAGCAGATGGTCGGGCTGCGTCTCCAGCACGATCAGCCCCTCCGCGCCGGCGAGCCAGACCTCGCCGCGCGCGATCCGCGGGGCGTAGTCCTCGCTCACCGGCAGCGGCGGGCGGTCCAGGCCCTCGTGCAGCGCATAGGCCGCGGCCGTGAGCGCTGCCACGTGGGCGAGGTCGTCCGCCCGCGCGAGCCTGATCTCAGACCTTGCCTTCGACACCCTGGGCGAACCAGTTCATGCTCAGAATCTGCGGGTCGGTCAGGGCCTGGCCCGCCGGTATCGCGACCTTGCCGGCCTGGTTCAGCACCGGTCCGACGAACGGCTTGAAGCGGCCCGCGGCGATGGCGGCGGTCGCGACTTCCAGCTCCTTGGCGACCGATGCCGGCACGGCCTTGTTCAAGGGCGCCATCCTGATCATGCCGGAGCCGACGCCGCCCCAGGTATCGGTGCTCTTCCAGGTGCCGTCGAGCACCATGCCGGCGCGCCTGATGTAGTAGTCGTTCCAGATCATCACCGTCGAGGTCAGGCAGGTCTTGGGCCCGAACTTGGACATGTCGCTCTCGTAGCCGGTGGTCCACACGCCCTTTTCCTCGCCGACCTGCACCACCGTCTGGCTGTCCGTGTGGTTCACCAGCACGTCGGCACCCTGGCTGATCAGTGTGTCGGCGGCCTCGCGGTCCTTGCCGGGGTCGAACCAGGCGGAGGTCCACACGACCTTGATGCGGATCTTCGGGTTCGCCCTGCGCGCGCCGAGCAGGGTGGCGTTGATCCCCTGCACCACCTCGGGGATGGGGAACGCCGCGACGTAGCCGATGATGCCGCTCTTGCTCATGTGCCCGGCGACGAGGCCCGCGAGGAAACGGCCCTCGTAGAACCGCGCGGAATAGGTCGCGACGTTCACCCGGCGCTTGTAGCCGGTGCAGTGCTCGAACTTCACCTTCGGGAAGGCCTCGGCGACCTTGATCGTCGGGTTCATGTAGCCGAAGGAGGTGGTGAAGATCAGGCCGTTGCCGTCGGCGGCCATCTGGCGGATCACACGCTCGGAATCAGCGCCCTCGCTGACATTCTCCACATAGCTCGTCTTCACCTTGTCGCCCAGCTTTGCCTGTAGCGCGCGCCGCCCGAGCTCGTGCTGATAGGTCCAGCCGGCGTCGCCGATCGGCGCCACATAGACGAACCCGATCTTGAGCGGTGAAGCGGCCTCGGCGGCGCGGGTCGCCAGCGTGGGGGCGGCGAGCGCGCCGGCGAGCGCGCTGCGGCGGGAGATGGGGGTCATGGGCTTCTCCATCGATGTGTTGGCAGCTGTATCGGGCGGCTATTCCGAGGGGCGAAAGGGTTTGCCAAGAGCGGCCGGTGCTGCCAGCCGCAGCCGAGTCGCGTCGTGCGAAATCAGGACCAGAACCAGGATCGTGGCGAGGTAGGGCAAGGTCGCCAGCAGATCCGGCGAGAACGACAGGCCGAAGGCCTGGGCCTCGAATTGCGCGATGGTGACAAAGCCGAACAGCAACGCGCCGGCGGTGAGCCACCATGGGTTCCAGGTCGAGAACGCGACCAGCGCCAGCGCGATCCAGCCGCGGCCCGCGGTCATGTTCTCCACCCACATCGGCGTGTAGGAGAGCGAGAGGTCCGCCCCCGCTAGGCCCGCCATCGCGCCGCCGAATAAAACCGCGCCAAGGCGGATGCGCAGCACCTTGGTGCCGAGCGCGTGCGCAACCTCCGCACTCTCCCCCACCGCGCGCAGGGCGAGGCCGGCGCGGCTGCGATGCAGAAACCAATCGACGGCAAAGACCGCCGCAAAGGCCAGCCACACCAGTGGGTCGAGGAGCAGCAGCACCTGTTGCAACGCCGCGCTGTCGCGCGCGAGACTTGGCCACAGCACCGCGGCAACGCCGGTGGCCGGCACGCCCGCCCAGGGCAGCCCGGTCAGCGCCGAAAGCCCGATACCGAAAATCGTCAGCGCCAGTCCCGTCGCCACCTGATTTGCCATCAGCCGAAGGGTAAGCAGCGCGAACAGGGCGGCCATGGCGGTGCCGGCCAGGATCGCAGCGAGCAGCCCCAGCGCCAGGCTGCCGGTCAGCTCACGCGCGACGAAGCCCACTGCGGCCCCCATCAGCATCATGCCCTCGACGCCGAGATTGAGGACGCCGGAACGCTCGGCGACCAGCTCGCCCAGCCCCGCGAACAGCAGGGGGATCGCCGCACGCACCGTCGCCACCACCACCGAGAGGATCAGTACCCAGTCAGCCACGGCGCCACACCACGCGGTTCGCCACCAGCACGTCGGCGGCCAGCAGCAGGAACAGCAGCATGCCCTGCAACACGCCGGTGAGAGACAGCGGCAGTTGCAGGTGCATCTGCAACCCGTCGGCGCCGAGATAAAGCAGCGCCATCAACGCCGAAGCCACGACGATGCCGAACGGCTGGAGTCGGCCCAGAAAGGCCACGATGATCGCGGCATAGCCATAGCCCGGCGAGATCGAGGGCACGAGCTGGCCGACCGGACCCGCGACTTCGGCGATACCCGCGAGCCCGGCCAGCCCACCCGCGATCAGCAGCGAGATCCACACCGTCGCGCGGGCGGAAAACCCGGCATAGCGCGCGGCCGCCGGCGCCAGGCCGGAGACGCGCAGGCGATAGCCCGTCGCGGTGTGGGTCAGCAGCAGCCAGGCGCAGGGTGCCGCGAGCAGAGCCACGAAAAATATCGGCGTGAGCCGCGTGCCCCACAGGGCCGGCAGGGTCGCGGCGGCGGCGAAGGTCTTGGATTGCGGAAAGTTGAAGCCCTGCGGGTCGCGCCACAGCCCGTGCACCAGCCAGCTCAGCACGTCCTGGGCGACATAGTTCAGCATCAGCGTGGTCAGGATCTCGTGCGCGTTGGCCCAGCTTCGCAGCGCCGCAGGAATGGCCGCCCACGCCATGCCGCCGAGGATGCCGGCCGCGAGCTCCAGCGGCAGCACGCCCCACCCTCCGCCAGGCCCCAGCACGAGCGCCACGCCGCCACCGGCGATGGCGCCCATGGTAAACTGCCCCTCGGCGCCGATGTTCCAGACATTGGCCCGCACGCCGATCGCGATGCCCAGCGCGCAGAGCAGCAGCGGTGTCATCTTCAGGCCGAGTTCCGCGAACCCGTTCAGGCTGCCGAGCGGGGCGAGGTAAAGCAGGCGCAGCGCGGTCACAGGGTCGACCCGCATCACCGCGAACAGCAGCCCCGCCAGCACCACGCTGGTCGCCGCGGCTAGCAGCGGTGCCGCCCACTGCATCGTGGCCGACGGCGCGTCACGCTTCTCAAGCCGCATCCGCGCGCGCCTCCGCATCCTGCCCGGCCATCTGCAGCCCCACGGATTCCAGCGTCAGCTCCGCCACCGCGACAGCCTCCCCAAGCCGGCCGGAGGACAGCACGGCGATGCGGTCGGCAACCTCGAACAGCTCCGCCAGATCCTCGGAGACGACGACGATGCCGGCCCCCGCCTCCGCAAGGTCCAGCAGGGCCTGGCGGATGGCGACGGTGGCGCCGACATCCACGCCCCAGGTCGGGTGGGCCGCGAGCAGCACCAGCGGCCGCGCGTCGAGCTCCCGGCCGACGATGAACTTCTGCATGTTGCCTCCGGAGAGGCTGCCGGCCAGCGCCGCATCTCCGGCCGCGCGCACCGCGAACCGCTCGATGATCTGTCGCGCGAGGGCACGCGCGGCACCCGGCCGCACCAGCCCGCTGACGACAACGGGCGGCACGAGACGCGTGAGGATGGCGTTTTCCGCGAGCGGGAGTTCCGCCACCGCGCCGCGCCCCAGCCGTTCCTCCGGGATGAAGGCCATGCCCTCCGCACGGCGCGCCGCCGGGCCAAGCCCGCCGATGGCCTCGGCGCCGAGGCGGATCGCCGTCGGCCGGCTCAGCCGTTCGCCGGCCAGTGCTGCCAGCAGCTCCGTCTGTCCGTTGCCGGCGACGCCGGCGATGCCGAGGATTTCGCCCGCGCGCAATTCGAAACGAATTCGGTCGAGCCGCATGCCGTGCGGATCGTCGGGCTCAAGCGACAGGTCGGCGACGGTGAGGATCACGCGTCCCGGCCGGTTGGCGCGCTTGCGCGGCACCGCCGGCTCGCTGCCAACCATCAGCGTCGCCAACTCGGCCGGCGTGATGCTGCGGGGATCACAGGTGCCGGCGACCCGGCCCGCGCGCAACACCGTCGCCGTGTGGCAGAGTGCGCGGATCTCCTCCAACTTGTGGCCGATATAGAGCACGGCGCAGCCCTCGGCCGCGAGCCGCCGCAGCACCGCGAACAGCGATTGCGCCTCCTGCGGCGTCAGCACGGAGGTCGGCTCGTCGAGGATCAGCAGCTTGGGATTTTGCATCAGGCAGCGCAGGATCTCCACGCGCTGGCGCTCGCCGACCGACAGGTGGAGCACGTGCCGGTCCGGATGCACGGCAAGCCCGTAGCGCGCGGCGGTATCGCGGATGCGTGGTGCCAGCGTGTCCGCGCGCTCGCGCCCGCCGAGCCCGAGCGCGATGTTCTCGGCGACCGTCAGCGTCTCGAACTGGGAGAAGTGCTGGAACACCATGCCGATGCCGAGCGCCCGCGCCGCGTTGGGGTCGGCGATGGCAACCTCGCGGCCCTGCCAGGCGATGCTGCCGGCATCCGGCGCGACGACGCCATAGATCGCCTTGACCAGGGTGGATTTACCGGCGCCGTTCTCGCCCAGCAGCGCATGGATCTCGCCCGCGACGATGGTCAGGTCCACACCTTCATTGGCCGCCACCGCGCCATAGTGCTTCGACAGGCCGCGCACGGCGAGGAGCGGCGCCGTGTTGGGGCGCGCGGTGTCGGGGGGCGGCATGATGGCGGGCGGCGGGAACGCGGGATCGGGCAAGGGCGAAATCCGTCAGGGGGTGCCAATCTGCGTCGGCCGGCACACCAGATTCAAGCCGCCCCGCTTCCGGCACGAGCCGGGGGCAGGCCGTGGTCGTCAGTCGGGCGCGCGAGCCCGACTTCCCAATCCAGCCGATCCGTGCTGCGTTGCCGTCAGGCGGGATGGACCGCCAATGCAGCGAGGAGGAAAAGAGAGGCATGTTCAGCCACATCATGATTGGCAGCAACGACATCGAACGGTCGAAGAAATTTTATGACGCGACCTTCGCCGCCCTCGGCATCAAGCCGGCGACCACGGACCCCAAGGGAAGGCTGATCTACACGCATAACGGCGGACGCCTGATGATCACCAAGCCGATCGACGGCAAGCCGGCATGTCACGCCAATGGCGGCACGATCGGCTTCCCGGTGGACAGCCCGGAGCAGGGCAAGGCCTGGCACGATGCCGGGGTTGCCAATGGCGGCACCTCGATCGAGGACCCGCCGGGCATCCGCCAGGGTGCCGCGGGCCCGATGTTCCTCGCCTATCTGCGCGATCCCGACGGCAACAAGCTCTGCGTCGTCAAGCGGCTGGCGGCCTGAAACGGGGCTGGACTGAACGAGGCCCGGGCCGATCGCGCCGCACCGCGCGCGCGATCGGCCGCACCGCCTATTCCGCGCCGAGTTCCTTGCGCACCAAGCTGACCCAGTAGCCGACACCGTAGGGAATCGCCTCGTCGTTGAAGTCGAAGGTGGGCGTGTGCACGCCCGACCCGGGCCCGTTGCCCAGCATGATGAAGGCGCCGGGCCGCTGCTCCAGCATGAAGGCGAAATCCTCGCCGCCGGTGGAGGGCTGCATCGGCTTCACCGCGTCCGCGCCGCCTACCGAGGCCGCGACCGCGGTTGCGGTGTCGGTCTCGGCGTCGTGGTTGATCAGCGGCACGAAGCCCCAGTTGCTCGACACCTCCACGGTCGCGCCGACCATCTTCGCCGACAGTTCCGCCAGCTCGCGCATCCGCCGGTCGATCAGATCGCGCACCGGCACGCTGAAGAACCGTGCGGTCCCGCCGATCTCGATCTCGGCCGGCATCACGTTGATGCTGTCCATCGAGCCGCCATGGATCGCGCCCACCGAGACCACCGCCGTGTCATAGGAGGCGACGCTGCGCGAGACGATGGTCTGCAGGCCGAGGATGAACTGCGCCTGCGCCACGCTGATATCCGCCGCCAGATGCGCGCCCGCGCCGCCATGCCCGCCATTGCCGCGGAACACCACCCGCCAGCCACCGCCGCCCGCCAGCATCGGGCCCTTGCGCAGCGCATACTGACCCACCGGCAGGCCCGGCCAGCAATGCATGCCCCAGACGGAATCGCAGGGGAATCGCTCGAACAGCTTGTCGGCCAGCATCGCCGAGGCGCCGCCGCGGCCCTCCTCCGCCGGCTGGAAGATGAAGTTCACCGTGCCCGCGAAATCTCGGTGTGCCGCGAGGTATTTCGCGGCCCCCAGCAGCATGGTCGTGTGCCCGTCATGGCCGCAGGCGTGCATGGTGCCGGGATTGGCCGAGGCATAGGGCTTGCCGGTCGCCTCGGGGATCGCCAGCGCGTCCATGTCCGCGCGCAGCCCGATCGTGTGCTGCCCCGGCCTGGTGCCGCGCAGCGTGCCGACCACCCCCATCCGGCCGACGCCGGTGGTGACCTCGATGCCCCAGTCGCGCAGCTTCCCGGCGACCAGGGCCGAGGTGCGCACCTCCTCCATGCCCATCTCGGGATGGGTGTGGATGTCGCGGCGTATCGCCGTCAGTTCCGCGAGGTCGCCGCGCAGGTCGTCGAGCAGCTGGTTGTTCATAGCGATCCCATCCGTTTTGTTGCTTGCGGGGCAGCCTGCCGATCTCCGCCGGGCCCGGCAACCCCCTCGCCAACCCTCTCGCCAACAGGCGCGCCCGGGCGTAGGAAATTGGCGCCGAACCGAGGAGCAGCCGCGCCATGAGCCAGATCGCGAACGAGACCGCGCCCGTCAACAAGCAGAAGAAATCCGTCGCACTTTCCGGCGTGACCGCGGGCAACACGCAGCTGTGCACGGTCGGCCGCTCCGGCAACGATCTGCATTATCGCGGCTATGACATCCTCGACGTCGCCGATGTCTGCACCTTCGAGGAAATCGCTCATCTGCTGGTGCACGGCACCTTCCCGAACCGTGCCGAACTCGCGGCCTATGCCGGCAAGCTGAGGTCGCTGCGGGGCGTGCCGGCCGCGGTGCGCGCGGTGCTGGAGCAGATCCCCGCCGCGGCGCACCCGATGGACGTGATGCGCACGGCGGTCTCCGCCCTGGGTTGCGTGCTGCCCGAGGCGCATGACCACGCGGCCCCCGGCGCGCGCGACATCGCCGACCGGCTGATGGCCTCGCTCGGCTCGATGCTGCTGGTCTGGTACCACTGGTCGCACCACGGCAGGCGCATCGACGTCGAGACCGACGATGACAGCATCGGCGGGCATTTCCTGCATCTGCTGCACGGAAGGCCGCCGGAGCCGTCATGGGTGCGGGCGATGCACACCTCGCTCAACCTCTATGCCGAGCACGAGTTCAACGCCTCGACCTTCGCCTGCCGCGTCGTCGCCGGCACCGGGTCCGACATGTATTCGGCGATCACCGGCGGCATCGGCGCGCTGCGCGGGCCGAAGCATGGCGGCGCCAACGAGGTCGCGTTCGAGGTGCAGAAGCGTTACGACACGCCGGACGAGGCCGAGGCCGATATCCGCGCGCGCGTCGCCGCGAAGGAGGTGGTCATCGGCTTCGGCCACCCGGTCTATACCATCGCCGACCCCCGCAACGTGGTGATCAAGGACGTGGCCAGGCGCCTGTCGCAGGCGGCGGGATCGATGAAGATGTTTTCGATCGCCGAGCGTATCGAGGCGGTGATGGCGGATACCAAGAAGATGTTCGCCAACCTCGACTGGTACAGCGCCGTCTCCTACCACATGATGGGCGTGCCGACGGCGATGTTCACGCCGCTGTTCGTGATCTCGCGCACCAGCGGCTGGGCGGCGCATGTGATCGAACAGCGCATCGACGGCAAGATCATCCGCCCGACCGCGAATTACACCGGGCCGGAGGATCGGGTCTTCGTGCCGATCGAGCACCGGGCGTAACCACCGCCCGAGCGTACGGGAGCAGGTGGCATGGATCAGAACGGCGGGGCCGTGGCCGCCGTCGTGGCCGGGGCAGCGCTCTTCGTGCTCGCCATTCCCGCGTGGCCGCTGATCCGCAACGGCTCCAGCCATTCGCGCGCGTGATCCCGCATGGCAAACAGGCGATAGGCGTCGTCGCCCGGCTCCTGCGTCACCACCGTGTCCGGTGCGCGCTCACCGCCGCCTTCCGTGGTGAACGGAAGGAACGCCGTCCGTCGCGTGATCGCGAACCGGGCGCCGACGGCCACGGCATCCACGTCCCGCGACAGCTTGAACACCACGCCGGCACCGTGCGGTACCGCGTCCAGCAGCGCGCTGGTCAGCGCAGGATGATCACTCTCGATGAAGGCCGCGAGGGCGGCGCCGGGATACGCATGCCGGTCATACGCGCTCGCCGCGGCGTCCAGCGTTACCATTATCGCTGTGCCCTGGTCCGCAGCGACACGGTGTGCGCGTACATGCCGGGGATAGGCGAGCAACGGCTTCAGCAGCCCCAGATTGCGCAGCGGTTCTGCGGCCAGTGCCGCGATCGCCTCGTCGATCGCAGTCGCCGGCAAGGCGCTAACCCTGTCCGGCGCGCTGCATGTCGCCGTCGATCGACAAGGCCTGGCCCGAAATCATCCGCCCATGCTTCGAGGCCAGGAACAGGATCAGCGCCGCGACATCCTCGGGCGGAATGAATTTCTTCAGGCTCTGGGTCGCGAATCCCTGCTCGATCGCCGCATCGAGCGAGATCCCCGCGGCCTCGGCGCGCCCGGCCATCACCTGGCGGATGCGCTCGCCATCGACCGATCCCGGCAGGATCGCGTTGGCGGTGATGCCGTCACGGCCAAGCTCGATCGCCAGCGTCTTGGTGAAGCCCACCACCGCCCATTTGCTGGCGGCATAGGGCGCGCGGTTAGGGTAGCCGAACCTGCCGGCGGCCGAGGACATGTTGACGATCGTTCCGTATTCGGACTGTTTCAGATGCGGGATCGCGAGCCGGGTTGCGTCGAACATGGCGGTGATGTTCACCGCTATCACGCGGTCCCATTCCGCCGGCGGCACTTCCTGCACCAGTGCCGTCGGCCCCGCGATGCCGGCATTGTTCACCAGCACGTCGAGCCCGCCCAGCGCCGCCACGGCCTGCGCCACCATGCGCTCGACCTCGGCGCGCACCGCCATGTCGCAACGCAGCGCCACCGCGCCGGGGATGTTGACATCGGCGATGTCGCAGACCGCGACACGGTCGCCGGCATCGAGAAAGGCGCGGGCGACGCAGGCGCCGATGCCCGAGGCGCCGGCCGTGATCAGAACGCGTCGCACGCTAACCTCCGATGATCAGGGATGGGTCCGAAACTAGGCCTCGCCCAACCCCAGCTTCGTCCAACCTCAGCTCAGCCCAATCTTAGCTGCGTAGCGCCCCGAGCGCCCAGGCCAGCACGCCCTTCTGCGCGTGCAGCCGGTTTTCCGCCTCGTCGAAGACCACGGATTGCGGCCCGTCGATCACCTCGGCGGTGACCTCCTCGCCGCGATGCGCCGGCAGACAGTGCATGAAGATCGCGTCCTTCGCGGCCTTCGCCATCAGCGCCGCGGTTACGCGATAGGGGGCGAGCATGTTGTGCCGGCTCTCGGCCGGGTCGTCGGACATCGAGACCCACGTGTCGGTCACCACGCAGCGCGCACCGGCCACCGCCTTTTCCGGGTCCGCGGTCCACTCCACAACCGCCCCCTCCGCCCTGGCCCAGGCGAGCACCTCATCCGGCGGCGCCAGCTCCCGTGGTGTGGCGAGCCGCAGCGTGAAGCCGAACCGTGCCGAGGCCTCGATCCAGCTGCGCGCAACGTTGTTGCCGTCGCCGCACCATGCCACCACCTGTCCCGCGATCGGCCCGCGATGTTCCTCGAACGTCATGACATCGGCCATGAGCTGGCAAGGGTGGGAGGCGGCGGTGAGCCCGTTGATCACCGGCACCGTGGCGTAGGCCGCCATCTCCGCGAGCTTCTCCGGCGCGTCGGTGCGCAGCATGATCGCGTCCACATAGCGCGAGAGCACCCGCGCCGTGTCCGCCACCGTCTCGCCGCGCCCGAGCTGCGTCTCCTTGCCCGAGAGCATGATCACCTCGCCGCCGAGCTGGCGCATCGCCACCTCGAACGAGACGCGGGTGCGTGTGGACGGTTTCTCGAAGATCAGCGCCAGCGTCTTGCCGGCGAGCGGACGGGAGGAGACGCCATGCGCGCGCTTGAAGCCGCTCGCGGCCTCCAGCATCTGGCGCAGCGTCGTCGTGTCGAAGTCGCGCAGGTCGAGGAAGTGGCGCGGTGGCGCCACCTCCCCATCCTCGGTCGCACTGCGGCGGGCCGCGCCGCTCATTTCGCGGCGATCCGGGCCGCACTCGGCAGGCAGCGACGGGCGGCGCGGCGCACCATCTCCACCGCCTGGGTGATATCCTCGTCGGTGATCACCAGCGGCGGCACCAGGCGCACCACGTTCTCGCCGGCGGTCACCGCCAGCATGCCTTCGGCCATCAGCGCGTTGTTCGCCTCGCCCGCCGGCACCACGCATTTGAGCCCGAGCATCAGCCCCGCGCCGCGCAGCTCCTCGAACACCGCCGGGTATTCGCGCACCACGGCGGACAACTCGTCCCACAGGCGCTGGCCCCGGCGCGCCACCGCGTCGAGGAAGCCCGGAGCCAGCATCGCATCCAGCACCGCGTTGCCGGCGGTGCAGGCGAGCGGGTTGCCACCGAACGTGGTGCCATGCGTGCCGGGCACGAGATGCTGGGCCACCGCCTCGGTCGCCAGTACCGCGCCGAGCGGGAAGCCACCGCCGATGCCCTTCGCCGCACTCATCACATCGGGCGTGATCCCGGCCCATTCATGGGCGAAGAGCTTGCCGGTTCGCCCCATGCCGCACTGGATTTCGTCCATGCCCAGCAGCAGCCCGAACTCGTCGCAGGTCGAGCGCAGATCCCGCAGGAACTGCAGATGCGCGGTGCGGATGCCGCCTTCACCCTGGATCGGCTCGACGATGATCCCCGCGGTTTCCGGCGTGATTGCCGCGCGCACGGCGTTGAGGTTGTTGAACGGCACGTGGTCGAAGCCCGCGACCTCCGGCCCGAACCCCTTGAGGTATTTCGCGTTGCCGGTCGCCGCGAGCATTGCCAGCGTGCGGCCGTGGAACGCGCCCTCGAAGCAGACAAACCGGAAGCGGTCCGGATGCCCGGTCTCGGCCATTGCCTTGCGCATCATCTTCACCATGCCCTCGTTGGCCTCGGCCCCCGAGTTGCAGAAGAAGACGCTGTCAGCGAACGTCGCCTCGACCAGGCGCTGCGCCAGCCGCTCGGCCTGCGGCACGCGGTAGAGGTTGGAGACGTGCATGACACGCGCCGCCTGCTCGGCGATTGCGCGGGTCAGGCCGGGGTGGCCATGGCCGAGGGAGGAGGTGGCGATCCCCGCCCCGAAATCGAGGAATCGTCGCCCGTCTTCCGTCCACAGCCAGGCGCCCTCGCCCCGCTCGAAGGCGAGGTCGGCGCGGTTGTAGTTCGGCATCAAAGCGGCGATCATGATCCGGGTTCCGTTCCCCTTTTGCTGACCCTCCGGGATGGCGGGCCAAAGCGGGAGCATGCGGGGGAATTCCCCGCCCCGTCAAACTTTTGTCGCCGAAACCCACGCATCCCGGCCCTGCGCGACGAGAGCAACATCAGCCTGACCGGATCCGGACTGGCTGATCAAGTTGCTCGACCAACCAAAGGCATCGAGCGGCTTCAGCCCGGCACCGTCCGGCTGAAATCGCTCTTATGGGCCTCGCTCTTGGGCTAGAGCGTGATCATCTTACACTGAAGCATATCCTGTGTGGCTGAAGTAGTTTGCGCACTCGGTTGGGGAGAACTGGCTGAGGAGTTCGCCGATGCGGTGCCAGACGTCGACGATGGATCGCTCGTTGGCCTTTCGGAGCAGGGTCTTGAGCTTGGCGAACATCATCTCGATCGGGTTCAGGTCCGGGCTGTAGGGCGGCAGGAAGAGGAGGTGAGCGCCGGCG
>JAJXXT010000121.1 GCA_021780935.1 Pseudomonadota bacterium
CGGCCCGGGCGGCGGGTTGACGCCGGGTGCGGGGTTGGCGGCGGGTTTCGGCGCCGCGGCGCCCTCGGCCAATGTGCCGAGCGCGGCACCGACCTCGACCTCCGCGCCCTCGGCCGCGCTGATGGACTCGAGTGTTCCCGCGGCCGGTGCCGGCACCTCCACCGTCACCTTGTCGGTCTCCAGCTCGACCAGCGGCTCGTCCACGGCCACGACCTCGCCGGCCTTCTTCAGCCAGCGCGCGACGGTGGCGGAGGTCACGCTCTCGCCGAGGGTGGGCACCTTGATCTCAACGCTCATCGGTCAGCTCCTCCTGCGCGGCGCCACGCCGGGCGCCGCCACGATCAACATTTACGCCAGCGCCTCGGCGACCAGCGCCGCCTGCTCCGCGGCATGGGTCTTGGCGAGGCCGGTGGCCGGGCTCGCCGCCTCGGGCCGACCGACATAGCGCGGCCGTTTCGACTTGATATCGATGCTGCCAAGCACCTTCTCGATACGGCGGTCGGCGAAGTTCCAGGCGCCCATGTTTTCCGGCTCCTCCTGGCACCATACCAGCTCCGCCTTCGGGTATTGCGCCAGGATTTTCGGCAGCGACACGACCGGGAACGGATAGAGCTGCTCCACGCGCACGATCGCGACATCGTCGATCGCCTTCTCCCGTCGTGCGGCGAGCAGGTCGTAATAGACCTTGCCGGTGCACAGCACCACGCGGCGGACCTTGCTTCCGTCGGCGATCGCGTCGACCTCGCCGATCACCGGGCGGAAGCGCGAGCCGGTGGCAAAATCGGCGATGCCGGAAACCGCCAGCTTGTGCCGCAGCAGCGATTTCGGCGTCATCAGCACCAGCGGCTTGCGGAAGTTGCGTCGCATCTGCCGGCGCAGCGCGTGGAAGTAATTGGCGGGTGTGGTCAGGTTGCCCACGGTCAGATTCCGCTCGGCGCAGAGCTGCAGATAGCGCTCCAGCCGCGCCGAGGAATGCTCAGGGCCCTGGCCCTCATGGCCGTGCGGCAGCAGCATCACCAGCCCGGACATGCGCAGCCATTTGCTCTCGCCCGAGGCGATGAACTGGTCGATGATCATCTGCGCACCGTTGGCGAAGTCGCCGAACTGCGCCTCCCACAGCACCAGCGTGCGCGGATCGGCGAGGCTGTAGCCGTATTCGAAGCCGAGCACGCCGGCCTCGGACAGCAGCGAGTTGAAGATCTCGATGCGCGCCTGGCTGGCGTTGATGTTGTTGAGCGGAATGTACTCGTTCTGGTTGTTCTGGTCGATCAGCACCGCGTGGCGCTGGCTGAACGTGCCGCGCTGGCAGTCCTCGCCGGACAGCCGCACGCGGTTGCCCTCGGCGAGCAGCGTGCCGAAGGCGAGCGCCTCGCCGGTCGCCCAGTCGATGCCCTCGCCGCTCTCGATCATCATCCGCTTGGCTTCGAGCTGGCGTGCGATCTTCGGGTTCACCGCGAAGCCATCGGGCACGCGCGACAGCGCACCGCCCACCTCGCGCAGGGCCGCGAGCGACACGGACGTTTCGTCTTCGGTCCATTCCGCTTCATTGCCGGGCGTGGAAAGGCCGGTCCAGTGCCCCTCCAGCCAGTCGGCCTTGTTCGGCCGGTACGCCTTGGCCGCCTGATAGGCCGCCTCCAGCGTCGCGGCGTAGGCATCGGCCATGGCCCTGGCATCGTCCGCCGTCACCACGCCCTCGGCGGCCAGCCGCTCGGCGTACAGCGTGCGCGTCGTCTGCAGCGCGTCGATCGCGCGGTACATCAGCGGCTGGGTGAAGGCCGGCTCGTCGGTCTCGTTATGGCCGTGGCGGCGATAGCAGACGATGTCGAGCACCACGTCGGTGCCGAACGCCATGCGGAACTCGGTGGCGAATCGCGCGCACCACACCACCGCATCCGGGTCGTCGCCGTTGACGTGCAGGATCGGCGCCTGCACCGATTTGGCGACATCGGTGCAATAGAGGCCGGAGAATGCATGCGCCGGCACCGTGGTGAAGCCGATCTGGTTGTTCACCACCACATGCACCGTGCCGCCCGTGCGATAGCCGATGAGCTGGCTCATCGCCAGCGTCTCATAGACCAGGCCCTGGCCGGCGAAGGCGGCGTCGCCATGCATCAGAATGGCCAGCACGCTGCGCCGGGCCTGGGTATCGCCCGCCTGGTCCTGGCGCGCCCGCACCTTGCCCACCACCACCGGGTCCACCGCCTCCAGATGCGAGGGGTTCGGTTGCAGCGAAAGGTGCAGCTTACGGCCGGCGATCTCGATATCGGTCGAGGTACCGAGATGATATTTCACGTCGCCCGAGCCCTGCACGTCGTCGGGCTTGGCGCTCTCGCCGCCGAACTCGCTGAACAACTGCACGAACGGCTTGCGCACGATGTTGACCAGCGTGTTGAGCCGGCCGCGATGCGGCATGCCGATCGCGATCTCATCGACGCCGGCCACCGCCGCGGTCTCGATGATCGCGTGCAGCGCCGGGATGGTGACTTCGCCGCCCTCCAGCCCGAAGCGCTTGGTGCCGACATAGCGGCGCTGGCAGAATGTTTCGATCCCCTCCGCCTCGGTGAGCTGGCGCAGGATGGTCTGCCGCTGGGCGGCATCGAAGCCGCGCTCGCCGGTCTCGATACGGCGCTGGATCCAGGCCTTCTGCTCGGGGTCCTGGATGTGCATGAACTCGACGCCGACGCTGCCGCAATAGGCGGCGCGCAGCACCGCGAGGATCTCGCGCGGGGTCGCCGTCTCGCGGCCGAGAACCTTGTCGATGAAGATCGGCCGGTCCATGTCGGCGGCGGTGAAGCCATAGGTCGCGGGGTCGAGTTCGGCATGCGGCTTGGGCATCTGCAGGCCCAGCGGGTCGAGCCGCGCCTCCAGATGGCCGCGCACGCGATAGGCGCGGATCATCATCAGCGCCCGCAGGCTGTCCTGCGTCGCCGCGCGCACATGTTCGAGGTCGAGCGGGGCGACATCGCTCCGGGTGTTCGCGGCGGCCTTGGGTGCCGCGCGTGGCGGCTCCGCCGTCGGGATCGCGAAGCTGCGCGGCGCCCAGGAGGCACCGGAGGCATCGGTGAGGATGGCACGCGCCTCGTCATTCAGCGCCGCAAACAACTCCCCGAAACTTGCGTCCACCATGGCCGGGTCACGCACCCAGCGTGCGTAGAGATCGGCCACATAGGCGGCATTGCCGCCATTGATGGCACTCGCGAGCATTTCCATTCCCGGCATTTTGTTCCTCTTGTCCCCATCACTCCCCTGGCGGCCGCGATGCAGCCAGGGAATGGTTACGCCATCATGCCGCGATGCGGCGCGATCAAGGCAGCACCGGCGGCATCAGCCCTGCGTGGCTCGCATGCTGGCCGCCGGCCAGGCCCGACCCTCGATTGTCCCAAAAACTCTCTCATCATTGGGCGATGCATGCCGGGCGCCGGATGGGACCCTGTTGGCGCGCCCATGCGGACCTACCCTCGCAGCGCCCGAACCATGGTGCTGCCCAGCGCCGCCGGGCTCTCCGCGACGTGGATTCCCGCCACGCGCATGGCCTCGAACTTCGCGGCAGCGGTGTCGCGCCCGCCGGAGATGACCGCGCCGGCATGGCCCATGCGCCGCCCGGGCGGTGCCGTGGCGCCGGCGATGAAGCCGACCACCGGTTTCTTCACCTTGTTGGCGGCCAAAAATTCCGCCGCCTCGATCTCGCTCTGCCCGCCGATCTCGCCGATCATGATGATCGCCTCGGTTTCGACATCGGCGAGGAACATCTCCAGCACCTCGATGAAATCCGTCCCCTTCACCGGGTCGCCGCCGATGCCGACGCAGGAGGACTGGCCGAGCCCCGCCGCCGTGGTCTGCGCCACCGCCTCGTAGGTCAGCGTGCCGGAGCGCGAGACGATGCCGATCTTGCCCCGTCGGTGGATGTGTCCGGGCATGATGCCGATCTTGCAGGCGTCGGGCGTGATGACGCCGGGGCAGTTGGGCCCGATCAGCCGCGACGCACTGCCGCACAGCGCGCGTTTCACCCGCACCATGTCGAGCACGGGAATGCCCTCGGTGATGCAGACGATGAGCGGAATGCCGGCGTCGAGCGCCTCCAGGATCGCGTCCGCCGCGAAGGGCGGGGGCACGTAGATGCCGCTCGCCGTGGCGCCGGTTGCCGCCGCGGCCTCGGCGACGGTATCGAACACCGGCAGGCCGAGATGCGTCGTCCCACCCTTGCCCGGCGTCACCCCGCCCATCACCTTGGTGCCATAGGCGATCGCCTGCTCGGAGTGGAACGTGCCCTGCGCGCCGGTGAAGCCCTGGGTGATGACCCGCGTGTTGGCATCGACGAGAATGGCCATCAGGCGGCTTCCTTCACGGCGCGGACCACCTTTTCGGCGGCGTCGGCGAGGTTGTCGGCGGCGATGATCTTCAGGCCCGATTTGGCCAGGATCTGTTTGCCGAGATCGACGTTGGTACCTTCGAGGCGCACCACCAGCGGCACGTCGAGGCTGACCTCGCGCGCCGCGGCGACCACGCCCTCGGCGATCACGTCGCAGCGCATGATGCCGCCGAAGATATTGACCAGGATCCCCTCCACATGCGGGTCGGAGAGGATGATCTTGAACGCCGCCGTCACCCGGTCCTTGGTCGCCCCGCCGCCGACGTCGAGAAAGTTCGCCGGCGCGCCGCCATAGAGCTTGATGATGTCCATCGTCGCCATGGCCAGCCCTGCGCCGTTGACCATGCAGCCGATGGTGCCGTCGAGCGTCACATAGTTGAGCGCGTGTTTGGCGGCCTCGAGTTCCTTCGGGTCTTCCTCCGCCTCGTCGCGCAGCGCCTCGAGGTCGGCATGGCGATAGAGCGCGTTGTCGTCGAACGCCACCTTGGCATCCAGCGCCACGACATCGCCGGCCTTGGTCACCACCAGCGGGTTGATCTCGACGATCGAGCAGTCGAGCGCAAGGAACGCCTCGTACATCGCGGCGACGAACTTGCCGAAGCTCGCGATCTGCTTGCCTTCGAGCTTCAGCGCATAGGCGAGCCGGCGCGCGTGAAAGGGCGACAGCCCGCTCGCCGGGTCCACGGCGACGCGCAGAATCCGCTCCGGCTGCGTTGCCGCGACGTGCTCGATCTCCATGCCGCCCTCGGTGGAGGCGACGATGGTCACCGTCGCCGTGGCGCGGTCCACCAGCAACGAGAGGTAAAGCTCGCGCGCGATGTCGCAGCCCGCCTCGACATAGACCCGGCTCACCCGCCGCCCGGCGGCACCGGTCTGCTTGGTGACAAGAAAATGGCCGATCATCGCCGCGGCGGCGGCGCGGGCCTCCGCCGGCGACCGGGCGAGCCGCACCCCGCCCTTTCCTGACGGGTCGTCCGCGAAATGGCCGGCACCGCGGCCGCCGGCATGGATCTGGGATTTCACCACCGAGATCGGGCCGCCGAGCTTCGCTGCGGCCGCCTCAGCCTCCTCCGGCGTCCACGCCACGTGCCCATCGAGCACCGCGACGCCGTAGCGCCGCAGCAGGTCCTTCGCCTGGTATTCGTGGATGTTCATCGGCCCACTCCTTCAGACACGCGGCGATCAGACGCCCAGCTTCCTGAATGCCTCGTTGAGGTCCCGCACCGCGGCGCAGGACTTGTCGAACGCCGCCTTCTCCGCCGGCGTGAACTCGATTTCGACGATCCGCTCGATGCCGCCGGCGCCGATCACCACCGGCACGCCTATATAAAGCCCCTTGATGCCATACTGCCCCTGCAGCAGCGCCGCACAGGGCAGCACCCGCTTCTTGTCGAGCAGGAAGCTCTCGGCCATCGCGATCGCCGAGGCCGCGGGGGCGTAGAAGGCGCTGCCCTTTTCCAGCAGCTTGACGATCTCGCCGCCGCCATTAGCGGTGCGCGCGATGATCGCGTCGATCCGCTCCTGCGTCGTCCAGCCCATCTTGATCAGGTCCGGCACCGGGATGCCGGCCACCGTGGAATAGCGCGGCAGCGGCACCATGGTGTCGCCATGCCCGCCGAGCACGAACGCGGTGACATCCTCCACCGAAACGCCGAACTCATGCGCGAGGAACAGGCGGAACCGCGAGGAGTCCAGCACGCCGGCCATGCCCACCACACGCTCCGGCGGCAGGCCCGATTTTTCCTGCATCACCGCGACCATGACATCGAGCGGGTTGGTGATGACGATGACGAAGGCGCCCGGGCAATGCCGCTTGATGCCCTCGGCCACCTGCGCCACCACGCCGGCGTTCTTGGTCAGCAGGTCGTCGCGGCTCATCCCCGGCATGCGCGGGAAGCCGGCGGTGACGATCACCACGTCCGCGCCCGCGATCGCGGCGTAGTCAGAGCCGCCGCTCATCGCCGCGTCGAACCCGTCAACGGGGCCGGACTGCATGATGTCGAGCGCCTTGCCGGCCGCGACACCGCCGAACACGTCGAACAGCACCACGTCGCCGAGTTCCTTGAGGCCGATCAGGTGGGCGAGCGTGCCGCCGATGTTGCCGGCGCCGATCAGCGCGATCTTCTTGCGTGCCATTACTTGCCTGCCATGGGGAGGATTGTCCTTGCGGGCGCGGCGTAGCACTTCCGGCGGCGCCCGTCGCGCGGAAGGCGGGTCGTGCTAACCCAACCGGCCGGGTCCGACAAGCCGGGCGATCGCCGCCTCAGCATCGGTCTCATGGCAGGTGCGCCAGGTCGAGATAGTCGCGGCTGCGCATCTCCTCCAGCCGCGAGGCGGTGCGCCGGAACGCCGCGGCACCCTCGCCAGCGGGGTAAAGCGCGTCGGGTTCCGCGGCGGCGGAGGCGACCAGTTTCACGCGATGGTCATAAAGCGCGTCGATCAGCGTGATGAAGCGCCGCGCCGCGTCATAACTGTCAGGCGACAGCAGCGGGATCGCGTCCAGCAACAGCACCGGGAAATGCGTCGCCAGCGCGAGGTAGTCGCCGGGGCCGAGGGCTGCCGCGCAAAGCTCCCGGAAATCGAACCGCGCCACCCCCGCCGCAGCCCTTGGCACCGCCAGCGTCCGCCCCATGACGCTGAGCGACGTTGCGCGCGGCGTGGCACCGCTCGACAGCCCCGCGAAGGCCGCGTCCAGCGCCGCTTCGGCCCGCCGGTCGGCCGGCACGAACCAGGTTCCCTCCGCGAGCAGCCGGGCGCGGCGGTAGTCCCGGCCCCGGCCCAGCTCCAGCACGTCGAGATTCGCCTTGAGGATGGCGATGAACGGCAGAAATGCGTCCCGCCCCGGCTGGCCCGCGAACAGCGCGTCCGGCGCCGTGTTGGAGGTGGCGACCACCACCACCCCGCGGTCGAACAGCGCCTGGAACAGCCGGCCCAGGATCAGCGCATCGGCGATGTCGTTGACCTGAAACTCATCGAAGCACAGCAGGGCCGCCTCGCCGGCGATGATGTCGGCCAGCGGCGGGATCGGGTCGTCGAGCTGGCGGCCGAGCTCCTCCGCTTCCTGGCGCAGCGCGAAAATGCGGCCATGCGATTCCTGCATGAAGGTGAGGAAGTGGATGCGCCGTTTCCGCGCTACCTGCGCCGCGGCGAAGAACAGGTCCATGAGCATGGATTTTCCCCGCCCCACCTCACCCACGAGATAGAGCCCATGCGGCAGGCCAGGAGCCGATTCGTCGGAAAGCCGGCGCCGCAGCCGTGCCAGCAACCCGCGACCGTTGCCATGACCGACCCCGACATGCGGCTCATGCCCGCGCAGCGCCACCCAGAGCGATTGCAGCCGCTCCGCCGCCGCTGCTTGTGCGGGGTCGCTCGCCAGCGCACCGGCGGCGATTTCCGCCCGGTAGGCGGGGAGCGGCCCGGCGCTGAGGTCGATCTGCGCCAGCGGTGTTACCAGCGCGGCCGGTTTGGCGTCCGGGTCCTGGGGTTGTGATGGGCGGGTGGCGTCCATGCTGCGGCGCGGGATAGCGGAACAAGAGTGAATCTGGAACCGCCGCGCGCGAGCCCCTATGTTGCGCGCCGAGTTGGACCCGGAGACGGATAATGGCCTATCTCGATTTCGCGGCGATGGATGCGACCCCGGTCGCGACCGAGCCCTTCACCCATGTCGTGGTGGAGCGGTTCGTCCGCCCGGAGAAACTCGGCGCGGTGATCGCTGCCCTGCCGCCGATCGCCAAGCGGGGCTCCTTCCCGCTCGGCTCGCTGCGGCTGGGGCCGGAGGCCGCGGCGATGTTCCGCGAGCTGGAGGGGCCAGGCTTCCGCGAGGCGGTGGCGCGGAAATTCGGCCTCGACCTCGACACCGCGCCGGTGATGACGACGCTGCGCGGCCAGTCCGGCGAGCGTGACGGGCGAATCCATTGCGACAGCACCGCCAAGCGCGTGACGGTGCTGGTTTACCTCAACGAAGCGAAGGACGCCTGGGCGCGGCACGACGGCTGCCTGCGCCTGCTGCGCGGGCCCGACGATATCGAGAATTTCGCGGTGGAGGTGCCGCCGGTGGGTGGCACGCTGCTGGTCTTTCCCAACGGTCCGACAACCTGGCACGGCCATCGCCAGCATGTCGGCCAGCGCTATGTCGCCCAGCTCAACTACATGACGGCGGATGCGGCGGCGCGGCGGGAGCTGCGGCGGCACCGCTTTTCCGCCTTCATCAAGCGCCTGGCCCCGGCAGCCTGAGGCCGCGATGACCGAAGCCGCGATGACCGAAGCCGCGGCGACCGGGGCCGCGGCGACCGGGGCCGCGACGACGGGGGCCGCGCGCGCCGCCGAGGCACTGGTCCGCGCCTATTACGCCGCGTTCAACAGCGGCGAGCGGGACCGATTCCTCGCCCTTCTCGCCGAGGACGTGGCGCACGACATCAGCGGCGGCGCGCGCGAGATCGGGCGCGAGGCCTTTGCCCGCTTCATGCGCCACATGGACCGCTGCTACCGCGAGCGCATCAACGGGCTCGTGGTGATGACGGAGCCGACGGGAACCCAGGCCGCGGCGACCTTCACCGTCCACGGCACCTATATCGAGACCGACCCCGACGTGCCCCCGGGCACGCCACCGGCGCGCGGCCAGACCTATGAGCTGCCGGCCGCCGCCTTCTTTCGTTTGCGTAACGGTAGCGTGGCAGCGATCGCCAACCATTACCGGATGGAAGACTGGGTGGCGCAGATCGGCGGGCACGGCGTCGCGGGGCCGTAGGGGATGAAACGGACGCTTGTCATCGGCCCTGGCGGGCCTCGTTCGGAGAGCAGCCTTGCAGGCCTCGGTCTGCGGGAAGATAGTATGGTCGTTGCTGCTCGTGATCGCGTCCTGTCAGGAAGCACCATCGGCTGCTGGGATCCGAGCTGACAAGACATTGCCCCAGCACACGGCTCTCCGCATTTTCCGGGAAGGAGCGTGCATGTTCGAGAGTGTGGAATTTTTATCGGAAGGGACGACTTTACGCGGGCGGTTCTACCGACCTCAGCGGGCGTCGCCCTGGCCTGCCGTGGTGATGACCCATGGCACCACGGCAACAATCACCATGTGCCTTGATCGCTACGCGGAGGTCTTTTGCCGTGCCGGCCTCGCCGTGTTGCTGTACGATCACCGTAATTTCGGGCTCAGTGCGGGTGAGCCGCGCCAGCTTATCAACCCATGGATTCAGGCGCGCGGCTATCGCGACGCCATGAGCTACCTGCTGAAGCGTCCCGATATTGCCAGCAGCAGGATCGCCGCTTGGGGCGACAGCTATTCCGGCATGATTGCGCTTGCGGTCGGCGCGCTCGACCCGCGCTATGCGGCCGTTGCGGTACAATGCCCAGCCTGCGGCATCGAAACGCCCAGATATTCGGCCGATGCGACGAATTTTCGCGCGATGCAGGCGATCTTTGACAGTGGCGACGTCGGGGGTACGCCCGAAACGACAACCGGGCCGCTGCCCGTTGTGTCCGCCGATCAGATTGGCACACCCTCGCTGCTCAAGCCGATTCAGGCGTACCGCTGGTTCATCGACTATGGCGGTCGGCATGGCACCTTGTGGGAGAACCGCGCCATCCGCGTCATTCCGCCGACGGCCGTACCGTTCAGCGCCTATTTGGCCGCGCCGTTCATTCGTGGGCGAGTCCTGCTTATGGCCGGTCGCGATGACGAGATGATCCATTGCAACCCGGAGGTGACATCGGCGGTCTACGGGCTGATGACCTGCTGCAAACAATGGGCCGACATCGACGGCGGTCACTTCGGATTACTGTACTATCCAAGCGACATTTTTGAGCAGGCGAGTGCGACGCAGTGCGCTTTTCTGACCGAGGCGTTGGGCGCGCGAACGAGTTGATGGTGGCGCAACGGCTGCCACGTCGCCTCGGCCCCTGCGCGTGGCCCTATCCGACGTCGCCAACCACTTGGGTATTTCTTCAGAACGGCAACCCCACGTAGTTTTCGGCCAGTGACGCCAGCGCCGTTTCGGATGAGAAAAGATAATCGAGTTCCGTTGCCTGCAACCGGTCCGCGTAGGGGGAGTTGTCGGGGAAGCGGTGCAGCATCGTGGTCATCCACCAGGAGAAGCGCTGCGCCTTCCACACCCGCGCCAGGGCCTTTCGGGAATAGGCATCGAGCCCGCTATCGTCGCCGCTGCGGTAATGGGCGAGCAGGGCGTGGTAGAGGTAATGAATGTCGGCCCCGGCGCTGTTCAGGCCCTTCGCACCGGTGGGCGGCACGATATGCGCGGCATCGCCGGCCAGGAACAGGCGGCCATGGCGCATCGGCTCCGCCACATAGCTGCGCAGCGGCGCGATGCTCTTCTCGATCGAGGGGCCGGTGATCAGCCCCGCCGCCACCTCCGCCGGCAGCCGGCGTTGCAACTCCTCCCAGAACGCGTCATCCGACCAGTCGCCCACGCGGTCGGTGAGCGGCACCTGGATGTAGTAGCGGCTCAGCACTTGTGAGCGCAGCGAGCACAGCGCGAAGCCGCGCTCGTGGCTGGCGTAAATCAGCTCCGGCGAGACCGGTTTCGTGCGCGACAGAACGCCGAGCCAGCCGAACGGATAGACGCGCTCGAACTCGCGCAGCACGTCGCGGGGGATGGATTGGCGGCTCACGCCGTGGAATCCGTCAGCCCCCACGACATACGCGCAATCGACGCGGAATTTCTCGTCCTGCTGGCGATAAGTGACGACAGGACGGTCCGAGGTGAGGTCGTGCAGGGCAACGTCCTGCGCCTCGAACACGGTCGGGGCGCCGGATTTCTCCCGCCCCTCGTAGAGGTCGCGCGTGAGTTCCGTCTGGCCATAGACCATGACCGAGTTGCCGCCGGAATGTTTCTGCAGATCGACCCGGTCGAGCCGCCCATCGCTCCGCACTCCACCGCCATGGGCGATCTGGAAGCCGTGATGGATCTCGCCCTCGCGGTCCATCCGCTCGCCACACCCCGCCTCGCGCAGCAGGTCGGTGAAGCCGCGCTCCAGCACGCCGGCGCGGATGCGGCCGAGCACGTAATCCCTGGTGTGCCGCTCCAGCACCACCGTCTCGATACCCTGGAGGTGCAGCAACTGCGAGAGCAGCAGCCCCGATGGACCGCCGCCGATGATGCAGACCTCGACCTTCATGGTCACCTCCCGACGTCGCGGCGCTGGCCCCCGCCGAGCGCCCATGCCAGACTAGCGCCCGAGAGGATGGCGGGGAACCGGCTGGCCGCAGGCACGATCAGCGGAACGGCTGACCAAGCAGAGCCAGGAAATGCTGGTCGGCCGGCGCGCGGAACCGTTCGAGCCCGATCGCCGCGCCACTCCCGTGGGCGCGATAGGTCCGCCACAGCCGGTCCCAGATCGCCAGCAGGAACCCGTAATTCGAGTTCGTCTCCGCCGGCACCGGCGAGTGGTGGATGCGGTGCATGTCCGGCGTCACGATCAGCAGGCGCAGCGCCGTATCGAGCCGCTTTGGTAACGAGGCGTTGGCGTGCTCGAACAGGGAGGCGGCACTCAGCAGCGCCTCGAACACCACAACCGCGACCGGCGAGGCGCCCAACACCAACACGGAACCCGCTTTCCACAGCACGGAAAACACCATCTCGCCGGGATGGAAACGAATGCCCGTGGTCACGTCGAACCCGCGATCCGCGTGGTGCATGCGGTGCAGACGCCATAGCAGGGGCACGCGATGCATCACCAGGTGCTGCGTCCAGATGCTGAAATCCATCGCGACCACGGTCGCGACGCCGCTCCCCCATCCCGTAAGGTCCAGTGCCGACAGCAAGCCCCAGCCATGGCGTTGCGCCAGGACCGCGGCCCCGACGGCCGACACCGGCCCCAGCAGCCGCACCAGCACCGAGTCCAGCACGATCAGCCCGAGATTGGCCGACCAGCGGTCACGCGCCGTGCGGCGGAACGGAGCCAGTGCCTCCCACAGCGCCACGAGCGCGAACACACCGAGAAACGCGCCGAGGCGGAGGGCCGTCATCGCTACTCGCGCGCCAGCAGCCGGTTGACGACGAAGGTCGAGATATTCCCGGCGCGGAATGAGGCGCGCAGCTCGTCCTCGTCATACTCGTCTCGAACCCAGTCGAGAAAGGCCAGCCTTCCCTCCGCCCGGGTGGCGTAGAGGTGAAAGAACGCGTCAAGAATGCCTGTGGGTGAGCGGACGAAATGCCCGTGCCGCCAGGTCAGCTCGGCCAGCGCCTCGGCACTCGTACCGCCATCGAACAGATGCACGAGGCCGGAGGCCAGCCCCGCGCGGTCGGCGCCGGACTTGCAGTGCATGAAGGCCGGCGTCTCGACCGAACGCCAGATGTCGTGAAAACGCAGGATACGCTCGCGATGCGGCGCGCCGCGGCTCTCGAAGGCCATGTCGATATGAACCAGGCCGAGTCGCCGCGCCTCCTCCCGCGACAGCGCGTCGGAGCCGCAGCGGCGGTGGCCGCGCAGATTGATCACCGTGCGCAGCCCGAGCTCGCGCTTGAGGCGGCGCAGGCGCCCCGGCGTCGGATGATTGCCGCGCCAGAGTCGGCCCGGGACGACCTCGGCCACATTGCCCCAGGGCAGGCGAAAGATCGCGTGATCGACCAGCAGCGAATCGATCCAGGCGCGCCGGCGCTCGCCGGGCACAGCCGCGCCACCCTCGAACATCAGCCCGAGCCCGCGCTCCGTGCCGCCGGCCCGCCCCTCACACTTGCCGCTCCAGCATCAGGGTCTTGATCTTGGCGATCGCCTTCGCGGGATTGAGGCCCTTGGGGCAGGTCTGCGTGCAGTTCATGATGGTATGGCAACGATAGAGCTTGAACGGATCCTCGAGCGCATCGAGCCGCTCGCCGGTATGCTCGTCACGGCTGTCGGCAATCCAGCGATAGGCCGCGAGCAGCACCGCGGGGCCGAGGTAGCGGTCGCCATTCCACCAATAGGACGGGCACGAGGTGGAGCAGCAGAAGCACAGGATGCACTCCCACATCCCGTCGAGCTTCTCGCGCTCCTCCTTGCTTTGCAGCCGTTCGCCATCGGGCGGCGGCGGCGTGTCGGATTTCAGCCAGGGGTCGATCGAGCGCAACTGCGCGTAGGCCTGGCTGAGGTCGGGCACCAGATCCTTCACCACCGGCAGATGCGGCAGCGGGTTGATCCGCACCTCGCCCTTCATGTCCGCGATCGGCTTGAGACAGGCAAGCGTGTTGGTGCCGTCGATGTTCATGGCACAGGAACCGCAGATCCCCTCGCGGCAGGAGCGGCGGAACGTCAGTGTCGGGTCGATCTCGTTCTTGATCTTGATCAGCGCGTCGAGAACCATCGGGCCGCAATGGTCCAAATCGACGGTGTAGACATCGGTACGCGGATTTTTCCCGTCATCGGGGTTCCAGCGATAGATGCGGAAGCTGCGCGTGTTCGTCGCACCCGCAGGCGCCGGATGCGTGGTGCCCTGCGTGACGCGGCTGTTGGCGGGAAGGGCGAACTCGACCATGGAACGTTCCGATCAGTAAACGCGCTTCTTGGGGGGGATGACGGAGACATCGTTCGTCAGCGTCTGCATGCGCACCGGACGATAGGCGAGCGTTACGTCGCCGTCGTCGTTGCACCAGGCGAGCGTGTGCTTCATCCACTCGTGGTCGTCGCGCTCGGGGAAGTCGTCATGCGCGTGGGCACCGCGGCTCTCGTGGCGCCCCTCGGCGCCGACCATCGTGGTCATCGCGTTGCCCATCAGGTTGTCGAGCTCCAGCGCCTCGACGAGATCGGAGTTCCAGATCAGGCCGCGATCGGCAACCGAAACGTCCGCCAGGCCGCGCCAGACCGCGCGCATCTTCTTCACCCCTTCGGTCAGTGACTTGGCGGTACGAAAAACCGCCGCGTGGGTCTGCATCGTTCGCTGCAGCATGTCGCGCAGGGTGGCGACCCGCGTCGCCCCCTTGGCGTGGCGCGTGGCATCGAGCCGATCGAGGGAGGCCTCACCGGCGCCCTGCGGCAGCGGCCGCTGGGCCGCGCCCGGCTTCAGCGTCTCCGCCGCGCGATGCGCCGCGGCGCGGCCGAACACGACGAGGTCGAGCAGCGAGTTGGTGCCCAGCCGGTTGGCGCCGTGGACCGAGACGCAGGCAGCCTCGCCCACCGCCATCAGCCCAGGCACCACCGCGTCGGGGTCGCTCGCGGTCGGGCGCAGCACCTCGGTCCTCAGATTGGTGGGAATGCCGCCCATATTGTAGTGCACGGTCGGCAGCACCGGGATCGGCGCCTTCGTCACATCCACGCCCGCGAACACGCGCGCGGTCTCCGAGATGCCCGGCAGGCGTTCGTGCAGCAGGTCGGCACCCAGATGTTCCAGGTGCAGCATGATGTGGTCCTTGTGCGGCCCGCAGCCGCGCCCCTCGTTGATCTCAAGGGTCATGGAGCGCGAGACCACGTCGCGGCTCGCCAGGTCCTTCGCGGTCGGCGCGTAGCGCTCCATGAAGCGCTCGCCGGCGGCGTTGGTGAGATAGCCGCCCTCGCCGCGCGCGCCCTCGGTGATCAGGCAGCCGGCGGGAAAAATGCCGGTCGGGTGAAACTGCACGAACTCCATGTCCTGGCACGGCAGCCCGGCGCGCAGCACCATGCCGCCGCCATCGCCGGTGCAGGTATGCGCCGAGGTGCAGGAGAGATAGGCGCGGCCATAGCCGCCGGTCGCGAGCACCACGGTCTGGGCGCGGAAGCGGTGCATCGTGCCGTCTTCCAGGCACCAGGCCATCACGCCGCGGCAGGCGCCGTCCTCGTCCATGATCAGATCGAGCGCGAAATATTCAACGAAGAACTCGACCTCGTGCTTCAGGCTCTGCTGGTAGAGCGTGTGCAGGATGGCGTGCCCGGTGCGGTCGGCGGCGGCGCAGGCGCGCTGGGCCGGGCTCTCGCCAAAATTCTTCATGTGCCCGCCGAACGGGCGCTGGTAGATCGTACCGCTTTCGGTGCGCGAGAACGGCACGCCGAAGTGCTCCAGCTCATAGACCGCAGGGATCGCCTCGCGGCACATGTATTCGATCGCGTCCTGGTCGCCGAGCCAGTCCGACCCTTTCACGGTGTCGTACATGTGCCAGCGCCAGTCATCCTCGCCCATGTTGCCAAGCGCGGCACCGATGCCGCCCTGCGCCGCGACGGTGTGGCTGCGGGTGGGGAAGACCTTCGTGATGCACGCGGTCTTGAGCCCCACGGCCCCCATGCCCAGCGTCGCCCGCAATCCGGACCCGCCCGCGCCGACCACCACCACGTCATAGGTATGGTCGATCACCTGGTAGGCGCCGCGGGAAGGCTTGCTCATCATGTTCATCGGAACGGCTCCGAAATCGTCAGAGACGGCGCAGCGCGGGTTTGGCGGGTCACCCGGCCAGCGCCATTTTCAGCACCGAGATCGCCGCCAGGATCGCCAGAAGCACGGTCGCAGCCTTCATCGCCAGCAACGCCGCCATCCGGCGCGACTCGTTATGGACATAGTCCTCGATCACCACCTGCAAACCCAGCTGCATGTGCTGAAACAGGCAGCCGACCAGCGCCAGCATCAGCGTCGCCGTCAGCGGCCCGGACACCCATTGCACGATCCCCGCCCGGCTCGCCCCGGCATGCGCGATGACGCCGATGACGAACCACACCGCGAGCGGCACCAGCGCGATCGCCGTCAGCCGCTGCGCCCACCAGTGCGCGGAGCCGGACCGAGCCGAGCCGAGCCCACGCGCCCGCCCGAGCATGGAGCGCATGATCGCGGCCTCGTGCCCGCCAGCCGGCTGGTTGCCTGCCTGGGTGCTCATCGTGCGGCCACGCCGGCGATCAGGGTCAGCACCGTCAGCACCACCGCGGCGCCGACCGCGAATTTGCCCGAGGCGTGAACCGCCGGAAGCTCGAACCCACGCCCGGCATCCCACAGCAGGTGGCGGATGCCGTTGCAGAAATGATACCATAACGCCAGCGTCCAGCCGGCGATCAGCAGCCAGCCGATGGGCGAACTCATGAATCCCGCGGCCAGCGCGAACGCCGCGCCGGAGCTTGCCGCCGCCGCCAGCCACCACACGAACAGCAGCGTGCCGGCGGCGAGCCCGATGCCCGCGATGCGATGCATGATCGAAAGCGTGGAGGTAATCTGCGGCCGGTAGATCTGCAGATGCGGTGACAGCGGCCGGCGCACCCGCGCCCCCTCGCTGTTGCGCCCGTTCATCAGCGCCTCGCGCATGTCAGCCATCAAACGCAACCCCGTATGTTGCCCCGCGGACTTAGGCACGATTGCGGACGGGGTCAACGCACCCGCAACCCCTCAAGCGCCTCAGGACAGCAGCTTGAGCCCCATCACACCGCCGAGGATGAGGGCCAGGCATAGCAGCCGTGCCACCCCCGCGGGTTCGCCCAGCATCACGATGCCCCAGACGATGCCGCCGGCGGCGCCGATTCCGGTCCACACGGCATAGACCGTGCCCATCGGCAGCACCCTCAGCGACTGCGACATGAAGAAGAAGGAGAACGCCAGGCTGACGATCACCGCGGCCGAGGGCCCGAGCCGGGTGAACCCGTCGCTCGCCTTGAGGAAGATGACCCAGACGATCTCCATCGTCCCGGCGCCGAGCAGCCACAGCCAGGCCGCCGCCTGTGCCGACATGGTCAGGCTGCGTGGCGGGCCAGCACACCCTCACCGCGCTTGGCCTGGGCGACCAGAACCTCGGCGATCTGCACCGCGTTCAGCGCCGCCCCCTTGCGTAGATTGTCGGACACACACCAGAAGGCGAGGCCGTTTTCCACTGTCGGGTCCTCGCGCAGGCGGGAGACGAAGGTCGCGTCCTCGCCCTGGCTTTCCAGCGACGTCATGTAGCCGCCATCCTCGCGCCGGTCGACCACCTGCACCCCCGGCGCCTCGCGCAGGATCTCGCGCGCCGCCGCCACCGTCACCTTGCGCTCGAACTCCACGTGCACCGCCTCGGCATGGCCGACGAACACCGGCACGCGCGCGCAGGTCGCGATCACCTTGATGTCGGGGTCAAGGATCTTGCGCGTCTCGGCGACCATCTTCCACTCTTCCTTGGTCGAGCCGTCATCCATGAAGCGGTCGATATGCGGGATGACGTTGAAGGCGATCTGCTTGGTGAACTGTTCCGTCACGATCGGGTCGCCGACCAGCGAGGCGCGGGTCTGGGTCATCAGCTCCTCCATCCCCTCCTTCCCGGCGCCGGAGGTGGACTGATACGTCGCCACCACCACGCGCTTGATGCGGAAACGGTCGTGCAGCGGCTTGAGCGCCACCACCATCTGGATGGTCGAGCAATTGGGATTGGCGATGATGCCGCGCCTGATGCGCCCCAGCGCGTCCGGGTTCACCTCCGGCACCACCAGCGGCACATCGGGTTCCATGCGGAACTGGCTGGTGTTGTCGATGACGATGCAGCCCGCCGCCGCCGCGCGTGGCGCGTGCACCGCCGAGACCGCGGCGCCGGGCGAGAACAGGCCGATATCCCAGCCGGCGAAGTCGAATTTCTCCAGGCTCTGCACGCTGAGCGTCCGCTCGCCCCAGGAGACTTCGTGCCCGACCGAGCGGCCGGAGGCGAGGGCCGCCACCTCGCGCGCGGGGAATTTCCGCTGCGCCAGCGTCTTCAGTATCTCCCGCCCGACAGCGCCCGTGGCGCCCACCACCGCGACCCGATAACTCATGCGCCGATCCTCGTCTGGCGGCGGCGCCCGTCATCGGCACCGCCAGGCACGGGGCACGATGCCGCCGGCCGAATTCGCCCGGACTTAGCCCCTCGGGGTATTGGCGTCCAGCACCAGTGCCGCCATCTGCCGTGCGGCCAGCGCGGTCGCCTGCCGCTCGATCGCGCGATATCCGGCCACCAGCGCCGTGCCGGCCGGTGTGAGCCTGGCGCCGCCGCCGCCGGCGCCGCCGGTGGTCGCCACCACCAGCACCGTGCCCATCGCCGCGTTCAGATCCTCCACCAGCGCCCAGGCCCGGCGGTAGGACATGCGCAGCGCCCGCCCGCCGGCGGAAATCGAGCCTTCCCGCCCGATCGCCTCCAGCAGCGCGATCTTGCCCGGCCCCACCCGGCCGCCGCCCGGCAGGTCCACGCGGATCGACAGCCGCAGCGCCTCCCATCCGGCGTCTTGCCGGCCGGTCTCGGCCCGTTTCGGGTCGCCCTGCTTGCCTCGGGGCATCGCGCCACCTCGCCATGACCATGTCGGTCGTTGCCAATTTCCGGCTGGAATCGCATCCTGCCGCCATGCCGATCAAGAGTTCCGTCTGCCCGCACGATTGCCCGTCCACCTGCGCGCTCGATGTGGAGGTGACGGAGGATGGCCGCATCGGTGCCGTCCGTGGCGCCGACAACCCCTACACCGCGGGCGTCGTCTGCGCGAAGGTCGCCCGCTACCGCGAGCGTGTTCACCACCCGGACCGCCTGACCCACCCGCTGCTGCGCACCGGCCCCAAGGGCTCCGGCCAGTTCCAGCGCATCGGCTGGGACGAGGCGCTCGACCGCACCGCCGCCGCGATGCGCGAGGCCACCCGGCGCCATGGCAGCGAGGCGGTCTGGCCGTATTATTTCGCCGGCACCATGGGCCATGTGCAGCGCGACGGCATCAACCGCCTGCGCTTCGAGCATCGGTTTTCCGGCCAGAACCTCACCATCTGCTCCTCCATCACCCGGGCGGGCTGGCTCGCCGGCGCCGGCCGCGTCACCGGCAGCGACCCGCGCGAGATGGCGGAAAGCGACCTCATCATCGTCTGGGGCACCAATCCCGTCGCGACCCAGGTCAACGTGATGACCCATATCGCCCGCGCCCGGAAAGAGCGCGGCGCGAAGCTCGTCGTCGTCGATCCCTACCGCAACGGCACCGCGGAGGTGGCGGATATTCACCTCGCACCCCGCCCCGCGACCGACGGCGCGCTGGCCTGCGCGGTGATGCACATCGCCTTTCGCGACGGCCACGCCGATCGCGACTACATGGCGCGCTACACCGACGACCCGGCGGCGCTGGAGCGCCACCTCGCCACCCGCACGCCGCAATGGGCGAGCGAGATCACCGGGCTTTCGGTCGCCGAGATCGAGGATTTCGCCCGGCTCTACGGCACCACGGAGCGTGCGTTCATCCGCCTCGGCTATGGCTTCACCCGGGTGCGCAACGGTGCGGCCGCGATGCACGCCGTCTCCTGCCTGCCCGCCGTCACCGGCAAGTGGCGCCACCGCGGCGGCGGCGCGTTCTGGAATGCGCGGGACCTCTACCATTGGGACAGCCGGCTGATCTGGGGCTCGGAGATGGCGGACCCCGCGATCCGCACGCTCGACATGTCGCGCATCGGCCCGGTTCTCACCGGCGACCGGCGCGACCTCGGCGAGGGCCCGCCGGTCACCATGCTGTTCATCCAGAACACGAATCCGGTCGTCGTCGCGCCGGAATCGCAACTCGTGGCGCGCGGCTTCGCCCGCGACGACCTGTTCACCGTGGTGCACGAGCAGTTCATGACCGACACCGCGCGCATGGCCGACATCGTCCTGCCCGCGACCATGTTCCTGGAGCACGACGACATCTACGACGCCGGTGGCCACCCGCATATCCAGATCGGCGCAAAGCTGGTCGAGCCGCCCGGTGAGTGCCGCTCCAACCACGAGGTTCTGCAGGGGCTCGCCAGGCGGCTCGGCAGCACGCACCGCGCCTGGGACATGACGGCGATGGAGATCATCGACGCGACCCTGCGCGCCAGCGGCTGGCCGGGCGCGGCGGAGGTGCTGGAGAAGCGCTGGGTGGATGTGCAGACCAGTTTCGAAGACGCGCATTTCCTCAACGGCTTCGGCCACCCCGACGGTAAATTTCGCTTCCGCCCGGACTGGCGGGCGCTCGGCCCGCTCGGCCACACCATGCCGGAACTGCCGGACCATTTCGCCGTGGAGGATGTGGCGACGACGGAGCGCCCGTTCCGGCTCGTCACCGCCCCGGCGCGCCAGTTCCTCAACACCTCCTTCACCGAGACACAAGGCTCGCGCCGCCGCGAGGGCAGGCCCTGCGTCATGATCCACCCCGACGATGCCGCGCGCCTCGGTGTCGGCGAGGGGGACCGGGTCACGCTCGGCAACGCCCGCGGCGAGGTGGTGGTACACGCGAAGATCTTCGACGGGCTCCAGCCGGGCGTGCTGGTGGTCGAGAGCGTCTGGCCCAACGCGGCATTCGAGGGCGGCATCGGCATCAACGTGCTGACCTCGGCCGAGCCCGCGGCGCCGGCCGGCGGGGCGGTGTTCCACGATACCGCGGTCTGGGCGCGCGCCGCCGAGGCGCGGCTGGCGCTGGCGGCGGAGTAGGGCCCTACCCCGTCCGTTTCTTCGGCGGCGGATACCGGCGCAGGATGATGATCATGAGGATCATCCCCGGCAGCGACGACAGCATCGCCACGCCGTAGAACAGTTTCCACCCCAGCGCAGCGGCCATGAACCCCGAGAGCCCGCCCAGCGTGCGCGCCGGCAGCGGCGCGATCGAACTCAGCAGCGCGTATTGCGTCGCCGTGAACGCCGGCGCGCAGAGCACCGAGAGATAGGTCAGAAACGCCGCGTCCGCGAAGCTCTCGATGAAGGATTCCGTGACCGATGTCGCGTAGAGCAGCCCGCGCGCGGGGTGGTAGGCCAGCACCACATACAGCCCCATCAGCGCCATCTGCAGAAACCCGGTGACGATCAGCGCCGGCCCCAGCCGGATGCGCGCCACCAGCCAGCCGCCGAGCGTGATGCCGGCGAGCGAGGCCGGCAGCGCCAGCGGCCCGGTCGCCAGCGCCACGGCCGCGCGGTTGAACCCCAGCGCCTGGTAGAACGGCGCCAGCATCACCCCGGCGAACGCCTCGCCGAGCTTGAACAGCCCGACATAGCCCAGCATCACCCACGCGCCGCGCCGCGAGACGAACTCCCTGAGCGGCTCCACCACCCCCTCGCGCAGCCGTGCGGCGAAGCCGTGCCGGTGCTGCATCGCCGGCCCTTCGGGTTCCGGCGCGAACCACGTGACGAGCATGCAGGCCAGCATCAGGGCCGCCATCGCCAGCAGCGAGCCGCGCCAGCCCAGCACACCCGCGAGCATGATCGCCCCGCTGCCGGAAACCAGCATCGCCGCGCGGTACCCCCAGACATAGGCGGCCGTCGCCACCCCCAGTCGCGACGCCGGGAAGGTCTCGATGCGCCAGGCATCGATGGCGATGTCCTGTGTGGCGGAGAAAAACGCCACCAGCGCCCCGGCCGCGAACACCGGCAGCATGTTGCCGGTGGGGTTGCCCATTGCGAGCCAGAGGATCGCCGCCGCCACCAGCGGCTGCGCGGTGAGCAGCCAGGCCCGCCGGCGGCCCAGCCCCGGCAGCGGCACCACCTGGTCGAGCAGCGGCGCCCAGAGGAATTTCAGCAGATAGGCGAGGCCGAGATTGGCGGTGAGCCCGACCAGGCCCAGCGCCACGTGCTGCTCGGACAGCCAGTAGCGCAGCGTGAAGCCCGACAGCGAAAGCGGCAGGCCGCTGGCGAAGCCGAGCAGCGTCATGATGGTAAGATCCCGGGCTCCGCCCGAACCCGGATTTCCCGGTCGGGCCGCGCCCGAGCCCGCTGGAGCCCCGGTCCCCGGACCCGCTATCTTTGCCGTCGCATCCATACGCGCGACACTACGGGGCCCGCACCGATTTCGGCTACATCAGGAGAGAGACGCCATGACCCCGCCGGACGCCGCCCTGGCTTTTCGCGCCATGGCCCATAACAACGCCTGGGCCAACCACCGGCTGCTCACCGCTTGCGGCCGGCTGACGCAGGAGGAGTTCGACGCGACGCGCACCAGCTTCTTCCCCAGCCTGCGTGCCACGTTCAACCACATCCTGACGGTCGATCTCTTCTACATCGACGCGATGGAGGGCGGCCGCCTCGGCCCGCTGGCATGGGAAGACCCGGAACCGTGCAAGACCATGGCCGATCTGCATCCGCGCCAGGCGGCACTGGACCGCCGCCTCATCGCCGTGACCGAGGCGCTCGGCGCCGGCGGCCTCGCCCGCATCGTCGACGTCCATCGCGCCACGCGCATCCAGCACGAGCGACTGGACCGGCTGCTGCTGCACCTGTTCGAGCACCAGATCCACCATCGCGGCCAGGCCCACGCCATGCTCAGCGGCACAAGCGTGGCCCCGCCCCAGCTCGACGAGTTTTTCTCCGAGGGCGAGGCGAACCTGCGCGCCGCCGAGTTCGCCGAGCTTGGCTGGACCGAGGCCATGATCTGGGGCGGCGAGTAGGACGAGCCGGCCATGCGCTCGAGCAAGGTCATCCATATCGTCAGTTGCCATGCCGCCGGCGAGGTGGGCGATGTCATCGTCGGTGGCGTGCTGCCGCCACCGGGTGCCACCATCGCCGAGCAGGCGCGCTTCATCGCCGAGGACGAGACGCTGCGCCGCTTCGTGCTGAACGAGCCGCGCGGTGGCGTGTTCCGTCACGTCAACCTGCTGGTGCCGCCGAAACATCCGCGGGCCCAGCTCGGCTGGATCATCATGGAACCGGCGGACACGCCGCCGATGTCGGGCTCGAACTCGATCTGTGTCGCGACCGTGGCGCTCGAGACCGGCATCATCCCGATGCAGGAGCCGGAAACCCGTTTCGTTCTCGAACCGCCCGCCGGCCCCATCGAAATCGTCGCCACCTGCCGCGGCGGCCGTGCCGAGCGCATCAAGGTGCGCAACGTCCCCGCCTTCGCCGCGCGGCTCGACGCGACGCTGGAGCTGGCGGGCCACGGCACGCTGACGGTGGACGTCGCCTATGGCGGCGACAGCTTCGTCATCGCGGACGCACGCGCGCTGGGCTTCACCATCGCCCCCGACGAGGCGCGCGACATCGCCGAACTCGGGATGCGCATCACCGCGGCGGCGCAGGAGCAGCTGGGTTTTCAGCATCCCGAGACCGGCTGGAACCACATCTCCTTCTGCCAGATCGCGGCTCCGCTGGAGCGGCGGGACCGCACGCTCACCGGCGCGAACGCGGTTGCCATCCGCCCCGGCAAGATCGACCGCTCGCCCACCGGCACCGGGGTTTCGGCCCGCATGGCGGTGCTGCACGCGAGGGGAGAGATGCGCGTGGGCGAGCGCTACCTCGCCCGCTCCATCATCGGCACCGAGTTCGAGGGTTGTATCGAGGCCGAAACCACACTCGCCGGCCGCCCCGCCATCATCCCCAGCATCACCGGCAGCGCCTGGATCACCGGCACGCACCAGCTCATGCTCGACCCCACGGACCCGTTCCCCGGTGGCTACCGCCTCTCCGACACCTGGCCGAATTTCACGAGGTCTGGGGCCTGAAGACCCCAGTCTTTCCCTTCCCTGGGCCTTACGCCGCCTCGCTCGCCCGCTCCGCCCGCTTTCTCTCATGCGGGTCGAGGAAGCGCTTGCGCAGGCGGATGGCGCCGGGCGTCACCTCCACCAGCTCGTCGTCCTCGACATAGGCGATCGCCTGCTCCAGGCTCATCTTGCGCGGCGGCGTCAGCAGCATCGCGTCGTCCTTGCCGGCGGCGCGGATGTTGGTGAGCTTCTTTTCCTTGATCGGATTCACCTCAAGGTCGCTCTCGCGGCTGTGCTCACCGAGGATCATCCCCTGGTAGACCTTTTCGCCGGGGGAGACGAACAACGTGCCGCGCTCCTGGATGTAGAACAGCGCGTAATGCACCGCCTCGCCCGGTTCGGTGCTGATCAGCGCGCCCCGGCTGCGGCCCTCGATCGTGCCCTTCCACGGCCCGTACCCCGCAAACAGCCGGTTCATGATGCCCGTGCCGCGCGTGTCGGTGAGGAACTCGCCGTGGTAGCCGATCAGCCCGCGGCTCGGGATCAGGAAGGTGAGGCGCTGCTTGCCGCCACCGGAGGGGCGCATGTCGCGCAGCTCGCCTTTGCGCCGGCTCATCTTCTCGACGACGATGCCGGAATACGCCTCATCGACATCCACCAGCGCCTCTTCCATCGGCTCCTCGCGCTCGCCCGTCTCCGGGTTGCGGCGCGTCAGCACGCGCGGCCGGCCGATGGTGAGCTCGAAGCCCTCGCGGCGCATCTGCTCGATCAGCACGCCAAGCTGCAGCTCCCCGCGGCCGGAAACCTCGAACGCTTCGGTCTCGGCGCTGTCGGCGACGCGGATCGCGACATTGCCCTCCGCCTCGCGCCACAGCCGCTCGCGGATCTGGCGCGACGTCACCTTCTTGCCCTCGCGCCCGGCGAGCGGGCCGTCATTGATGCGGAACGTCATCGCGAGCGTCGGCGGATCGACCGGCACCGCCGCCAGCGGTGCCGCGATCTCCGGGGCCGCGATGGTGTCGGGCACCGTCCCCTCGGCAAGCCCGGCCACCGCGATGATATCGCCGGCCTCCGCCTCCTCCACCGGCACGCGCTCAAGGCCGCGGAACGCCAGCAGCTTGGACAGGCGCCCGGTCTCCGCCACGGTGCCGTCGGGGCGCAGCACCCGCACCGGCATGTTGAGCTTCGCCCGCCCCTGGCTGATCCGCCCGGTGATCACGCGGCCGAGGAAATTGTCGTATTCCAGGATCGAGCCGACCATCGCGAACGCGGTGTCGAGGTCGGCCGCCGGCGGCTTCACGTGCCGCAGCACCAGCTCGAACAGCGGCGAGAGATCCTTCTTCTCGTCCCCGAGGTCGGTGACCGCCCAGCCCTGCCGGCCGGACGCATAGAGCATCGGGAAATCGAGCTGCTCCTCGCTGGCACCGAGGGCCGCGAAGAGGTCGAAGATTTCCTCATGCACCTCATGCGGCCGCGCATCGGCGCGGTCGATCTTGTTGATCACCACGATCGGTTTCAGCCCGCGCGCCAGCGCCTTGCCGACGACGAACTTGGTCTGCGGCAGCACGCCCTCGGCCGCATCCACCAGCACCAGCGCGCCATCGACCATGGAGAGAATCCGTTCCACCTCGCCGCCGAAATCGGCGTGGCCAGGCGTATCGACGATGTTGATCCGCGTCTCCGTGCCGTCCGGCGAGGCCCAGGCGACGGAGGCGCATTTGGCGAGGATGGTGATGCCACGCTCACGCTCGAGGTCGTTGCGGTCGAGCGCTCGCTCCGCCACCTGCTGGTGGGCGCGAAACGAGCCGGACTGCGCCAGCAGCTTGTCCACCAGCGTGGTCTTGCCGTGATCGACATGGGCGATGATGGCGACGTTGCGCAGCTTCATGGGAGATGATCCGGATTTTGTGCGCTGCCGCATAGCCGAAACCGCGTGGGTTTGCACGCGTGGCAGGCATGCAAGCGGTGGCCCGGCCGGAAGGGCTCAGAGCAGGGCCTGCAACACCACCGCCGGCGGCCGCGCGCCGACGCGGGCGATGGCCGCCGCGGCGGCCGCCGCACCCAGCGCGCCGCAGGCCGCAAGCGGCTTGCCACCCGTCCACGCCGCAAGGAAGCCCGCGGCATAGGCGTCCCCGGCGCCGGTCGTGTCCACCACCGGCGTGGGGGCGGCGGGGATCCGCACCACCTGGTCGCCGGAAACCACCAGGCTGCCGCGCTCGCTCATCGTCAGCACCGCGAGCTTCGTTTCCTCGCGCACCAGCGGCACGGCATCCTCCGCCCGTTCCACCCCGTAGAGGCTGCCGATCTCCGCCTCGTTGGCGAACAGGATGTCCACGCCCGTGCGCACCAGCTCGCGGAACGCATCGCGGTGGCGGCCGACGCAGAACGGGTCGGAGAGCGACAGCGCGACGCTGCGCCCCGCCGCATGCGCCAGTGCTGCCGCGCGACGAAACGCCGCCTGCGCCGCGGGCGGATCGAACAGATATCCTTCGAAATAGGTGACGCGCGCGGCGGCGACGATGTCCGCCTCCACCTGCGCCTCGCCGAACGCGACGCAGGCGCCGAGATAGGTGTTCATCGTCCGCTGCGCGTCGGGCGTCACCGCGATCAGGCAGCGCGCGGTCGGTGCGCCGCCGCCCGGCGTGCCGGTGGGCAGGGCGGCGGTTGGGAAATGCACCCCGGAGGCGGTGATGTCGTGGCGGAACACCTGGCCGAGCTGGTCATCCGCCACGCAACCGAAATAGGCGACCGACGCCCCCAGGGCGGCGGCCACCGCACAGGTGTTGGCGGCCGAGCCGCCACTGCTTTCCTGGGCCGCCGGCATGTTGGCGTAGATGCGCTCGGCCGCCGCGGCATCGATCAGCGTCATCGTGCCCTTGGCCATGCCGTGCTCGGCGAGGAAATCCTCCCCCACCTGCGCCACCACATCGACCATGGCGTTACCGATGCCCAGAATATCGAACCGCGCTTCCATCCTACCCTCCGTCCTGCGATCGCCCATCGTTCCTGCGATCGTCTGACGCCCATGTTCCGCGTGGGGCGCCTAACATCCGCCATCGCTTCGCGGTAGGGGGAGCCATGATTGAAGCAGCACTCCGCGGGCTGGGCCAGCTTCGCGACCGCGCCTTTCGCGCCGCTCTGCTGGCCAGTATGCTGTGGACGCTGCTGGCCTTTGCCCTGCTTGGCAGCGCCGGGTTCGTGCTCGTTGGCACCTTCCTGGGCGGCATCGTCGCGGGCTGGCTCGGCGATATTCTGGTGACGCTTGCGACCGGATTCGCCGTCTGGCTGCTGTTCGTTCCGGTCGCCGCCGGCATTGCCACCTTCTACACCGACCGCATCGCGGCCTCGGTGGAGGCGCGGTGGTATCCGGCCCTGCCGCCCGTCACCCCGGCGAGCCTGGCGGCGCAGCTCTGGGACGGCGTCGCGGTGTTCCTGCGCCTGGCGGCGGCGCAGATTCTCGTCGTCATCGTGTTGCAGACCGGGGTGGTGGTGTTGCTGCCCGGGGCGGCGGCCGTGCTGTGGCTGGGCCTGGCGGGCTGGGCCTATGCCCGCGGCCTGTTCGTCGCGCTGGCGATGCGGCGCCTGCCGCGCGGGCCGGCGCTGGCGGCATGGCGGGCGCGCCGGCCCGCGGCCATCGGCATCGGCGTGCTGGTCGCGCTGGCGGAGTTCGTGCCCCTGCTCAACCTCGCCGCCCCGATCCTGGGAATCGCAGCCCTTGTGCATGTGCTGCAGCAGAGCCCCAAGATGTCGTCTGCGCCCGGGTCATGGGGTGACTCCCCGCTGCCCCGCGTGCTACCCCACCGGCCGAATTGACTGGGAGGATTATTCCATTGTTCACCAAGCGCCGCCGACCTGAGGACACGCAGGAACCCGAGGCTGAGACTCCGGCCGCGGCCGCTCGTCCGGCTGCCGACCCCTCGCTTGCCATGCCCCCGTTCCGCCCCGCGCCCCCGAAGGAGGCCCCGACCATGAGCCGCCCGCTGAACCCCAACCCGCCGATGCCCGCCGCGCCGCCCTCCGCGATGCCTGCCGGCCCCACCGGGCGCGCCGCCCCACGCCCCGCCGCGGAGCGTCGGACACTCGTGGTCGGCCGCGGTATTTCCGTCCAGGGCACGGTGCAGGATGCCGAGCGCCTGGTCGTCGAGGGCACGGTCGAGGCCAGCATGATCCACGCGACCGAACTCGCGATCGCGCTTGGCGGCATGTTCCGCGGCGAGGTCGAGGTGGAGGACGCGGAGATTTCCGGCACGCTGGACGGCACGCTGACCGCGCGCGGCAACCTCGTCGTGCGCGCCAGCGGCCGGGTGCTCGGCACCGCGCGCTGCCGCCGTCTTCAGGTGGAGGATGGCGGCCAGATCACCGGCCGCATCGAGATGATCACCGAGCCGGCCCGCGCGGCGGACGCCCCACGCGGCGACGAGCCGGCGTAACCTCAGTTCGTCGCCGGTCCGGCAGGGGCCGTCTGGATATGCAGCGGTCCCGCCGGCACGGGGGGTAGCGGCGCCTGCACCGCGCCCATCGGCGTCAGGGTTGGGGCGAGCGTGTGGTGGATCACGGTCTGCCCCGGCGGCACGGCGGCGTTCGGCACCGGGCCGGTGGTGGACCCCGTGGGCACCGACGCCGGGGGCGGCGTGAGCGAGGTTGGTCCACTGCCGCCAGCAATCGGCACCGTCGTCGTGGGTGAGGTCGCGTTGGGTGCAGCGGGGGTCGGCGGGAAGTTCGGCGGCGGGCTTCCGGGTTTGCCGAGGCCCAGGGACTGGACGCTGGGCGGCGGTGGCGCCAGCGGCTTTTCCGCGAGCAGGAATTTCCCGAGATGCTTGCGCATCTCATATTCGAAATCGACGTTCATGTCGCTCATCGTCTTTTTCACGAGCGCGTAGAGGTCCTGCTGCTGCGCCTCGGGGCTTTCGGAGATGAAGGTCCGGCTGTCCTTCACCGCCACCCTGATCTCGCCCAGGCGCTTGCCGCCGGCATCACGCAGCGTGAGGTGCACCGCGAAATGCGCGTCGTAATGGTCATGCACCTTGATGATCGAGGCATCGTCGACGACGAAATCCGCGGTGCCGGCGGTGCCATCCATCTCCAGCCGGTCGAGCGCCATCTGCCGCAGCGCCGTCACCGGCTGCTCAGGGGCGAGATACTCCACATGCCGCGCCTGGCCCGTGGGCACCCAGGAATCATCAATCGTCAGCCTTGCCACGTCGAGCCGCAGCTTCGTGAGATAGGACCAGGAGAGTGGCGGGAAGGGCTGCGGCGGCGGGCTGCTCGCGCAACCGGCAAGCCCCAGCACCAGCCCCAGCACCGGTAATGTCACGGTAACAAAACGAACGCGCATCATGCTTTTTCCGACTCTTCCCTGCCGCGCACCTCATGGCGCGGAAACCGAAACGAATAGCTGCAGAACTCGCAGGTCATGACGATCGTGCCGTCGATCGTCATGTGGTCGAGGTCGTCCGCGTCGAACCCCGCGAGGATGGTGGAAAGCCGCTGGCGCGAGCAGCGGCAGCCATAGGCGAGCGCCCGCGCCCGGTCCGCCGCCACGCCCTCGGCGCCGAACAGCCGCCACAGCAGCGTCTCCGGCGCCAGCGCGTCGTCGAGCAGCTCCGCCTCGGTCAGCGTCTCGGCGAGCGTGGTCGCGGTCCGCCAGGAATCGTCATCCCCCGCGGCGACCCGCTCCAGGACCAGCGCCGCCGCGCGCCAGCCGGCCTCGGCACCCGCCCCGGTTCGCGCCGCGGCCAGGCGGATCCAGGCATCCATCTGCTCGCTCTGGCGAAAATAGCCGAGCGCCATCGCCGCCAGCGTGTCGCCACCGATCGCAACGATCCCCTGGTGGCGGTCGCCATCCGCGCCCTGGTCGACGGTAAAGGCGAGGTAGCCCTCGCCCACCAGCTCGGCGTCCGTCATGGCGTCGTGCAGCTCGCCTTCCCGCTCCGCCGAGACCCGCGCATAGCCGCGCAGCGCGCCCGCCTCGGTGCAGTCGGCGAGCAGCAACGGCACCGGCCCGTCGCCCTTGACCTGCAGCGAGAAGGAGCCGCGGAACTTCAAGGCGCCGGCCAGGCCCGCGGCGAGCGCCAGGGCTTTGCCCTGCAACCGGGTGACGACCTCCGGGTTGTCGTGGCGCGCGAGCAGCGCATCGGCGAGCGGGCCGAGCCGCACCAGCCGCCCCCGCACCGGTCGCCCAGGCAGGTGGAACGGCAGGATGCCGCGCGGAACCACGAGATCCGGCACGTCGGGCCGGTCGGCGTCGAGAAAGGCGGGCGTGTCGGCCATGCGCAAGCAGAATAGGCGTTGCGCCGCCGCCCGGCTACCGTCCCCGGACATGAAACGCCCGTCAGCATGATCATGCCGGCCACAACCGCCTCGCCGGCCCCAATCAATGACGCCGGGGCGGCGGTGGCGAGGCTGCGCAAATGATGCGCGGGCATCGCGGCACGCTCGCCGCCATCGTCCTCGCGCGCCTGACGTTCGGCATGCAGGTGCAGACCGTGGCCACGCTGGGCCCCGCGCTGCGCCATGCGTTCGCGCTGGATTTCGCGGGTTTCGGCACGCTGGTCGGGCTCTACATGCTGCCGGGCGTGGTCCTGGCCATTCCCGTGGCCTTTGCCGGAAGGCGTCTCGGCGATCGCAACGCGCTGGCGGGCGGGATGGTGCTGATGGTGCTGGGCAGCGCGCTCAGCGCGGTGGCGCCGGGCGTGGTGCTGTTCGGCGTGGGGCGGCTGCTGTGCGGCGGCGGCGTGGTGGCGCTGCTGGTGTTTCAGGGCAAGGTGCTGTCGGAGCGTTACGATGGTCGTAATTTCTCGCTGGCGACCTCGCTGCAGACCGGCGCGTTTCCCATCGGTATCGGCCTCGCACCGCTGGTCCTGGGACCGCTGGCAGCTTCGCTGGGCTGGCGGGCGGCGTTCGCCGCCGGCGCCGTTGCCGCCGCGATCCCCGTGGTGCTGCTGCTTACCACCTGGCGGGAGGTAGGTCCGGCCGCGGAGACCGGTGCGCGCCTGCTTGCCTGGCCCAGCCGACGGGAGGTGCGGCTGGTGTTCCTCGCTGGTCTGGTCTGGGTCTTCTACAATGCGGGCTTTACGAACTATCTCGCCTTCATGCCGGCGCTGATGGCGGCACGGCATCTGACGGGCGCCGCCGCCACCGGCGTCGTGCCCCTGGCCACCTGGCCCAACCTCGCCTTCGTGCTGATGGGCGCGGCGCTCGGGCATCGTTTCGGTAACACGCCGGTCTTTCTGGTCGGCACGCTCTGCACGCTGGCCGCGATTCTCTGGGCCGTTGCCGGCGGCCCGCTGCTGGCGACGGCGCTGCTGTTCGGCACCGTGGGGGCGATCCACGGTGGCCTGATCGTCGCCACCGGTACGCTGGCGACGCAGCCGCAGAACCGCGGCGTCGGCATGGCGATTTTCTACACCGTCTATTACGCGGGCGGCTTCGTCTTCCCCGCCATCTGCGGCCATGCCGCCGACCTCGCCGGCGGCCCCGCGGGCGCCTTCGTGGCCGCGGCAGCACTCTCCGTGCTCGCCGTTCCGGCCTGGCTGCTGATCCGCTAACCCGTCTTTCTCACGGCTCCCCAGTGGGCCAGCGCCCATTCACGCCGCGCCGGATTTCATAATCCGTAGAACGCGACGGCATTGGCGCCGAGGACCGCGGCGTGGGTGGATTCCGGCAGCAGCGCGAGCGTTGCCTCCCGCCAGGCGGCATAGCCACCGGCGAGGTTGACCACCGGCCAGTCACTGCCCCACAGAAGGCGTCGCGGGCCGAACGCGGCGAGCAGATGCTCGGTGAAGGGTCGCAGTCGCGGCGCGGTCCAGCCATCGCCAGCCTCGGTCACCAGACCCGAAAACTTGCAACACCAAACGGTGTTTTTGGCGATCGCCGCGATGCCCTCGGCCCAGGGGCGCAGCGCGCCGTTCGCGATGTCCGGCTTCGCCGCGTGGTCGATCACCGCCGGCAGCGTCGGGTGACGGCGGGCAAGCTCCGGCAGAAGCGCCAGGTGGCGGGGTTGCACCAGCAGGTCGAGCCGCAAGCCGGCCCGCGTCATCGCGTCCAGCGCCGGCTGCACCTCGGGCCGCAGAATCCAATCGGTGTCCGAAATGTCCTGCAGCATCGGGCGCAGGCCCTTCAGCAGCTTATCGCTTGCCATCGCCGCGATGCGCTCCGGTGCATCATGTGCCGCGAAATCCGTCCAGCCCACGACGCCGCGCACCAGCCCGCCGGACTCGCGCGCCGTTCGCAGCATAAAATCCGTCTCGGCCTCGCTGGGCGCCGCCTGCACCAGCACGGTCGCGGTGATATCGCCGAGCAGTGGGCGCAGATCGGCGAGCCCGAAATCGCGATGGATCGGTAGATCGGGCGTCAGCCAGCCATAGTCGCCGCGGTCGAGCCGCCAGACATGGTGGTGCGCATCAACGCGCATGGTCAGGGCTCTCTCGGCGTCGGCAATTCCTCGGCCAGCAACCCCGATCGTTTCAGATCCCGCCACAGTGCGGGCGGGATGGGGTGGCGCATCATCGCCGCATTCTCCCGCACTTCCCCGGGCGTCCGGGCGCCGGGAATGACCGCGGCGACCACCGGGTGGGCGGCACAGAATTGCAGCGCCGCGGCCTTGAGCGGCACGCCATGGCGCGCGCAGACGGCCTCGAGCGCGCGCACGCGGGCCACGAGGTCGGCCGGCGCCGTCTCGTAGTTGAACGTGCTGCCACCAGCGAGCAGGCCGGAATTATAAGGCCCGCCGAGCACCACGCGCGCACCCCGCGCGGCACAGGCGGGAAACAGCCTCGCGAGGGCCGCCTGGTCGAGCAGCGTGTAGCGCCCGGCGATGAGAAACACATCCGGGCGCGCCCGTTCCAGCGCCAGCAGCGCCGGCTCGACCACGTTCACGCCAAGTCCCCAGCCCAGAATCTCGCCACGCTCGCGCATGGCGGTGAGCACCTGGGCCGCACCCGTCATCGCCTCCTCGAAACGTTCCTTCCAGGCCGGACCGTGCCAATCCTCCGCGACATCGTGGATATAGACGATATCGACGCGGCGCAGACCCAGGCGCTGCAAACTGTCCTCCAGCGAACGGACGGTGCCGGCGGCGGAATAGTCGATGCGGCGGCGGAACGGCAGCGCGTCGAAGAAGCCTTCATCGGGGTTGGGCACTTCCGCCGCCTCCAGCAGGCGGCCGATCTTGGTCGACAGCACATAGGCGTCGCGGAGATGCGCGCGCAGCGCCGCCCCCAGCCGGTGCTCGGCGAGGCCCGCGCCGTAATGCGGGGCGGTGTCGAAATGGCGCACACCCTCGTCCCAGGCCGCGGCGACCGTGGCGGCGGCGACCGGCTCGGGGATCGGCGCGAACAGATTGCCGAGCGGCGCTGAGCCGAAGCCGAGCGGGCCGGCCAGCGCCGTCAAGGTGCCGACTCCGGCGGCACCACGCCCTTGGTGAGCAGGATGTTGCCGTAGAAGCGCCGCTCACCGGTCGCGACGATGGCGTAGGCGCCCTCCGCCGCGGCATAGAAGGCATGCCGCTCCAGCGCCGCCGGCGCCGGGGCCCCATGGGCTGCCAGCAGGGCGGCCATTTCCGCCACCACCGCCGGCACTGCCTGCGCGTCGCCGATCACCTGCATCGTCGCCGCCGCCTCCACCGGCAGCACGCCGAGCACGGCCGCGAGGGCGCGGCGCGCATCGACGCCGGCGAGCCCGATGAGCCGCCGGCCGCGGGTGGCGGGATAGTTGGCGTCCACCAGCGCGATGCGCTCGCCATGGCCCATCGCGGCGAGGGCGTGCAGCAGGTCGGGGGTGAGCAGCGGGTCTAGACCAATGAGCATGATGGGTCCCGGAGGTGGCCGTGGCCCGCTCACGCTGGCGGCAACGGCGGCGCGGCGCAACACCCTGGCGGCGCGGGCCGGTCCTGTGGCATTGCCGGGACGTGGCGGAACTGGCGATCATCATCCCGGTGCTGAACGAGCGTGACAACGTCGCACCGCTCGTGGCGGCACTCGACCAGGCGCTCGGCGGCATCGACTGGGAGGCGATCTTCGTCGATGACGATTCGACCGACGGCACCCGCGAGGCGGTGGCGCGGGCCGCCTTCGCGGACCGGCGGGTGCGGCTGCTGCACCGGATCGACCGGCGCGGCCTGTCCTCGGCGGTCATCGAGGGCGCCAACGCCACGCTCGCCCCGTTCATCGCCGCGATGGACGGCGACCTGCAGCATGACGAACGGATCCTGCCGCGCATGCTCCAGGCGCTGCGCGACGGGGCGGAGATCGCGATCGGCAGCCGCTATGTCGACGGCGGCGGCGTCGGCGACTGGGACGCGCGGCGGGCCGGCCTGTCGAGCCTCGCCACCCGGCTGTCGCAGGTGCTGCTGAAGGTGCCGGTCGCCGACCCGATGAGCGGGTTTTTCATGATCCGCCGCGACACTTACGAACGGGCGATGCGGCGGCTGTCGGCGATGGGGTTCAAGATCCTGCTCGACATCATCGCCTCGCTGCCGACCCCGCCGCGCATCGTCGAGGTGCCCTACACGTTCCGTGCGCGCATCGCCGGTGATTCCAAGATGAACGCCTCGGTGATGCTCGACTACGCGCTGCTGCTGCTCGACAAGATGCTGCGCCAGACCGTGCCGGTGCGCTTCGTGCTGTTCGCGCTCGTGGGGCTGGTCGGGCTCGCCGCGCATCTCGCGGTGCTGCGGCTCGGCCTCGACGCCGGGCTCGGCTTTCCGCCCGCACAGGCGGTGGCGACCACGTTCGCGATCTATGGCAATTTCGAGCTGAACAACATCGTCACCTTCGCCGACCTGCGCCTGCGCGGCCGGCGCAAGCTGCGCGGCCTGCTCATCTTCGCCGTGGTTTGCGCGGTGGGGGCACTCGGCAATCTCGGGGTCGCGGATTTCCTCGTCGGCACCTCGCACGAGGCCTGGTGGGTCGGCGGCATGACCGGCGCGGTGATGAGCCTGGTGTGGAACTACGCGGTGGGCGCGACGTTCACGTGGCGACGGCGTTTCGCGTAAGCTGCCACCACATCGGCACGCGGCCGGCGGCAATCGCCTTCATCTCGTAGCGCGTCGGCGGCCAGCAGGCGGGGCGCTCCCGCACCGGCGGCGGCACGTCGAAGAACGGTTGCGCCGCCAGAACCTCCGCGGTCCATGCCTGATAAACGGGGTCGTCCGTGCCGATGCGCCAGACGCCGCCGGGTTTGATCACCCGGGCGAGCTGCGCGACGACATCCGGATGGACGAAGCGGCGCCTGGCATGGCGCGCCTTGGGCCAGGGGTCGGGAAACATCAGCACCAGCCCGTCGAGCGAGGCCGCCGGCAGGGCGCGGATGAGCGGGCGCGCATCGTCCGGCCAGAGGCGCAGATTGGGCAGCAGCTCCCCGGCCTCCTCCGCCCCCTCGGCGACCAGTTTCGCGAGCAGGGAGCAAATGCCGTTCTCATAGACCTCGCACGCGATGAGGCCGGTACGCGGGTGCGCCAGCGCCTGCGCCAGCGCGTGCTCACCGCCGCCGAACCCGACCTCGAGCCACAACCATTCCGGGCGCGGTGAAAACGCGGCGAGCGGGTCTGCCGCCTGTCCGGGCGTGAATTGCAGGCGCGGCAGCGTGACGTCGAGCAGCTTCTTCTGGCGCGGTCGCAGCGCGTGGCCGCGGCTGCGGCCATAGAGCCGTTCGGCCGGCGGCTTCAGCGCCCGAAGGCCCGCTTCAGCTCCGCCACGAGGTCGGTCTTTTCCCAGGTGAACGTGCCCTTTTCCTCGTCCGGATCGCGACCGAAATGACCATAGGCGGAGGTCGCGGCATAGATCGGCCGGTTGAGGTGCAGGTGCTCGCGGATGCCGCGCGGGGAGAGGTTCACCAGCTCGCGCAGCGTCTTCTCGATCCGGGTCTCGTCCACGTCCTTGCCGGTGCCGTGCAGGTCCACATAGACCGAGAGCGGATGCGAGACACCGATCGCATAGGCGATCTGCAGTGTGCAGCGCTCGGCGAGTCCGGCCGCGACCACGTTCTTGGCGAGATAGCGGCAGGCATAGGCGGCGGAACGGTCCACCTTCGTCGGGTCCTTGCCCGAGAACGCGCCGCCGCCATGCGGCGAGGCACCGCCATAGGTGTCGACGATGATCTTGCGCCCGGTCAGCCCGCAATCCCCGTCCGGCCCGCCGATGACGAACTTGCCCGTGGGGTTGACGTAGATTTCGTTCTCCGCCGGCAGCCAGCCGCGCGGCAGGCTGCTCTCGATGATCGGCAGCAGCATGCGCTTGATATCGGCCTGTTCGAGGTGTTCCTCATGCTGGGTCGAGACCACGACCGAGGTGGCGCCCACCGGCTTGCCGTCGATGTAGCGCAGCGTCACCTGGCTCTTGGCATCGGGCAGCAGGCCGCGCACCGCGATGTCGTTGTTGCGGCGCATCTCGCTCATCCGGCGCAGCACCAGATGCGCGTAGTAGAGCGGCGCCGGCATCAGTGACGGCGTCTCGGTGCAGGCATAGCCGAACATGATGCCCTGGTCGCCGGCACCCTCGTCCTTGTTGCCGGCGGAATCGACGCCCTGGGCGATGTCCTGGGACTGCGCATGCAGATGCACCTGCACCTCGGCGTTGCGCCAGGAGAAGCCGGCCTGGTCATAGCCGATGTCGTGCACCGCCAGGCGCGCGAGATGGGCGAGGTGCTCGTGCGTCACCGTGTCCGGCCCGCGGGTCTCGCCGGCGAGCACGATGCGGTTGGTGGTCACCAGGGTTTCACAGGCGACGCGCGAATAGGGATCGGCGGCGAGGAACGCGTCCAGCACCGTGTCGCTGATGCGGTCGGCAACTTTGTCGGGGTGGCCCTCGGAGACCGATTCGGAGGTGAAGAGATACTCGCCCTTGTCGCGCATTGCTGTTCGTCGCCCCGGCGTTGGAAAACCGCGCGTCAATGGCGGAAACACCCCCCCCGGTCAAGGATGCCACCGGTCAGGAATGACCCGGATCAAGGATGACGGGCCGTGGAAGCGCGGTTCAGGTGCGGGCGGCGATTCCAAGCACATCGGCCATGCCGTAAAGGCCGGGCTTGCGTCCATGGATCCAGCGAGCCGCGCGGACCGCGCCGGTCGCGAAGGCGCGGCGGTCGAAGGCGCGATGCGTCAGCGCGATCTGCTCGGTGCCCGCGGCGAACAGCAGCGTGTGCTCGCCGACCACCTGGCCGCCGCGCATTGCGGCAAACCCGATGGCGCCGGTGGCGCGCGCGCCGGTATGCCCGTCCCGCCCGCTTTCCGTATGGCCCTCCAGCGCATGGCCACGGCCGCGCGCGACGGCACGGCCGATCGCGATCGCGGTGCCGGACGGCGCGTCCACTTTCTGGCGATGGTGCATTTCCAGAATCTCGGCGTCATAGGTATCGGGCGGCAGCGCCGCCGCCATGCGTTCGGCGAGCGCCAGAACCAGGTTCACGCCGGGCGAGAAATTCGCGGCATAGACGATGGGCACCTGCCCCGCCGCCGCTGCCAGCACCGCCTCGTCGCTGGCCGAGAGCCCGGTCGTGCCGATGACGTAGGCGCGGCCCGCGGCAGCCACGGCCCGCGCGTTGTCCGCCGCCGCCGAAGCATGCGAAAAATCCACGATCACGTCGCTCGCCGCGGCCAGGGCCGCCATGTCAGAAAACCGCCCGGCACCCGGCTCGCGATCGATGCCGCCCGCGAGTTTCAGCCCCGCCGCCGCCACTTCCTCCGCGACCAGCCTGCCCATCCGCCCGGCGATGCCGGCGATGCCGATACCCTTTTCCATGCGCCCAGATTGCGCGGCGCCCGGAGCAGCCGCAAGAGTTTGCCGCAACACGTCAGGCGGGCGGCGCGGTGGACGCCTGCCCCCGTGAGCTGTCTTGCGCGCGCTTGCCCGGCATGCGGCGGGCGCGGCATGTTGCGCGGATGCATGATCTGCCGGACCAGGTCGCGCCGCCGCCCATGCGGGCCTCGGGATCGATGGCCTCGGGATCGCATTTTTCCTCGCGTGGCGGGGGCATCGCGCGCCGCACACCTGGCCGCGCCGGTCGGGGCGAAGGCCGTGCTCGCGACAGCCTCTGACTTTTGTCGCTGCGAACACAGACACTCACACGGAGGAACGACGATTGGCCGCGCCGGCGCGTATTCCGCTTTGGACCTGGATCGTCCCTCTGCTCGGCTGGGTGCTGCTCGGCGCGTGGGGCGGCGGCGTGCTGCACACGCTGCTGGCGTCAGCGCGCGCGATTCTACTGATCGGCTGCGTGCTCGCCGCCGTACACCACGCCGAGGTGGTGGCGGAGCGCGTCGGCGAGCCGTTCGGCACGCTGCTGCTGGCACTGGCGGTAACGGCGATGGAAGTGGCGCTGATCGTCTCGCTCTCGCTCAAGGGCCAATCCACCCTGGCGCGGGACACGGTGTTCGCCACCATCATGATCATCCTCAACGGGATGGTGGGATTGTGCCTGCTGCTCGGCGCGTCGCGGCATCGGGAACAGTATTTCAGCCTTTACGGCGTCAACGCGACGCTGGCGGCACTGGGCGTGATATCGGTTGTCACGCTGGTGCTGCCCAACACCACGACGACCACGCCCGGGCCGTACTATTCCACCGCGCAGCTCGCCTTTGTCGGCCTCGTCTCGCTGATTCTCTATAGCGTGTTCGTGCTGGTGCAGACGATCCGCCACCGCGACTATTTCCTGACCCAGAGCGGCTCCACGACCGCCGCGACTGACGCGCCGCATGCCCCCGGCGCGCGCCATGTGACGATCAGCGCGGTGCTGGCGCTGGTGGCGCTGGCCGCGGTGATCCTGCTCGCGAAGTCACTCGGCCCGGCGCTGGAGCGCGGCGTGGCCGCGATCGGCGCACCGGAGGCGCTGGTCGGCGTGATCGTCGCGGCGATCGTGCTGTTGCCGGAGGGCCTCGCCGCCGTGCATGCCGCCCGCGCCGACCGCCTGCAGACCAGCCTGAATCTCGCGCTGGGTTCGGCCATGGCCTCGATCGGGCTGACGATCCCCGCGGTTGCCGCCGTCGCGATCGCAACACACTGGCCGCTGGCACTCGGGCTCGATGCGAGAGACTCGGTGCTGCTGGCGCTGTCACTGCTGACCGCGGCGCTTTCGCTCGGCACCGGGCGGACGACGGTGCTGCAGGGCGCGGTGCACCTGGTGATCTTCGGCGTCTATCTGTTCACCACGATCGTGCCGTAAGCGGGCCCGGCATCGCCATCAAGTATCGGCGGTGAGAGCAGCGGCACCGGACCGGGGTGCCGTGGCGAGGCAGCTTGTCCAGTGGGGGCTTGTCCAGCGCGGGAGGGGTGCGCCATCCTGCGGCCATGCACGACATGGCGGATGAGGCAGCGCTGCGGGCGCATTTCGGACCGATGAGCGCGGTGGTCGCGGCAAAGCAACTGCCGGCACTCGACCAGCATTGCCGTGCCTTCATCGCGCTCTCCCCGTTTCTGGTGCTGGCGACCGCCGATACCGAGGGGCGCGTCGATGCCTCGCCGCGCGGCGATGCCCCTGGCTTCGTCGTGGTGGAGAGCGACGCAACGCTGCTGATCCCCGATCGCCCCGGCAACCGCCGGATCGACAGTTTTCGCAATATCCTCGTCAACGCGGGCGTCGGCATCCTGTTCTTCGTGCCGGGGATCAACGAATCGCTGCGGGTCAACGGCACCGCGGAAATCGTTACGGACGCGGCGACGCTGCTGCCGCTCGCAGCCGGGGGCAAGGCGCCGTCAACCGGGCTGCGCGTGCGCGTGACGGAGGCCTTCTTCCACTGCGGCAAGGCGGCGATCCGCTCCGGGCTTTGGGATTCCACCCGTCACGTCGCGCGCGCCGCGTTTCCCACCCTGGGCCAGGTGATCGCGGACCAGACACGCCTGACCACACCGGCGGAGGCCGACGCCTCGCTCGCCGCCGCATACCGCGACCGGCTGTACTGACCCGGCGCCGGGGCCCGAGCCGAGGCCTCAGCCGCGGTCGCCCTCGAAGAACTCGCGCACCTTGGCGAAGAACCCCTCGGATTGGGGGTTGTGTTTCGTGTTCTTCTCGCCCTCGGCGTCGAACTGCTCCAGCAACTCGCGCTGGCGGCGCGTCAGGTGCTGTGGCGTCTCCACCTGGAGGTGAATGAACATGTCGCCGCGCGCGGAACTGTTGAGCACCGAAAAGCCACGGCCGCGCAGGCGCTGCTGATCGCCCGTCTGCACACCAGCCGCGATCTTCACCTTGGTCACGCCGCCGTCGATGGTCGGCACCTCCACCTCGCCGCCCAGTGCCGCCAGGGTCATGCGCAGCGGCACCCGGCAGTGGATATGCGCCCCGTCGCGCTGAAACAGGGGATGCGCGCGGATGCCGACATGAACGTAGAGATCGCCGGGCACGCCGCCTGGCCCTCCGGCCTCGCCCTCACCCTGCAGGCGGATGCGCATGCCGTCCTCAAGCCCGGCGGGGATCGAGACCTGGAGGCTGCGCTCGCGCGCCACGGTGCCGGCACCGCGGCAGATGCGGCACGGGTTGCGAACGACACGCCCGGAGCCACCGCAGGTGGCACAGGTCCGCTCGACCAGAAAGAACCCCTGCTGCGCGCGGATGCGGCCATGGCCGCCGCAGGTGGAACAGACCTCGGAGCCGCGTTCCTTGTTCTCCGAGCCGGTTCCGCTGCACGCCTCGCAGGCGACGCGCGTCGACACGCGGATGGTGCGCTTAGCCCCCTTGAAGGCTTCCTGCAGGTCGATCTCGACATCGGCGCGGATATCGGCGCCGGCGCGCGGCCCACGCTGGCGGCCACGCCCCATGAAGTCGCCGAACATCTGGTCGAAGATATCGCCGAGCCCGGCCCCGCCCATGTCGAAGCCGCCAGGTCCACCGGGCCCGCCACCCTGCTCGAACGCGGCGTGGCCGAAGCGGTCATAGGCGGCGCGCTTCTGGTCGTCCTTCAGCACGTCGTAGGCCTCGTTCAGCTCCTTGAACTTGGCCTCGGCGGCCTTGTCGCCGGGGTTTCGATCCGGATGGTAGCGCATCGCGAGCTTGCGGTAGGCGCGCTTGAGCTCATCGGCACTGGCGCCCTTGGACACACCAAGAAGGTCATAGAAATCGGCTTTAGCCATTCACGACTCCAGACACGTCCACGGCACGGTCCTGGACCCGCCGGGGACTTCAGGCCCCGGACCGCGAAATATGCGGTCCAGGGGCTGCAGCCCAGCGGCGTCCAGCGGCCGCGCCCCTGGCCCTACGCCGACTTCTTCTTCGGATCCATGTCCTCGAAATCCGCGTCCACGACCTTGTCGTCCGCGGGTTTCGCGCCACCGGCAGAGCCGCCGGCCGCACCGGCCGACGCCGCCTGCTCGGCCTTGTACATCGTCTCGCCGATCTTCATCGCCGCCTGCGAAAGCCGCTCCGTCGCCTCCTTCAGCGCCGCGGCATCACTGCCCTCGAGCGCGGTGCGCGCGGCGGCCAGGGCCGCCTCGGCCTCGCCCTTTTCCTGGGCACCGAGCTTGTCGCCATGCTCCTTCAGGTTCTTGTCCACCTGATGGATCATCGCCTCCGCCTGGTTGCGCGCCTCGACCTGCTCACGCCGCGCCTTGTCGGCATCGGCATTCGCCTCCGCCTCGCGGACCATCGCCTGGATGTCGGCTTCGGAAAGGCCGCCCGACGCCTGGATGCGGATCTGCTGTTCCTTGCCGGTCGCCTTGTCCTTCGCCGACACCGAAACGATGCCGTTGGCATCAATGTCGAACGTCACCTCGATCTGCGGCACGCCGCGCGGTGCCGGCGGGATGCCCGCCAGGTCGAAATTGCCGAGCAGCTTGTTGTCCGCCGCCATCTCGCGCTCGCCTTGGAAGACCTTGATGGTCACCGCGGTCTGCCCGTCCTCGGCGGTCGAGAAGGTCTGCCCCTTCTTGGTCGGGATCGTGGTGTTGCGCTCGATCAGCCGCGTGAACACGCCGCCCAGCGTCTCGATGCCGAGCGAAAGCGGCGTCACGTCCAGCAGCAGCACGTCCTTGACGTCGCCCTTCAGCACGGCGCCCTGAACCGCGGCCCCGATCGCCACCACCTCGTCGGGGTTGACGTTGCGGGCCGGCTCCTTGCCGAAGAACTTCTTCACCGTCTCGATCACCGCGGGCATGCGGGTCATGCCGCCGACCAGGATCACATCGTCGATCTCGCCGGCGGTGACGCCGGCATCCTTCAGCGCGGCGCGGCAGGGATCGAGCGTGCGGTTGATCAGGTCCTCGACCAGGCTCTCGAGCTTCGCACGGGTGACCTTCATCACCAGGTGCTTCGGCCCGGAGGCGTCCGCGGTGATGAACGGCAGGTTGACCTCGGTCTCCTTCGAGGAGGAGAGCTCGATCTTCGCCTTCTCGGCGGCTTCCTTGAGGCGCTGGAGTGCCAGCTTGTCGCGGCGCAGGTCGATGCCCTGGTCGCGCTTGAACTCATCGGCCAGGTAGTCGATCACGCGCAGGTCGAAATCCTCGCCGCCGAGGAACGTGTCGCCGTTGGTGGATTTCACCTCGAACACGCCGTCGCCGATCTCGAGCACGGAAATATCGAAGGTGCCGCCGCCGAGGTCATAGACCGCGATGGTGCCGGTCTTCTTCTTGTCGAGCCCGTAGGCGAGGGCGGCGGCGGTCGGCTCGTTGATGATGCGCAGCACCTCGAGGCCGGCGATGCGGCCCGCGTCCTTGGTCGCCTGGCGCTGGCTGTCGTTGAAGTAGGCCGGCACCGTGATGACCGCCTGGGTCACCTTCTCGCCAAGAAACGCCTCGGCGGTCTCCTTCATCTTGCCGAGCACGAAGGCGCTGATCTGGCTCGGCGCGTATTTCTCGGCGCGTGCCTCCACCCAGGCGTCGCCGTTATCGCCGCGCACGATCGAATAGGGCACCATGCCCTTGTCCTTGCTGACCAGCGGATCGTCGAAGCGGCGGCCGATCAGACGCTTCACAGCAAAGAAGGTGTTGGTGGGATTGGTGACCGCCTGGCGTTTCGCCGCCTGGCCCACGAGGCGCTCGCCGCTATCCGAAAACGCGACGATGGACGGCGTGGTGCGCGCGCCCTCGCTGTTCTCGATGACCCGGACGTCCTTGCCGTCCATGATCGCGACGCACGAGTTCGTCGTGCCGAGGTCGATGCCGATGACCTTGCTCATTCATATTCTCCTTCAGCAGCGGGCTGTCGGCGGCCCGAAGCACCGCCCAACCCCTTGGGATCGGAATGTTGTGACCAGGATGTATGGACCCGGCCGGCCCGAGGCAAGTCCCGCCGGCAGCGCCGCGCACAAAATCTGTGCAGGTCAGGCCGTCCGGTCGAGACCGGGGCCCGTCACCTCCGCAGCCGGCGCCTTCGCCACCACCACCATCGCCGGCCGCAGCAGCCGGCCGTTGAGCAGCCAGGCCTGCGACCAGGCCTGCATCACCGTGCCGGGCGGGTGCTCGGCGCTCTCCTGCTCCGCCATCGCCTGGTGCTTGTTGGGATCGAACAACGCGCCCGTGGGGTCCTCGCGGATGATGCCGTGGCGCTCCAGTGCCGCCAGAAAGCTGCGTTCCGTACCCTCGAATCCCTCGCGCAGACGTGCCACCAGCGGCGGTTCGTCTTGCGTCGCGGCGGGAATGGCGGCAACGCCGCGGCGCAGCGTCTCGGCCACCTCCGCGACGTCGCTGGCGAATTTCTGCACCGCGTATTGCCGCGCCTCCGCCACCTCACGCTGGCCGCGGGCGCGGACGTTCTGGGTTTCCGCCTCGGCGCGCATCCAGCGCTCGCGCAGGTCCGCCAGCTCGGCCTCAAGCTCGGCGATGCGGGCACTCGCCACCTGCATCAGCGCCTCGGGCGATTCCGGGAGGGGATGGGTCTGGGGGTCAATGGCGGGCGACTGCGCCGCGCCGGCGGGGTCCGTGTTCATGGGCGCGGAGGTAGGCGAGAGCGCCGCCGGAAACAACCCGTCCCGGCGCAGAGCCGCGCCGCTAGCCGAGCAGGCGCCCGATGACCCGGGCGGTGTAGTCCACCACCGGCACGATCCGCCCGTAGTTGATCCGCATCGGGCCGATGACACCGATCGCGCCGACGATGCGCCCCTCGCCGTTGCGCGCCGGCGCCACCACGGTGGTGATGCCGGAGGCGCCGAACAATCCGCTTTCCGCGCCGATGAAGATGCGCACACCGTCCGACGCCTCCGCCATCTCCAGCAGCCGCAGCAGCGTCTCCTGCGTCTCCAGCCGCTCGAAAAGCTGGCGGATCGCGGCGAGCCGCTCGATCTCGTGGATGTCGTCGAACAGCCGCGCCTGGCCGCGGATGATGAGGCTGGCGCCGCGCCCCTCGCCGGACCAGGTGGCGAGCCCGGCCTCCACCACCTGCTGGGCCAGGCTGTCGAGCGCGGTGCGGTCGGCGGCAATATCCTCGGCCACCAGCCGTCGCAGTTCCGGCAGCGGCCGCCCGACGAGGCGCGCGTTGAGATAATTCCCCGCCTCGACCAGCGCCGAGGGCGGCAGCCCGGCGGGGATCTCGATCACCCGGTTCTCGACCGTGCCGTCCGCCCCCACCAGCACGACCAGCGCGCGGCCGGAGCCCAGCGGCACGAACTCGATATGGCGGATGGCGCCCTCCGATTTCGGCGCCAGCACCAGGCTCGCGGCGGCGGAAAGGCCCGAGAGCATGGCGGACGCCTCGGCCAGCGTGTCCTCCAGCGAGCGGCCGGCGGTGGCGAGCGTGCCGCCGATCGCCTCACGGTCCTCGGCGGAGATGTCGCCGAACTGCACCAGCCCGTCGACGAACAGGCGCAGGCCGCGCTCGGTCGGCAGGCGGCCGGCCGAGGTATGCGGCGAGAACAGCAGCCCGGCATCCGTGAGGTCGGCCATGACGTTGCGGATGGTGGCGGGCGACAGCGACAGCGGCAGTCGGCGCGAGAGGGTGCGGCTGCCCACCGGCTCACCGGTTTCGACGAACTGCTCCACGATCTCGCGCAGCACCGCGGCAGCCCGGGGGTCGAGACCCGGTGGCTGGCCGGACGGCGCGCGAGGCGGGCGGGCGGGCTGGTCCATCGTGCCCCATAATTGCGTTGCGGGCCCGCCGCCGCAAGCCGCTTATCCCGCGAGAATCGCCTCCACCACGCGCTGCACGGCGAAGGCCTCGGCGAGCGTGGCGAGGGGATGCGCCTCGCCCCGGGTCATCGCGGCGACGGCGGCCAACTGGCGGCGCAGCACCAGCGGGCGCGCCCGGTCCTGCGGCAGCGCCGAGGTGTCGGGCTGCCAGGCGCCATCCACCAGCCGCTCGGCATGCGCCCAGTCGCGGATGCGCACCGCGCCGGCATCGCCGGTGAGCGTCCAGGCGTTGCTGTCGTCCTGGGCCGTGGTGCCGACGCCGCCGGTGAGCTTGACCGGCACCGCGCCCGCCGTGAGCCTGGCCGCGACCGCCGTCTCGCTGCGCCCGTCCGGCGGGAAACTCGCGCGCCCCTCGACGAGCCCGAGCGGGCCCAGAAGCCGGTGGCTGAGAAACAGGAAATGCGAGGCGACCTCGCGCGTGAAGCCGCCCTCGGCACGCCGATCGAGCCAGGATGCGGCGGCGCGCTGCCAGGTGCGCGGCCAGGCGGCGAAGGCGAGCTCGATCGTGAGCGCGCGCGGCGTGCCGACCACGCCCTCGGCGAGCCAGGTGCGGATGCGCTCGGCGGCGAAGGAGGTCGCCATCGGAAAATTCACCGCCGCGCGGGCGCCGGCATGGTCGGCCACAAAGCGCTCCGCCGCGCTCACGTCGGAGGCCAGCGGCTTCTCGCACATCACCGCGCGCCCGGCGGCGAGGGCGGCACCGGCATGCCCAAGATGGGAGGCAGGCGGCGAGGCGATGTAGACGCAGTCGGAAGCGGCGATCAGGCTCGCCGGATCGTCGAACCAGCGCAGCCCCGGCAACGCGGCATCGAGGCGAGCGCGTGCCGCCGGCGACGGGTCCCACAGGCCGGCAATGGTGACGCCATCCGTGGTCGCGCTTTCCGGGGCATGCTCCAGCGCCGCGCGCAGCATGCGCTCGCCCATGATGCCCGCGCCGATGATACCGAAGCCGATCGCCGTCATTGCTTCCCCCCAATGAAACCGCGCGACCTTGCACCGGCCGCGCGCGCCGGTCATAGGGCTGGCGAACAGATCACGGAACTCCCCGCCATGACCCATCCCGCCGCTGCCTCGCCGGGGCGTCCCTCCGGCCGCGCTGCCGACATGCTCCGCGCGGTCGCCATCGAGCCGGGCTTCGCGCACCATGCCGAAGGCTCCTGCCTGATCCGCATGGGCGGGACGGAGGTGCTGTGCGCCGCGAGCGTCGAGCAGCGCGTGCCGCCGTTCCTGCGCAACCAGGGGCTGGGGTGGGTGACCGCCGAATACGGCATGCTGCCGCGCGCCACCCATACACGCGGCGACCGCGAGGCGGCGCGTGGCAAGCAGTCCGGCCGCACGCAGGAGATCCAGCGCCTGATCGGGCGCAGCCTGCGCGCCGTGGTCGATCGCGCGGTGCTCGGCGAGATGACGATCACGCTCGACTGCGACGTGCTGAACGCCGACGGGGGCACGCGCTGCGCCTCCATCACCGGGGCCTGGGTGGCGCTGGCGCTGGCGCTGCGCAAGCTGCAGGCCGCGAAGATTCTGAAAGCGTCGCCGCTGCTGGGCCAGGTCGCCGCCGTCTCCTGCGGCATCGTCGGCGGCGCGCCGGTGCTCGACCTCGACTACGCGGAGGACAGCGACGCCGACGCCGACGCCAATTTCGTGCTGACCGACAAGGGCGGCATCGTCGAGATTCAGGGCACGGCGGAAAAAGCGCCGTTCAGCGACACGGAGTTCACCGTGCTGATGGGCCTGGCGCGCGCCGGCACGGCCAGGCTGTTCGAGATGCAGCGCGCGGCACTGGCATGAGGCGCCTCGCGCGCGGCAGCCGGCTCGTCATCGCCACCCACAACCCAGGCAAGCTCGCGGAAATGGCGGCCCTGCTGGCGCCCCATGGCATCGACACGCTGAGTGCCGGCGCGCTCGGCCTGCCGGAGCCCGAGGAAACCGCGGCGGATTTCGAGGGCAACGCGCGCATCAAGGCGCTGGCCGCAGCACGGGGCGCGCGGCTGCCCGCACTCGCCGACGACAGCGGCTTCGCGGTTGCGGCCCTCGGCGGCGCGCCGGGCGTGGTCTCCGCGCGCTGGGCCGGGCCGGGGCGGGATTTCAGCGTGGCGATGGCCCGTGTCGAGCGCGAGATGGGTGACGCAGGCGACCGCCGTGCCTGGTTCATCAGCGTGCTCTGCCTCGCGATGCCGGATGGCGAGACGGCGTGCTTCAGCGGGCGGGTGGATGGCGAGGTGCGCTTTCCGCCGCGCGGCACGCATGGTTTCGGCTACGATCCGATCTTCGTGCCGGCGGGAGCCGGGCAGAGCTTCGGCGAGATGCTGCCGGCGGCGAAGGAGGCGATCAGCCATCGCAGCCGGGCCTTTGCCGCCTTCGCCGCCGCCTGCCTCAGCCCTCCCTGATATCGGCGACCATCGCACCGGTGATGCGCGCGAGCGTCGCGGCGTCGGTGCGAAAGACATGCGCGGGCGAGCCGGCCGCCGCCCAGATCGGGTCGAGCGCCAGCAGGTCGCGGTCGAACAGCAGCACCGGCGGGGCGACATGGCCCAGGGGCGAGACGCCGCCGATGGCAAAACCCGTGACCTCGCGCACCCAGTCGGCATCAGCGCGACGGACTTTCTCGCCGATCGCCTCGCTCACCTTCGCCGCATCGACGCGGTTGGCGCCGGACGCGATCACCACCACGGCACGCCCGCCGGCGCGGAAGACGATCGACTTCGCGATCTGTGCGACGGTGCAGCCGACCGCGGCGGCGGCATCGGCGGCGGTGCGGGTACCGGCGGGAAACTCGGTGATCGAGTCCGGATGGCCCGCCGCAAGCAGCGCCGCGCGCACGCGCTCGACCGAGGAGCCGCTCACAGCTCGCGCTCCGCGACGGCGAGGCCAAAGGCGATGAAGATGCCACCGGCCACGCGGTCGAGCCAGGTTCCGGCCCGGGCATAAACGGCGCCTGCCCGTGCGGTGGTGAACAGCAGCACGACGAGTGTGTACCAGGCGAGCGAGATCGCCACCATCTCCGCGACCGCGGCCAGGCCCACCGGCAGCGGCGCGCCATGCGGCATGATGGCGGCGAACAGCGAGCCCACGAGCAGCATGGATTTGGGGTTGGAGAGGCAGGTCAGCAGCCCGGCGCGGAACGCCGGCCCCGCGCTGGCGCGCGCCGGCGGCAGTGGCCGGAAACTGCCGCGGATCAGCCGCAGCCCGACCCAGACCAGCCAGGCCGCGCCAGCCACCGAGAGCACGCGGTAGAGCAGCGGCGCCACCAGGAACAGCGCCTGGATGCCAAAGAAGCCGGAGAGGCTCCAGGCCAGCGTGCCCAGCGCGATGCCGCCCACCGCCGCGAACCCGGCGCCGCGCCCGCGCACCACCGCGAGCCGCACCACCAGCAGCGCGTTGGGCCCGGGCGTCACCACCGCGATGAGCCAGAGTCCGGCTACGGCCGCCAGCATGCCAGGCGCGTTCATCAGTCCTCCTCTGAGGCCTGCCCCTCACGCTCGCGGCGGACAGGCATTAGGTTGCGGGGCGTGGAACCCCTCGCCCTCTATATCCACTGGCCGTTCTGCCTCGCCAAGTGCCCCTATTGCGACTTCAACTCGCATGTGCGCGAGCGCATCGACCAGGGGCGCTTCGCCGCCGCCCTGCGCTCGGAGCTGGCATGGGAGGCCGCACGGCTCGGCCGCCGCAAGCTGGGCTCGATCTTCTTCGGCGGCGGCACGCCGAGCCTGATGGCGCCCGAGATTGTCGCCGACCTCATCGCCGATGCCGGGCGGCATTTCGCCATGCCGGCGGATTGCGAGATCACGCTGGAGGCCAATCCCACCAGCGTGGAGGCCGGCCGGCTCCGCGCCTTTCATGCCGCCGGGGTCAACCGCATCTCGCTCGGCGTGCAGAGCCTCGACGAGCACGTGCTGCATTTCCTCGGCCGCCGGCACAGCGCCGCCGAGGCTCGCGCCGCGCTGGAGCTGGCGCGCGGCATTTTCCCCCGCCTGTCCTTCGACCTCATCACCGCGCGACCGGGCCAGACCGTGGCGGCATGGCGAGCAGAGCTGCGCGCGGCGCTGGCGCTCGCCGATGACCATCTCTCGCTCTACCAGCTCACCATCGAGCCGGGCACGGCGTTCGAGGCGATGCACCGGCGCGGCGAGCTGGTGGAGCTCGACGGGGAAACCGCCGCCGCGATCTACGACGCGACGGCCGAGGAAACCGCACGCCACGGCATGGCGGCCTACGAGATCTCCAACCACGCCAGGCCCGGCGCCGAAAGCCGACACAACCTCGCCTATTGGCGCTACGGCGATTACGCGGGGATCGGGCCCGGCGCGCATGGCCGGGTTTCGGTGGGCACAGCCCTGCTCGCGACACGCCGGCACCGCGCCCCCGAACCCTGGGCGGAGCGGGTGGAGCGGGACGGCCATGGAACGACGGACGAGGCCGAGGTGACGCAGGTGGACCGCGCCCGCGAGGCGCTGCTGATGGGCCTGCGCCTCGCCGAGGGCATCGAGCCCGCCCGCTTTGCCCGGCGCACCGGCACGCCGCTCGACGCGGCGCTCGACCCCCTGATGCTGCGCGCCGCGATCGAGGAGGGTTATATCGAGTTCGATACGACCCTGCGCGCCACCGAAAGCGGGCGCCGGCGGCTCGACGCGCTGCTCGTTGCCATCGTGCGCTAGGCGGAGCCGCGATGGCGGCGGGTCAGCGCAGGATCGCGATCGTGGTCAGCAGCATCGCCGCCCCCGCGGTGGCGATGCCGAGCGGCTTTCCCTGCACCGCGAACCAGGTGGAAAGCGCCCAGGCCATCCCCGCGACGGGGCCCAGCACAGCGCCGCGAAACATCTCGCCCGGCCGGTTGCCGAGATCGATCACCCGGTCCTGCGTGACACTCGCCTCCCCGATCATCAGCGCGCCGGCGCCCGCGACGAGCATGAAGCCGAGCATCGCCGGCAGCACCGCCGGCCGCCACAGCCCGATCGCGAGGGCCACCGGCAGCGCCAGCGTCGCCGCCCCGGCCGCGGCGGCGATGAGCTTCGCGGCGCGCACGCGCCGCACCGGCACCGGGGCCG
>JAJXXT010000009.1 GCA_021780935.1 Pseudomonadota bacterium
GAGCGAGGCGGCGGCGACGGGCGCCGCGAAGCCCATGGTGCGCAGCGCGTCGAGCGTGCGCGGCGGCGGCTCGGGCCCGGTGAAGTCGAGCGGCGGCGCCTCCTCGCCGGCATCGCCGAACACATCGGCGAAGCGCGCCCGCACCGCGTCGAGCAGCGCCGCGAGGTCGCGCGCGAAGGCCTCGGCGCCCCGCTCACTCAAGCCCGGCTCGCCCATAAACGCCGCGAACGCCGCGAAATCGCCGCGTGTGCGTGGCAGGGTGTGGGTCTGATGATCGGCAACCATCTGCAACCGATGCTCCACCGCGCGCAGCCGCTGATAGGCGCGCGCGAGGAAGGCGGCAGTGTCCGCGCCGACATGGCCGGCGGCGGCCAGCGCCGGCAGCGCCTCCAGCGTGCGCGGCGTGCGCAGCTCCGGCGCCCGGCCGCCCCAGACGAGCTGCTGCGTCTGGGCAAGAAACTCGATCTCGCGGATGCCGCCCTCGCCGAGCTTCACGTCGTGGCCGAGCAGCCGCTCCACGGGGTCCGCACTGGCCGCCAGCGCGGTGCCCTTATGCGCGTCGATCCGCCGCTTCATCGCCTCGATATCGGCGATGGCGGCAAAATCCAGATGGCGGCGCCAGACGAAGGGGCGGATCGCATCGAGGAAATGCTGGCCGAGCGCGATATCGCCGGCCACCGGGCGCGCCTTCAGCATCGCCGCGCGCTCCCAGTTCTGGCCCATGCTCTCGTAGTAGGCGAGTGCCGCCGGCAGCGCGATCACCGGCGGCGTCGCGGCGGGGTCCGGGCGCAGGCGAAGATCGACGCGGAAGACGTAGCCGTCGGCGTCGCGCGCCTCCATCATGCTGGCGATGTCGCGGGCCAGGCGCGCCCAGAACTGCGCCGGCGCCTCGCCGCGATAGGTGCCGGCATCCGGGTCCTGCAACAGGATGAGATCGATGTCGCTGGAGTAGTTGAGCTCACCGGCGCCGAGCTTGCCCATGCCGAGCACCGCGAAGCCGCAGCGCAGCGAGGGGGTGGCACGGCGCGGCAGGTGCAGCGCCGGCGCGTGGTGCAGCAGATGGTCGACGCTGGCGCGCAGCGCGGCCTCCGCCAGGTCGGACAGGGCGGCCGTGACGCGCATGAGGGGCCAAAGGCCGCCGATATCGGCCAGCGCCACGGCCAGCGCCAGGCGGCGCTTGGCAACGCGCAGGGTGCGGGCGAGGTCGGCGCGCGGTGTTGCCGGGGCGCAGGCGCGCACCGCGGCCAGCGCTGCTTCCACCGCCGGCTCCGCGCCGTTGCGCGCGAAGCCGAGCACCACATCCGGCTCGCGCAGCGCGAGGTCGGCGAGATAGGGCGAGCCGCCGCCGATCGCGGCCAGCATCGCATGCGCCGCCGGTCGCGCCGCGAGCCTCCGTTCCGCGGCGCCGAGGGCTGCGAAGCGCTCCAGCAGCCGCTCCGCCGCGGCAGGGTCGGCAGGCGCGGGCCAGGCGGCGGGAAGGGTAAATCCGGGCATCGGCGCGGAGCCTCGCGGTGAGGCGGTGGGCAGGTCAAGCGGCGCGGCACGTCGCGCGTGAGGCCGGCCGGCATACGCGCCTTCTCAGCCGCCGCAGCGCGCATATTCTCTCGGAAATCCTCATCGGTCTGCTGCTGTTGCTGGTGGTGGGCGGCGGCGGCATCGCCTGGCGGCTGGGGCAGGGACCGTGGGAAATGCCGCTGCTGGCCCGCGCGCTGGAACGCGCGGCGGGGCCCGGGCTCGCGCTGTCGATCGGCCACGCGGCGGTGGCCTGGGAGGGGTTCGCGCGCGGCGGCGCGGCGCCGCTCGATATCCGCCTTTCGGACATCAAGATCGCCGGCGCGGACGGCACCCGCCGGCTCGCGGTGAAGCGGGCACGGGTGACGCTTTCCGTACCTTCCCTGGTGACCGGGCGCGTGCTGGTGCGGGTGCTCACGATCGAGGCGCCGGCGCTCACGCTGACGCGCGGCAAGGCGGGCCATATCCGCATCGCGCGCTTCGGCTCTGCTGCGGGCAACACACGGCTCGATGCGGTGTTGGCGGCACTCGCCTCGCCGCCCGGCGGCAAGGGGCCGCTCGCCGCACTGCGCCGGGTGAGCCTGCACGACGGCAGCATCACCTTCACCGATGAGCAACTCGGCGCGACGTGGAACGCACGCCACCTCGATGTGCTCATCCGCCGCGCGGCGGCCGGCGGCGCGACGGCGACCGTCCGTGATGACCTGATCATCGGGAACAAGACGGTCCCCGTCCGCTTGAGCGGCGTCATTCCGAAAGGCTATGGCGAGCAACCGCCGAGCGGCGCGCAGGCCGGCCCGATCACCGTGACGGCGCGGCTCGGCGCCATGGTTCCCGCCGATATCGCGGGAGTGGCGCCGGTGTTCGCGCCGCTCGCCGCCGTCCACGTGCCGGTCGCGGCGGCGGGCGTGGTGCGGCTCGCGGCGGGGCTGGAACTGGGCTCGGTCGACCTCACGCTTCATGTCGGTCAGGGAACGATCGATGTGCACGGTCTCGCCGAGCCGATCGCCGACGCCGAGGCGCAGGTGACGGGCACGCCACGGCATCTCGCGATGACGATCGGCAAGCTGCAGGTCGCACCGCCCGGCGCGCCGATGACGACCCTGCACGGGCATATCGACGCACGCCGCGACGCGGATGGCTACGCGGTCGCCGCCAGCGCCGGCTTCGACCGGCTGCGCCTCGCCGATATCGCCCGGGTATGGCCGCGCGGCGTCGGCGGCGACAACACGGAAACCTGGCTCGCCAGCAACATGACGGCGGGCGAGGCGAGCGACGGGCAGGTGCGGCTCGCGGCGCATGTCGCGCCGGATTTCTCCGCGGTGACGCTGTCGGCGGTCAGCGGCGGCCTCACCGGCCATGACCTCACCATCCACTGGCTGGCCCCGGTTCCGCCGGTGGAGCACGTCGACGCGACCGTCACCTTCGAGGGGCCGGACGCGATCCGCATCACCGCCAGGGACGGAAAGCAGGCCGGTACCGGCCTCACCGTCTCGCATGCCAGCGTGGTGATCAGCGGGCTCAGGGCGCATGACCAGGACGCGGCGATCGCGGTGACGCTCGCCGGGCCGGCGGCGGACCTCGCGCATGTTCTGAGCCTGAAGCGGCTCAACCTGCTGGAGCGCGCGCACCTGGCGCTGCACGGTGTCGCGGGCGCGATCGCCGGCACGCTGACGATCCCCCGCCTGCCGCTGCTCGCGCGCCTCAAGGCCGATGAGGTCCACGTGCAGGCAACCGGCACGACAACGGGCCTGCGGCTGGCCAGGCTGGTGGCCGGGCGCAACCTCGATGGCGGCGATTTTTCGTTCTCGGTCAGCAATGACGGGCTGTCGCTCGCCGGCCGTGCCGCGATCGCCGGCATCGCGAGCCAGGTGAAGGCGGCGATGGATTTTCGCGCCGGACCGCCGAGCGAGATCGTCCAGAGTGCCACCATCACCGCCGCCACCAGCGCCGCGGCGCTCGCCGCCGCCGGGCTCGACACGGCCGGGCTCGACAACGGGCGCACGCTGACCGGACCGATCGGCCTGCATGCCGCATGGCAGCAACAGCGCAGCGGCGCGGGCTCGCTCGCGGTCAAGGCCAATCTGGCAGCCGCGACGCTGACGGTGCCGCAGCTCCGCTGGATCAAGCCGGCGGGCACGCAGGCGACCGCGCAGGGACAGGTGCAGCTTGCCGGCGACCGCATCACGGCGATCAGCGGCCTGGCGTTGCGCGGCACGGGGATCGATGTCACGGGCAGGCTCGCCTTCGACCAGGGCCGGCCGCGACTGCTGGTGCTCGACCGGTTGCTCTGGGACCCGGCAACCGATGCCAGCCTCTCGCTCATCTTCCCGCGGGCGAATCATGGCGTCTGGGACATCGCCGTTTCCGGCACGCGGTTCGACGCCTCGGCGCTGCTGATGCCAGCCAAGGCCTCGCCCAGACCGGCGCCACCCACCGATCGCAAGCAGCCGAAGCGCGGCCCCGCATGGACCGCCAGCGTGACACTCGACCGTCTGGTAACCGGCCCGGGCATCGGCCTCGATGCGCTCTCGGCGCGAGCGAGCGACAACGGGTGGCGCCTGACCCGGCTCGACGCCACCGGCAAGGCCGGCGCCGCCGCCTTCTCGGCCGCGATCTCACGCCAGCCGGCGGGCTATGCGATGCACCTCACCGCCGCTGATGCCGGAGCACTTCTGGCGGCGACCGGGACCACAAAATCCCTGGTTCGCGGCCGGCTCGACGTGACCGCGACGGACCCCGCCACCAGCGCGCTCGCCGATTGGTCCGGCACCGTGACGATGCACGGCTTCTCGGTGCGCGACCAGCCGGTACTGGGCAAGCTGCTGCAGGCGATGACGCTCTACGGCGTGCTCGATGCGCTGCGCGGCCAGGGGGTCGCCTTCGATACGCTAATCGCACCGTTCCGATATCGTGACGGAGTTCTCGTGCTGCGTAACGCGCGGGCCTTCAGTTCCTCGCTGGGGATGACAGCGAAGGGCTCGGTCGATTTCGCCACTGAGCGTTGCGATGTGCGGGGCACGCTGGTGCCGGCCTATTTCTTCAACACGCTGCTGGGGCGGATGCCGGTCATCGGCCGACTGTTCAGCCCGGAGAAGGGCGGCGGGCTGTTCGCGGCGACCTATGGCGTGAGCGGGAACTGCAACGATCCCGCGGTGGGCGTCAACCCGCTGGCGGCACTGACGCCGGGGTTCCTGCGCGGCGTGTTCGGCATCTTCGACACGCCGGCCCCGCCGCCGGCACCGGGCGCCGCCTCGGCGCCCCCATCAGCGCATCCGCCGGCGGCGGCGCCGGGTGCGGCGGTCAGGTTGTCACCGGCCGGCAACGGCTGAGGCAGGCGTGTTACTCCGTCTCCGGCAGGTTGGTGGCATCGAGCGGCAACACCGCGCCCATCCACAGCGCGTGCAGCAGGTGGTCGTCCTTGGGCCGGCCGGTCTCGGGATGCAGCAGGATGGTCAGGCCCTGGCGGTTGAGGGCGAGGAACGGCGCGAGGGTCGGGAAATCCTCCGTGCCGAAGGCGATCTGGTACATCGATTGCGGATGCGGACCGACCTTGGCGTCGTGCCAGCGGCCGAGCCGTGCGGCGGGATGGCGCTCACCCACCCAGTTGCGCAACTGCTCCGCCTGCGCGCGGGTCTCGGGCGTGTAGTAGACATGGGCGTGCCAGGCGTGGGCACTCGTGGCTTCCTTGGCGGCTTCCTGGGGTGCGGTCATGTGTGTTTCCCGATGCTCGGGAAACCGATACATCGCGCGCATGTCCGACGCCAATTCCTTCGCCCTCGTCGTGCCGGCGCGCCAGCATCTCGCGAGCTACGCCGCGGCGCTCGCCACCGGCTGGTCACCCAACACGACCCGCGACGTGAGCGGCGAACAGCTCGCGGCGATCCGAGCCGACGGTGATGCGTTCCTCGCCAGCCTGATCCCCCGACCGGGCGACACGGTCACGCTACCTGGCGGGCAGGTTGTGGAGCGTCTGCCGGGCTGCGTGCGCTGGATGTGGGACGGAGAGTTCGCCGGCTCGATCAATTTTCGCCACGTGCCAGGCACGATGGCGCTGCCGGCGCACGTGCACGGCCATATCGGCTATGCGGTGGTGCCGTGGAAGCGGCGCCGTGGCTACGCGAGCCAGGCACTTGGCCTCATGCTGGAGGTGGCGCGCGAGGCAGGCATGCAGCGGGTCGAGGTGAACTGCGACGCGCGCAACGCCATCTCGCGGCGCGTCATCGAGGTGCATGGCGGCCAGCTCCTGCGCTGCGAGCCCAGCCCGCACGGCGAGGGGCAGACGGGGCTGGTGTTCCGCCTGCCCTGTCCCGCGCCCGCTACCTGAACAGCCCGGCCGCCGCTTCCAGCGTGTGGATGACGCCCCAGGCGAGCGGGATCCCCACCACCGCCCAGTAGATGACCAGACGCCCGCCCATCAGTTCGCCTCCTGTCCAGCGGTTCCGCGGTAATGATGGCGCTCGTGCACCGGCGACATCAGCAGATTGGCGATCAGGCCGATCAGCAGCAGGGCGCACATCACGTGCAGTGTGGTCGCATAGAGCTCGGCACCCTTCATGCCCAGCGACGCCTCATAGCCGCGAAGCTGGCCGATCAGCAGCGGCCCGAACACGCCGGCCGCCGACCACGCGGTCAGCAGCACGCCATGGATGGCACCGACCTGCATGCCGCCAAAGACGTCCTTGAGATAGGCGGGCACGGTCGCAAAGCCGCCGCCGTACATGCTGAGGATGATGCAGATCGCCAGCACGAAGAGCGTGAGCGACCCGGCATCGGCGAGCGACGGCGCGACCCAGTAGAGCGCGATGCCGATGACAAAGAAGCAGACATAGGTCGCCTTGCGACCGATGATGTCGGAGACGGATGACCAGGCGAACCGACCACCCATGTTGAACAGGCTCAACATGCCGACGAAGCCGGCGCCGGCGGCGGGCGAGATGCCCTTGAAGCTCTCTTGCAGCATCGGGCTGGCCTGCGAGAGCACCGCGATGCCGGCGGTGACGTTCATGCAGAGCACGATCCACAGCAGGTAGAATTGCGGAGTGCGAATGGCCGCCGTCACTTCGACATTCGCGGCCGTCACGAGTTTTTTGGCCGAGGCCGGCGCGCTCCAGCCCACCGGCTTCCAGCCCGGCGCCGGCAGGCGGACGATCAGCGCGCCGAACGTCATCATGATGAAGTAAGCGATACCCATGACCACGAAGGTCTGCGGCACGCCAGAGGAGGTCGCGGATTTGAAATGCGCCATCAGGGCCACGGAAAGCGGGCCGGCAATCGTCGCGCCGCCGCCGAAGCCCATGATGGCGATGCCGGTGGCCATGCCCGGCCGGTCCGGGAACCACTTGATCAGCGTCGAAACCGGCGAAATGTAGCCGATGCCAAGGCCGCAGCCACCGATGACGCCGTAGCCGAGATAAACCAGCCAGAGCTGGTGCGATGTCACACCCAGTGCGCCGACCAGGAACCCGCCCCCGAAGCAGCAGGCGGCAACGAACATCGCCTTGCGCGGTCCGGCGCGTTCGACCCAGCGGCCGAACACCGCGGCCGACAGCCCGAGGAACAGGATGGCGACCGAGAAGATCCACAGCACGTCGGGAATGGTCCAGTCGCCCGCCGCCGGCTTGGCGCCGCCGATGAGATGCGTGAGCGGCAGGTTGAAGGTGGAAAACGCATAGACCGAGCCGATGGACAGATGCACCGCCAGCGCGGCCGGCGGGATCAGTGCCCGGTTGTAGTCCGGTGGGGCGATACTGTGCCCCCGATCGAGAAGCCCACTCATGGCGATGCGTCCCCTCCGCTATTTTTCCTTCGCCAAGCGCCCGGGCACGCACCCGGGACGGTGACGATTTTGTTGCGGCATATCGTCCGGGATCGAATCGTTCAAGAAAAATAGTGCTGCCGTCTCCAAGGACGCGCCACGGCATCATTTCCGGACCGGATGATTGCTATTTCCAATCGTTCCGGCGCCCCGAACAACCGCCAATGACCCGATCGAGATATTCGATCGAGTCGGCAGGCGATAACCGCCGGATGCCGGTCAGCGGGCGAGGTCAGCGGGCGGGGGGGCAGCGGGGATCAGGCCGCGTCGCGCCCCAGCACCTTCCATGCCTCGGCAAACGCCTCCGCCATCGTGGCCGCCGGCACCGCGCCGGAAAACAGCACGTGGTTCGCCAGAACGAAGCTGGGCACGCCGGAAATCCCGGCGCGCCTTGCGGCCGCGTCCTCGGCCAGCACCTCGGCGCGGTGCGTGTCGGAGGCCAGCATCGCGGCGGTCGCCGCCGCATCGCCCCCCGCTTCCGCCGCGCACGCGGCGAGCACCGCGGCATCGCCGACATCCCGCCCTTCGAGGAAATACGCGGCAAAGAGCCGTTCCACTACCGCGTCCTGGCGGCCATCGGCGGCGGCGGCGCGGATCACCCGGTGCGCCGCGACGGTGTTGGGCGTGCGCCGCATGGCCGCGAAGTTGAAGTCGATGCCTGCCGCGGCACCGGCCTGGCCCACCCGCGCGTCGACCTCGCGGCCACGCTCGGTGCTGCCGAATTTGGCGGCGCGATAGGCGGCGCGCTCGACGCCCGCCGCCGGCATGTCGGGGTTGAGCTGATAGGGATACCAGGCGACCGCGAACGCCTGGCCCTGGTCGGCGAGGATCGCGAGCGCCTGCTCCAGGTGGCGCTTGCCGATGAAGCACCAGGGGCAGATGACGTCCGAGATGACAGTGATGGTGGGGATCGGCATCGCGTCCTCCGCGTGAAACGTGACTGGTTTACCCGACCCGCGCATCCCATGTCAGCCCGGCTTAGGTCCGCCGGGGCCATGTCAGCCCTGGCCATGTCAGCCCAGCCCGGCGCACACGGCCGTCACGAGAGGAGACCCTATGTCCGAACCCGCCTTCCGTTCCGCCCTCATCGTGGGTGTAGGCCCAGGATTTTCCGCCTCCCTCGCGCGGCGCCTGGCAGGCGCCGGCATCCGCCTGGCCCTCGCCTCGCGCCAGCCCGCGAAGCTTGCGGCACTCGCCACCGAGACCGGGGCTTCCGTCCATGGCTGCGACGTCGCCGATGCGGCCTCCGTGGCCGCGCTGTTTGCCGCGGTGGATGCGTCGCAGCCGCCGCTCGACCTCGTGGTGTTCAACCCCAGCGCGCGGGCGCGCGGCCCGATCGCGGAGCTGGACGCGGCGGCCGTCGCCCAGGCGCTCGCGGTCTCGGCGATGGGCGGGTTCCATGTCGGGCAGCAGGCCGCACGGCGGATGCTGGCAAGCGGCGGCGGCGCGATCCTGTTCACCGGCGCCAGCGCCAGCGTGAAGGGTTTCGCGCAGTCGGCGCCGTTCGCGATGGGTAAGTTCGCGCTGCGCGGCCTGGCGCAGTCGATGGCCCGCGAACTGGGGCCGAAGGGCATCCACGTGCTGCACCTGGTGATCGACGGCGGCATCCGCAGCGCCACGCGCCTGGTGCCGGCCGACGCACCGGACTCCCTGCTCGACCCCGACGCGATCGCCGAGACCGCGTGGCATGCCCTCACGCAGCATCGCAGCGCCTGGAGCCATGAGGTGGAAGTGCGGCCCTGGGTGGAACGGTTCTGAGCGGCCGCCGGGGCCCGGCAGCGCCTATCAGCCTGCCTTGACGATCAGGGCATCGACCGCGACCAGGCCCTCGGCCGTCGCAATCAGCGGGTTGATGTCGATCTCGGCCACCGTGTGGGCATGGTCGGCGATGAAGGCGCCGAGGCCGCAGACGATGCCGGCGAGCCGGTCGAGGTCCACCGCCGGCAGGCCACGAAAGCCGCGAAAGATCGCAGCGCCCTTCAGTGACTCCAGCAAGGCCCGCGCCTCGCTCAGTGCCAGGGGTGCGGGCGCGGACGCGGTATCGCGCAGCAATTCGACGAAGATGCCACCGAGCCCGACCACCACCATCGGCCCGAACATCCTGTCCGCCCGCGCGCCGAGAATGATCTCGACACCCGGCGGCACCATGGGCTGCACCAGCACCCCGGTCACCCGTGCGCCGGCGATGCGCGCGGCGGTCGCCATGAGATCCGCGTAGGCCGCACGCACGCCCGCCTCGCCTGCGACGCCGAGGCGGATCACCCCGGCCTCGGTCTTGTGCGGAATGTCGGGGCTCTCGATTTTCATCGCCAGCTTCCGGCCCGGGCCGCCCAGCCGCGTCGCGGCGGCGACGGCCCCGTCGGCGCTGGTCGCCAGCATCTCCTCCACCATGGGGATTCCATAGCCGGCGAGAAGGGATTTCGCCTCGCGCTCGGCCAGCACCGGTCCCGCGCCGGAAAGCAGGCGCGCCGCCTCGGCGCGCACGGCCGGCGGTGACGTGACGGCTTCGCCCCGCGCGCATGAAGCGGCACGGCGGCGCCAGGCCGCGATCGTGGCGAAGCAGCGGTCCATGGAGCGGAACACCACCACCTCGGGGTCGCGCTCCATCTCCCGCGCACCCGGCCCCTCCAGCCATTCCGGCAGCCAGGCGATGCACACCGGCTTGCCGTATTGCCGCGCCAGCGAGGCGTAGAACGGCACCCGCGCCGCGGCCTGCGGCGAGGCATAGACGCTGGGCAGCACCAGCGCGCCATAGGCGGGGTCGGCCGCGAGCGCATGGGCGCAGGCGCTGAGACTTTCAGGGTCGTTCAGCACCATCGCGGTGACGTCGCACGGGTTTCGCGCGGCGCCGTATTCGGGAATGCGCGCGGCGAGCACCTCCAGCGCCTGCGGGCGCGGCTGCGGCAGCGTCACGGCGTGGCGCTCCGCCTTGTCCGCCGCCATGATGCCGGCACCACCCGAGGTGCAGATCACCGCGACGCCCGGCGCCGTGGGGCGGGCCGGCGCCTTGAGAAAGAAGCTCGCGGTCTCGGCCAGCGCCTCGAAATCATCGACCACCACCGCGCCCTCGCGCGCCAGCACCGCGTGCCAGGCGGCATCCGAGCCGGCAAGCGAGCCGGTATGCGACATCGCGGCCTGCGCGCCCTCCTCGCCGGTCGCGATCTTGCAGACAACCAGCGGCTTGCCGGCAGCCGCCGCGAGGCGTGCCGCGGCAACCAGGCGGGCCGGCTTCGCCATGCCCTCGAACAGCAGCGCGATGGCGCCGCAGGACGCCTCGCCGGCCAACCAAGCGACGAAATCCGCCATGTCCACATCGCAGGAATTGCCGCTGGTCAGCACGTGGCTGACCGCAACCCCGCGCTCCGCCGCCTGTTCCAGCGCAAAGCCCAGCGCACCCGACTGGCTGACGATGCCGATGGCGCGTCCGCTCGGTGCGGGGATCGCCGCATCCAGCATGAAAGTGACGCGCATGCCGAGCGCGTAATTCGTGATGCCGATGCAGTTGGGCCCGATGATCGGCACGCCGGTCTCGCGGGCCAGCGCCGCCAGCCGTTCCTGCTCGGCGGCACGCTCCGGCCTGCCGGTTTCCGCATAGCCCGAGGCGAAGACGACGATGCCGCCGACGCCCGCCGCGATCGCCTCGCGCGAAAGTGTCTCGACCGCCTCGCGCGCCGTCACGATCACCGCGCAATCGGCGCCGCCGGGGATGGCGGCGATCGTTGGATGGCAGGGCAGGCCCCGGATATCCGCGTATTTGGCGTTCACCGGATGCACCGCCCCGCCGTAGCGCGCGAGATTGGCGAGCACCCGATCGCCAAACGCGCCGGCGCGCGGGCTCGCCCCCAGCACCGCGATGCTGCGGGGCGCCAGCAGGCGCGAGAGGGCGGCGTGCGTGTAGAGATCGTCGCGGTCGCGCGGCGCGGCTGGCTGCATGCGTTTCCTCTCCGTGGCCGCGAAGCCTAGCTTCCCCCTTCCCGCTCGTCACGCGCCGGCCCTAAGCTTGCGCCACCAGGGAGGACGCGGATGGACCGGCAGGCGGGCGAACAACCGATCGTGGTCGAGCGGCGGGAGCGCTGGCGCCTGGTGCGGCTCAACCGGCCGGAGAAGATGAACGCGCTCGACCCGCCGACGATCGCCGCCCTGCGCGCGGCGCTGGAGGAGGCCGCCGCCGATGCCGCGTGCCGCGCGCTGGTGCTGACAGGCACCGGGCGCGGCTTCTGTTCCGGCGCCGACCTCACCGCGGGGCTGGAGCCGGGGCGCGACCTCGGCGCTGCGATCGAGACCAGCTGGAACCCGCTCGCGCGGGCGCTGCATACGCTGCCGATGCCGACCATCGCGGCGGTGAACGGCATCGCCGCCGGCGCCGGCGCCAACCTGGCACTGGGCTGCGACATCGTGCTCGCCGGTGCCTCCGCGAGCTTCATCCAGGCGTTCTCGCGCATCGGGCTGATCCCCGATTGCGGCGGCACCTATCTGCTGCCGCGGCTGGTCGGCGCGGCGCGCGCCCGCGCGCTTGCGATGCTGGCCGAGCCGGTGCCCGCGGCGCAGGCCGAGGCCTGGGGCATGATCTGGAAATGCCTGCCCGACGAGGCGCTGGCGGCGGAGGCGCAACGTCTCGCCACCACCCTCGCCGCCCGGCCGACCGAGGCGCTCGTGCTGACGCGCCAGGCGATGGCCGCCGGCCTGCCGCTCGACGCGCAGCTCGACCTCGAACGCGACTTCCAGCGCCGCGCCGGCTTCACCGCCGATTTCGCCGAGGGGGTCGCGGCGTTTCGGGAAAAGCGCGCGCCGACATTCACCGGCCGACCAGGCGGAGACGGGCGCGCGTGACGCCGCAGGAACTGGCCGAGGCCTGTGCGGCGGCGATGTGGCAGGACGACCAGGCGAGCCCGGCGCTCGGCATGCGCCTCGAACGCGTCGCACCGGGCGGGGCAACGATGACCATGGAGGTCGGCGCCAGCATGGTGAACGGTCACGGCATCTGCCATGGCGGCTTCATCTTCACCCTCGCCGATTCCACCTTCGCCTTCGCCTGCAACACCTATGGCGAGCGGGTGGTCGCGGCCGGGGCGACGATCAGCTTCCTACGGCCCGCGAAACTCGGCATGGTGCTGCGCGCGGTGGCGAGCGAGCGCGCCCGCGCCGGGCGCAGCGGCATCTACGACATCAGCGTGACCGACGCGGCGGGCGTGGCGATCGCGGAGTTCCGCGGCCAGTCCCGTGGCCTCGGCACGCGTTTCTTCGAGGAAGCATCATGATCGCTCTGCCCGACCTGCCGCCGCACAAGGAGGATTTCGAGCCGATCGAGCGCGCCTCCCGCGACGAGCTGGCGGCGCTGCAGACAAGGCGCCTCGCCTGGACGCTGCGCCACGCCTACGACAACGTGGCGCATTATCGCGCCGCGTTCGACGCCGCCGGCGTGCGGCCCGAGGATTTCCGCGAACTCGCGGACCTCCGGCACTTTCCCTTCACCGGCAAGGCGGAGCTGCGCGCCAACTACCCGTTCGGCATGTTCGCCGTGCCGCGCGAGCAGATCCGGCGCATCCACGCCTCCTCCGGCACCACCGGCAAGCCGACCGTGGTGGGCTACACAGAGGCCGATCTCGACACCTGGGCGCGGCTCATCGCCCGCTCCCTGCGCGCCGCCGGGGTGCGGGCGGGCATGCGGCTGCACAACGCCTATGGCTACGGGCTGTTCACCGGCGGGCTCGGCCTGCATGACGGCGCCGAGCGTCTGGGCTGCGCGGTGATCCCGGTCTCGGGCGGCATGACGGAGCGGCAGGTGCAGCTGATCCGCGATTTCACGCCGGATGCGATCTGCGTGACGCCGAGCTACATGCTGGCGATCCTCGACGGGTTCCGCGCCGCCGGTGCCGACCCGCGCGCCACCTCGCTCAAGGTCGGCATCTTCGGCGCCGAGCCCTGGACCGAGGGCATGCGCGCCGAAATCGAGGGCGCGTTCGGCATGCATGCCGTCGATATCTACGGGCTTTCCGAGGTGATGGGGCCGGGGGTGGCGATGGAATGCATCGAGACCAAGGACGGGCTGCATGTCTGGGAGGATCATTTCTATCCCGAGATCATCGACCCCGCGACCGGTGCCGTGGTGGCGGACGGCGAGCCGGGCGAGCTGGTTTTCACCTCGCTGACCAAGGAGGCGATGCCGGTCATCCGCTACCGCACCCGCGACCTCACGCGGCTGCTGGCGGGCACGGCGCGGCCGATGCGGCGGATGGCGCGCATCGGCGGGCGCAGCGACGACATGATGATCGTGCGCGGGGTCAACGTCTTCCCGAGCCAGGTCGAGGAGCTGATCCTCGGCATCGGCGTCCTTTCCGGCCATTACGTCATCGAACTCTCGCGCGAGAGCCGACTCGACACGATGACGGTGCGCGTCGAGGCCAGGCCCGAAGCCTGGGCCGGCGACACCGCGCGGCATGGCAGCGTGCTCGCGCATGCGATCAAGGCGCGGATCGGCGTCTCGGCGCTGGTCGAGGTCGCGGCACCGGGGGCCATCGAGCGCTCGCTCGGCAAGGCGCGGCGGGTGATCGACCGGCGGTGAGCCGCCAGCCGCCACCCCGCTTGCCGTCTTTTGGCAAACCCGCGAGAAACTGCCGCGCATGCCCTATCCCGACGTCCTGAACCCGGAACTCATCGACCGCATCCCGATCGCCGCGCGCACCGTGCTCGATGTCGGCTGCGGCAGCGGCGCGCTGGGCGCCGAGTTCAAGCGCCGCAACCCGCGGGCGCGCTATCTCGGCATCGAACTCGATGCGCAGGCTTCACGGCTGGCACGGACGCGCCTCGACGCGGTCGCCGAGGTCGATGTCGAGGCCGAGCCGGTGCCGTTCGGCGACACCGTGTTCGACTGCATCCTCTACGGCGACGTGCTGGAGCATCTGCGCGACCCCTGGGCGGTGCTGCGCGCGCAGGCCGGGCGGCTGGCGCCGGACGGCGTGGTGGTGATCTGCATGCCCAACGCCGAGCATTGGAGCTTCGTCGAGCGGCTGTTGCGCGGCAACTGGGACTATCAGCCGCAGGGCCTGTTCGATGCCACGCATCTGCGCTGGTTCACGCCACAGACGACGCGCCGCGCACTGACCCAGGCCGGGCTTGTCGCCAGCGATGTGGCCACCCGCATCTTCGACGGCGCCGAGGCCGAGCGCTTCACCAGCGCCATGGCGCCGGCGCTGCGGGCGCTGGGGATCGATCCACAGGCCTACCTGACCCGCGCCGCACCGTTGCAGCATGTCTGGCGGGCGCACCGGACGGTGCCGGAACGGATGCAGATCGTCTCCACCGTTCTGCCGCCGGTCGGTGGGGTCAGCGACGTGCGGGTGACGGAGCCGATGCACGCGCTGGCCACCGATGCCGCCATCGTCACCTCCGTCATCGAGGATTTCGACCCCGGGCCACGGCCCGAGAACCTGCCAGGCGTTTTTGTGCTGCATCGCCCGCGCCTGGTGGGCGAGCCGGGGCTCGCGCAGCTGCGCCGGGCGCTGAGTGCCGGCCATGTCGTGGTCTGCGAGTTCGATGACAATCCGGAATATCTGACGAACCTGCAACATCCCGAGGTGCTGAACTTCACCGGCGTGCACGCGGTGCAGACCACGACTCCCGCACTGGCCGAGGTGCTGCGCCGCTACAATCCCGAGGTCGCGGTGTTTCCCAACGCCATCGCCCGTGTGCCCGATGTGGTGAACCACACGACGCCGGGACGGCAGACGCTGTTCTTCGGCGGCATCAACCGCGAGGGCGAGTGGCCGCCCTGTCTCGCCGCCCTCAACCGCGTGGCGGGGCTGGTGGGCGAGCGGCTGCATTTTTCCATCGTCGCCGATCGTGGCCTGTTCGATGCGCTGGAAACACCGCACAAAAGCTTCACGCCGCTCTGCGACTACGAGACCTATCAGGGCCTGCTGGCGAGGAGCGAGATCTGCTTCATGCCGCTCTCGGAGACGCCGTTCAACCGGTGCAAATCCGATCTGAAATTCATCGAGGCTGCCTCGTTTCGGGTGACCGCGCTGGCCAGCCCCACGGTCTATGCCGGCAGTATCGCCGACGGCGAGACCGGCGTGCTGTTCCGCGACCCGGAGGAGCTGGGGCAGCGGCTGCTGCGGCTGATCGCCAATCCCGAGATCGGCCGCGCCATCGCGGACGCCGCGCGTGCCAAGGTGCTGGGCGAGCGCATGCTGGCCGACCAGGTGGCGAACCGCATCGCCTGGTATCGCTCGCTCTGGGCACGCCGGGCGGGGCTGCACGCGGCGCTGGCGGCTCGGGTGCCGGCACTCGGCGACCTGCCGGCCGGCGGATGATGCGCCGCCTCCTGCGTCCCTGGCTGCGGCTGCTGCGGGTGCTGAACCGCGGCCGGCTGCATGCCCAGTCGTGGCTGGCCTTGCTTGCGAGCCTGCCGCGCAGCCCGAGCCAGATCGTCGCGCGCTGGCCCGAAGCCGATGCACCGCTCGGGCCGCGCGTCGCGATTTTCGTCCATTGGGACGGGCGCGGCGCGGTGCGCGAGCCGGTGCGCCACTACCTCGAAGCGCTGCGCGCGGCAGGGCTTTCCATCGTCTTTGTCTCCAATGCCGGGCGGCTGCGGGCCGATGCGTGGGCGAGCCTGCGCGAGCTGTGCGACATCGTGCTGCTCCGCCGCAACATCGGCTATGATTTCGGCGCCATGCGCGAGGGGCTGGAGGCTTGCGGCCTGCCGCGCCGGGACACCGAGATGGTGCTGATCGTCAACGACAGCGTCTATGGGCCGCTGGCGCCGCTCGATGAGACGCTGGCAAGGATCGACTTCACGGTGGCCGATCTCTGGGGTGCCACGGAAAGCTGGCAGCGGCGCTATCACCTGCAATCCTTCTTCCTCGCCGCCGGGCGCCGCGCGCTGGACAGCGAGGCGTGGAAGCGGTTCTGGTCGCATGTGCGGCCCGTCCGCTCCAAGACCTGGGTGATCCGCCACTACGAGGTCGGACTGACCGGCGCCATGCTCGCGGGCGGCCTGCGCTGTGCGGCGATCTGGCCGTACCGGGACACGGTGGGCGGCGTCGATATCAGCGCGCTCACGGCGGCGGACAGCAAGGACCCGCTGCTGGCGTCGCGGCGCATCCACACCAACCGCATCCGGATGGCGAGCGTGGGGCGCCAGCCGCTCAACCCCGCGGCCGATCTCTGGCGGCAATTGCTGCGGGCGCGCTTTCCCTTCATCAAGCGCGAGCTGCTGGTGAAGAACCCGTCCGGGATCGAGGACCTGGTGGACTGGCGCGACGAGGTGGCCGACGCGTTCGGCACCGATATCGGCTTCATCGAGCGCGATCTGCAGCGCGCACTGCGCAACCGCACGCCGTAGCCGTCTGGGTTCAGAAGCGGCCCTGGGTTCAGAAGCCGGCCGGGGTTCAGACTTTTTCGACCTGGCCGTATTCCAAGTCGACCGGCGTGGAGCGGCCGAAGATCGAGACGCTGACCTTCACGCGGCCCTTTTCCTCGTCGATCTCCTCGACCGTGCCGTTGAAGCTGGTGAACGGGCCGTCGGCCACGCGCACCTGCTCGCCGACCTCGAACAGCACGCTGGGGCGCGGCCGCTCGCCGCCCTCCTGCGTCTGCTTGAGGATACGCTCCGCCTCCGCCTCCGAAATCGGCGAGGGACGGTTGCGGGTGCCGAGGAAGCCCGTGACTTTCGGCGTGTCCTTGACCAGATGCCAGGCATCGTCGGTCAGTTCCATTTTCACCAACACGTAGCCGGGGAAGAATTTGCGCTCGGCGTTGATCTTCTGGCCGCGGCGCAGCTCCACCACTTCCTCGGCGGGGACCAGAACCTCCTCGAACGCGTCCTGCAGGCCCTTCTGAGCCGCCTGTTCCTTGATCTGCTGCGCGATCTTCTTCTCGAAACCGGAATAGACGTGCACGACATACCAGCGCTTGGCCATGATGGGCTCCTATCAGCCGAAGCCGAACAGCGCGCGCAAAGCGAGGCTGAAGATCTGGTCGGCAATGAAAAAGAAGGCGGCGGTGGCGGCGGCCATCGCGAGCACGAGACCGGTCGTCACGGCGGTCTCCCGGCGCCCGGGGAAGGTCACGCGCGCGGTCTCGGCGCGAACCTCGCGCAGGAATTTCAGGGGATCGAATGCCACGCCAGCCTCACTCCGAAACAGTTGGACTTGCCCGACGACGCCGGCCCGGCCTGGCAGGGGTGGAGGGTCTCGAACCCCCAGCCTCCGGTTTTGGAGACCGGCGCTCTAGCCAATTGAGCTACACCCCTGTGGCAGCCGGCCCGCCGCAGGTCGCACGCTCACCGCTTTGGGACAAGGGCGCGTAGAAAGGCCGCCCCGGCGGTAAAGTCAAGCGCGCAAGGTGGCGGCTGGAGCGGGTGACGGGGATCGAACCCGCACAACCAGCTTGGAAGGCTGGGACTCTACCATTGAGCTACACCCGCGCCGCGCCGGCGATCCTGCCCCGCGCCCGGACCCGTATGCGCCCTGTCGCGGGCGCACCGTGATGAGGCGATGGTGGAGGGGGTTGGATTCGAACCAACGTAGGCGTGCGCCAGCGGATTTACAGTCCGCCCCCTTTAGCCACTCGGGCACCCCTCCGATCCGCGGCGGACCTAGAGCAATATCCGATCAGATGGAATCACCCGATCGGATTTCTTGCTCTGGAAACGTGATATCCCAGAGCAACTTGTCGCCGTTTCATCCGAGCCAGGCTGGCTCGGATGAAACGGCCGTTGCTCTAGGGGCAAGCCTCGGCCCATGTCAAATGCCGCGTGCCGGCCGGCACGGTTCCAGGGCCATGGTCCACCGGTTTGCGCGCTGCGATGACGGGTGCTGTTTGCGCGCGCTGGGACGCCTTGTATACCGCCGGCATGAAGCCTCCTCGTTCCTTCCGCGGCTCCGGTGGCGAGCGCGGCCGCCCCGACCACCACGCACGGACCGCTCCCGGCAGCGAGGGACGCGGCGAGCGTCCACGCGGCGGCGCCCAGGCCGAGGGGCGCGCCGGCGGGGGCAAATTCGGTGGCCCGCGCCAGGACAGCCAACGCCAGGACGGCAAGCCTCACGGCGCAAAGCCGGGAGGCAGACACCAGGGCGCCGCGCCGCATGGCGGCCCGGGCCGTGACCGCCCCCCCAGTGAACGCGCCCATGGTGAACGCCCGCATGGTGAACGCCCGCATGGCGATCGCAAGCCGGGCGGTTTCCAGCCCCGGTACGGCGAGAACACGCTGCATGTGCGTGCCCCGCGGCGCGACGATGACGGGCGCGCTTTCCGGCGCGACGATGACGCGCCACGCCCGCCCCGCGACCAGCGCGGCGGCGACCGCTCCGGCCTGTGGCTCTACGGCACCCATGCGGTGGCGGCGGCGCTGGCCAATCCCGCCCGGCGGCTGCGCCGGCTGCTGCTGACGGAGGCCGCCGAGGAAGCCATCGCTGCCCGGCTGCCGCGCCCCTGGGCGATCACCGCCGAGCGGGCCGAGCGCGAACAGCTCGACCGGCTGCTCGGCCGCGACGCCGTGCACCAGGGGGCTGCCCTGCACGCCGACCCGCTGGTCGCACCGCCGCTGGCGCAGGTGCTGGAACGGCCGGGGCCGCTGGTGGTGCTCGACCAGCTCGCCGATCCCCGCAACATCGGCGCCATCCTGCGCTCCGCCGCCGCCCTCGGTGCCGCCGCCGTCATCGTGCAGGACCGCCATGCGCCGGACGAGACGGGCGCGCTGGCCAAGGCCGCCTCCGGCGCGCTGGAGACGATGCCGCTGCTGCGCGCCGTCAACATCGCGCGCACCCTGGTGGCGCTGAAGGCGGCGAATGTTTTCGTGGTCGGGCTCGATGCCGGGGCGCCGCCGCTGGCCGGCACGGCGCTGGCCGGGCAGCGCGTGGCGTTGGTGCTCGGCGCCGAGGGCGAGGGCCTGCGCCGCCTCACGCGCGAGACCTGCGACACGCTGGCCGGCATCGCGATCCAGGGTGGCGGGCTGCTCGACAGCCTCAACGTCGCCTCGGCCTGCGCCATCGCGCTCTACGAGCTGGGGCGGCGCTGATGCCGGCCGCGACCACCGCCGCCGCCATTCTGTCCATGCGCCGGAGCGGCCCGCCCTATGCGCCGCTGCCGGCCGAGGTGGCGCCACGCACGCTCGCCGAGGGGCTGGCGGCACAGGTCGCACTGGCGCGGATGCTCGATGCCGACCCGCCGGCCGGCTTCAAGATCGGCGCCACGGCCGCGGGCATGCGCGCCTATCTCGGGCTCGATCACCCGCTCGCGGGGTTCATGCCGAGTGACGGGCTGGTGGAAAGCGGCGCCAGCCTGGCGTGGACGGGCGCGCCGCTCGGCGTCGAATGCGAAATCGGAGTGCGGCTGGCCCACGACCTGCCACCCGGCCCCTGCGACGCGGCGCGCGCCGGGGCCGCCGTCGGCGCGGTATTCGCCGCGATCGAGATCGTCGAGAACCGCTATGGCCCGTCGCCGGCCGGCGACCTCAAGACCGTCGGGCCGGGCGGGCTGCTCGCCGACCAGGTGTTTCATCACGGTGGCGTGCTGGGCAGGCCCGCGGCGAACTGGCAGGCGCTCGACCTCGCGGCGGTGCCCGGCCGGATGAGCGTGGACGGCAAGGAAGTGGGCCGCGGCGTCGGCGCCGATCTGCTCGGCCACCCGATGGCGGCACTGGCCTGGCTCGCGGGCTCCGCCGAGGCGGCGGCGTTCGGCGGCCTGCGCGAGGGGCAGGTGGTGCTGCTGGGCAGCGTGACCCCGCCGATCTGGATCGCGGGTCCTTGCCAGGTGGAAGTTACCTTCATCGGGCTCGGCGCGGCATCATTCCGCTTCGTTTAACCTAGCATCAAGCACTGGCCGGCAAAACTCCGGTTCCGCCGCGATCGCGGCGCTCCTCGCCAGAACGGCACCAACCGGGAAACTCCCTGCGGAGGCCGCGCATGCCGAGGCGTCGAATTCAAACAACCGTCATTCATCATCCGCGCGAGCTCGACGCGCCTGACACGATCGGCGCCAGGCTCGGCTATGCCATGCCGCTCTGCGACTGGGCGCTGCTGTCCGAGCCACTGCAACTCGCCGTGGCGCGCGAGGCGCTGGCCCGGGCCGCGGAGACGATCGCGGGCCAGGCCATGGTGCTGGCCGGCGAGATGGAGGAGGGCGCGCTGCCCGACCGGGGTGGGGCGGAGGCGCTGCGCCTGTTCGCTGCCGTGGTACGCGTCACCGGCCGGGAGGCGAGCCCCCCGGCCGGTCATGCGTAGTCAGCGCTCGTCGCTTCAGCCGGCCTTCTTCTGGACCGGGTTCAGCGCGATGTAGGCGGCATGGCCGTTACGCAACAGGCGCAGCGCGATCGGCTTGCCGGCATGCTCGGCCGCGCGCAGCGCCCGTACCGCGGCCGCCGGTGAGTTGACCGTGTTCTGGCCCACGGCGGTGATGACATCGCCCGGCTGCATCCCGGCCTGGTCGGCGGGCGAGCCCGGCTGCACCGCGGCCACCACCGCCCCCATCGCATCCTGCGGCAGGCCGAGCTGGTTGCGGGTGTTCGGCGTGAGCGGCGCCAGCGCGAGCCCGATCCGGCCGTGTGCCGCGTGGTGCGTGGCCGAGGTCGGGTTGCCGTTCGGCAGCGTGCCCAGCGCGATGGTCATGGTCCGGGTCTGACCCTTGCGGATGAACTCGAACTTGGTGTCGGTGCCGGGCCGGATCGCCGCGACATGGATCGCCAGGTCGCGCGCGGACTTGATCGGCTGGCCATCGACCGCGCGGATCACGTCGCCCGGCTGCAGGCCCGCCCGCTGGGCCGGGCTGTGCGGCTCGACCGCGGCGATCAGCGCGCCATCCGTGATGCCGCTCGGCAGGCCGAGCGCCGTCGCCATCTGCCGCGTCACCGGCTGGGTGGACACGCCGAGATAGCCGCGCGTGACCGACCCGTGCGCCTCGATCTGCGCCACCACGGTCTTGACCATGTCGGACGGGATGGCGAAGCCGATGCCGACCGAGCCGCCGGAGGGCGAGATGATCGCGGTATCAACGCCGATCACGTGCCCGTTCTGGTCGAACAGCGGGCCGCCGGAATTGCCGGGATTGATCGGCGCGTCGATCTGAATGAAATTGTCATACGGCCCGTCGCCGATGTCGCGCCCGCGCGCCGAGACGATGCCCGCGGTGACGGTGCCGCCGAGGCCGAACGGGTTGCCCATCGCGATCACCCACTGTCCGGCGCGGACCTTGTGGCTGTCGCCGAGCTGCAGGTAGGGCAGCTTCTTGCCAGCGTCGACGCGCAGAACCGCGAGATCGGTGCGCGGGTCGGTGCCGATCACCTTCGCCCGGAGATGGCGCCCGTCAGACAGCGTGACCATCACCTCCCGCGCATTCTTCACCACATGGTTGTTGGTGACGATGGTGCCGTTGGCATCGACGATGAAGCCCGAGCCCTTTGCCTCCTGCGCCCGCTGCTGATGCGGGAACTGGAACATACCGAACGGTGTCGGCACGGTCTCGACCGAGGCGTTCTGCACCTTGAGGTGGTTGGTGATGGAAACCACCGCCGGGCGGACGCTGGCGACGAGGTTCGAGAAATCGGGCAGCATCTGCGCCTGCGGCACCTTGATCGGCGCGGCGGTGTCGGCGCGGCTGACGGCGATGCCGCCGAGTGCCGAGCCGCCAAGCAGGACGGCAACTAGGGCGAGACGGGTCGCCCGGCGATGTGGAATCAGGTGTCTCATCGGTTTCGATCCCCTTTGATGAAGGCAGGAACTGGCAGCGGGTCATTCCCGCTCTGGGCGATAACATGGGACGCCCACCCCGACCGCGCCGTGGCATGTCCGTGAAAGCACGGTCACGTGACAATCGTTTCAGGGGCGAGAAAGGTATGGGGTGGAGAACGGTCCGGCGGCGGTTGTTGCACGCCGAAATCGGGCCCGACGAGGTTGCCCAGGGATAGGCGGCAGCGCTAAGTCGGCCGCGACGCCGGGTTAGCACAGCGGTAGTGCAGCGGTTTTGTAAACCGAAGGTCGGGGGTTCAAATCCCTCACCCGGCACCATGCTCAAGTTGTCCATGCTGGACACGGCTTCGGCCTGCGGCGATGGCGGCTCGGTGCTCGGCGCCACGCCACGCCACGCCACGGACACGGCGGATCCGATTGACTCTTGCAATCGGCCCGTTAGCGTCGAGAGGGTTGACGACGACATTTTTACCATGACGCCCTGCGCCGGGTGACGAGCGGGGGAGCTTCCTTACCGATGGCGGCGGCTGACGCGCCAGGGTGCGGGAATGACGCGTTTGAGTGGCCTGGCATCGTGATCGTGCCGGGGCCGAGGCGCCACGCCCGGTGAATGACGCCAGGCCGCCGAACGCCGGCCCGGCCACACCGCAGCAGGCCGTGCATATCGCGGCGCGGATCGGGCGGCTGCTGCTCGCCAACGGCACCGGCACGGCGGGGACGCAGCGGCGCGTGGCCCGCATCATGCTCGCCCTCGGCCACGAGGCGCGGGTGCTGGTCACGCTGGAGGCGCTGATCATCGCCTATTCCGCCGATGGAAGGATGGAAACCCGGCTGGGTCACGCGATTCACGGTATCGGCGTGGATATGGGCCGGCTCACGACGCTCAAGCGCATCGATGACGGCGTGTGCAGCGGCGCGCTCTCGCTCGACGAGGCGAATGCCAGGCTCGACGCGCTGGAGGCCGGTGGCGGCGGGCATGCCGGCTGGCTGGTGGTGCTCGGTGTGGCCGTCACCGCGGCATCGCTCGCGCGGCTGTTCGGCGCGAGCTGGGCGGTGATGGGCGTTGCCTTCGTCGCCGGCGTGGTCAGCACGGTGCTGCGCCGCGCCCTCGCGGCCCGGCACGCCAACCCGTTCGGCGGCGCCTTCGCGATGGCCCTGATCAGCGGCCTCGCGGGTGCGATGGCGATCCGCCTCGTGCCCGGCGCCTCACCGGTGCTGTGCCTCACCGCGGCGGGAATGATCCTGGTGCCCGGCGTGCCGCTCATCAACGGGGTGCGCGATATCGTGGACGGGCATCTCGGCAACGGCGTAGCCCGCCTCGCCTTCGGCATCGCAACGGTCCTCACCCTCGGCTTCGCGCTGTTCCTCGCGGCGGCACTGGCGGGCGACACGCTGCCGGTGGAACAGGCCGGGCGGTTGCTGCCGATCGCGCAGGACATCGTGTTTTCCGCCACCGCCGCGGCGGGCTTCGCGATGCTCTTCAACGTGCCGTTCCGCGCCGTCGGCTATTGCGTGCTGTGCGGCGTCGCGAGCCACTCGCTGCGCACCGCACTCGCGCATCTCGGGCTCGACCTGGCGAGCGGCTCGCTGATCGGGGCCGCCGTCGCGGGCGTGATCGCGGTGCTGGCGGCACGTGCCCATCAGGTCCCGCCGGTGACCTTCGCCTTTCCCGGCACCGTCGCGATGATCCCGGGCGCCTTCGGCTTTCGTGCCGGCATCGGCGCGCTGCACATCATGGCGCAGGGCGCGGCAGCACCGCCGACACTGGTGGCCGGCACGCTGTCGCTCGCCATTTCGACCGCGATCATGACGGTCGCGATCGGTATCGGGCTGTCACTGGCGCTGGCCGTGCTGCCCAATCCCGTATCGACCCCCATATCCACCCCCGTATCCCGATAGACGTCTCAGCCCCGAGGAAGACAGGAATGGCTCAGGAAACGGCCCCACACCCGATGATGAACAACGTCCCGATCGGGCTCAGCGCGAGCGGCATGCGTCGGGAGTTCGACAGCATGGGCGAGGTCGAGGTTCCGGCCAACCGCTACTGGGGCGCGCAGACGCAGCGCTCGCTGCAGCATTTTTCCATCGGTCACGACCGCATGCCGGTCGAGGTCTATCGCGCCTATGGCGTCGTCAAGAAGGCGGCGGCGCTGGTGAACCATGACCTTGGCCATCTGCCGTCCTGGAAGGCGGATGCCATCGTGCGCGCCGCCGACGAGGCGATCGCGGGCCGGCTCGACGAGCATTTTCCGCTCTATGTCTGGCAGACCGGCTCCGGCACGCAGTCGAACATGAACGTCAACGAGGTGCTGTCCAACCGCGCCATCCAGCTGCTCGGCGGCGAACTCGGCTCGCAACACCCGGTGGGGCCGAATGACGACGTCAACATGGGACAGTCGTCGAACGACAGTTTTCCGACCGCGATGCATATCGCGGCGATCACGGTGCTTGACGCCAGGCTGCTGCCGGAACTCGACCGGCTGGCGATGGTGATCGAAACGAAGGCGGCGGGATGGATGGACGTGGTCAAGGTCGGCCGCACCCATCTCGAGGACGCGACGCCGCTTTCCGTGGGCCAGGAATGGTCCGGCTGGGCGGCGCAGATTCGCGCCTGCATCGCCGAGATCGAGCACAGCCGCCTGGGCCTCTACGAGCTGGCCCTGGGCGGCACCGCGGTCGGCACCGGGCTCAACGCGCCGAAAGGCTTCTCCAAGGCGGTGGCGGCGAAAATCGCCGGGCTGACGGGCAAGCCCTTCGTCACCGCGCCGAACAAGTTCATGGCCCAGGGCTCGCTCGATGCCATGGTGCGCGCCTCGGCGGCGCTGCGCGGGCTCGCGGTCGCGCTGATGAAGATCGCCAACGACATGCGCTGGCTCGCCTCCGGGCCGCGCTGCGGGCTCGGCGAGCTGAAACTGCCGGCCAACGAGCCAGGCTCGTCGATCATGCCGGGCAAGGTGAACCCGACGCAGTGCGAGGCGATGGTGATGATCGCGATCCAGGTGATCGGCGAGGACACCGCGACCGCGTTTGCCGGCAGCCAGGGCAATTTCGAGCTGAACGCGATGCGGCCCGTGATCATCAATAATTTTCTCCACTCGGCGACGATCCTTGCCGACGGATGCGAGAAGTTCCGCACTTATTCGGTGGAAGGCACCGAGCTCGACCGCGACCGGATCGAGGCCTATCTCGACAACAACCTGATGCTGGTGACCGCGCTGTCGCCGGTGATCGGCTACCAGAACGCCGCCCATATCGCCGAGGATGCGGCGGCCACCGGCGCCACGCTCAAGGCGGCGGCGCTGAAATCCGGCAAGGTGACGGAGGCGGAGTATGACCGGGTCATCGTCCCCCGGGCGATGATCGGGGAGGGTCTTTCCGGCGCCTGAGACCCCGCGCGCCAAGCCCTGCGCCCCCAGCCCCTGCGCCCCCAGACCCTGCGCGGCCAAGCCCGCGCCTGAGTCGGAGCGGCAGCCCCCCTCAGGCGCGCAGCTCCCTGAAGAAGTCGCGCAGCAGCGCCGCACACTCCGCCTCGCGCAGGCCGCCCACCACCTCCGGCGCGTGCAGGCAGCCGGGGGCGGCGAACACCCGCGCGCCGTGCTCCACCCCGCCGCCCTTGGGGTCGTAGGCGCCGAAGATCACGCGGCGGAGGCGGAAATGCACCGCGGCGCCGGCGCACATCGCGCAGGGCTCGAGCGTCACGACGAGGTCGCAGCCGGCAAGCCGCCCGCCGCGCGCCGCGGCCGCCTGGCGCATCGCCAGAAGCTCGGCATGGGCCGAGGCGTCGTGCGCTGCCTCCACCGCGTTGGCGGCGACGGCCAGCACCGCGCCGTCCGGCCCCAGAACCACCGCGCCCACCGGCACCTCGCCACGCGCGCCGGCCGCCCGTGCCACGTCCAGCGCCGCCGCCATGCCCGCGCCGGCGGAAGTCGCGCTTACCTGACCTCCATTGGCCGAACCCCGATCTGGCGAACCCGCGCTTGCCGAACCCATGGGCGCCAGCGTAGCAACCCGCCATGTCCCTCACCAAGCCGCCGGCGATCGGCATCACACTCGATTCCGAGGAACCAGGTTCCGGATCGGGCGGCGTCTATTCCAAATACCCTTGGTATGCGCTGCGCCAGAACTACGCCTCGGCGGTCGCCGCGGCCGGCGGGCTGCCGCTGGCGCTGGCGCACCTGCCGGACCTCGCCGAGGCGATGCTCGACCGGCTCGACGCGCTCGTGATCACCGGCGGCGCCTTCGACGTGGCCCCTTCCCTCTACGGCGAGGCCACCATGCATACGGCGACGACGCTGAAATCCGCGCGCACCGCGGCCGAGCTGGCGCTGCTGCAGGGCGCGCTGCGGCGCGACATGCCGGTGCTCGGCATCTGCGGGGGCGAGCAATTGCTGGCGGTGGGGCTGGGCGGCACTCTGATCCAGCACATTGCCGATGCGGTCGCGCAGCCGCTGGCGCACGAGCAGCCCAATCCGCGCCACGAGCCGGGCCACAGCGTCACCATCACGCCGGGCACGAGGCTCGCGGCGATCACCGGCGAGACGACGCTGGCGGTGAACTCCGCGCATCACCAGGCGGTGCGCGCGCCCGGACGGGCATGCGTCAACGCCGTGGCGCCGGATGGGGTGATCGAGGGTATCGAGGATCCTTCCCGCCGCTTCTGCATCGGCGTGCAATGGCACCCGGAGTTTCTTATCAACGCCGCCGACCGGCGCCTGTTCGATGCCCTCGTCGCCGCCTGCGCCTGACACCCCCGAGCGCGGGGAGCGGATCGCGAAATTCCTCGCCCGCGCGGGTGTGGCCTCACGCCGCGATGCCGAGCAGATGATCGCCGCCGGGCGCGTGGCGCTGAACCGGACGCCAGTCACCCATCCCGCGACCTTCGTGACGCCGACGGACCAGGTGCTGGTGGACGGCACGCCGGTGGGCGTCGAACGCACGCGGCTGTTCCGCTATCACAAGCCGGTCGGGCTGGTGACGACGCACCGCGACCCCGAGGGCCGGCCGACCGTGTTCGAGCGGCTGCCGCGCGGCCTGCCGCGGCTGATCTCCGTGGGCCGGCTCGACCTCACCAGTGAGGGTTTGTTGCTGCTGACCAACGATGGCGCGCTGGCGCGGAGGCTCGAACTGCCGGCCAATGCGTGGCTGCGCCGGTACCGCGTGCGTGTCCACGGCCGGCCGGAGGCGGAAGCGCTGGCGAAGCTGGCGCGCGGCGTCACCGTCGATGGCATCGCTTACGGGTCGATCGAGGCGGTGCTGGACGCGACCAAGGGCGACAACTCCTGGATCAGCATCACGCTGCGCGAGGGGCGCAACCGCGAAATCCGCCGCGTGATGACGCATCTCGGCTTTCGCGTGAGCCGGCTCATCCGCCTCGCCTACGGGCCGTTCCAGCTCGGCACGCTGCCGAGCGGCGCGGTCATGGAAGTGCCGCCGAAAGTCATCCGGGAACAACTGGGCTGATGCGCATCGTCGCCGGGCGCTGGCGTGGCCGCAGCCTCGCGGCCCCCGCCGGTGACACGACCCGGCCGACCTCCGACCGCGCCCGCCAGGCGATCTTCGACCGGCTCGCCCACGCGCCATGGGCCGCGGGCGTGCTTGGCGACGCCCTGGTGCTCGATGCCTTTGCCGGCACCGGCGCGATGGGGCTCGAAGCGCTCTCGCGCGGTGCGGCGCACGCCTGGTTCATGGAGACGGCGGCCGCGGCGCGGCGCGTGCTGGCCGCCAACATCGCAGCCTGTCATGCTGAGAGCGCTACGATTCTGCCAGCCGACGCGACCCGCCCGGTGCCGGGCCAGGCCTGCACGCTGGTGTTTCTCGACCCGCCCTACGGCGAGGGGTTGATCCCGGCGGCAATCGCGGCACTGCGGGGTGCGGGCTGGATCGCGCCGGGTGCGCTGCTGGTCTGCGAGACCGCGCGCGACGAGAACCTCGATATCGGCCGGCCACTCGCGACCGCCAGCCACGGCGCCGCGCGCGTCACCTTCCTTCGCGAAACAACCGTCCCCAGGAGCTGATCGCCGCAGGATCCACGCCGGCCAGGCGCAGCGCGCCCCACACCACCGTCGCGATCGTATCGAGCACCAGAATGCCGGTTTCCGCCTCCAGTGCCGCAACCAGCGGGGCCGCGCGCAGGTTGGTGCAGATGATGGCAATCGCCTCCGGGCGCGCCGCCGCGACCTCTCGCACCATCGCCGCGATCGTCTCCGGCCGCACCTCGGCAAAGGCGAAATTTTCGCTGATACCAATATGCCGTTCCGATATCGTCTCGATGCCCAGCACTGCGTAATTGGCGACGATGCGCGCCTGCACGTCATCGGTGTAGGGCGTGACGAGACCCAGCCGTCGCACCCCGCGCGCCGCCAGGATGTCGTTGAGCGCCAGCATCGAGGTGGTGGCGGGAATACCGGTCGCGGCGCCGATGCCGGCGCAGAGCCTGCGATCCACATCAAAGCCGAGCCAGCCGCCCGAGGTGCCGTTCCACCCGATCGCGGCGACGCGCGCATCGGCGAGGAGGCTCGACGCGTGCAGCATCGGCACATCGTCGAACTGCGCGAGGCCGGTCTGCGACAGCGTGATCTCGGTGACGCGAAACCGCGCCACATGCAGTGCGGCCACCTCCGCGAGCATCGCCGCCGTGATCGGTTCGAGGGCGGTGTTGGAACTCGGCGTCAGCATGCCCAAGCGTGGCAAAATGCCCAAACGTGACAAGCCAGGACTTGAAAAATTGGGAGGCGGAAGATCGGTCGACGGCGGCGTCATTGGCGACCGAACATCTTTTCGAGATCGGAACGGGTGAATTTGAGAAAGGTCGGGCGGCCATGGCTGCACGTCGCCGCACGCGGCGTGACCTCCATCCGGCGCAGCAGCGCGTCCATCTCCGCACCGGCGAGCCGCCGCCCGGCGCGGATCGAGCCGTGGCAGGCCATGCGCGCGATCGCCGCATCGAGACGCACGGCCAGCGCCACGCCCTCGCCCCAGGCAGCGACTTCATCGGCGAGGTCGCGCAGCAGCGGCGCGGGATCGGCCGGGCCCAGCACCGCGGGCAGCGCGCGCACCAGCACGGCGCCGCGGCCGAATGCCTCGATCTCCAGACCCAGCGCCGCGAACTCGCCCGCGCGCTCAGCGAGCCGTGCCGCCTGGCCCTCCGGCAGGTCCACGACGGCGGGCAGCAGCAACGGCTGGGAGGCCACATCGCCGGCGCGCAATTGTTCCGCCAGCACCTCATGCGTCAGCCGCTCATGCGCCGCGTGCTGGTCCACCAGCACCAGCCCGCCATCCGGCGCCACCGCGACGATATAGGTGTCGAGCACCTGCGCCACCGCCGCACCGAGCGGATATTCCGCCGATGGCGGCGGTGGCTCCATGCTGCGGGCGGCGGGCGGGGTGCCGAGCGGTAATTGCGCCTCCGCCAGGGCGCGTGGCGGCGGGGGCGGGGCAAAGCGCAGCGGCGGCGGCCCCAGGGATGGCGGCATGCTGGAGCGCGGCAGGATGGGGCGGGCCAGGATGGGGCGGGCGTGCATCGGCGTGGGGCGCCCCACCGGCTGCGCGCCCCCGGCGAGTGCGCGCCGCAGCGCGCCGATCACCAGGCCACGCACCGCCTCCGCCTCACGGAACCGCACCTCGGCCTTGGCGGGATGCACGTTCACATCGACCGCCTCCGGATCGATCTCGACGAACAGCGCCACCACCGCATGCCGCCCGACGGCGATGACATCGCGATAGGCGACGCGCACCGCGGTCCGCAGCACCGGGTCCGCGACCGGGCGTCCGTTCACCGCGAGAAGCTGCCCCGCCACGGTCGCGCGCGTCACCGATGGCGGGGCGGCGAGCCCGTGCACGCGCAGGCCCTCCCGCCGCTCGTCGAAGGCGATCACGGCTTCGGGCGCCAGCAGGGCCGCGACGCGCTGGGCAAGGATCTCCGCCGGCCGGTCGAACACCGTCTCGCGATCGTTGATAAAGCGAAACGCAACCGCGGGTGCCGCGAGCGCCAGGCGGCGGATGGCGAGCTGTGCGGCATCCGCCTCGGCGCGCGGGGATTTCAGAAATTTACGCCGCGCCGGGGTGGCGAAGAACAGATCCTCGACCACCACCCGCGTGCCCGCGGCACCGGAGGCCGGCCGCACCTCGCCGACCGCGCCGCCCGCCACCGCGATCATCGCCGCCTCCGCCCCCGGCCGGCGCGAGGTGATGGCGAGCCGCGCCGCCGCCCCGATCGAGGCCAGCGCCTCGCCGCGAAAGCCGAGGGTGGCGATACGCACCAGGTCGTCATCGGGCAGCTTGGAGGTGGCGTGCCGGCGCACCGCGAGTGCCAGCTCCGCCGCACTCATGCCGCCGCCGTCATCATCGACCTCGATCGCCGCGATGCCGCCGCCGGTGATGGCAACGCCGATCCGCGCGGCCCCGGCATCGAGCGCGTTCTCCACCAGCTCGCGCACCGCCGCGGCCGGGCGCTCAATCACCTCCCCGGCGGCGATGCGGTCGATCATCGCGTCCGCCAGCAGGCGGATGCGGGGCGGCCCGGCCGCGTCGTTCAGCAGCGCACTCACGGGCCGGACCGCAGCGCAAGCAGCCGCGCCACCGAGGCCGCCGTCGCCGCGCGCGCCGCCGTGCCCTTTCCGGTCAGCAGCGGGCGGATGCCACGTGCCAGCACCTTGCCCAGCTCCACGCCCCATTGGTCGAAACTGTTGATGCCCCAGAGGCAGCCCTGAACCGCGACCTTGTGCTCATAGAGGGCGATCAGGCGGCCGAGGGTGAACGCATCCAGCCGGCGAAACAGGATCAGCGTGCTCGGCCGGTTGCCGGTGAACACACGATGGGGTGCGACCGTATGGATGCTCACATCGTCGGCACCCGCCGCCCGCATCTCCGCCGCGACGGCCGCATGGTCGCGGCCGAAGGCGAGTGCCTCCGCCTGCGCCAGCGCGTTGGCGGCGAGGATGTCATGCGCCTCCGCCCGGTTGTGGTGGGGCTCGGCGGCAAGCAGGAAATCCACCGGCACGAGGTCGGTGCCCTGGTGGACGAGCTGCATGAAGCTGTGCTGCGCGTCCGTCCCCGCGGCGCCGAAGACGATCGGGCAGGTTGGGTTCGCGCAGGTCGCGCCGTCGAGGGCGACGGATTTGCCGTTGCTCTCCATTTCCAGCTGCTGGAGATAGGCGGGGAACAGCCGCAGCCGCTCGTCGTAGCCGAGGATGCAGAGGCTCGTGGCGCCCAGCGCGTTGCGGTGCCAGATGCCGGCCAGCGCCAGCAGCACCGGCAGGTTTTCGGCGAGCGGCGCGGTTCGGAAATGCTGGTCCATGGCATGGCCGCCGGCGAGGAAGCCGGCGAAAGCGTCCCAGCCCGCGGCCAGCGCCACGGCCATGCCGATCGGCGACCAGACGGAGTAGCGCCCGCCCACCCAGTCGCGGAAGCCGAACATGCGCGCGGGCGCGATGCCAAACGCCTCAACCGCCGCGATGTTGGTGGAAAGGGCCACGAAATGCGCGCCGACCGCCGCCTCGCCGAGCGCCGATGCGAGCCAGGCCCGCGCCGCCGCGGCGTTGGTCATCGTCTCCTCGGTGGTGAAGGTCTTGGAGGCGACGAGGATCAGCGTGCGCGCGGGATCGAGCGTGCGGGCCAGCGCCGCGAAGGCGTGGCCATCGACATTGGAGAGGAAGCGCGGCGCGAGCCCGCCCGGCTGATGCGGCCCGTGTACCTGGGTCAGCGCGTCGCAGAGAAAGCGCGGGCCGAGATCGGAGCCGCCGATGCCGATGTTCAGCACGGTCTCGAAGCGCGCACCGGTGGCACCGACCAGCCGTCCGGCGTGAACATCGGCGACGAAGCGGCGCATCCGCGCGCGCTCCGCCACCGCCTCGGCACAGGCCACGTCCCAGGCCGAGGCGCGCGCCTGGGCGTGCAGGTGCGGCGCCTCGGGCACGCGCAGCGCCATGTGCAGCGCGGCACGGAGCTCGGTGGCGTTGACCGGCTCGCCCGCGAACAGCCGTGCCCGAAAGGCTTCGAGGCCGGCCGCGTGCGCGAGGTCGAGCAGGGCCTCAAGCTCCACAGCGCCGATCGTGGTGCGGGAGAGGTCGAGCGAAAGATCGTCGAGCGCCTGCGTCATGCGCGCCGAGCGTCCGGGATCGGCGGCGAAGCGCGCGGCGATGTCACGCGCGCCGGGTGCGGCGGCAAGGGTGGCGAGGCGGGACCAGGCGGCGGCGCGGGTCGAGTCCATGCCCCGATCCTACCCCGCCACGCCGCGCCGCGCGACCGCCCCCGGCGGCCGCGCACGACGCCTCAGAACAGCGAGCCGAACAGCGTGTTGTTGCGCTGAATGATCGGCGTGGTGCCGGTGTCCATCGGGCGGCCAAGCGCCTGGTTGGCGCGGATCCGTTGGGCTTCCTTCGCCGGGTCGACGGCCACACCAGCCGGCGGCGTGTTGGCGCGCCAGAACATCAGCTTGTCGACAAAGCTCGGCTGCGCCGCCTTGTGGTTTTCCGAGGCAATCTGCTGGCGGATATCGCTGGGCGCGGGCGGGCCGGCGGCCTGAAGCAGAGCGGCCTGCCCCGGCGACATGCCCGCCGCGGGAAGCCCGAGCGCCGTCTGCGGCGCCAGGGCCGCCTCCGCCGCGGCACGCTGGCTCACGGTCTGCGGGCGCGGTGCGCCGGGCTGCGGCGGGCGCAGCGCAAAATCCGGCGGCATCGAGAGCGGCGGCTGCGTCGTCACCGAAAACTCATTCGGCGAGGCGCGGGTAAGCCCGAAGAAACGCGCGGCACCGCCGCCGCCGCAACCGGCGAGCAACACCGCGCAACCCACCACCACCACCACGGACCCGGTCGATTTCATGCGCGCCCCCCTATCATGCGCCGCGGCGTCGTGCACCACCCATGGTCACGCGCCATCTTGAGCCCTGCCGCCGTCCTGGTCCTTGACCGAATTTGCGCCGCCGTCGCGCCGACGCAGCCCATCAAGCACCAGCACCGCCACACCGCAGACAATCGCCGCATCGGCGACGTTGAACACATACCACGAATAACCCCAGGCATGCGCGTGGATGAAATCCACCACCGCGCCGAAGCGCAGCCGGTCGAGGATGTTGCCCACCGCCCCGCCGGCAATGGCGCCGAGCGCGCCCGCCGCCAGCAGGCTCTCCGCCCGCCGCAGCCAGGCCCACAGCAGGCCGATCACGACCAGCGCCACGCCGACCAGCACCCAGGCGCCGACCTGCGTGCGGCCGTTGAGGATGCCGAAGGTGATGCCGCGGTTCCAGACCATCGTCAGGTCCAGCCACCAGAACACCGGCACATCGAACCGCGTGGGCAGATTCAACCCGTAGAGAATCCAGGATTTGCTGGCCTGGTCGGCCGCCAGAACCAGGACGCCGGTGAGCAGGCCGAGCCGCTCGCGGGTCATCGCCGTCCCTGCCCTGCAACGCGAAACGGCATATCGCGCATCGACATCAGGCGGCGCTGCGGCACACGAGCCCGCTTTCCACCACGTCCTCGCAACGCCGGCACAGCAGCGGGTGGGCGGCGGACCGGCCCACCTCCTCCAGCACGCGCCAGCAGCGGGTGCATTTCTGCCCCGGCGCGACGCCGACCAGCACCTCCAGCGCCTCGCCCTGGCGGACAGCGACATCGGAGACGATGGCAAGCTCCGCCCAGTCCGTGCCGGCCAGCGCCGCAAACTCGGCCGGCGGCAGGGTGAGCTCCACGCGCGCCTGCAGCGAGGCGGTGATCTGCCCGCCCTGGCGCGCCGCCTCCAGCGCCGTGGTGATGGCGCGGCGCACCTCGCGCAGCGACTGCCACCGGGCCGCGAGATCGGGGTCCGCCCAGGTGCCGGGAATGGCGGGGAACAGGTTGAGGTGCACGCTGTCCGCCTCGCCGAAGCGCTCGATCCAGGCTTCCTCGGCGGTGAAGGGCATCGCCGGCGCGAGCCAGGTGCAGAGGCAGCGGTGCAGGTGGTCGAGCACGGTGCGCGCGGCGCGCCGGCGTGGCGCGTCCGGCCGGTCGCAGTAGATCGCGTCCTTTCTGATATCGAAATAGAACGCCGAGAGGTCGGTGGCGCAGAACGCGTGCAGCGCCGGATAGACGCCGGTCCAGTCATGGCTTGCCACCGCGCCGCGGATCTGCGTGTCGAGCTCGGCCAGCCGGTGTAGCACGAAACGCTCGAGCTCCGGCATATCCGCGGTCCGCTCGGTCTCGTCAAAGCCCGCGAGCGAGCCCAGCACCCAGCGCAGCGTGTTGCGCAGCCGCCGATAAAGCTCCGCCTGCTGCTTGAGGATTTCGGCGCCGATGCGCATGTCCTCGGCGGTGTCGGACGACATCACCCACAGGCGCAGGATGTCCGCGCCATACTGCTTGATCACTTCCTCGGGGGCGACGACATTGCCGAGGGATTTCGACATTTTGCGGCCCTGCTCGTCCATGACGAAGCCGTGCGTGAGCAGCGCCTTGAACGGTGCGCGCCCACGCGTGCCGACGGCTTCGAGCAGCGAGGAATGGAACCAGCCGCGATGCTGGTCCGACCCTTCGAGATAGAGGTCGGCCGGCCAGGGCAGGCCGCGCGCCTCCAGCACGAAGGCGTGGGTCGATCCGGATTCGAACCAGACATCGACGATATCGCGCACCTGCTCATAGCTCGCGGGATCGCGCCCGGGGCCGAGAAAGCGCTCCGGCGGGGAGGTGTACCAGGCATCGGCACCCTCGGTCCTGAAAGCCTCGACGATGCGCTCGACCACCGCCTGGTCGCGCAGCACCTCGCCGGTTTCGCGGTGCACGAAGACGGCGATCGGCACGCCCCAGGCGCGCTGGCGGCTGATGCACCAGTCTGGCCGCGCGGCCACCATCGAGCCGAGGCGGTTGCGCCCCTGCTGCGGCACGAAATGCGTGGCGGCGATCGCCTCCAGCGCCTTGGCGCGGATTTGCGTGGCGTCGTCGAGCGCGATGAACCATTGCGGTGTCGCGCGGAAGATGAGCGGCGCGCGCGAGCGCCAGGAATGCGGATAGGAGTGCACCAGCGTGCCGCGCGCCAGCAGCATGCCGGCATCGGCGAGCGCCTGGCAGACCGCGTCCGCCGCCTTGTAGACGTGCAACCCCGCGAACAACGGCACCCAGGCGTTGAACGTGCCGTCCGGCCCCACCGTGTCCGGCACCTCGATGCCGTTGGCGCGGCCGAGGTGGAAATCCTCCTCGCCATGGCCGGGCGCGATGTGGACGAAGCCGGTGCCCTGCTCGGTGGTGACGAAATCCCCCGCCAGAACCGGCACGTCATGGTCGTAGCCGTGCCCGCGCAGCGGATGCGCGCAGACGCTGCCGACGATTTCTGCCCCCTTCACCACGCGGATCACGTGATGCGCGGTGATGCCGGCCTGCGTGATGAAGCCCGGCAGCAGCGGCAGCGCCACCAGCACCTGGCGGCGGAACGGCGCCTCCAGCTGCACCAGCGCGTAGTCGAACTCCGGCCCCGCCGCGATGGCGCGGTTGCCGGGCATGGTCCAGGGCGTCGTGGTCCAGATGACGATTTCCGTGCCCTGAAACGGCCCGGCCACCACCGGGAAGGCGACGAAGATCGTGGTCGAGCTATGATCGTGGTATTCGATCTCCGCCTCGGCCAGCGCCGTCTTCTCGACCGGCGACCACATCACCGGGCGCAATCCGCGATAGAGCGCGCCGTTCATCAGAAAGCGGCCGATCTCGGCCTCGATCGCGGCCTCCGAGGGATAATCCATCGTGGCGTAGCGCCGCGGCCAGTCGCCGAACACGCCGAGGCGGCGGAACTCCTGCTCCTGCACGCCCATCCAGTGCTGCGCATAGGCCCGGCATTCGGCGCGGAAGTCGATCACCGGCACCGAGTCCTTGTCGCGCCTGGCCTTGCGGTATTCCTCCTCGATCCGCCACTCGATGGGCAGGCCGTGGCAGTCCCAGCCGGGGATGTAGTTGGCGTCGAAACCGCCCATCTGGGCGGCGCGGTTCACCACGTCCTTGAGGATCTTGTTGAGCGCGGTGCCGATATGCAGATGGCCGTTCGCATAGGGCGGGCCGTCGTGCAGGATGAACAGCTGGCGCCCGGCGGAGGCCTGGCGCTGGCGCTCCCACAGCCCCATCGCCTCCCAGCGCGCGAGCATCGCCGGCTCGCGCCGCGGCAGGTCCGCGCGCATCGGAAAGCCGGTCTGGGGCAGGAAGACGGTATCGCGGTAGTCGGTCATGCACTCCGTTCCATCGCTCGTCCGGCCCATCACTCGTCGGGGCCGTGCCCGCACTTATCAGGCCATCGATTCGTTTCAGGCCATCGATTCGATCGGGGGGTCTGGGGCCGATGACCCCGGCGGGTCAAGGCCAGCGCCGGGCGCGAGCAAATCCCGCGCCCTGGCCGCGTCGCGCGCGATCTGGTCGCGCAGCGCCTCGAAACTCGGGAATTTCCGCTCCTCGCGCACGAAGGCGAGCAGCGAAACCCCCACCTCCTGGCCGTAGAGATCGCCCGCGAAGTCGAACAGATGCGCCTCCACCCGGCTCTTCGGCGCCTCGCCCAGCGTCGGGCGGCGGCCGATATTCGCCACCCCCGGCACGCAGCGCCCGTCCGCCAGCGCCACCCGCACCGCATAGACGCCGCGCGCCGGCTCCAGATGCCGGCCGAGCGCCACATTGGCGGTGGGAAACCCGATCGTCCGGCCGCGCGCGTCGCCGTGCTCGACCGTGCCGCGGATGGTCCAGTTCCGGCCGAGCAGCGCCGCCGCGCGCTCGGGATAGCCGTCCTGCAGCAGGCGGCGGATGCGGGTGGAGGAAAGCGGTCCCTCCGCGTCGGCCAGTGCCGGTACCAGCGTGAGCCCGATGCCCAGCGCCTCTGACCGCTCGGCGAGGAACGCGGCGCTGCCGCCGCGACGGTGACCGAACGCGAAATCCGCGCCGCAGGCCAGGTGCCGCGCGCCGAGGCCGCGATGCAGCACCTCGACCACGAACGCCTCGGCCGTCATGGCGCTGAAGGTGCGGTCGAACGGCAGCTCGAACAGCAGCGTGGCACCGAGCTGGGCGAGGGCCGCCGCCCGCTCCGCCGACAGGGTAAGGCGGAAGGGCGGATCGTCGGGGCGGAACAGCTCGCGCGGGTGCGGCTCGAAGGTCAGCACCGCGCGCGGAGCGTCCGGCCGCGCCGCGTGGGCGGCGGCCAGAACCTGCGCATGGCCGCGATGCACGCCATCGAAATTGCCGAGTGCGACCGAGGCGCCGCGCACCGCCGCCGGCAGGTCCCGCCAGGTGGAGAAAACGCGCAAGGCCGGCGGGCGGCCGGTCAGGGCCGGGCGGGCGGCATCACCACCGCCTCGCCCTCGATCACCAGCTTGCCGGCGACGAAGCATTCGGTCTTCAGCGTCGCCCGCTTCTTCGCGGCATCGACGGCGGTGACCTCGACGCGCGCCGTCACCGTGTCGCCGATCTTCACCGGCGCGCGGAACCGCAGGGTCTGGCCGAGATAGATCGTCCCCGGTCCCGGCAGCCGGGTGCCCAGCACCGCCGAAATCAGCCCGGCGGAGAGCATGCCATGGGCAATGCGCTGGCCGAACGGGGAAGCCGCCGCGACCTCGGCATTGAGGTGGACGGGGTTGGTGTCGGTGCTGACCGCCGCATACAGCAGGATATCCGCCTCGGTGATGGTCTTGGCGGTTTCGGCCGTCATGCCGGGCTGGATTTCGTCGAGATAGGTCATGCGCTGGTTCCGTCCTCTCGAATGAGCGGCGCGTTGTGCGGCAGCGGCTGGCCGCCGTCCAGCCGCCCATCCAATCGCCCCCCATCCAACCGACGAGCATAGAGATGCCGGGCATGGCCGCGCGGATGGTCGGGCACCGTGCCGAAGCGCGTATAGCCCAGTTTTTCGTAGAAGCCGGGAGCCTGAAAGCTGCACGTGTCGAGATGCACGCCGATGCAGCCACGCGCCGCGGCGATGCGCTCCGCCTCACGCAGCAGCCGCGTGCCGAGGCCCTTGCCGCGCGCGGCTGCGGGCAGGCCGAGCAGCTCGACGAACAGCCAGAAGCGGCTGATCTCCCCCCACAGCCCGCCGCCATCGGCCAGCAGCAGGCCAAGCGGCTGGAAACGGCCGGGCCCGGCCGCCGCGTCGTTATAGGCGCGCAGCCCCGCGCTCAGAATTTCACGCTCCGCCGGCGGGACCTCGTCGCGCAGCACGAAGCCCGCGGGCGGGGCTGCCGCCGGTTCATGGCCGGTGAGCCGGCGCAGGAAAAAATGGTCGCGATGTCCCGGCGGATGGTCCGCCAGCACGGCGAACTCCGTGAACCCCTGCCGCCGGTAGAAGCCCGGCGCCTGGAACGAGAAGGAGCCGAGCCAGACGCCGGCGAGCCCGCGCGCCGCGGCAACGCCGACGGCCGTTGCCAGCAGCGACGCGCCCAGCCGGTCACGGCGCCAGGCCGCCGGCAGGAACAGCCGGTCCACATGCAGCCAGTCCCAATAGGAAACGCCGACCAGCCCGCCGACGAGGTCGCCCTCGCGGCGCAGGATCGAGAGTGGGCGCACTTTCTCCGACGCGCCGCGCCCGGTCATCGCCTCGTTGTAGGCTTCGAGCGGCTTCAGCACGTGCTCGCGCGCCGCCGCGTCCTCGGTTTCGACCAATCTGAACTCCATGCCGCAGCGTCGCTGCCCGGCGCGCGTTGCGCAACCTCGGTTTCGCTCCGATAAGAAGCGACCGAGTCTGACAGCCCGCCCAACCGCGATCACCGAGGGGAAACCGCCATGGACGCCGCCGACCTGCTGCTCGCCGCCCGCCACGACCCGGCGAAGCGCCTTGCCGACCTGCCCGACGCGCTGCGCCCGACGGAGCAGGCCGCGGCCTATGCGATCCAGCACCGGATCATGGGCACGCTCGGCGCCATCGGCGGCTGGAAAGTCGGCGCGCCGGGGCCGGAAGCGCCGCCGATCTGCGGCGCGCTGCCGGCCTCCGGCGTCGTCGCGAGCCCGGCGCGGTTGACCGACGCGCCGCACCGCATGCGCGGCATCGAGGCCGAGGTGGCGTTCCGCATCGGCCACGACCTGCCGCCACGCACCGTGGATTATTCGCGCGAGGAAGTGATGGCGGCGATGGCCACCGCGCATCCCGCGATCGAGACGCTGGAATCCCGCTATCTCGACATGGACAAGGTGGCGATGCCGAGCAACCTCGCGGACAGCCAGGGCCATGGCGGGTTCATCCACGGCGCCGGGCGCGCCGACTGGCACGGCATCGACTTCGCCAGGGAGACGGTGGAGCAGACGATCGACGGTGTGGCGATCCAGCGCACCGGCAACCCGGCGGGCGACATGGTACGGCTGGTGGTCTGGCTCGCCAATGTCGGCAGCGTCTGGTCCGGCGGGCTCAAGGCCGGGCAGTTCGTCACCTGCGGGTCCTGGACCGGCAAGACGCTGGCAGGCCTGGGCGCCAAGGTGCGCGTGCGCTTCCCGAGTCTGGGCGAGGTGGCGCTCGACTACGTCTGAGCCATACGCTCAGCGAGTTGCATGAATACCGGCACGGCGCCCTCCAGCGCCGCGACGGGGATGGACTCGCCGGGCTTGTGCGCGACGGCAATCGAGCCAGGCCCGAGCAGGAAGCACGGCGCGATCGCGGACAGCTCGGCGGCATCGGTGCCGTAAGGCGCGGTGGTGGCCGTGTTGCCGGTGACCCGCTCGACCTGTGCGATCAGCTCATGCCCGGCCGGCAGCTCCGGCGGGCGGCCCTCCCACGCCTCCTCCAGCGTGAGGCCGGCTGCCACGGCGGCGTCACGCACCCGCCGGACCACGAGCATCGGGTCGACGCTGGCGGAATAGCGGAACTTGATCCGCACCGTGGCAAGAGGGACGGTGACGTTGATCGCGGTGCCGTGGTTGTCGATGACCGGGTTGAAATCGCCGAAGGGCGGGTCGTAGGCGGTGTCCTGCAAGGCGGGGTCGGCGCGCAGCCACTCGAAGACGCGTCGCATCTCCACCAGGAACGGCACCAGCGCCCAGTTGGCGTTGCGCCCCTCGCCGGTGCTGCTGTGCGCCTGCACGCCGTGCGCCGTGGCGGTGAACTGGATATGCGCGCGATGGCCGCGCACCGGCACCATGCCGGTCGGCTCCGCGACCAGGATCGCCCGCGGCTTCGCCCGGAGCAGCAGCTCGGAGCGTGCGACGATTTCCTTCGCGCCGAGCTTCGTCGTCTCCTCGTCCGTGGTGATCAGCAGCGTCGCCGGCACGCCCTGGGGCAGCGCCTGCGCCGCCTCGATGCAAGCGGCCAGCGGACCCTTCATGTCCGCGGAGCCGAGGCCGCGCAGCACGCCGCCCTCGACGCGCGCGGACCACGGATCCTCCGTCCAGCCGGTGTCGGGCACGGTGTCCATATGGCCGGAGAAGGCAAGCCCGCCGGCCGGGCCACGATGGGCGACCAGCACCCGCTTCACGACCCCGGCAGCGTCGCTGTAGTCCAGGCGCTCGACCTCGAACCCGCGCAACGCCGCCTCGATACGATCGGCGACCTGGAGGTTGGAGACGAAGCTGCGGGAGTCGATCGCGACGAGGTCGCGAGCCAGTGCGATGGTCATCCCCAGGGTATGGGGTCGCGATCGCCCCCGGGCAAACGATGGAATGTCAAGGAATGTCGAGCCGGTCATTGACCAGGCATCCCGCGACCGCCAGCCTTGCGCCATGCAGACAAGCTATCTCGACCCAAGATCCGGCCGAATCTATCCGCTCGACCCGCCGCGCTGGTGCGGCGACGACGGGGCGCCGCTGTTCCTCACCGACATGCCTGGCCTGTCGCCCGCTGATATCGATGCCGGGGCGCACGGGCTGTGGCGCTACCGCGCGGCGCTGCCGATGCCGGATGCGCGGCCGGTGACGCTGGGCGAGGGCTGGACGCCGCTGCTCGCGCGCCGCCTCGCGGGGATCGACGTCCAGGTGAAATGCGAGTGGGTGATGCCCACCGGCAGCTTCAAGGACCGCGGTGCGGCGGTGATGCTGACGGGGCTGCGCGCGCAGGGTGTGACACACGTGCTGGAGGACAGTTCCGGCAATGGCGGGGCGGCCGTTGCCGCCTACGCCGCGGCGGCGCGGATGGCCGCCACGATCATGGCGCCCGAATCGACCAGCCCCGCCAAGACGCTGGCGATGCGTGCCGCCGGCGCCACCGTGGAGCTGATCCCCGGCAACCGCCAGGCGACCGCCGATGCCGCCATCGCCCGCTCCCAGGCCGTTTTCTACGCCAGCCATAACTGGCACCCGTTCTTCCTGCACGGCACCAAGACGCTGGCCTATGAGCTCTGGGAACAGCTTGGCTTTCGCGCGCCGGACAATGTCGTGATCCCGTGCGGCGCCGGCTCCAACGTGCTGGGCTGCGCGATCGGCTTTGGCGAGCTGCTGCGCGCGGGGCAGATCGCGCGGCTGCCGCGCCTGTTCGCCGCCCAGCCACGCAACTGCGCGCCGATCGCGGCCGTCGTCGCGGGCGAGGAACCGCCGCCGATCCGCCAGACCATCGCCGAGGGCACCGCGATCGCCCGCCCGGTGCGCGAGCCGGAGGTTGTCGCGGCACTGAAGGACAGCGGTGGCGGCGGCGTGATGGTGGAGGAGGAGGCGATCGCCATGGCGACGCTGGCGCTCGCCGAGAGCGGTCTCTACGTGGAGCCGACCTGCGCGCAGGTGCTGCCGGCCTTGCAGACGCTCCTGGCCGAGGGGCACATCGGGCGCGGCGAGACCACGGTGCTGGTGCTCACCGGCAGCGGACTCAAGGCCGGGCCGCGCATCGAGGAGATTCTCGGGAGGTATCGATGAAGCTCGACGATCTGCCCACGCCCTGCCTGGTGCTGGACCGGCGGCGGCTCGCGCGTAACCTCGAACGCATGGGCAGCGCGGTGGCCCTGCTGGGCGTCGCGCTGCGGCCGCATATGAAGACCGCGAAATCCGCCGATGTCGCGCGGCTCGCGCGGCCGGACGGGGGCGGCATCACCGTCTCCACCCTCGCGGAGGCGGAATATTTCCTCGCCCACGGGTTCAGCGACATGATCCTGGGAGCCTCGATCACCCCGCAGAAGCTCGATCATGTGGCGCGCCTGAATGCCGCCGGCGGGCAGATCAAGGTGGTGACCGACGATGCCGACATGGCCGCCGCCATCGCGCGACATCCCGGCGGGGTTTCGGCGCTGATCGAGATCGATTGCGGAGAGGGGCGCAGCGGCATCGATGTGGCGGATCCGGCGCTACTGGCGATCGGCGAGCAGCTTGGCGAGCGGCTCGCCGGCATCTTCACCCATGCCGGGCACAGCTATGCCGCGCGCGACCCGGCGACGCTCGTGGCCATCGCGGCGCGTGAGCGCGACGACGCCGCGCGCGCGGCTCGGCGACTGCGCGAGGCCGGGCATGAATGCGCCATCGTTTCCATCGGCTCCTCGCCCACGGCGCTCGCCGGCGGCGAGATGCCGAACGGGCCATGGGGCATCACCGAGATGCGACCGGGAGTCTACATGTTCGGCGATCTGTTCCAGGCGGCGATCGGCACGCACCACCGCGAGGATATCGCCGTGACGGTGCTGACCAGCGTCATCGGCCGCCGGCGCGCGGAGCGGCGGCTGCTTATCGATGCCGGCTCGCTCGCGCTATCGCGTGATCGCAGCACGCAGGCGACCGGCCAGGATTGCGGCTTCGGCCTGGTGCTGGACGTCGGCGGCGAGGCGAGCCTCGGCGAGACCCTGGTGGTCCGCACCTGGCAGGAACACGGGCTGGTGGAGCTGGGCGACACGGCCATCGAGGGGTTCGCCGTCGGCAGCCGGCTGCGCATCGCGCCCAACCACATCTGCCTCACCGCCGCGGCGCATGACCGGTATTACGTTGTCGATGGCGGCGACGAGGTCGTCGCGATCTGGCCGCGGGTGAACGGCTGGTGACGCGGGGCTGGTGACAGGGGGCAGCCCCGCTATTCCGCGGCAACAGCCACCGTTCGCGCGACCGTGGCGCGGGCCAGTGCCACGCAGAACAGGCTGAGCATCAGCAGCCCCGCCACGAGGGCAAAAACCAGTTCCGGATGGCCCTGGTCGATGAGAAAGCCGAACGGAACCGGCGTCAGCGCCGAGCCGAGCGGCAGGCCGGAGGAGACGAAACCGAAAACCTTGCCCACCTGCCCCGCCGGCGCGGCGGCGCGCACCATCATGTCGCGCGGCGTGCGACTACAGCCGACGGCAAGCCCGGCCGCAAACATCACCGCCGCGACCACGATATCCGGCAGCGGCACATACCCGCCGATGAGCGTGAGCAGCGCCGAGAGGCTGACCACAATGACGGTGAAGGCGAGGTGGCGCGGCGTGCGGTCCACCACCGCGCCGCCGACCAGCACGCCGAGCGTGGCGCCGATCATGTAGCTCGTCAGCACGGTCGAGGCAGCGGTGATGCCCACCCCATGGCCCTGATGCAGCACCGTGATGAGCCAGGCCTGCAACCCGGCACCGGCCATCGAGCCGGTGACGAAGAAGCCGAGGAACAGCAGCATGGTTGGCGTCAGCAGCAATTTGTGCCCGGCGACCGCGGGGCCACGCTCCTGCGCCGGCTGCGAGCCATCGGTGAGAATGCGGCTCTGCCAGAGCACCGCCAGCACCAGCGGCAGACCGGCCAGGCCGACCAGCCCCACGCCCCAGCGCCAGCCGATGGTCCAGATCAGCCCCGCCATCACCGGCGGCGCCACCGAAAAGCCGACATTGCCCGCGAACGTATGCAGCGCGAAGGCACGCCCGGCGCGCTCGCGGCTGATCGAGCCGGAAAGAATCGCGTAGTCGGCCGGGTGCACCACGGAGTTGCCGACGCCCGAGAGGGCCGCCAGCGCCAGAAGCTGCCAATAGGCCGTGGCCAGGCCCATCAGCGCGATGCCCGCGGCCATCAGCGCCACACCGGCGACGAGGAACGGCCGCGCGCCATGCCGGTCCACCAGGAACCCCACCGGCGTCTGCAACAGCGCGGTGACGGCGGACATCACCGCGGCGATGAGCCCAAGCTCGGCGAAGGAGACGTGAAAGGCCGGCTGCCAGGCCAGAAACAGCGGCGGCAGGCAGAGGACGTAGAAATGGGACAAAAAATGTCCGATCCCGATCAGGGTGCTGACGCGTCCATCCCGGGTCGCGGCACGGTTCATGCCCGGATGTTGCGCGCGCCGCTTGATCGGGTCAAATGCCGGACATCACCCAACCCAAACATCACGAAACGAGAATCGGCCCATGGCAACCGACCCGCTCTGGCTGGGCTGGGCCCGCGAGATCCAGGCCATCGCGCAGACCGGCCTGGCCTTCGGGCCGAACGAGTATGACCGGGAGCGTTACGAACGGCTGCGCGGGCTGGCCGCGGAGATCATGGCACGGCACACCGAGGCCAGCACGCCGCGCATCGAGGCGCTGTTCGCCGCCCAGCAGGGCTATGCGACGCCGAAGGTGGATGTACGGGGTGCCGCGTTCGACGATGCCGGGCGGGTCCTGATGGTGCGCGAAGTGGCGGACCAGGGACGCTGGACGCTGCCGGGTGGCTGGGCGGACGTGAACCTCACGCCGGCCGAGAACGTGGCCCGGGAAATGCGCGAGGAAAGCGGCTACAGCGTGCGCGTGCGCAAACTCGCCGCCGCGTGGGATCGCACGCGCCAGGGCCATGCCCCGGGTGTGTTTTCCTGCGTGAAGCTGTTTTTCATCTGCGACATCGTGGGCGGCGAGGCGCGCACCAGCGGCGAGACCTCGGAGATCGGCTGGTTCGCGCAGGATGCGCTGCCCGCGGATATCTCGCGCGACCGCACCCTGCCCGCACAGCTCCACCGCATGTTCGCCCATCAGCGCGACGCGACCCTGCCGGCGGATTTCGACTGAGCGTTACGGCCGGTGAACGCCGCGTCCGGTGAACGTTACCGCCGGCCGCGCCCGCCGCGCCTGCGCTTCTTGGGATCATAACCACCGCCGCCTGGGCCGAGCGGCTGCGGTGTGCGGTCGCCGCGGCGGATGGCGGCCGAGGGCATCGGCGGCGGTTCGAGCCCGAGCTCCAGCGCCTCCAACCGGCGGATCTCGTCGCGCATGCGTGCCGCCTCTTCGAACTCCAGGTTGGCGGCGGCGTCGCGCATGCGCTTTTCCAGCTCCGCCATCGAGGCCTTGAGGTCGCGCCCGACCATGGAGGAAAGCTTGGAGTCGGCAACCGGCGCCACCGTCACGTAATCCTGCTCGAACACGCTTTCGAGCACACGGTCGATCTCCTTGCGCACGGATTGCGGCGTGATGCCATGCGCCTCGTTCCAGGCGCGCTGCTTGTTACGACGCCGTTCCGTCTCCTCGATCGCGATACGCAGCGACCGCGTCATCGTGTCGGCATAGAGGATCACGCAGCCCTCGACGTTGCGCGCGGCACGGCCGATGGTCTGGATCAGCGAGGTCTGGGAACGCAGAAACCCCTCCTTGTCCGCATCGAGAATCGCGACCAGGGCGCATTCCGGGATATCAAGCCCCTCGCGTAGCAGGTTGATGCCGACCAGCACGTCGAACACGCCGAGCCGCAGGTCGCGGATGATCTCGATCCGCTCCAGCGTATCGACATCGGAATGGAGATAGCGGACCTTGATCCCCTGCTCGGTGAGATACTCGGTGAGGTCCTCGGCCATGCGCTTGGTCAGCGTGGTCACCAGCACGCGCCCGCCGCGCCCGACGACGGCGCGGCATTCGCCGAGCAGGTCGTCCACCTGGCGCTCGACCGGGCGCACCTCCGTCACCGGGTCGATCAGCCCCGTGGGGCGGATCACCTGCTCCGCGAAGACGCCTGATGTACGCTCCATCTCCCACGGACCCGGCGTTGCCGAGACGAAGATGCTCTGCGGGCGGAAACGCTCCCACTCCTCGAATTTGAGCGGCCGATTGTCGATGCAGGACGGCAGGCGGAAGCCATACTCCGAGAGGATGGATTTGCGCGCATGGTCGCCCCGCTCCATGCCGCCGACCTGGGGCACCGTGACGTGGCTCTCATCGACGATCAGCAGCGCGTTCTCCGGCAGGTATTCGAACAGCGTCGGCGGCGGCTCGCCGGGATTGCGGCCGGAGAGATAGCGCGAATAATTCTCGATCGACTTGCAGGACCCGGTGGTTTCCATCATTTCGATATCGAACTGCGTGCGCTGGCCCAGTCGCTCCGCCTCCAGCAGCTTGCCCGCCGCGCTGAACTCAGCCAGCCGCGCCTTGAGTTCCTCCTTGATGCCGCCGATCGCCTGCAGCAGCGTTGGGCGCGGGGTGACGTAGTGGCTGTTGGCATAGACCGTGATGTCGGCGAGCGCGCCCGCGGCCTCACCCGTCAGCGGGTCGAACTCGGCGATGCCCTCGATCTCGTCGCCGAACAGCGAGACGCGCCAGGCGCGGTCCTCGTACTGGGCGGGGAAGATATCGACGCTGTCGCCGCGCAGGCGGAACGTACCGCGCTGAAAGGCGGTATCGTTGCGCCGGTATTGCAGATCCACCAGGGCGCGGGCCAGCGCGTCGCGCTCGATGCGCCCGCCGACCTCCAGCTTGACGACCATCTTCGCGTAGGTCTCGACCGAACCGATGCCGTAGATGCAGGAGACCGAGGCGACGATCACGACATCATTGCGCTCCAGCAATGCCTGCGTCGCCGCGTGGCGCATGCGGTCGATCTGCTCGTTGATCTGCGCGTCCTTCTCGATATAGGTGTCGGTGCGCGGAACATAGGCCTCGGGCTGGTAGTAGTCGTAGTAGCTGACGAAATACTCGACCGCGTTGTCGGGGAAAAACCCCTTCATCTCGCCGTAGAGCTGGGCCGCCAGCGTCTTGTTCGGCGCCAGGATCAGCGTCGGGCGCTGCACCGCCTCGATCACCTTGGCCATGGTGAAGGTCTTGCCGGAGCCGGTGACGCCGAGCAGCACCTGGTCGTGCTCCTCCGCACGCAGGCCCTCCACCAGCGCCTTGATCGCCTGCGGCTGGTCGCCGTTCGGCTCGTAGGGCGAGACCACGCGCAGCCGCTTGCCGCCGGTGCGCACCGGCAGTTTCTGCGGCGTGAACAGAACGGGCGAGGGCCGATCGTGCGAGGACCGGTCGAGGACCTGCGACATCCCTGCTATGTAGGGGCTCGGCCGAGCGCCCGCCAGCCGATATCGCGGCGGCAGAACCCATCGGTCCAGACCACCTTGTCCACGGCGGCATAGGCCGCGCGCGCGGCCCCCTGGAGCGTCGCGCCGCTCGCCGAGACCGCCAACACCCGCCCGCCGGCGGCCACCAGCGCGCCGTCGCGCAAGGCGGTGCCGGCATGGAAGACCTGCACGTGGGGGATCGCGCCGGCCGCATCCAGCCCGCCGATGCGCCCGCCGGCCATGGGTGTGCCGGGGTAGCCGCGCGCGGCCATCACCACGCAGAGCGCGGCTTCGGCCGACCAGCGCAGGTCGAAATCCGCCAGTTCCCCGTCCATCGCCGCGAGCAGCGCGCTCAGCAGGTCCGAGCGCAGGCGCAGCATCAGCACCTCGCATTCCGGGTCGCCGAAGCGGACATTGAACTCGATCAGCTTCGGCCCCTCGGCCGTCAGCATCAGCCCCGCGAACAGGATGCCGCGAAACGGCGTGCCGCGCCGCGCCATCTCCGCGAGCGCCGGGCGAATGATGCGCTCCATCGCCGCCTGTTCCAGCGCCGGGGTCAGCGCGGGCGGCGGGCCATAGGCGCCCATGCCGCCGGTGTTGGGGCCGGTATCGCCCTCGCCCACCGCCTTGTGGTCCTGCGCCGCCCCGAACGCGACCGCGTGCCTGCCGTCGCACAGCGCGAACAGGCTCGCCTCCTCGCCGATCAGCCGTTCCTCCAGCACCAGCTCGCGTCCGGCGTCGCCGAGGCGACCCGCCTCCATGAAGGCTGCGATCGCCGCCGCGGCCTCGGCGTGCGTGGCGGCCACCACCACGCCCTTGCCGGCGGCGAGCCCGTCCGCCTTCACCACCGGCGGCGTGTCGAGGGTCGCCAGGTAGGCACGCGCGGCGGCGGCGTCGGTGAAGCGTCGCCAGGCGGCGGTGGGGATGGCGGCGGCGTCGCAGATTTCCTTGGTGAAGGACTTGCTGCCCTCCAGCCGTGCCGCCGCGGCGCTCGGGCCGAAGCAGCGAACGCCCGCCGCCTCCATCGCGTCCACGACGCCGGCGACCAGCGGCCCCTCCGGTCCCGGCACGACGAGGTCGATCGCCTCACGCTGCGCGAGGCCCACAAGGCCCGCGATGTCGTCCACGCTGCCGGCAAGGCAGGTCGCGACGGCGGCGATGCCCGGGTTGCCCGGCACGCAGAACAGCGCCGTGAGCAGCGGGCTCGCGGCCAGTTTCCAGCACAGCGCGTGCTCCCGCGCGCCACCCCCGATCACCAGAACGCGCATGCGTGGCACTCCCTTCAGTCGTGCCGGCGCCTAGCATAGACTGCACGCATGGACGACCCCGGCCCGAATGTTCCCGAGTTCTCCGTCAGCGAAATCTCCGGTGCCATCAAGGCGGCGCTGGAGGGCGCGTTCGGCCGCGTGCGCGTGCGCGGCGAGGTGACGGAGGTGCGGCGCTACGCCTCCGGCCACACGTATTTCTCGCTGAAGGATGAGGGCGGCAAGCTCGCGGCGATCCTGTGGAAGGGTGCGGCCGCCCGCGCCGGGCTGAAGCCCGAGGACGGGATGGAGGTGATCGCCACCGGCCGCATCACCGCCTATGGCGACCGCTCCAGCTATCAGATCATCATCGAGCGGCTGGACTATGCCGGCGCCGGCGCGCTGCTGGCCCGCATCGAGGCGCTGCGCACCAAGCTCGCCGGCGAGGGCCTGTTCGAGCCCGACCGCAAGCGCGCGCTGCCGCTGCTGCCGGAGGTGGTGGGCGTCGTCTCCTCCGAGCAGGGCGCGGTGATCCAGGACATCCGCACCACCATCGCCAGGCGCTTTCCGCGCCGCATCCTGCTCTGGCCGGTGCCGGTGCAGGGCGAGGGGGCGGCGGAAAAGATCGCCGCTGCGATCCGGGGTTTCGACGCGCTGCCGCAGGGCGGCCCGATCCCGCGGCCCGATGTGCTGATCGTGGCGCGTGGCGGCGGCAGCCTCGAGGACCTGATGGCGTTCAACGACGAGGCGGTGGTGCGTGCCGCCGCCGCCTGCACGATCCCGCTGATCTCCGCCGTCGGCCACGAGACCGACACGACGCTGATCGACTTCGCCGCCGACCGCCGCGCGCCGACACCGACCGCGGCGGCGGAGCTGGCGGTGCCGTCGCGCACGGAACTGGCGGCCCAGCTCGCGCAGACCGGCGCGCGGCTGCTGGGCGGGCTCGGCCGGCTGCTGCAGGAGCGCCGGCTGCGGCTGCAACGCGCCGAGCGCGGCCTGCCCGATCTCGCGGCCCTGCTGGCGACCTGGCGGCAGCGGCTCGTCACGGCGGTGGCGAGCTGGAACCGCTACCAGGTCGGCCGGGTGATCGAGGGGGTGATCCTCACCTGGATCGCCGGCGCGGTGATCCTCTACCTGGCCGAGCGCCGCGTCGAGAACTCGGGGTACTCCAGCTTCGTCGAGTCGCTCTGGAGCGTCTGGGCGCTCCTCTTCAGCGGCCTGGACAACGACTACACCCCCCATACCACGATCGGCCGGATCGTCGCCATGTTCCTCCTGGTC
>JAJXXT010000079.1 GCA_021780935.1 Pseudomonadota bacterium
ATAGACGTGGCTGATCCGGCGCTCGGTGCGCAGGCCGCTGCTCTCGGCGACGACCTCGTGCATGAGTTCGTCGGTGTGCAGCGAGCCTTTCATCAGCATCGCGGCCTCGCCGTGGCGCACCAGCTCGACCGCGGCGGCGGCGGCGGCGTGGCTGTGCGGCGCCGGCACCAGGCGGAAGTTGGAAATGTCGAGCCCCGCCTCCTTGGCGACGGCGCGGATACGCGCCTCCGGCCCGACCAGGATCGGCGTGATCAGCCCGGCCTTCGCCGCCTCCACCGCGGCGCCGAGCGCGGCCTCGTCGCAGGGATGCACGATCGCCGTCGTCACCGGCGCCCCGCCGGCGGCCCGTTCGAGCAGCTCGCGATAGCGCTGGTGGCGGCTGATCTGCACCTCGGGCAGCGCGACGCGCGGCAGGCGCAGCTTCTCGGTCGGCGCCCTCACCTCCGCGTCGCCCTCGATCACCGTCTCGCCGCGCTGGTTGACGACGCGGCAATCGAGCAGCACCACCGAATGTTCGGGACGCTTCTCGCGCACCGTCACGGAGGCGGTGATGGTGTCGCCGATCGAGACCGGATGCAGGAAGCGCAGGCTCTGCCCGAGATAGATCGTGCCGGGACCGGGCAAACGGGTGCCGAGCACGCTCGAAATCTGCGCTGCGCCGAGCATGCCATGGGCGACGATGTGGTGAAAAATGTCGGTGCTGGCATAGGCGGGGTCGAGATGGGCCGGATTGAGGTCGCCGGAGACGACGGCGAAGAGCTGGATGTCCTCGCGCGATACCGTGCGCACGATGGCGGCGCTGTCGCCGACGGCGAGCTCGTCGAAAGTGCGGTTCTCCAGGAAGGCGGGCGCGTCCGGCGTGCCGATTCCCACCTCAATGCTCACGAACGTAGGAGCCCGGCGCATCCATGATCGGCCGGTAGCGGGCGTGGCCGAGCGGCGGCGGAGGGGCCGGCGGACCGGAGCGCGCATCGAGCCATTCGACCCAGGCCGGCCACCACGAGCCCTCGTGCCGCTCCGCCCGTTCCAGCCACTCGTCCGGCCCGACATAGCGGCCTTCGGCCGGGCGCAGGAGGCGGCGGAAATGCCGGTTGGGGTGGCCCGGCTCGCTGACGATGCCGGCATTGTGCCCGCCCGAGGTCAGCACGAAGGTGATCTCGCCATCCTCGAGCAGATGGAGCTTGTGGACCGAGCGCCAGGGCGCGACGTGGTCGGTCTCGGTGCCGACGACGAAGGCGGGGATGCGGTGGACGTCGCTGAGCGAGACCGGGCGACCGCCGGCGGGGAAGCGGCCCTCGGCGAGGTCGTCGTCGTGATAGAGCCGGGTGAGGTATTCGCTGTGCATCGCCGCCGGCATGCGCGTGCCGTCGGCGTTCCAGGTCATCAGGTCGTTGGGCATCTCGCGCTCGCCGAGCAGATAGCTGCGGATCGAGCGCGACCAGATGAGGTCGTTGGAGCGCAGCAGCTGGAACGCACCGGCCATCTGGCGGCTGTCGAGATAGCCCTGCTCGTGCATCATGTCCGAGAGGAAGGCGAGCTGGTCCTTGCCGATGAAGAGCTGCAGCTCGCCGGCCTCGGAGAATTCGGTCTGCGCCGCGAGCAGGGTCAGGCTGGCGAGCCGCTCGTCGCCGTCGCGCGCCATCGCCGCGGCGGCGATGGCGAGCAGCGTGCCGCCGAGACAGTAGCCGGCGCCATGGATGCGCGCCGCGCCGGTGATGGTGCCGACCGCGTCCAGCGCCGCCATCACCCCCTGGGTCCGGTAATCCTCCAGCGTCGCATCGCGCAGCTCGGCGCCGGGGTTGCGCCAGGAGATCGCGAACACGGTGTAGCCCTGCCCGACCAGATAGCGGATCAGCGAGTTGTGCGGCGAAAGATCGAGAATGTAATATTTCATGATCCAGGCCGGGATGATCAGCACCGGCTCCCCCCGCACCGCGGCCGTCGTCGGCGCATACTGGATCAGCTCGATCAGGCGCGTGCGCAGCACCACCTTGCCCGGGGTGACAGCGAGATTCTCGCCCACCGCAAAGCCGCCGCGCCCGGCCAGCGGCTGGCCCGCGAGATGCTCCTGCAGGTCGCTGAGGACATGCGACGCGCCGGCGAGCAGGTTGGCGCCGCCGCTATGCAGCGTCGCGTTGATCACCTCCGGGTTGAGCCAGGGGACGTTGGAGGGGGAGAACATGTCCACCCACTGGCGGATGGCGAACGGCACGATGCGGGCGTTGCGCGCGGACATGCCTTCGGGCCCGGCGGCGGCGCTCGCCCACCATTCCTCGGCGAGCAGGAAGAGCTGCTGCAGGAAGGCGAAGGGCGCGGCCTGCCAGGCCGGGTCGGCGAAGCGGTGATCGCCCGCGGGCGGGGCGATCACCTGTGCCCCGCCGGCGGCCTGCACCGCGCGGGCGGCCTGGGCCAGCGCCCGCTCGGCCAGCTCGGCGCGGCGGAACGGGCTGTTGGCGAGATGGACGGCCCAGTCCAGATGGGCGAGCCACAGCGTCGCCGGGGAGAGGCCGAGCGTGAAGCGGCCCTGAAGCGCGTGCAGCGCCTGATCCAGCGCGTGCCAGCCTTCCGCCTCCGGCCACCGGCTGCCTGGCGGGCGGGCGGGAGCGATGGCGAGCGAGGTCACGTCGTCCATGGCGGGACTCCTTCCTTGGCGCCGCCACCCCATGCGCGCGGCATGGCGGACGGGCCTTGACGCAGATCAACCAACCTGGCGAGCCTCGGTCGTAGACCGCGCGCCCCTTGCCCTCAACCCGGAAGTTGTTACATCTGGGTTGCGTGCAAGGGCGCACGGAGAGGAGGGGGACGGCGTGGAGGCGATGCACCGCGCGGTGCGGGACGCGGCGTTCGATGGCATCGTCGTCACCGACTCCCGCGGCACAATCCACCTCGTCAACGCCACCGTGCGGCGGATGTTCGGCTACGCCACGGAGGAAATGCTCGGGCGCAATATCGGCCTGCTGATGGCCGAGCCCGACGCCGCGCAGCACCAGCACTTCATGCGCCGCTATCTCGAGAACCGCGAGCGCCACGTCATCGGCACCAGCCGCGAGGTGGTGGCGCGCCGGCGCGACGGCACGCTGTTCCCGATCGAGATCGCGATCGGCGAGCTCGGCCAGGACGGCGAGCCCTCCTTCATCGGCATTCTGCGCGACATCACCGACCGCAATCCCGCCGAGGCGGCGCTGACCGAACGCGAGGAGCGGCTGCGCTCGATCCTCGCCACCGTGCCGGACGCCGTCATCGTCATCGACGAGCGCGGCGCCATCGAATCCTTCAGCGGCGCGGCCGAGAAACTGTTCGGCTACACGCAGGCCGAGATCGTCGGCCAGAATGTCAGCGTGCTGATGCCGGAGCCCTATCGCAAGAGCCATGACGGGTTCCTGGCGCGCTATCTCGCCACCGGCGAGCGGCGCATCATCGGCATCGGCCGCGTCGTGGTCGGGCAGCGTGCCGACGGCACCACCTTCCCGATCGAGCTGCATGTCGGCGAGATGTTCCCCGGCGGACGGCGGCTGTTCACCGGCTTCGTGCGCGATTTGACGGAAATGCAGCGCACCGAGACCCGGCTGCAGGACCTCCAGGCCGCCCTGCTCCACGCCTCGCGCCTGACGACGATGGGCCGCATGGCATCGACGCTGGCACACGAGATCAACCAGCCGCTTACCGCCATCGCCAACTACGTGCAGGCGGCGCGCCAATTGCTCGACAGCGGCCGCCCCGATGCGATGCAGCGCGTCGCCGACGCGATCGAGAAGGCGGCGGCGCAGGCCAGCCGCGCCGGGACGGTGATCCGCCACATGCGCGAGTTCGTCACCCGTGGCGAGACCGAGCGCCGGGGCGAGGATCTCAACAAGATGGTGCAGGACGCCAGCGCGCTGGCGCTGATCGGCTCGCGCGAATATGGCGTGCAGGTGCGGTTCAACCTCACCCCCGACCTGCCGTCGGTGCTGGCCGACAAGGTGCAGATCCATCAGGTCGTGCTCAATCTCGTGCGCAACGCGATGGAAGCGCTGCAGGGCTGCGACACGCGCGAGATCACCCTCACCACCCGGCTCGACGGGGCGCATCGCATGGCCCATGTCGAAGTCGCCGATACCGGTCCCGGCCTGGCGCCGGAGATCGCAGCGCAATTGTTCCGCCCGTTCGTCTCGACCAAGAAGCAGGGCATGGGCCTCGGGCTCTCGATCTGCCGCGAGATCATCGAGAGCCATGGCGGCCAGTTGCAGATCAGTTCGGTGCCGCAGCGCGGCATGGCGGTCGGGTTCACGCTGCCGCTGGCGCAGGAGGCCGACCTTGACGCCGAATGACCTCGTCATCGTCGTCGATGACGACGACGCCGTGCGCGATTCCCTCCAGGTGCTGCTGGAGACCGCCGGCTACCAGGTGCGCGGGCACGCCTCCGGCGCCGCGCTGCTCGCCGATATTCCAGCCTGCGGCTGCATTCTTCTCGATATCCGCATGCCGGAGATGGACGGGATCACGGTGCTCGACCGGCTGCGCGAGCAGGGCGCGCGCCTGCCGGTGATCGTCATCACCGGCCATGGCGACGTGCCGCTGGCGGTGCGCGCGATGAAGGCCGGCGCCATCGACTTCATCGAGAAGCCGTTCGACCAGGACCAGATCCTCGCCAGCCTGCGCGAGGCCTGCGCCGGCCACGCGCGCGAGGCGGCAGAGCGCGAGGACGCGAGCGAGCGCGCCGGCGCGCGTCTGGCCAGCCTCACGCCGCGCGAGCGCGAGGTGCTGGAAGGGCTGATGGCCGGACTGCCGAACAAGACCATCGCCTTCGATCTCGGCATCAGCCCGCGCACCGTCGAGATCCATCGCGCCCGGGTGATGGAAAAGAGCGGCGCGCGCAGCCTCTCCGAACTGGTCCGCCTCGGCCTCGCCGCCGGCATCGAGCCGAAGGCGCGATAGCGGCGCGCGCCCCACGCGGTCGCATAGGGGTATTTCCGTATTTCGCTGCGGCTGGGCCCGGTCCTACCCTTGGTTGGGCCGGTGGCGGGTTACGATGACGCGTCGCGGTGGCCACGGGCCGTCGCCCACTCCCCGACACGTTTGCGTAGACCGATGAATTCGCGTGGACCCGGATGGGTTGGTGTGGCCGATGGACATGATCACGGACAAGACCGAGACCGCCGGCGCGGCGAGTGGTGCGTGGACCATGCTGTGCGAAGCCGAGGGCTGCGCCTGTTGCGGCATCTGCATCATCGACGATGACGCCGCCGTGCGCGACGCCCTGGCCGCGCTGCTCGATGCCTACGGCTACCGCACCCAGAGCTTCGCGCGCTGCGAGGAGTATCTGGCCCAGGGCTGGGCGGCCGATATCGGGTGTATCATTCTGGATCCGCATCGCCAGGGCGAGGTGGTCGGCAAGGCCATCGCCGCGCTGTGCCGCAGCGGGCGGCGCATTCCGGTGGTGGTGATGGCCCGCACCCTGAAGCGGCCACCGCCGCTGCCGGGCAATCCCGAGATTTTCCACGTCCTCGAGAAGCCGTTCCCGCCCGAGCAACTGCTCGGCGTCGTGGCCGCGGCCATCGAGGCGCATGCGACGCCGCCGCTTACGTAGCTTTCCGTACGGCACATCCCTGATTTCGCCCGGCCGCTGGCCGGCGTCTAGTGGGGCTCGGAGACGAGGTGAAGGGAAGGGATCAGATCATGCAAGCGCTGCTCGAGCCCCAGGGCCAAGTGGTTGCCAACCGGCGGGAGCCGGGGCGGATGACGGGCGCCATGGCCGGAGACGGCGCCGCGAGCGACGATGCGCTGCATCTGCCCGGCCGCATCTGCTCCTTCGCCCGCGGCGCTGAGATCTACGCCGAGGGCAGCGCCATGGACCATCTCTACCGCGTGGTCTCCGGCGCCGTGCGCATCTGCAAGGTGATGGCCGACGGGCGGCGCCAGATCGTCGAATTCTCCGTCGCCGGCGACACGTTCGGGCTCGATGGGCTGGCCAATCACGGCTTCAGCGCCGAGGCGATCACCGCGACGACCCTGGTCTGCTATCCCCGCCGCCAGCTCGAGGAGGCGGTCCGCCAGGGCGGGCGCGTGGCGCGGCTGGTCGAGCGCATGACGCTCAACCGGCTGGTCGCGGCGCAGAACTGCATCGTCATGCTCGGGCGCAAGACGGCCCAGGAGCGCGTCGCCTCCTTCCTGCTCGAAATGTGCCAGCGCACCACGCTGGCCAACGCCGGCGTGCTGATGCTGCCGATGTCGCGCTACGACATCGCCGACCATCTCGGCCTCACCGTCGAGACCGTCAGCCGCGTCCTCGGCGCGCTCCGGCGCGAGGGCGCCATCGCCCTGGCGGACGCCCATAATCTGCGCGTCCTCGACCGCAGCCGCCTGCGCGCGCTCAGCGAGGATCGGGTCTGACGAGACCGGCCGGCCTCAGCCGCCCTGCAGGGCCCGCACCACCAGCGCCGCGGCGCTGGCGCGGTTCTCGATGCCGAGCTTGTCGTAGATCGATTCGAGGTGCTTGTTCACGGTGCGCGGGCTGAGGCCGAGAATCGCGGCGATGTCCCGGTTCGCCTTGCCCCGCGCCAGCCACAGCAGCACTTCCCCCTCGCGCGCCGTGAGCCCGAGATGCTCCTTCAGCCGGGCCGCCTCCTCGGCCCCGTCGGTCGCGGCGGCGGCGGAAACCCGGAGCAGGATCTCGTCCTCGGCGACGCGGCCGACATAGGCGAGCTCCAGCGCCCGCCCGCCGAGCACGATGCGCCGGCGGACTTGCGTCCCCGCCTCGGTGCCGCAGCGCAGGCTCCACGCCACCAGCTCCGCCGGCAGCGCGGCGCCTTCGGGCTCCAGCAGCGCCGCCGCCTGCGGCGTGCTCCACACCACCTGCCCCGCCGGGTCGATCGCCAGCAGGAAGCGGCCGGCGACGTCCAGCGCCCGATGCGCGCTCAGCGTCAGGCGCGCATTGGCCAGATGCACGCCGACGCGCGCCACCACCTCGGCCGGCGCCACCGGCTTGGTCACGTAGTCGACGCCGCCGGCCTCCAGCGCCTTCAGCACATGCTCGGTCTCGGTCAGCGCCGTCATGAAGATGATCGGCACCGCGGCCAGGCCGGGGCGTTGCTTCAGCCGGCGGCAGGTCTCGAACCCGTCCATGGCCGGCATCAGCGCGTCCATGAGGATGATGTCCGGCGTCGCCCGCGCCGCCACCTCGAGCGCGGCGCGGCCGGACTGGGCGACGAGCACGGTGTAGCCGGCCTCGTCCAGCGCGTCGTTGAGCAGGCCGAGCGTGCCGGGGGAATCGTCCACGACCAGGACGATGCTGCGCGCCGCCGCGCTCATGGCGCCGGGTCCTCGCCGAGGGCGGCGAGGAAGGCGTCGAGCCGGAACGCGGCCAGATGCGCGCGCAGCCCGGCCAGCGCCGTTGCGGCGGCGGGATTGGCGCGCTCGAGCTCATCGAGCCGGGCGCGGATGCCGCGCACATAGCCGATCGCCCCGAGGCGGCGCAGCTCGGCCAGGTCGGCGGCGTCGAGCCCAACGGGGATCTGGTCAGCAGGAACGAGCTCCGTGACGCCGGCCTCAGGGACAGCGGATGCGGCCCGGTGGGAGGCAGCGTGGTCGGAGGCAGCGTGGTCGGGCGCGGCGCTGAGCCATTCGAGCCCGAGCCGCGCGCCGATGCGTTCGAGCAGCGCCGGCACACTGACCGGCTTGGCCAGCACGTCGTCGTGGTCGCGGCGTGCCGGCGCGCCGCGCAGCTCCCCGGCATTGGCCGAGACGATGAGGATGGCGCTGTGCGCGTGCCCGCCCTCGCGCAGCCGCCGGGCGAGCTCCCAGCCGCTCATGCCCGGCATGCCGAGATCGATCAGGAACAGGTCCGGCTGGCAGTCCGTGGCCAGGCGCAGGCACTCGGCGCCGTCGCGCGCCTCCAGCACGATGAAGCCGATCGGCCCCAGCACCTCCTGCATCAGGCGCCGGTGCAGCACGTCGTCGTCGGCCACCAGCACCAGGCGGCGGCGGCCGGCATAGCCATGGATGCCGGGCGGCGGCTGCGCGGGACGCGCCGGGCGGCGCACCTCGGAGAGCATCAGGCGGACGGTGAAGCGGCTGCCCCGGCCGGGCTCGCTCGCCACCGTCACGTCCCCGCCCATGATCTGCGCCAGCAGCCGGGTGATGGTCAGGCCGAGCCCGACGCCCTCGGTCGGCGGTAGGCGGGCATCCTCGACCCGCTCGAACGGTTCGAACACGCGATCGAGATCGGCCCGCGCGATGCCGATGCCGGTATCCTCGATCTCGAACTCGGCGACGTCGTTGCGCCGGCGCACGCGCAGCACGACCTCGCCGCGCCGGGTGAACTTGATCGCGTTCGACAGCAGGTTGATGAGGATCTGGCGCAGCCGGCGTTCGTCCGTATGCACCGTGCCCGGCAGCGCGGACAGGCATTCGTAGCGGAAGCCGATGGCCTTGGCCGCCGCCTGCAGGCGGAACATGTTGACGATCTGGTCGAGGAATTCGCCGAGCCGCACCTCGTCGCGGTAGAGCTCGATGCGGCCGGCCTCGATCTTGGAGATGTCGAGCAGGCCCTCGATCAGGCCGGCGAGATGCTCGCCACTGCGGCGGATGATGCGGATGGCATCGCGGCGCCGCTCGGGGATCGACGTGTCGGCCTCGAGCAGCTGCGCATAGCCGAGGATGGCGTTGAGCGGCGTGCGCAGCTCGTGGCTGACGCCGACGACGTAGCGGCTCTTGGCGTGATTGGCCGCCTCCGCCGCCTCCTTCGCCTTCTGCAGCGCCGCGTCGGTGCGGCGATGGGCGCGGATCTCGCTCAGCAGCAGGCCGGTCTGGCGCCGCGTCTCCTCGCGCGCCACGCGCCGGCTCTCCAGCGCCAGCACCAGCCACCAGGCGCCGACGCCGGCGATCACCAGCAACACGAAGAATGCCTTCCAGAAGGCGGCTTCGAGCAGCGCCCCGCCGGCCGGCAGCTGCGCCACGGTCTGGGTGTAGATCGCCAGCAGGATGGCGCCGATGATGGCGGCGAAGGCGCCGAAGGTGGCGAGCGAGCGCACCACCGGGCGCCGCAGCGGCGCGGCCAGGATGCTGAGCCCGCGCGCGGCCTCGGGCTTGCAGCCATCCCGGCAGCGCGCGTCCAGCGAGCAGCAGAGCGAGCAGATCGCCCCGCCATAGGCCGGGCAGAAGGCCATGTCCTCGGGCTCGAACTCATGGGTGCAGATGACGCACGCCAGGCTCTCCCGCCCGGCCCAGCCGGCGCGCGGCTTGCGCGCGAGATAGAAACGCCCGCCGGTCGCCCAGGCGATCAGCGGCGCGGCGGTGAAAGCGGCAGCGAAGCCGAGGAACGGGGGCAGCGCGTGCGCCAGCTTGCCCAGGAACCCGGCCAGCGCCGCGGCGGCGAGCGCGACGCCGAGCAGCATGGCGCCGACGCCGACGGGATTGATGTCGTGCAGATGCGCGCGCTTGAACTCGATGTGCGGCGGGCTGAGGCCGAGCGGCTTGTTGATGACGAGGTCCGCGACCAGGGCCCCCATCCAGGCGGCGGCGATCGCGGAGTAGAAGGCGAGCGTGTGCTCGATCGCCTGATAGACGCCGAGCTCCATCAGCAGCAGGGCGATGGCGATGTTGAACACCAGCCAGACGACGCGGCCGGGATGGCTGTGGGTGAGGCGGGCGAAGAAGTTGGACCAGGCGATGGAGCCGGCATAGGCGTTGGTGACGTTGATCTTCACCTGCGAGACGGCGATGAAGGCGCCGGTCAGCAGCAGCGCCGCCGTCGGTGAGGGCAGCACATAGGCGAAGGCGACGCGGTACATCGCCACCGGCTGCGCCGCCTCGGCCGGGGCGAGGCCGGCGCGCACCGCCAGCGCGGCGAGGAACGAGCCGGCCAGCAGCTTCAGCATGCCGGGCAGGATCCAGCCCGGCCCCCCGGCAAGCAGCGCCAGGCGCCAGCCGGTGCGGCCGCGTCCGGCCGGCTGGGGCGGCAGGAAGCGCAGGAAATCGACCTGCTCGCCGATCTGCGCCACCAGCGAGAATACCACCGAGGCGGCGGCGCCGAAGCCCAGCGCATCGAAGCCGGCGCTGCCCAGCGCGCCGCGATAGCCGGACCAGGCCGCCAGCGCGCCGTGCCCGTAGAGGGCGATGAACAGGAACGGCAGCCCGTGCAGCACCAGCCACAGCGGCTGCGTCCAGAGCTGGAAGCGGCTGATGAAGGTGATGCCGTGCGTGACCAGCGGCACCACCGCGGCGGCGCAGAGCACTTCGCCGAGCCAGAGGGGAATGCCGAACCCGGCCTCCAGGATCGCGGCCAGGATCACCGCCTCGATGGCGAAGAAGATGAAAGTGAAGGAGGCGTAGATCAGCGAGGTCAGCGTCGAGCCGATATAGCCGAAGCCAGCGCCGCGCGTGAGCAGATCGATGTCGACGCCGTAGCGCGCGGCGTAGGAGGCGATCGGCAGGCTGGTGGCGAAGATCAGCAGGCTGACGGCGACGATCGCCAGCACCGCGTTGGTGAAGCCATAGCCGATGGTGATGGTGCCGCCGATCGCCTCGAGCGCGAGGAAGGAGACCGCGCCCAGCGCCGTGTTCGCCACCCGCGCCGCCGACCAGCGCCGCGCCTTGGTCGCGGTGAAGCGCAGCGCATAGTCCTCGAGCGTTTCGTTCGCGACCCACTGGTTGTAGTCGCGGCGGATGCGCAGAATGCGCTGGCGCGACGCCGGCGAGGCGTTCACGCGCCGCCATCCATACCATCGGCCTCGCGCCGGCGAGCGCCCGGCCCGAGGCCGGCGCATTGCGGATCACGCCCCGATTTCATTCCACATCCTGGTGCCCGCGCGCTGCGCGCGTCAAGCGGCATATTGCGGTGCGGCATACGTCATTCGACGTATTTCCGCGTCCTCCAAGCGACCCGATGCTGCACTGCATATCGGGCGAATGCAGCATCCCGCCGCCGCCCGAGCGAGGAGTTCGTTGCATGGCTCTGGACAAGATCGATCCGCCGCCTTCGTCCGCGCTGCGCCGCCGGCTGCTGCAGGGCATGGCCGCCCTGCCCGCCGCGGCGCTGGTGCCGCCGCTTCTGCCCCACGCGGCACGCGCCGCCGGGCCGGCCACCGCCGCGGTGAACAGCACCGGCCTCGCGGTCACCGACGACGCCGTCACCGTCGGCATCCTCCACTCCATTTCCGGCACCATGGCGATCAGCGAGACCGGCTCGGTGGAAGCGGAGAAGCTGGCGATCGCGCAGATCAACGCCGAGGGCGGCGTGCTCGGGCGCAAGATCAACTTCATCCAGGAAGACGGCGCCTCCGACTGGCCGACCTTCGCCGAGAAGGCGAAGAAGCTGCTGGTGAAGGACAAATGCGCCGCGGTGTTCGGCTGCTGGACCTCGGCCTCGCGCAAGGCGGTGCTGCCGGTGTTCGAGCAATACAACGGCATGCTCTACTACCCGACCTTCTACGAGG
>JAJXXT010000022.1 GCA_021780935.1 Pseudomonadota bacterium
CTCTCCGGGTTCCGCCACGCCGACGACGCCGGCCGGCGACGCGGCGATGGCCTCGCTGGCCGTGCCCGCCGGACCGCCGCCGCCGCCCCACCTGCCTGGCGTGCCTTGGCTGACGCGCCCGGCGCCACTGCCGCCGGCGCCGCGCTCGCCGCCGCCACCGCCACCGCAGGGGACCGGCAAGCCGGTCGCGGTGAGCTTTGCGCACGACTCGGCCGTGCTGTCGGCGAACGACGCGGCGGCGCTGCGGCGGCTGGCCGGGGCGCGGGCCGCCTCGGTGGTCGCGGTGACGGGGTTCGGGGAGGCGGCGGACAGCGGTCCGGCGGTCCAGGTCGCGGCCCTGCGGCTCGCCTGGGCACGGGCCGGGGCGATCGCGGCGGAGCTGCGCCGCGACGGCGTGCCGGGCACGGCGATCACCGTCACCGCGTTCGCGCCGGGCGGCGGCGGGGTGGCGCGGCTGCTGCCCGCCGGTTGACGCCCGGCCCGCGAAACGCCACGAGGCGCGTAGCGCACGGGATCTGACGATGGTCGAAGAGTTTCACCGCATCCGCCGACTGCCGCCCTACGTCTTCGCCGAGGTGAACGCGGCCAAGGCGGCCGCACGCACGGCCGGCGAGGACATCATCGATCTCGGCATGGGCAACCCCGACAGCCCGACGCCGCCACATATCGTCGCCAAGCTGGTCGAGACGGTGCAGGACCCGCGCAGCCACCGCTACTCCACGTCCAAGGGCATCCCGGGGCTGCGGCGGGCGCTCGCGGGGTATTACGCGCGGCGATTCGGGGTGGCGCTCGACCCGGAGACCGAGGTGGTGGCGACGCTCGGCTCCAAGGAGGGGCTGGCCAATCTCGCGGCGGCGATCACCTCGCCGGGCGACACCATTCTGGTGCCGAACCCTTCCTATCCGATCCATCAGTTCGGCTTCATCATCGCCGGCGCCTCGGTGCGCAGCATCCCGGCCGAGCCGGGCGAGGAGATGCTGGCGGCACTGGACCGGGCGGTGCGCCACTCGGTGCCGAAGCCGACGGCGCTGATCGTGAACTTTCCCTCCAATCCCACGGCGATGCTGGCTGATCTCGACTTCTACCGCGAGGTGGTGGGGTTCGCGCGCCGCCACGGGATCTGGATCATGTCCGATCTCGCCTATGCGGAGATCTATTTCGGCGACCGGCCGCCACCGTCGCTGCTGCAGGTGGAGGGGGCGAAGGACATCGCCGTCGAGTTCACCTCGCTCTCCAAGACCTATTCGATGCCGGGCTGGCGGATGGGGTTCGCGGCCGGGAATCGCGAGCTGATCCGGGCGCTGACGCGGATGAAGTCCTATCTCGACTACGGCGCGTTCACGCCGATCCAGGTGGCGGCCACGGCGGCGCTGAACGGGCCGCAGGAATGCGTCGATACGATGCGGCAATTGTATCGCGAGCGGCGCGACGTGCTGATCCCCGGCCTCGCGGCGGCGGGATGGGAGATGCCCAACCCCGAGGGCTCGATGTTCGCCTGGGCGCCGATCCCGCCGCGCTATGCGCCTCTCGGCAGTGTCGGCTTCAGCAAGCTGCTGCTGGCGCGGGCCAAGGTGGCGGTCGCCCCCGGCATTGGCTTCGGCGAGCATGGCGACGGGCATGTGCGCATCGCGCTGGTGGAGAACACGCAGCGGCTGCGCCAGGCGGTGCGCAATATCCGCGGCTTCCTGCAGGGCCGCGAGAACGCGCCGCCGCCGGACGACGAAACGAAATCGGTGTCGGCATGAGTGACGCGGGAAATGGCGCCTTGCGGGTAGGACTCGCGGGGCTCGGCACGGTGGGCGGCGGGGTCGTTTCGCTGCTCGCGGCGAACGCCGACATCGTCGCGGCACGCGCGGGCCGGCGCATCGAGGTGGTGGCGGTCGCGGCGCGCGACCGCGGGCGCGACCGCGGCCTGAAGCTCGGCCCGGCCGCCTGGTTCACCGACGCGGCGGCGATGGCGACGGATGCGGGCGTCGATGTCGTGGTCGAGGCGATCGGCGGCGCGGAGGGCGCTGCAAGGCGCCTGGTCGAGGCCGCCCTCGCCGCCGGCAAGCCGGTGGTGACGGCGAACAAGGCCCTGCTCGCGGTGCATGGCGCCGCCCTGGCGCGCGCGGCGGAAGCGCATGGCACGCCACTCGCCTTCGAGGCGGCGGTGGGCGGCGGCATCCCGGTGATCAAGGCGCTGCGCGAGGGGCTGGCTGGCAACCGCATCACCTCGGTCGCGGGTATCCTGAACGGCACCTGCAACCATATCCTGACGACGATGCGCAGCGACCGGCGCGACTTCGCGGACGTGCTGGCCGAGGCACAGGCGCTGGGCTACGCCGAGGCAGACCCGGCGATGGACGTCGATGGCATCGATGCGGCGCACAAGCTGGCGATCCTGGCGGCGATAGCGTTCGGCCGGCCGGTGGCGTTCGAGGATGTCCATGTCGAGGGCATTCGCGGCATCTCGATGCTCGATATCGGCTTCGCCGAAGAACTCGGCTACCGGATCAAGCTGCTGGGTATCGCGCGGCGCGAGGGGCGCGGCATCTCGACGCGGGTGCATCCCTGCATGCTGCCAGCCGCGGCGCCGCTGGCACGCGTCGATGGCGTGTTCAATGCGGTCGTCGCGGTGGGCGACCATGTCGGGCGGGTGATGCTCGAGGGGCGCGGCGCGGGCGCCGGGCCGACGGCCTCGGCGGTGGTCGCCGACCTGATCGACATCGCGCGCGGGCGCGCGGCACCGGTCTGGGGCGCGGGCTCGGGCGACCTTTCGAACGCGCCCTCCATGCCGGTATCGGAACATGTCGGCCCCGCCTATCTGCGGCTGCTGGTGGTGGACCAGCCAGGCGTGATCGCCGATGTCGCGGCGATCCTGCGCGACGAGGGGGTCTCGCTCGGCTCGATGCTGCAGCGCGGGCGCAAGCCGGGCGAGGCGGTGCCGGTTGTGCTGGTGACCCACGACGCACCCGAGGCGGCGATCGACGCGGCCCTGGCCCGGATCGATGCGCTTCGCTCCGTGCTGGAACGTCCGGTACGAATCCGAATCGAAGAAGGAGACGCGTGATGGATGTTATCCGGCATACCGACCGCAACCTGGCGCTGGATCTGGTGCGGGTGACCGAGGCGGCGGCGCTGGCGGCGAGCCGGTGGATGGGGCTCGGCAAGAAGAACGAGGCGGATGGCGCCGCGGTGGAGGCGATGCGCCACGCCTTCGATACGGTGGCGATCAGCGGCACCGTCGTGATCGGCGAGGGCGAGATGGACGAGGCGCCGATGCTGTTCATCGGCGAGAAGGTAGGCGCCGGCGGGCCGGAGATGGACATCGCCGTCGATCCGCTCGAAGGCACGACGCTCACCGCCAAAGGCGGACCGAACGCGATGGCGGTCGTTGCGCTTGCGGAGCATGGGAATTTCCTGCACGCGCCCGACATCTACATGGACAAGATCGCCGTCGGCGGCGGGCTGCCCGAGGGCGTCGTGGCGCTCGATGCGCCGGTCGGGAACAACTTGCGCGAGCTGGCCAAGGCGAAGCGATGCGAGGTGCGCGACCTCGTCGCCTGCATCCTCGACCGCGACCGCCACCAGGAGCTGATCGCCAGGACGCGCGAGGCTGGCGCGCGCATCATGCTGATCTCGGACGGCGATGTCGCCGGCGTGATCGCGACCGCACAGCCGCAGAGCGGCGTCGATATCTACATGGGCTCGGGCGGCGCGCCGGAAGGCGTGCTGGCCGCGGCGGCACTGCGCTGCATCGGCGGGCAGATGCAGGGACGCCTCCTGTTCGAAGACGCGGGACAGATCGCGCGGGCGCGCGAGATGGGCGTCATCGACCCCAACCATGTCTATGCGATCGACGAGATGGCCAGTGGCGACGTGATGTTCGCGGCGACGGGTGTCACCTCCGGGGCGATGCTGCGCGGCGTGCGCTGGTCCGGCAAGGGAGCGACGACACATTCGCTGGTGATGCGCAGCAAATCCGGCACCGTGCGCTATGTCGAGGCGCATCATAATTTTGCTACCAAGACATGGGCGCAGGTCTAGGCGCCGCCAGCCTGGACAAGAGCGAGACCGCGCCGGCGCTCGGGGTTGCCGCCAGCGTCTCGGGGCGGCGATGGCGCTGGCGTGGCGGCGACGAGCGCGCGGCGCTGGCCATGGCGCAGCGACTCGAGCTGCCGGAGATCGTGGGCCGCCTGCTCGCTGGACGCGGGGTGGGGCCGGAGGCGGCTGCGGAGTTTCTCGCGCCCACCCTGCGCGCGAGCCTGCCCGACCCGTCGGTGCTGGTGGATATGGACGTCGCTGCCGACCGGCTGGCGCGCGCGGTGCGCGCGGGCGAGACGGTGGCGATCCTCGGCGACTACGATGTCGATGGCGGCTGCGCGACGGCGTTGCTGGCCGCGCTCCTGGGGGAGCTGGGCTGCGGCGTCGAGACGCATATCCCCGATCGCACGGCCGAGGGCTACGGGCCCAACGCGCCGGCGATGCGCGCGCTCTGGGTGCGCGGGGCGTCGCTGATCGTCTGTGTCGATTGCGGAACGGCGGCGGCAGACGTGTTCGCGGTGCACGCCAACCTCACCGACGTGATCGTGCTCGACCACCACAAGGCGGAGGGACCGCCGCCGTCGGTGCTGGCAACGGTGAACCCGAACCGGCTGGACGATACCTCGGGACTTGGCAGCGTGTGCGCCACGGCGATCACCTTCCTGACCGCGGTGGCGCTGCTGCGCGAGCTGCGGCGCGGCGGGTTCTTTGCCGCACGCAGGGAGCCGGACCTGATCGCCGCCCTCGACCTGGTGGCGCTGGCGACGGTGTGCGACGTGATGCCGCTCACGGGACTGAACCGCGCGCTGGTGGCGCAGGGGCTCAAGGTGCTGGGGCAGCGGCGGCGGCCGGGGCTCGCGGCGCTGATGGCGGTCGCGCGCATCGGCGGGGCGCCGAACGCGATGACGCTGGGCTGGGCACTGGGGCCGCGGATCAATGCCGGCGGGCGGATCGCGGAATCGGGGCTGGGCGTGCGGCTGCTGCTCGCGGCCGACGAGGCCGAGGCGATGCCGATCGCCGCCGAGCTCGACGCCGTGAACCAGAAGCGCCAGGACGTGGAGGCGGAGATGCTGGCCTTCGCGATGACGGAGGCCGAGCGGCAATTCGCGGCGGGGCATGCCTGCGCCCTCGTTGCGCGATCGCAACTCCACCCGGGCGTGGTCGGGATCGTCGCCGGGCGGATCCGCGAGCGGTTCAACCGCCCGGCGGCGGTGGCGGCCCTCGCCGACGGGGTGGCGAAGGGTTCGGCGCGCGGCGTCGTCGGCTTCGATCTCGGCGCCGCGATCATCGCGGCGCGGCAGACGGGGCTGCTGATGGCCGGCGGCGGACACCTGCTCGCGGCCGGGTTCACCCTGCGCGCGGAGGGGATCGAGGCGCTGCATGCCTTCCTCGACCAGCGATTCGCGGCGGCGCGAGAGCTGCCGGCGGCGGCGGACCTGGCGGTCGACGCCAGCGTCTCGGTGGCCGGAGCGACGCTGCCGCTCACCGAGGCGATCGGGCGCTTGGCGCCGTTCGGAGCGGGCAACGAGGAGCCGGTGATGGCGATCCCGCGGGCACGGATCGTCCGGGCCGACCGGGTGGGCAAGGATGGCACCAGCGTGCGCGCTTTCGTCGAGCCCGAGGCCGGCGGCGCGCGGCTGAAGGCGATGCTGTTCGGCGCGCGGCCGGGACGGGCGCGCGAGGAGGCGCTGGCGGCGCGGCTGCTGGCGCGCGACGGGCGGCCGGTGTCCGTCGCCGGGCATCTGCGCGCCCAGGTCTGGCAGGGCGAGACCAGTGTCGACCTCGCGATCGTGGATCTGGCGAATTCTTGACCATGCCGGACGCCGAAACGTAGCTTCACGGGTTCGTGACGTCGGCCGCCGGTGCGCGTGCGCGGCGTGGCAGACCTGGGATCGATGACGGACAGCGAATTGTCGGATTTCCAAGTCGAGTTCGTTCGCGACGAGGCGGCGTTTGCCGCGCTCGCGACGGCGTGGCGCGCGCTGGAGCGGCGCTGCGGGGAGGCCCTCTCCGCGCTCGGGTTCGACGAGACTTGGCGCGCCTGGACGCTGGTGGCCAGGCCGCTCGGCGCGCGGCTGGCCATCGTGGTCGGGCGGCAGGACGGCGCGGTGGTGCTGATCTGGCCGCTGGTCCGGCGCGGGCGCATGGTCGAGGCGCTCGGCGGCAATCCCTCCGGCCCCAATGACATCCTGCTGGCACCGGACCCGTGCCAGGCGGCCCGGGCGGAGGCGGCCTGGCAGGCGATGCGCCGCGCGCTCGGCGGCAGTTGCCTGGTGCTGCGAGGGGTGCCGGAGACGTCGCCGATCCTGCGTCTCGGCGGCCATCGCCGCCGGTTCCGCGCGCAGCACCAAGTCTGGATCATTCGCCTCGCGGACTGGGGCGGCTGGGAACGCTACGAGAAACACCTGCCGCGACGCCTGCTCGCCGACCAGCGCCGGCAGTGGCGGCGGGTGGCGGAGCTGGAAGGCGAGGTGCGGTTCCGCCGCGCCCGCACCCGCGACGAGGCGGCGGCGCAGCTCGAGGCCTATACGGCACTGAAGCAGCACTGGCTGGCGGCGCGCGGCATCTCGAACCAGCAGTTTAGCCCCGGCCCCTATCGCGATTTCGAGCAGGCCAACCGGCTGGCGCTGTTCGACGCCGGGAAGCTCCTGGTGGGGCGCCTCGGCTCCGAGGAGGCAACGCTTTCCGTGGGCTACGGGATCGTGCGCGGCGAGCGGTTCCTGTTCGAGGGTTTCGTCTATGACCAGCGCTTCGCGCGGCTGTCGCCTTCGCGGCTGCTGCTCGAGCACCTGGTGCGCTGGTGTTTCGAGCAGCGGCTGGAGGTGTTCGATTTCCTGCCTGGCGATGTCGCCTACAAGCAGCAATGGGGCGAGGCGCGGGAGGCGGTGTTCGAGCAGATCATGCCGCTCGACGCCTGGGGGCAGGCGTTGGCGATGTGGCACCATGGCGGGCTGCGGCGGCTGGCGCGGCTGGGCTGGCTGCGCGCCGCCTATCGCAGGCTGCCGCGCCGCCTGCGCCACGCGGCGCAGCGGCTGTTGCTGCCGGGCATGGACTACGCCGCGAAAACCAAGCACGACCACCCGGCTTGACCCGGCGGGGCGCCTCGGCGAGAAGGCAGCAGCCGCGGTCCCGTTCGTCTAGAGGCCCAGGACACCGCCCTTTCACGGCGGTAACAGGGGTTCGAATCCCCTACGGGACGCCACGTGCTTTCAACAAGTTATGAAGCAAATGGGCGGGGGGCGGGCGCTGTCCGGCATATTTACGCCGTCGGCGCGACCGAACGACAACGAAGGACATCGCGCGATGCTGCCATCGTTGGGGCTGGCGCCATTCTCCTGTGCGCTCGCGACACCCGGTGCCGGCATCCACGCAAGCCAGCAAACCATCGAGCTTGGTCAGATCGTTCAGATCATAAGGTGGGGCGCCACCATCCAGGGCGCGGTGATGACGATCCTCTTCGCCGCGCTGACGGTGATCGTTTTCAACCTCCACACCATCAGGATGCGCCTCGCCGGTTCGAGCGCTGCCAGCTCCACATCCCCCGCGCGAGGCTGCGGCGACTGATCCAGCGCAACTTTTCTCCGCTCCTCACAGCGCCATACCTCCTGCCACGTCCCGATCCCGCACGAGGCCGAGCGCGACAAGCTACAGAGCGTCGCTGAGCCCAGCTTCCGCCGCCTCAAGGCGTTCGGTGGCCGCGATCCGGGCGGCGAACTTACGCGCGCCGTTCGAAACGGTCCCGGAATTGGAACCAGGTGCCGACCGCCGGCATGAACCAGGGCGTGCCGTCGTAGAGCGCGTGACCCGGCGGCGGGCCGCCATCATAGGCGCACACGGGCTCGGCGGTGTGGGCGAGGATCTTCTCGGCGAGCGCGTGGCCGAGATAGGTCATCATCACCACGCCACTCCCGTTGCACCCGGCCACGAAAAAGCGCCCCTCGCCGCCGCCGATATGCGGCAGATGGTCGAACGTCATCGCCACCTGGCCGCCCCAGCTATGGGTGATGCGCCGCCCGGCGAGCTGGGGGAAACGCGCGATCATGCCACGATGGAGCAGCTGCGCCGTGTGCCGTTCGCTGGCCGGGAAGAACGTGGCGCGGCTGCCGAACAGCAGGCGCCTGCCGTCGGGCGAGAGTCGGTAATGGCTGATGACGCGGCAGGTCTCGGAAATCGCGCGGTCGGTGGGCAGCAGCGAGCGCGCGAGGTCTTCCGGCAATTCCTCCGTCGCGATCATATGCGTCGCAACCGGAATGATCCCGCGACGCAGATCGGTCGCGACATCACGCGAATAGGTGCCGCTATAGGCGTTGGTGGCGAAGACGACCCGGTCCGAAACGAGGTTGGTGCGCGACGTTTCGATCACGTAGCGGCCGGCCGAGCGGCGGACCTGGCGAACCGGCGTCTCGCCATGGCAGCGCGCGCCCGCGCGGCGCGCGGCGGCGAGCAGCCCGCCGTAATATTCCGCTGGCTGCAGATGCCCCGCGCGGCCGATCGAGATGCCGCCATGGTAGAAGTCGCTGCCGATCTCACGGCGGCATTCCTCGCGCGAGAGGATGCGCACGTCGGCACTGGCGTAACGGTTGAGGTCCTCCGCCCGGCTTCGCCAGCCCTCGGCGTGCTGCGGCGCCCAGAGCCCGTTGATCCGCCCGGTACGATGATAGCCGCAGCGGATCTGATGGCGGCCCAGCAGTTCCTCGAACAGGCCGAAGCCGGTGGCGGCATCGCGCAGCAGCGCGGCCTTGCGCGCCTCGGGCAGGGGCCTGCGCGTCGGTGACTTGCCGACATTGACGCCACCCGAGACCTGGCCGCCCGAACGCGTGCTGGCGCCGAACCCCAGCGCCGCGGCGTCCAGCACCAGGACATCCTCGCCCGCCTCGGCGAGGCGCAGCGCGCAGGCGATACCCGCATAGCCCGCGCCGACGACGAGCGTGCCCACCTGGCGCGGCAGCTCCGCCGGTGGATCGGCCGGTGGGGCGAAGCCCTCCCACCACCACGGCACGGGCGAGAAATCGTTCGCAAAGATCGAGGCAGCGGCCATGGTTTTGAGCCTCTTACGGCAGGGTTGGAAGGGCGGTCGCGCGGCGCGTCCAGAGCGCGAAGGCCTCGCGGATCACATCGCTCGCCTCGCGCTCGGGCGGCGCATCGCGGACGGCGTCAAACAGCATCGTTTTGACAAAGGAACGACGACTCGGTGGGATGTCGGCAAGCAGCTCGTGCATCGCGCCGTAAGCGGCCGCATTCCAACGCCGCTCGTGCGCGACCCGCGCGCGCCCGGGGGCAAAGCCGGTGCGCTCGGGCCGCGCCGCGCGCAGCCGCGCCGTCGCCTCGGTGTCGATCGCGCCGTCCGCGATCGCCACGCCGTAATCCCGCCGCGCGGCTGCGGCACTGACCAGCCCCGCGCGGACGTCGCGCAGCACCGCCTCGGGCGCGCGGCAGAAAGGGTCGCCGCGCCCGCCGCCGCCTGGCGAGATCACACGCAGGACGTCGCCGGGCGCCAGGCGCAGCGCGTCCGTGTTGCGCAGGTCGCGCTCGCCGGCGGCGCCGGGATTGAGCGTGAAGCTGCCGGCGCTGCCGGGATCGCCGCCGAGTACGCCCCAGGGCTGGAAGACGCTGCGGTCACGGTTGCGCGCGGTGACGAAGGCATCCGGCGCCGTGGCGCAGAACTCCAGCACCTGGGCCATGCCGCCGCGATGGGCGCCGGGGCCGCCCGTGTCCGGCATCAGCCCGTAGCGCAGGATCCGCACCGGCGCCTCGGATTCCGTGATCTCGACGGGACTGTTCTTGAGATAGGCGGAATCCGCGCCGGCGCCGTCCGTGCCGTCGCAATGCGGCATCCCGCCGCCGCCGCCGACGATGGGGGCGACGGCGGTGATGGTACGCCGCCCGGTGCGCGGATGCTCGGCGGCGACGTTGATGATCGAGGTGGCGCCGGCCGGCGCTGCCGGCAACCGCTCGGGCGCCGCGGCGGCGAAGGCGCCGAAGATGAGGCTGCGCAGCCGCCCGCAGGTCAGGCTGCGCATGCCCACCGCCGCGGGGAAGCTCGGGTTCAGCACGCTGCCGGGCGGCGCGATGCAGGTGAAGGGCCGGATCGTTCCGAAGTTCAGCGTGATGCCCGGATGCAGCGCCGAGAGCACGTAATAGACACCCACCAGCATCAACGAGTGGCGTGGATGCCCGCCCGTCGGCACGTTGAGCGAGGCCAGCGTCTGCGGATCCGAGCCGGTGAAGTCGAGCTCGGCGGCGTCGCCCGCGATGCGCAAATTGAGGCAGAGGCGCAGCGGATTGCCGCCAGCCGCATCCTCGTCGCAATATTCGGTGAAGCGGTATTCGCCGTCCGGCAGGTCCGCGAGCACGGCGCGCGCCTGACCCTCGGCGTAGTCGAGCAGGTCGGCGAGCCCGTCGCGGACGGTGCGCACCCCGAAGCGGCGCACGAGTTCGAGGATGCGCCGCTCGCCGGTGTTCACGGCGGCGACCTGGGCCTTGAGGTCGCCCCAATTCTGTTCCGGAACCCGCACGTTCGCCAGCAGCACGCGCAGTAAGACCTCGTCGAGCACGCCTTCGCTGTAGAGCTTCGCGGGCGGGATGCGGATGCCTTCCTGGTGCACGTCCGTCAGCGTGCGCGAGAGGCTCGCGGGGACCGCGCCGCCGACATCGACGTTGTGGATGTGCCCGCCGGCGAAGGCGATGATCTCGCCGTCGTGGAAAACGGGTTTCCACATCACGATGTCGGGCGAATGGGTGGCGAGGAAGCCGGAATACGGGTCGTTGGTGATGGCGATGTCGCCGGGCCGGTAGCCCCCGGGCACAAGCGCGATCGCCGCCTCGTAATCGAGCGCCGGATACCACGTCGCGCCCAGATCGATCGGTACGGCGCAGGGCTTGCCGTGCGCATCCAGCAGCTGGATGGTGAAATCCTCCGTCTCCTTGACGAAGGTGGAATGGGCGGTCCGGTAGAGCGTGGTCGCCATGCTCTCCGCCGCGGCGCGGACGTGGTTGCGCAGCACCTGCAGGGTGATGGGATCGGTGCGCATCAGGGCCGCTCCAGGTCGATGTTGCCGAGCTCGTCGATCGTCGCCTGCCAGCCGGGCGGCACCAGCACCGTGCAATCCGGCTGCACCACGATGGCGGGGCCCGCGAAATGCGCGCCGGGGTCGAGATCCGCGCGCGCGAGCAGCAGCGCCTGGCGCGTCTGCCCGCCGAGGCGGACCGGCATCTCGCCCAGTGCCGCCGGTGCATGCGGGCGGCCGGCACGGCGCGGCAGGGTGAGCGCCGGCGCCGGGCGCGTGGCGGAAACGCGCAGGCTCACCACCTGCAACGCGGCGCCGGGCTCGGCGTGGC
>JAJXXT010000075.1 GCA_021780935.1 Pseudomonadota bacterium
GCAGCGACGGGCGGCTGTGGCTGCGGATGCCGCCGCTGGTGGGCGCGGGCGCGGGCAGCGCCGGCGAGGCCGATACGGCGCCGACGATCGCGGCCCTGCTGGGGGGGCGGCGCGCGGGCGTGTTCGAAGCGGTGACGCCAAGCGACGGGGTGGACCGGCTGACCAGTTTTCAGATGGTGCCGGGCACCGGGCTGGTGGCGACCGTGGGGGTGCCGCGGCGTGACGTGCAGGCGGCGGCGGCGCGCCGACGGGTGGTGCTGTTGTTCGCCACCGTCATGCTGTCCTGGCTCGCGCTGTTTCTGGTGGCGATCGCAACCCTGATATGGTTGCGATATCGTAATGTAAACCGACTGCTCGAATTGCTGCTCGACAACGTGACCCAGGGCATCATGATGATCGATACCGGCGGGCGGGTTCGGGTGATGAACAAGCGCGCGGCGGCGCTGCTGGGGCTGCCGGCTGAGCTGTCCCGGCCGGGCATCTGGTTCGCCGACATCACCGCCTGGCAGCTTGCGAACGGCGAGTTCGGACCGCCCGACAAGATGGACCCCGAGTTCCTGCGCGAGGTGCGGGCCGGGGCGTTCAGCACGCGGTTCGGCACCTATGAGCGGGCGCGGCCGGATGGCAGCGTGCTCGAGATCCGTACCGAGCGGCTGATCGGCGGCGGCGCGGTGCGCACGTTCAGCGACGTGACGCAGCGCCGGCAGGCCGAGACCATGGCCGAGGTGGCGCGCGACGAGGCCGAACGCGCGGGGGCGGCGCGGGCGGAGTTCCTCGCGGTGATGAGCCATGAGATCCGCACGCCGATGAACGGGATCATCGGCGTCGCGGGGCTGATGCAGGACCTGCCGCTCGATGCGACGGCGCGGCACTATGTGCGCATCATCATCGACAGCGGCGAGCATCTGTTACAGCTGATCAACGATATCCTGGATTTTTCGCGCCTCGACGCGGGGCGGCTCGAGCTCGACATCCGGCCGTTCGACCTGGCGTCGCTGCTGCGCGGCGCGGTGGAGCTGATGGGCGGGGCGGCGCGCAACAAGGGGTTGGCGCTCGAACTCGACCTCGCGCCCGACCTGCCGCGCGTGGTGGCGGGCGATGCACCGCGACTGCGCCAGGTGGTGCTGAACCTGCTGGGCAACGGGGTGAAGTTCACCCAGAGCGGCTCGGTGCGGCTGGCGGCGACGGCGCGGCGCGAGGGCGAGACGGTGGTGCTCTCGGTCGCGGTGGCCGACACCGGCATCGGCATCGCGGCGGAGGCGATGGGGCGGCTGTTCCAGGAGTTCAGCCAGGTGGACAGCTCGATCTCGCGGCGGTTCGGGGGCAGCGGGCTGGGGCTTGCGATCAGCCGGCGGCTGGTGCGGGAGATGGGCGGCGATATCGAGGTGGAGAGCGTGCCGGGGCTGGGCAGCACGTTCCGCTTCGAGGCCAGGCTGCGGGCGGTGGCGGAGGCGCCGGCGGAGGCGAGGCCGGCGGCGCTGCATGTGCTGCTGGCGGAGGACAACGACACCAACCGGCTGGTGGCGAGCCGGCTGCTGGAGCGGCTGGGGCACCGGGTGACCTGTGTGCCGGACGGGGCGGCGGCGGTGGAGGCGGTGGGGCATGGCGGCATCGACCTGGTGGTGATGGATGTGATGATGCCGAACATGGACGGGATCGAGGCGACGCGAGCGATACGCACACTGGCGGGGCCGGTGGGGGCGACGCCAGTGATCGGGCTTTCGGCGCATGCCAGCCCGGCGGAGGTGGCGGCGGGGCTGGTGGCGGGGATGAACCATTTCGAGAGCAAGCCGATCACGCTGGCCCGGCTGGAGGCGGCGCTGGCGATGGTGTTGTCGGCGGGGCATCCGGTGAACACTGGGGCGGCGGCGATGCCGGCCGCGCAGGTGCTGGAGCGGGGGGTGGTCGATGGTCTGGCGGCGAGCATCGGGGGTGCTGCGGCGGCGGAGGTGGTGCGCCAGTTCATCGAGGAGGCGGGCGCGCTGACCGGGGGCGGGGCGCTGCCGGAGGCGGCGACACTGCGGGTGCTGGAGCGCGGCGCGGCGACACTCGGGCTCGGCGTGCTGGCGCAGGTGCTGGAGCGGGGCAATGCCGAGATGATCGCGGCGGCGCTGCGCGACGCGGTGGCGGCGCTGGAGGCGTGGCGGCCGCCGCCGGAGCGGTGAGGTGCCCCCTGCCCCGCCCCTGGCCGGCTTTCCCCACGCCGGCTGGTTTACGAGGTGGGGCTATGGCGCGCCGCGGCCGTGGGGAGGCGGCCGCGATCGTCAGGCGCGATGGCGGCGCCGCGCGGCGATGAGCAGCAGCGCGAGGGAGCCGACGGCGAAGAGCGACAGGCTACCAGGCTCCGGAACGGACTGGCCCTGAACCTGTATGTCGGCGACTTTGAGCTTGCCGTTCGAGAAGGGCGGATCCCAGAACGTGAACCACATGTAGCCGGGCCCAGCGAGATACTGGCTCTGCCACAGATCGGGTTCACCGCCGTTCAGCCCGGCATAGTCGGGGTTGGTGGTCGAGCCCACCGCCGACGAGGAGGTGAGGTCATTGACGCTGAGCGTGGTGCTGACGGGGTCGGTGGCGGCCGTCCCCCGGGTCCAGGTCATCTGGAAATCGTACCAGCCGGCGACGGTGATGGTGCCGAGCGACGTGAATTGCTGAAAGCCGCCCTTGAAACCGGTGGAGCCGGAGAGCGTGATGCCGGTCGTCGTGCCGGTGACGATGATGTCCTCCTCGGCGCCCCAGAGCGTCGGCGAGCCGCCGCCATAGGTGTTCGCGACCGTAGCGTTGGGTGCCTCGTCGAGCATGAACTGGCCGGACTGAAAGGTCGTCTTATTCGGGTCCAGATAGACTGCGATGGACTGGCTCAACGAGCCGTACGATGACGTATCGAAATAAGTGTAGCCAAACTGGGTGGTAGGACCGGCATCGATGAAACCATCGGTGTTCGGCAGCACCGTAAAGCCCGCGCCGACCGGCCCGCCGGTGTTGGACGTCTTGATGGTGAGCGGTGCGGCGAACGTGTCGGCCCAGTCTCCGGGATTGCCATTCGCGAAGCTGAGAGAGACCGCTCCGGCTCGGGGTGCGAACCCCAGCGCCGTGGCACCGAGCGCCAAGGCCAGGACGACGGCGGTGAAAGCCGGCTTGATCGAAACTTGCATGCACAATCTCCCGATCCGGAACGGCTAAAAACGCGGTAATAAAATCCTAATGCGGTGAAGCTGGTGGGTCAAGAGCCAAAAATGGAACGCCCCGCGGGCGGGCGGCGGCTATTGCGCGCCGCGGCCGGTGATCATGGTGCGCAGGGTGGCGAACATGATGGTGAGGTCGGTGACGAACCAGCCGCGCAGGGTGGAAAGCTGCATCGCGTAGGCGGCGTCGTAGGCGACCTTGCGGCGGACATCCTCGATCGAGTTGTCGTAGCCCTGGCGGACCTGGGTCAGGCCGGTGACGCCGGGGCGCAGGCCGGAGGTGCGGTCCACGAAGAACGGCACGTCGCGCTCCAGCCTGGCGTAGAGGGCCGGGCGCTCCGGGCGGGGGCCGACCACCGACATGTCGCCGTAGAGCACGTTGAGCATCTGCGGCAGCTCGTCGAGCCGGGTCTTGCGGATGAAGCGGCCGACGCGGGTGACGCGCGGGTCGGAGCGCTGCGCCCAGACCGCGCCGGTGCCCTTTTCCGCGTCGAAGCGCATGGAGCGGAATTTGATGATCTGGAACAGTTCCGTGTGGGTGGTGAGCATGCGCCCGACACGGATCTGGCGGTAGAAGATCTCGCCCGGTGAATCGAGCTTGATGGCGAGCCCGATGAGCGGCCAGAGCGGTGCTGTGAGAAGGATGCCGATGACGGCGACCACGATGTCGAGCGTGCGCTTGGCGACGACGACGCGCGGCGGCAGGTAGTCGAGCTCGATCTCGCCGCCGCGCAGCGGTTCCTCTCGGCGCGGGCGGCCGGCAAAGAGTTCGGATTTGCCGGGCGGCGGCGCGGTCACGCCTTCCATTGCGCGAGCTTGCGGTAGATGGTCGAGGGGCTGATATCGAGCAGCACGGCGGCCTTCTGCACGTCCTGCGCGGTGTGCGCGAGGGCGGCGAGGATCAGGCGTTTTTCCATCAGCGCGAGCGGCACGATTCCCTCCCCCATCCCCGCCTGGCCCATCGCGGTGGGTTCCAGCCCTGCGACGGTATCATCTGGCGCCGATATTTCCGCAACGGTGTCTTCCGGAGCGGGCGGGGGGAGTTGAGACGGACTTTGCGATTCGCGGCCAGGAGCGGCGCCGGCGGCCGGCGCGGCCGGGTCGTGCAGCGGTGGCGGCAGCATGGCGGCGGTGACGGTGGTAGCGTCGTTCAGCACCACGACGTTGCGGATGGCGTTCTGCAACTGGCGGACATTGCCGGGCCAGCGATAGGCGGCGAGCAGCGCCTCGGCCGCCGCGTCGAAGTCGCGAAAACTGCGCTTTTCCTCGCGCGAGAACTGGGCGAGGAAATGGTGCGCGATGAGCAGCACGTCGCCGCCGCGCTCGCGCAGCGGCGGCAGTTCCAGGGGGACGACGTAGAGGCGATAGTAGAGGTCCTCGCGGAAGCGGCCGGCCTTCACCTCCAGCATCGGGTCGCGGTTGGTGGCGCAGATGAAGCGGACATCGACGCGGTCCTCGCGCGCGGTGCCGACCGGGTTGAAGGTGCCGGTCTGGACGAAGCGCAGCAGCTTGACCTGCATGGCGAGCGGCATTTCGCCGATCTCGTCGAGGAAGAGCGTGCCGCCATCGGCGAGCTTGGCCGCGCCCTCGCGGTCCGCGACGGCGCCGGTGAAGGCGCCTTTGACATGGCCGAAGACCTCGGATTCCAGCAGGTCGCGGGGGATGGCGCCGCAGTTGAGGGCGACGAAGCGGCGGGAGGCGCGGGCGGAGGCGCGGTGGATGGCCTCGGCGGCGAGTTCCTTGCCGGTGCCGGATTCGCCGGTGATGAAGACGGAGGCGCGGCTCTGGGCGACGTTCTCGATGGTGCGGTAGACGGCCTGCATGCGCTCCGAGGCGCCGATGAAGCCGAAGAAGCGGTCACGGCCGAGCTGCGCCTGGACGCGGCTGAGCTGGGCGATCAGGGCGCGTTTTTCGAGCGCGTTGGCGAGCGTGACGGCGAGGCGGGCGCGGGCGTAGGGCTTGACCAGGAAATCGGTCGCACCGGCGCGCATCGCCTCCACCGCGGCGTTGATCGAGGCGTTGGCGGTGACGACGATGACGGCGGCGTCGTCGCCCTCGGCGCGCAGGCCGCGCAGGACGTCGAGGCCGGAGCCGTCGGGCAGCTCGATGTCGAGCAGCAGCGCGTCGGGGTGGGCGTGGCGCAGCCAGTCGCGGGCGGCGGCGGCGGTGCCGACGACCTCCGGCGCGTGGCCGAGTTCGGCGAGGTGCAGGCGGGCGATTTCCGCCTGGGTGATGCTGTCCTCGACGACCAGAATGCGGGCCGGCGCAGAGCGCGATGCGGTGTCCGCCATGGCGGGGCGGCCTGGCTCAGGCTTCCGGCAGGCGGGCGATGACCGTCGCGAGTTCGGCGCGGGTGGCGCGCGACGCGGCGGCGACGGCGGCGGCGGCGTCAGCGAGTTGGGTTGCCTCGTCTTGGGCCTTGGCGATGGCCATGCCATGGCGGCAGGCGGTTTCGAGGGCCGTGGCACCGATGGCGCCGGCAGCACCGGCGATGGCGTGGCAGGCGCGGCGGAAGGGCTCGGCGGCACCGGCGGCGGCGGCGGCGGCGACCTCCGGCAGCAGGCGGTCGAGATCCTGGCCGAACAGGACGAGGATGGAGCGGACGTCGGGTTCCGGCAGGTCGACGAGGAGGTCGGCGGCGAGGGTCATGAGCGCGAGGCCTCACCAGACTCCGGGTGGGGGGAAAAAAGGCGGGGCTGGCGCGCCGGGAGGGGACGCACCAGCCCCTTCGGGCCGCTGGCCGGGATCAGGGGGCGAGCGATCAGCGAGCCAGGGCCCAAGCGAAATGAGCGGCGGCAACGCGGCGCGGCTGCGGTGCCACGACGCCGAGGAGCGAGGCGATGCCGAGGTCGCGCAGCATGCGCAGCGGCTGGCCGGAAGCGCCGCGCACCGCGAGCTTGCGGCCCTGGGCGGCGAGGCGGCGGAACAGGAAGGAAAAGGCGCCGATGGCGGAGCCGTCGAGCTGGGAGACGTGGGCGATGTCGAGGACCACGTCCGAGTTGCCGTGACGGATGACGGCTTCCATGCCCTCCAACAGCCCGGGCGCCGAGGCGCCGTCGACGCAGCCCCGAAGAATGAGCCGCACCGTGTTGGATTCGCACATGATTCCGTCGAACATCAATCAGGCCCCCGAGATCGTCTGACGGATGTATCGCAAAGGCCATGCCAGGGGTTCCGGGGGGTTTCATGGCAGTTTAGAGGGTTGTTTTCGCGATTTGCAAGGCAAATCTGCAATATGCGAGTCGCGATCCGTGCAAAATGCGAAAATAGCTCAGCGTGAGGGCGCGGGCGCGATAAAGACGCGGCGCGCGGCGTAGGAGATGAAGACGCGGTGGTGGCGCAACAGGGTTTCGCCAACCAGGACGCCGGGCGCGATGCCGGGCGCGGTGCCGCCGAACGCCATCACCGGCAGCATCGGGCGGTTGAACACCAGGCCGCCGATGGCGAGTTGGCGGAAGCGGTGGAAGCGGGCGGCGACGTCGCTTTTGTTGCCGCCCTGGACGTAGATCGTGCGGGCGGAGCGAAGTACCGCCGCGGTGACGCCCACGCGGCGGGCCGCGGCGAGGGAGACGACGACGGCGCCGGCGCCGGAATCGATGATCGCCGGAACCGGGTGACCGTCGAGCCGCACCTCGAAGACGAGGTTGCGCAGCAATTGCGCCGAACGCACCGGGGGTGGCGCCGCGGCCGGGCCGGGCCAGGGCGGACCGCCGGCGGGACAGTTGCGCGGTGCCAGCAGGCGGATGCGGCGGTGCGGCAGGTCGAGATCGAGGTCGTAGCGGGCGAGCACGTCGAGGCCGAGGATGCCGCCGACCTCGTGCCAGGGGAATTTGGCGAACACGCCCTGGTTGCCGGGGACCACGGCGAGGGCGCGGTGGTGCAGGGTGATGGCCCCGAAGCCGAGCGTGCGGGCCTCGACGGGGTGGGAGACGGTCATGGCGCCGCCGATGCCGTTGAGCTGGACGGTTTCGTGCTGGTCGCGCGGCAGGTGGAGCGCGCGGGCGGCGGGGCGGCTCACGATCGAGAACTCGGCGCCGGTGTCGACCAGCATCGTGACCTGGTGGCCGTCGATGGCGACGTCGGTGGCCGGCACGCCGCCGAGATAGCGGACCGCGAGCGTGCCCTCATGGATGAAGGCGCAGGAGGGCGCGGGGGCTGCCGGCATGGCGCAGGCGGCAAGAGCGGATAGCAGTGCCGTGGCGAGGCCGGTGGCGAGGCGCGGGCGGCGGCGGGCGGGCGGGCGGGGCATGCGTCGGGCGATGGTGCGCGAGGCGGCTTGGTGGGGCAAGCGGTGGCTTGCGCCTCCCGTGGTCGCACTCAGGTGGTTTGGGGGACCAGGGCTTCGAGGGAGCGGAGCAAGACCTCGCGGGCGACGGGTTTGCCGAGGAAGGCGTTCATGCCGGCGGCGAGGCAGGCGGCCTCGAATTCCGGACCGACCGCCGCGGTGAGGCCGATGATGTGCAGGCGCGAGCCGGCGGCGCGCAGCGCCCGGGTGGCGTCGAGCCCGTCCATGCCCGGCATCTGCACGTCCATCAGGATCACGTCGTAGGCGCCGGCGCGGGCGGCGGCGACCGCCGCACTGCCATCGGCCACCACGTCCACCCGGGCACCGGCGCGGGTGAGGATGGATTTGGTCACGAGCTGGTTGGTGGGGTTGTCCTCGGCCAGGAGCACGTTGAGGCCGCGCAGCGGTGTCGCGACGGGCTGCGGTGCCACGGGCGCCGCCGCGGCGCGGGTCTCGCGCGGCGCGATCTCGGCGAGGCCGCGCAGCGCGCCGGGGAGCAGCGGCTTGGACAGCACGGCGTCGAACAGGTCGAGCCCGTCACGCGACTGGCCGGCATGCACCGGGGCGAGCAGCACCAGGCGGCGGACACCGGCGGCACAGGAGGCATCGGTGCGGACGGCACGCGCGATCGCGGTTGCGTCCATCACCGGCAGGGTGCGGTCGAGCAGCAGGGCGTCGTAGGGGCGGGCGGCGGCGGCGCGCAGGCGGGCCAGCGCCGTGACACCGTCCGAGAGCGCCTCGGCCTGCGCGCCCAGTTGTTCCAGCATGCGGACGGCGCCGGCGCCGGCCGGCTCGACGTCATCGACGACGAGGTAGCGCCTGCCCTCAAGGCTCGGCGGGGTCGCGGCGTGGGTGGGGTCGCGGGCGACGGCGATGGAGAAGCGGAACTCGCTGCCGCGGCCGCCGCCGCGTGTGGCCGCCCCGATCGAGCCGCCCATCAGCTCGCAAAGGCGGCGGCAGATGGCCAGCCCGAGGCCGGTGCCGCCATACTGGCGCGAGATCGAGGCATCGGCCTGGCTGAAGCGCTCGAACAGAGCGGGGATGCGCTTGGGGTCCACGCCGATGCCGGTGTCGGTGACGATGCCGGTGAGGAGGATCGAGGCCTCGTCGCGCGGGCGGGCCTCGAAGGCCAGCTCGACCCAGCCGGACTGGGTGAATTTGACGGCGTTGCCGACGAGGTTGAGCAGGATCTGGCGCAGCCGGCCGGGGTCGCCGATCAGGCGGTCGGGCACGCCGCGGCCGGCGCGGTAGATCATCTCCACCCCCTTGCCGGCGGCGGCGGGCGTCATCAGCGACATGATGGTCGCGACCTCGGCCTCGAGGCGGAACGGGACGTGTTCGAGCACGACGGCGCCGGCGTCGATCTTGGAGAAGTCGAGGATGTCGTTGAGCACCGTCAGCAGATGCTCGGCCGAGCTCTGCATGGTGGCGACGTAGCGCTGCTGCTCGGCGTCGAGGCGGGTGTCCATCAGCAGGCCGGCCATGCCGATCACCCCGTTCATGGGCGTGCGGATCTCGTGGCTCATGGCGGCGAGGAATTCCTGCTTGGCGCGGCCGGCGGACTGTGCGGCGCGCTCGCTGCGGGCGAGACGGTCGCCCTGGCGGCGCAGCGTCTGGGCCTGGCCGTAGAGCAGCCAGAGCGAGATGAGGATGACGAAGCCCAGCGCGCCGAGCCAGATGCCGAGGATGGTGGCGTCGCGGCGCGCCGGGGTGAGGGCGATGCTGTTGCGCTGGCTGGCGGCGATGACCAGGCCGGTGCCGGGGACCGAGGCGAAGGAGACCACCGAGCCGTGGCCGGCGGCATCCGCGAAATGGGTGGTGGCGTGGTCGCCCGGCCGCTGCGAGGCGGTGGCGGAGAGGGCGCGCACACGCTCGGGGTCGGGCTTGCCGATCATCGCCGGCGTAACGTCGGTGCCGGCGATGATGGCGGCGTCGCGCGATTGCAGGCGGATGCCGACGCCGAAGCCCTGGACCAGGGGCGCGGTGGCGGAGAGCAGCTCGTTGGGGTCGAAGAACACCACCGCGACGCGGAGCAACTGGCCGGTGGGGCCGCGCCGTGCCTCGGCATAGGCGAGGGCCACGCCGCCGCCGAGGCCGGGCAGGCCGACGAGCGGGCCGCTCATCAACGGTGTGCCGGAGGGGGCCGCGAGGGCGGCGGTGAACCAGGGTTGCCGCGCGACGTCGAGACCGGCGAGGCCGGCGGGGCGAGCGGCGAGGACATGGCCGGCGGGGTCGGCGAGGAGCAGGCCGCGCACCGAGGGCAGCGTGGTGAGATGCATCGCGAGGCGGGCGCCGAGTTGCCGCGGCGTGACCGGCGGGGCGGTGGGCTGGGCCGCGACCTCCGCCAGCAGGCTGCGGACCGAGGCGAGGTTGTGGCCGGCCTGGGTGGCGGCGGTGCGCGCGACGGTGGCGGCAAGGATTTCAGAGTCGGTGATGGCGCGGCCGGCACCGGCGTCGCGCAGCACGATGTAGACGCCGACCAGGGTGACGACGACGGCGACGGTGCCGATGATGAAGAACTGACGCAGGCGGATCTTGCGTCGGCGCGACCCGCCGCGCCGCGGTTGCTCGATCGCGCCCTCGAAGCTGGGTCTGCGTACCATGCCGCGACCATGGCACAGGCGCGCGCGCCTGGGGAGGCGTCTGGACCGGGGTTCGGGCCGGGTGGTTTCAGGCCGGCGGCGGCTGCCGCAGGGGTGGGTTCGGGCGGGAGAGGCGCAGGCGGGGGGCAAAGGCGTAGTTCAGTTGCACAAGGACAATGAAGCCGAGGCTCCAGGCGGTGCCGATGACGCAGAGGGCGGCGCCAAGGGCATAGAGCGCCTGGGCGATGAGGATGCGCCGCTCCATGGCGCCGGCGAGGCGGGCGCGGGTCTCCGCCTCGACCAGGCCCGAGGCGACCGCGCAGCGCCAGGTGGCGAGCAGGGTGGCGCCGAGGAGGAGGATGTTGAACCAGTAGGCGAGCAGCGCCGTGCGGAAGCCGGGGAAGGATGCCATCAGCGAGGTGGTGAAGGGCACCAGCGTCACGGTGAACAGAAACAGCAGGTGCAGCCAGGTGATGTCGCGGTCGGAATGGGTGAGATGGTTGAGCTGGGTCTGCTGGCCGACCCAGAAGATACCGAGGGTGAGGAAGCTCATGGCGTAGATGCCGAGCCGGGGGGCGAGGTGCAGGAGCGCGGCGGCGAGGCCGGATTCGCTGGTGACGCCGCGGGCGATGGGGATGTGCAGGTCGAGGACCAGCAGCGTCATGGCGACGGCGAAGATGCCGTCCGAGAGGGCGGCGAGGCGCTCGACGCTGTGGCCGGCGGCGAGATTGTAGAGCGAGAGGCGGGGCCGCGGCCGGGATGGCTCCGGAGCGGGGGGCGGTTGCGGGTCGGGAGGTGTTTGCGGGTCGGGGGGCATCAACCGAGCAGGGCAGCGGCGCAGGCGTCGAGGATGGCGTCGGTGTCGATGCCGTATTCGCGGTAGAGGTCGGGGATGTCGCCACCCTGGCCGAAATGGTCGGGACCGAGCGGGACGACGCGCTGGCCGCGCACCGCGCCGAGCCAGGCATGGGCGGCGGGGTGGCCGTCGAGCACGGAGACGATGGCGGCGTCGCGCGCCAGGGGGGCGAGGATCGTTTCGATATGCGCGGTGGCGGGGCGGCCGGCGCGGCGGGCGCGGGCGGCGGCGAGCCAGCCGGCGTGCAGGCGGTCGGGGCTGGTGATGGCGAGCAGGCCGGCGCCCGGGACGTCCTCGGCGAGCTGGGCGAAGGCGGCGCTGGCCTCCGGTGCCACGGGACCCTGATAGGCGATGGCAAGGCGGGCATCCGGCGCCGGCGGGACGATCCAGTGGGCGCCGGCGATGACGTGCGCGGGGTCGAGCGGGCGCGCCGTCTGCTCGAGCGGGCGGGTG
>JAJXXT010000143.1 GCA_021780935.1 Pseudomonadota bacterium
GAGCCTTGGTAGGCCGTTACCCCACCAACAAGCTAATCGGACGCAGGCTCCTCCCAAGGCGACTTGCGCCTTTGACCCTCAGGTGTCATGCGGTATTAGCCATAGTTTCCCATGGTTATCCCCCACCCCAGGACAGATACCTACGCGTTACTCACCCGTCCGCCACTGCCATTGCTGACCGTGCGACTTGCATGTGTTAGGCATGCCGCCAGCGTTCGCTCTGAGCCAGGATCAAACTCTCAGGTTCATACCGAGCTCCGGATCGCTCCGGCGCTCCCATGAACAGGACCCAACTCATTCTCTTCCATTCGGACGACCAGAAGTCGTCCGGACGGGAACCGAACATGTTTCACGCATATCTTGAAGGATACGCGCGGCATGCCCGGTTGAGCTGGTCCGTTGTAAGACCAACTCATCGCGCAAACCCAACGCCAACACCCGAAAGTGCCAGCCCGACATCATGTGATGCCGTGGGCGCCGCCAACGTATCCCTTCCACTCAATCCTATTCGGTTCTCAAAGAACAAAGCCGGCGGAGCAGTTGGACCGCCCCGTCGGCGACGGCGGGGTTCTAGGCCGACGCCCTGGGACTGTCAACGACTTGCAACGTGGTGGGCGAAAAAACCTGTGAATAGTGAAACACCGCGCTGAGTCCTCGGGTTTTTCGGAGCGCCCACCGCAGCGCAGCAAGCGCCACGGCGAAAACACGCGCGGCTTGCAGGTATGCGATAAACGCATGGGAAGCTCGGAGAGTTGCACAAGGCGCTTGGACTGCGACGCACCGCCAGACGCGGCGCCATGCCATGGCTTTCGCTCATGGCGATCGAACAACCACAAGTGGCGGGGTGAGATATCCCGCCCCACAACAAGATGCAGCCGGGCGCCGGCCAAGATTACTCCGCTGCCAGCGCGTCCGGGCGCGCGCGGAGCCGGCGCAGCGCGCGATCGACCCATTGCGCGGTCTGCTTTTCGGCCACGGCGTTCTGGCGCAGGCGCTCGGCGAGGGCGGAAAAATCCACCCAATCGAGCGCCTGGTCCTGGTTGAAGCAGGAAAAAACGACCCGGCGCTCGCCGGTCGCAGGATCGACCTGCGGTTGCAGACACTGGGCGCAGACTTCCTTCATCATGCACTGCATCGGCGAGTTGATGGAGCCGATGGCGGTATGGTCCGCGGGCAGATAAGGCGCCAGCACGCCATGGCGCGCCGCACCGACAGCAGCCATCATGCGGTCCGAGCCGATGGCGATGAGGTGCCTGACCTCGCCGAGCGGGACGGGCTGCTCACCGAGGCTGCCATTGCCGTAGGCCACCAGCGCCTCGACGATGTTGCCGACGAAGGCGCGGTCCTGCTTGCGCCCAGGAGCGAAGCCGGGCGCCTCGTCGCAGCACCACAGGATACAGTCGGCGGCGCGCTCGATCTCCTCGATCTTGTAGCGGTCGCGCATGGCCTTGTAGCCGGCCACATAGAAAACACGGGTGCCGGCGGCGCGCAGCGCAGCACCGATGCTGAACAGCACAGCGTTACCGAGGCCGCCGCCGATCAGTAACGCGGTGGTGTTTGCAGGGATGTGCGTCGGGGTTCCTGTGGGGCCCATCAGCACGACGGGTTCGCCCGGTTTGAGATGGGCGCAGAGATCCGAACTGCCGCCCATTTCGAGGGCGATGACGCTGACCAGACCACGCGCGGCGTCGGCGGAGGCGCCGGTCATCGCGAGGCCCTCCATGCCCAGAAGTGTTGCACCGATGCCGGGCTCGGCGAGGCGTGGCGCATGCCGTTCCAGGTTCTGCAGGCGGAAAAACTGGCCGGGCCGGAAGGCGCGGGCGGCGGCGGGGGCGAAAATTTCCACCTCCACGATGGTGGGGGTCAGGCGACGCACGGCATGGACGCGGGGGGAAAACCCGGCGGAGGCAGCGCGCACGGACTCCGGCGTACTAGCCGCGTCACGCGCGGCCAGCGCCCGGCTGACCACGGGGTAGCCACGCTTGGCGCTGCCCATGGCCTTCACGACATTGCCAAAAAACGAGGGGTGAAGGTCGCCGAAGAAGCTGATCGTGCGGCCGTCCGCCGCCGCGTGCATCAGCACCTGGGCCACTTCGGGCTTGGCGCTGCGTTCCGGGGTCACCGGCCGGCCGTCCTCGCCGATCGCCTGGAAATAGCGGCCGTCGAGCGCCACCCGCGCGTCCTCGCGGGCGAGCACGGTGTTGGGCTGGGTGCCGGCGGCGATGAGAATGGCGCGGGCCGGGAGTGTGTGCCGCGTGCCGTCGGCGGCGCGCACGACAAGGGCGCTGGCGTGGCCATGGTCATCCGTCTCGACGGCGAGCGGGGTGAGACCCTCGGCAAAGCGCACGCCCTCCTCAAGCGCCTTCGCAACTTCCTCGTGGTTCAGCGTATAGGCGGGCGAGTCCACGAGGCGGCGGCGATAGACGATCGTGGCCCCGCCCCAGGCGTCGAGCAGCGGAGCGAAGCGCGGCGCCCTGCCCTCGCCCCTGGCGGCGGCGCGTTCCTGCGCGACGCATGCCGCATGGGCGAGAAAGGTTTCGGCGATGCCGCGTTCCTCCGCGGACCAGGCGGCGCGGGTCGCCTCCTCCCCATTCTCGGCCACGAGGATCCTGTGGCGGGCGGCGAATTTCTCGATCTGGCGGACGTAGTAGGCGAGGCTTTCGGTTGCGGTGTCGATGGCGGTGAGGCCGCCGCCGATGACCACCACCGGCAGACGTAGTTGCAGATTGGCAATGGATGATCGCTTGGCAGCACCCGTCAATTGCAGCGCCATCAGGAAGTCGCTGGCCTGACGCACCCCGCGGGCCAGGCCGTTCGGCATGTCGATGACCGTCGGTTTGCCCGCGCCCATGCAGAGTGCCACGTGGTCGAAGCCCATCGCCCACGCATCGTCCATCGAGACCGTGGCACCGCCGCCGAACCGCACGCCGCCATGGGCGGAGAACTCGGCGCGCCGTTCGAGCAGCAGGCGGACGAGCTTGAGGTAATTCTTGTTCCAGCGGACGGTGATGCCGTATTCCGCGACACCGCCGAAGCCGGCCATGACTCGGTCGTCGAGATCCTCGAACAGCGTCGCGGCGTCCTGGATCGGCGCTCGGGGATCAAAGCCCAGAGGCTCGATCTTGAGGCCGTCGATCGCGACGACGTGATGGCCGTCATTGAGCAGATGGTGCGCCAGGGTGAACCCCGCGGGGCCGAGGCCGACAATCAGGACGCTGCGTCCCGACGCCGGACGCGGTAAGGGACGGCGGATATCAAGCGGGTTCCACCGAGTAAGCAGGGCGTAGATCTCGAAGCCCCAGGGCAGAGCAAGAACCTGACGGAGGATGGCTGACTCCGCCTGCGGAATATCGACCGGTTCCTGCTTCTGGTAGATGCATGCCTTCATGCAGTCGTTGCAGATGCGGTGGCCGGTGGCGGCCACCATCGGGTTATCCACGACGATGGTGGCGAACGCACCGAGAAGATGACCGCCGGCGCGCAGCGCGTGCATCTCGCTGATCTTTTCGTCGAGCGGGCAGCCGTTGAGGGCGACACCGAACGCAGATTTCTGGAAAGAGCGACCGCCGGCACTGGGGTTTTTGCGATCGAGCAGCCCCTTCGAGCACGAGTCCTTGCCCTGTTCGTGGCACCAGATGCAGTAGTTCATCTGGTCGAGCGCCTGGTTCGTGGTCATTCCGGCATCGGTCAGCGCGAAACCGTCGCGGGCGCGCCCATGCGATGGCGGCAGTTGCATCATGGTGACGCCATCGCGCACGATCGTTTCGACCGGGACGAGATGCTGCGGGTCGATTTTGTGTGGAAGACGAAACATCACCGCATCGGCCCAGCGAGCGTGGCCCGCCGGCGTCAGCGTGGCCCAGGCGGCGTAGCGGAGCGCTTCGTCCAGCGCCTCGGCGTTGGCCTCCTGCTCCCAGGCGATGATCGCGGCGGCGAAGTTCTCCTCGGTCACCGGCGCGCCGATGCGGACGGCGAGAGCCGCCTCCAGGGCCGGGCCGTCGAACCCGCTGGGATCGGCGTGTTTCTTGACCGCCTGGCGCTGGACGAAAAGGCGCTTGCAGGCGTGGACCGGTTCGCGGGCCAGCGTTTCGGCGGTGGCCTCCGCGAGTTCCCGTTCGATGCCGAAGACCTCGCCGAGCAGCGCCTCCAGATGCGGGGCGAGCGCCATGATGAGGTCGGATTCGGGCTTGCCCGCCACGGTTTGAGGGGCGGCGCGGGCAGCCATCAGGCGGTTGTGCAGTTCGGCATCGTCCTCCGCGAGCCGGTGGACAAAGCGTGCGTCGAGGCGCGCCAGGCCATCGCCGGAGGCAAGGTCGGCGTGGGTGAAGCCAAGTCCGAACGCGGTGTTCACGGTCATGCTGCTGGTCTTTCGTCAGGCTGGCATCAGGGAATGTGGCCGCGGGGCGCCGTGCGGCAAGAAGCGCGCCGGGCCGGGAATGTCCACCCCCGCGGTCCTCAGGCCTGCGTTCCATGGGATGCCTGCGTTCCTTAGGCCCGCGTTTCTCAGGCCTGCGTTCCTCAGAATGGGGGGTGCCTCAGCCGGCGTGCGGCGACCACTCCGGCGCCGTCAGGCGGCGCTTGCCGTCCGCGGTGCGTTTCACGGCCGGGTCATCGAGGCCGATGCGGTCCCAAAGCTTGCAGGTGACCGTTTTGTGCTTCTGGTCGAGGCCCTCGCAGTAATTCGTGTATTCGCAGAGGCGGACCTGTGCGCCGAGACCGAGCGCGGTCTTGCGGGTCCAGTCGGGATCGGCAAGCGCCTGGCGGGCCGCGCCGACGATGTCGCAGACGCCATTCGTCAGCATGCCCTCCGCGGTCTCGAAATTGTGGATGCCGCCGGTGCAGACGACCGGGGTGGCAAGCCCCGCCTCGCGGATGGCGGCGCGAATGGCGGCGGTCGGGGCGGCGTTGCGGCCGAACGGGCCGCGGGCGTCGGACAGATGATGCGGCATGCACTCATAGCCGCTGGGCCCGGTATAGGGGTAGGCGGCCTCGCCGATGCCGGGTTGCTTGGCGTCGTCGAATTTGCCGCCACGGGAGGTGGACAGGAAATCCATGCCCGCGCGCGCGAAGGCGAGGCCGAACTGGACCGCGTCGGCGAGGGTGGTGCCGGAGGCGATGGTCTCCTCGGCCAGGAAACGGCAGCCAAGTGCCATGTCACGGCCAACCGCGGCACGAGCGGCCTCATAGACCTCGAGCGGCAGGCGCAGGCGGCCGGCGACGGTGGCGCCATAGCCATCCTCGCGCGTGTTCGTCGCCGAGAGGAACGAGGCCATGGTGTAGGCATGGGCGTAGTGCAGCTCCACGCCGTCGAACCCGGCCTCGCGGGCACGGCGAGCGGCCGCGGCGAACGTCTCCGGCAGGACGGCTGGCAGGTCGCGGATATGCGGCAGATGCGTGTCCGTGACGCGCTCGCGGGCGCCGTGGCGCAGCGCCTCCATGTCGCGCGGGCTGAGGATGCGTGCGAGCTCGGGTTCGGCGAGCGTGGCGAGGTGAGCGCGGATCTCGGCCTCCGCCGCGTCGGCCATGGCGAGCGCCGCGCGGTGGGCCGGGGTGATGGTCAGGAAGCGATCGAAGAAGCGGCCCGGCTCCGGGCGGCGGCGGATGGCGAGAAAATCGAGAATCTGGATGAACAGCCTGGTGCGCCCGCCGCTCGCCTGCCGCACGGTTTGCGCGAGCCTCGCGAGGCCGGGGATGAAACGGTCATGGCCGATCCGCAGCAGCGGGCCCGAGGGAATGTCGCGGATGCCGGTCGCCTCGACAACGATGGCGCCCGGCTCACCGCGGGCGAAGCGGGCGTACCAGTCGAGCACCGCCTCGGTGACAAGGCCGTCCCCCGTGGCGCGCCATGGCACCATCGCCGGCACCCACGTGCGCTGTGCGAGCCGGACCGGGCCGAGCGCGATCGGAGAGAACAGGCGCGACGCGGTCGCTTCGGCGCGGGTGGGAACACGGCCGTGGCCGGGGCGGAAATCGATGCGTTCGGGCGGCTTCCACATCTCGAACTGGCTGGTTGCGGGTTGGTTGGACGGCTCGATCCTAGCGGATCGATCATCCCGCTGGCGAGATATTTTAGATGTCAAATATCCAGGCGGTCTGCCAGGGCACCCACCGGCCGGGTGCCATCGCCGCTCAGAAGATGGAGTTGATCAGGTCGTTGCCGATGCCGAAACCGGCACCCATTTCGATGGCACGGCCGAAGCCGGAGTTCAGGAAACTGCCGAGCATGCCGCCCGCGCCACCCATCGGCGACTGGCCGTAGCCTGGCTGCGGCGGATAGGCCGGCTGCTGCTGGGGATAGGGCTGGCCGCCCTGCGCCCACGGCGATGCTGCCTGCGGCTGCGCGAGCTGCTGGCCCTGGTTCGCGACGAAGCCGTGCAGGGCCTGGAGCAGCAGGCCGACCTGGTTCTGCTCCGCCTGGATGGCGAGCGCGATGGATTTCAGATCAAGCAGCCACTCCCGCGCGTCCGTGTTGCCGGACTGAGCGGCACCTTGAAGCTTGCCGGCCAGGTCCTTCAACTCGCCGATGGTCTCCTGCGTCTGCGATTGCAGCTGCTGGTATTGCTGATCGATGGTCGCGACATCCATTGCACTCTCCCATGCCCGGGGTGGGCCGTGTCGGTGGACGATAGCCGGATCGTGTAGCCGCCGGAAGCCGGGTGGCGCCGGCGGCTACACGTAGCGCAGCAGCAGGAAGCCGCCGATGATGGAGAGCACAAGAACGATGATCACCAGCGCCAGATGGCGCTCGATAAAGCCGCGAATTGGCTCACCCCAGCGGCGCAGCAGGCCGCAGACGAGAAAGAACCGCCCCCCGCGGGTGACGGCACTCGCGGCGATGAAAAGCGGGTAGTTGAAGCTGGCCGCACCCGCCGCGATCGTGACGATCTTGTAAGGAATCGGCGTCAGGCCCTTGACCAGGATGATCCACACGCCCCAGCGCTGGAACGTGCGCTGAAAAACATGGAACGCCGCCTCGTAGTGATAGGCGCGCAGGATCGGCTGGGCGGCGACGGCGAACAGCCAATGGCCGAGGATATAGCCGAACGTGCCGCCGATGAGGGTGCCCGAAAGCGCGATCAGGGCATAGCGCCAGGCGCGTTTGGGCGCGGCCATGGCCATGGGGATGAGCATCGCATCCGGCGGAATGGGGAAGAAGCTCGCCTCCGAGAAGGCGATGGCGAACAGCCACCATTCAGCGCGCGGGCTGGCCGCCAGGGCCATGACCTTCTCATACAGACGGCGCATCCATCCCTCCGTTCGGGTGCGGGCGTTTGACACGGGGTGGCGTGCCGGGCCAGCCGGCATCACGAAGAATGACAAGTTCATAAGAATCGGGTTGCCGCCATGCCGCGTATCGGGCTGATCCATGCGTTGCGCCATTCTCCCCAGCCGATCGCCGCGGCCTTCGCCCGGTTGTGGCCGCAGGCTGTGCTGGCCAATCTTCTTGACGATTCCCTTTCCGCTGACCTCGCCGCCGCCGGTAAGCTCGATGCAGCGATGACGGAGCGGTTCCTGACCCTCGGGCGCTATGCCAGGCGCTGCGGCGCGGATGCGATCCTGTTCACCTGCTCCGCCTTCGGGCCATGCATCGAGGCGGTGGCAGCGGACCTGGCGCCAATGCCGGTGCTGAAGCCGAACGCCGCCATGATCGAGGAGGCGTTGCGGCTCGGACGGCGGATCGGGTTGCTCGCGACCTTCGCCCCCACCCTCGCCTCCATGCCATCGGAGTTCGCGGCGGCGGACGCGGGCCTGACGGTGGTGCCGATGCTGGCGCAGGGGGCGCTGGCCGCTCTCGATGCCGGGGACGGCGCGACGCATGACCGCCTGGTGGCCGAGGCGGCGCACGGACTTGCCGATTGCGACGCGGTGGCGCTGGCGCAGTTCAGCCTGGCGCGTGCAGCCGCGCATGTCGCGGCGGTGACCGGCAAGCCGGTCCTGACCACGCCCGACAGTGCCGTTCGCAAGCTGCGGTCATTACTGCGGTAGGGTCACGACAACCCGCAGCCCGCCGCCCTGGCGATTGGCCAGCACCACGTCGCCGCCATGGGCGCGCAGGATGTTGCGGGCGATCGGCAGACCGAGGCCGGTACCACCTGTCTCGCGGTTGCGGCTGGTCTCCACACGGTAGAACGGCTGAAAGACGCGCTCGATTTCCTCGGGCGGCAGGCCGGGGCCTTCATCCTCGATGGTGATGGCCAACATCGCCGGCGTCGAAGCGCCGGTGGGCGTGGCGGCCAGCGTGATATGGGCGGCGGCGCCGTATTTCAGTGCGTTGGCGACGAGATTGGCGAGCGCGCGTTTCAGCGCGAGGGGGCGGATGGAGGCGGTGAGATGTTCCGGCCCCGATATGTCGATCTTGGCGGCGAGGTCGGGGTAGAGGTCGGCCGCGTCGTCGGCGACGGTACGCACCAGGCTCGCGAGATCAACGGGGAAAAGCGGCTCGTCGGTGGCAACGTCGCGGCCGAATTCCAGTGTGGCGCGGACCATGGCCAGCAGCTCGTCGAGATCGGCCTGCATCTTGGCGCGCAACTCCTCGTCCTCGATGAACTCGGTGCGCAATTGCAGCCGCGTGATCGGGGTCTTGAGATCATGACCGATGGCGGTGAGCAGAAAGGTGCGATCGGCGACGAAGCGACGGATGCGCGCGGCCATGGTGTTGAAGGCATGCGCCGCCTGAGCGAGTTCCAGCGGGCCGGTCTCCGGCAGCGGATCGGCGTTGACGTCGCGGCCGAGACGTTCGGCGGCGGCGGCGAGCAGACCGACGGGGCGGATGAGGCGGCGCGTTGCCCACAGGATGAGGATGCCGGCGGCGATCGTCATCAGCAGAAAGGCTGCGAGAAAACTCGGCGACTGCCAGGGGCGCAGCGGCGGCAGCGGCACGACGACGTCGAGCCATGTGTTGGGCCGCGTGTCATTGGGCAGGCGCATCGCGACATGCAGACGGCCGAATCGTTCGCCGCCCATCAGCAGCATCGGGCGCGGGCGCAGCCGGAACGGGATCGGGACCAGCTGCACTTCCGCGCGCAGCAGGCGCTGCATGAACGGCGGCACGGGCGGCAGGTCGTGGCGTGGCGGCTGGTGGATGATCTGCGACCGCATGCCGCCCTGATGGCCAAACCGCGCGACCAGTGCCTGGCGCTGATCGGGTTCTGAGAGGATGACGTTGCGATACAGCACCAGGGCGCGGACGAGGGCGGTGCGCTGGTTGGCCTGGGCCAGCAGACCGATGCGGTCGAGCGCGTGGATGGTGAGCCCGGCGATCTGGACCGCGGCGAGCGAAAGCAGCAGCACCAGCGCGGTGCGCCCGGCAAGGGTCGCGGGCCAGAGGGTGAAGCGGCGCGTGGCCACGGGTCGCTAGAGGCGCTCGACCTCGGCGGCCAGCACGTAGCCGCCGCCGCGGACCGTCTTGATGAGCTGGGCGTGGCGGCCGTCATCCTCGAGCTTGCGGCGCAGGCGGCTCACGGCGACATCGATCGCGCGATCGAACGGGCCGGCCTGGCGGCCACGCAGCAGGTCGAGGAGCATGTCGCGGGTGAGGACGCGGTTGGGGCGGGCGACCAGGGCGAGCAGCAGGTCGTATTCGCCGCCGGTGAGCGCCACCTCCACATGATCGGGGTTGAGCAGGCGGCGGCGCGCCGGCTCCAGTGTCCACCCGCCGAAGACATAGCCGCGGGAGGCGGGCTCGGGCCGCGCCTCCGCCACGTCGCCGGCGCGGCGCAGGACGGCGCGGATCCGGGCCAGCAGCTCACGCGGGTTGAACGGCTTGGGGACATAGTCGTCCGCACCGAGTTCGAGACCGACGATGCGGTCGGTCTCCTCGCCGAGGGCCGTGAGCATGACGATGGGGATGTCCGACTGGGTGCGCAGCCAGCGGGCGAGGTCGGTGCCGTGCTCGCCGGGGAGCATGAGGTCGAGCACCACGAGCTGATAGTGGCCCAGCGGCCAGGCGCGGCGCAGTTCCCGCCCGTCGCGGACAGCGGTGACGCGAAAGCGCTGGCGCTCAAGGAATTGCTTGAGCAGTTCGCGGATTTCGCGATCATCGTCCACGATGAGCAGGTGCGGCATCGCCCCGGCGGCTGGCGTCTCCATGGCTGTTACAATAGAGGATCTCGCGCGGTGCGGCAGGGGATGTTGCATTTCTTTGCATGAGTGAAGCGGTTGGAAGCGCCCCGCGGCGCGGGGCCGGCCGGGCCGGGATGCGGCAGTTGCTGGCGCTGGATGGCGATTTTCGGCGGGTGCTGCGGGAAGCTGGCCCCCTGCCCTGGCGCACCCGCCCGCGCGGGTTTGCGGGTCTGTTGCAGGCGATCGTGGGGCAGCAGATCAGCAACCAGGCGGCGGCGGCGATCTGGCGGCGGCTGGCGCCGCTGGCGGCGGCGGGGCCGGAGGCGTTCGCGGATTTGTCCGACACGACGCTCGGCACGGCGGGGCTCTCGCGGGGCAAAATGGCGGCGGGTCGAGCCCTGGCGCAGGCATTCGCCGAACGGTCGCTGTCCGCTGCGGCGCTGGAGGCGATGGGCGACGAAGCGGCGATCGCCTCGCTCGTGGCGCTGCCGGGGATCGGGCGATGGACGGCGGAGGTGTATCTGCTGTTCGCGCATCAGCGCGCCGATGTGTTTCCGGCGGGCGACCTGGCGCTGGCGGCGGCGGTCGCGGACCTCAAGGCGCTGGCCGCCCGGCCCGGCGAGCGGGCGTTGCGGCAGATGGCGTTGGCCTGGCAGCCGCATCGGGCGCTGGCGGCGAGGCTGCTGTGGCACTATTGGCGGCATGTCACCGGTCGGCCGGCCATGGACGATTTTCCGGCGGCGTGAGAGTTTGCGGGCCATGGAACACGACCCGCGCATGCCGGTTGCCCGCGAGGGCGACATCGCCATCGTCACCTTCAACCGCCCGGAGGTGCGCAACGCATTCGACCTTGCGATGTGGGAGCGGCTGCAGAGCGTGATGGAGGCGCTGTCCGCGGATGATGATCTGCGCTGCGTGGTGCTGCGCGGCGCGGGGACGCAGGCATTCTGTGCCGGGGCCGATATCGCGGCGTTCGGGCAGGAGCGGGGATCGCGCGCGCTGGAGGATCGTTACGCCGAGGTGCTGCATACCTCGATGCAGTCGGTGCGACTGTGCCGGCACCCGGTGGTGGCGATGATCATGGGGGCATGCATCGGCGGCGGCGCCGGGATTGCGACGATGTGCGATTTCCGGGTGGGTGCCGAGGGGATGAAGTTTGGCATCACCGCGCGCAACCTGGGCATCTGGTATCCGTATGCGGAGATGGACCCCGTGATCGAGCTGGCGGGAACCGGCGTGGCGGCGGAGATTTTCATCGAGGGGCGAATTCTCTCGGGGCGCGAGGCCTATGAGAAGGGCCTGCTCTCGCGCGTCGTGGCGGATGGCGAGGTGGAGGCCGAGGCGATGGCGCTGGCACGGCGCGTGGCCAGCGGCTCGCCGCTGTCGGCGCGGTTCCACAAGGCGGCAATCCGCAAGCTGCGCGGTGCGCTGCCGATCACCCAGGACGAGCACCAGGCGGTGAACGGCTTCGTTGAGACCGAGGATTTTCACCATGCGGTGCAGGCGTTTCTGGAAAAGCGCAAGCCGGTATGGCGGGGCCGCTAGGCGCGGGCGAACACGTCGTTGTTAAACTGAATCGATAAGCCGGGCATAGGCAGCGCGCAGGCGCTGCGTCATGGGGCCGGGGACGGCAAGCCTGCGGCCATCGATGGCGGCGACGGGGGTGACGCCCCCGAAGGTGCCGGTGACGAAGGCTTCGTCGGCGGCGGCGAGGTCGTATGTCGAGAACCGGCCGATGGCCAGCCTGATGCCCTCCGCTTCGCAAAGTGCCAGGACCTTGGCCCGGGTGATCCCGGCGAAGCAGCACGTGGCGTCGGAGGTGCGGACGGTGCCGTCTGCGACGTGGAAAAAATTGGTCGCGTTGCAGCTTGCGATGAAGCCGCGCCTGTCGAGCATCAGCGCCTCGTCGGCGCCGGCGCGGCGGGCCTCCAGCAGGGCGAGGATCAGCGGCAGGCGCGAATGCGAGTTGAGCCGCATGTCGAACTGGTCGGGGTCGGTCGCGCGGCTCGACGCGGTGGCGAGCACCAGACCATTTTTTGCGAGGTCGGGATGCGGGACCTTGTGTTCCGCGACGATGACGACAGTGGCCGCACCGATGGTGGCGGCCGGGTCCTGACTCGGAGAGGATTTCTCGCCGCGGGTGACCATGAGGCGCAGATGCACGCCGTCATGCATGGCGTTGGCGGCCAGCAGAGCCTCGATGCGGCCGACGAGGCCGGCGCGGTCGATGCCGAGATCAAGCGCGATGGCGCGGGCGCCCTGCTCCAGACGGGCCATATGCTCGTCGATGAACAGCAGTTTGCCGCGGTGGAGGCGCAAACCCTCCCACACGCCATCGCCGGCGATGAACCCGGCGTCGAACACCGAGACCGTGGCTTCGGCCCTCGGCACCAGGCGCCCGTTGACCGAAACCAGGATGCTGGCGTTGCGCGGGTCGGGCGCGAGAGCCTGGCTACCGGCCATGCGCTATTCCACGGGCGGGGTGGCCAGGGCGGCCGCAAGCGCCTCCGTCCCGATGGCGCTGCGGGCGCGGGCATAGAGCAGGATGGCGACGATCGTGGCCACCACGGTCTGGAACAGCGGCTGGAACACCAGCGGCGTGTGCGGCGAGATGGCGATGGACCAGAACAGCACCAGGCAGATCACGATGGAGGCGATGCCGGCGACCGACATCCAGGGATCGGTGGCGATGCTGGCGGCCCAGCCCTGCCCCGCGCCACGCCGCTCCGCCCGCAGCAACAGCGCGCCGACGCCGACCAGCGCCCAGACGATCAGCACCGAGAGCGAACGGATGACGACGCCGATCGACCAACCGACGAACACCGATTGCAGCAGGAACAGCGATGCCAGCACCGCGGTGGTGCGCAGCGCCGCGACGGGGGCACGGGTTTGCGAGGTACCCGTCAGGCTCTCCGGCAGCAGCCGGTCCTGGCCGAAGGCAAATAACAGGCGCGAGCCGGTCAGAAGCTGCGGTCCCAGCGTTTTGCCGACGATGATGGCCACGACGAGATTGAGCAGCACGCCCACCCAGTGCGGAGCCACGACCGACACCAGACCGGGCGCGGTGACGAGGCCGGCGTGTTTGGACTTGATCAGCGCCACGATCGCCCACCACGGGGCAGCGTGCAGCAGCGCCGCGGCGACCAGCGTGTAGAGCACCAGCGCCACCAGCCAGCCGAGCACGAGGCCCATCGGAACCGTGCGCTCCGCATCACGCGTTTCGCCGCCCAGCGAGGGCGCGGCGCTGACGCCGCCATAGGCGAACACGAACAGCGCGCAGACCGAGAAGAAGGCGCCGAGGCTGGGGCCCGTTGGCGCCTTCGGCGGGGTGATGACGAGCTTCGTCTTCGCGGCGACGAGGCTGAGGAAATGCTCGGGCGTGGTGGAGAAGCCGATGACGACGATGGTGAGCGCGGTGAGCACGATCAGCCAGAGCAGCACGGAGACGAACAGGCCGTAGTTGCGCACGCCGGAGGCGTGCAGGGCATAAACCAGCCAGATGGCGGCGAGCCCAATGATGGTGCGCCCGACCTGGGTGGTGAGCAGATGGCCCGGCAGGCCAAGCCCGGTCACCGCATTGCCGAGGAAGGTGGAGAAAGCGAAGGCAATGAAGCCCATCGCGGCGGTGAGCGAGAGCCACCAGAGAAAGCCAGCGATGAAGCCCATCAGCGGGTCCACGCTGCGCACGATCCAGACATAGGCCGAACCGGCGCGCGGCATGACGCGCGAGAAACGGGCGAACATGAAGACCTTGGTGATGAGCAAGAGCCCGGTGACGGCCATCGCCACCGCGACCAGGCCCTCCACCCGAGGATAGACGCTGAGGCTCTGCACCGCGACGAAGTTGATGCCCGCACCGTATTCCCCGGCGACCGCCGATGCCATGACGGCAAACAGCCCCACCGTGCGTGCGAGCCGGAAATGTGAATTACCTGCCGACATGATGCTGTCCCCCGTTTCGATCGCACGAACTGGCTGGCCAGCCAGTTTCAGGCCCGATGCCGCCCCTGTTCAGCACGACCTTTGTTGCGCGGAGCGAACCTTATCAGCGGAGTGCTGTCAAATCGGGGGGGTAGGGGTTCGGTAACCGTGCAGGCGGAAGATGGGCAGGATGAACCCTGTCCAGGGAACCGTGGTCGAAAGGCGGGTAAGCGACGGGCCGGCGATGGAGCGTGGGTCGCCGAGCACGTTCGCCGAGCGTGGCGTCGCTGTCCCCTTCACCACGCCGGCGCTCGGCGGGGCACGGGCGCGGCCGCGGAACCAGGGCCATGGCGGGCGGGGTGCGACGGCACCCGGCGCCCGCCGTGGTTCACGGCTCGAATTGCTGGTGCCCAACCCGTCCGGCAAGGAGGGGGTTTACGTGGTCGAGTGGGCGCGCATCCCCGAGTTTTGCACGCCGACACTGTTCGATCGCGATCTGATGATCAGCGTGGCCGCGCTGCCGGCCATCACGCCGGCCTCCATCCGCGGCGCGGTGCGGCTTGCCGCGGGCGGCGGCCTGGCTGGCGAGGCCGTGAGCGAGGCGGCGGTGTGCGCCGGGGCGGCCGACCAGCAGGAGTGGCTGTTTGCGCACGTGGAGCTGCTGCTGGCGCTGATCCGCCAGGGGGAGGCTCGCTTCGGCATCGAGGCGCACGGGGCCGAGGCGCCAACATCCGCGGCGGGGGCATCGGAAGGAGCGCGCTCGGCGCTGGAAGGGCTCGAACGGCGGGCGCGGCGCGTGGTGGTGCCGCTCGCGGCGGAACTCGGAATGGCGGAGGGCGGTGGAGAGGTCATCGGCCGATCGGTGGAACAGCTGGCGACCTTGTTCAGCGGCATCGGGCTCGGGCGGCGGGCAACCACGGCGCGGCTGGCGCGGCTGCAGGAGGCGGTGGCGAACGTGGCGCGGGAGGCCGGCGAGAGCGCGGGGTCCGGCGATGCGGCGGCACGGCTGGTGGAGATGGTGGCCGACGCCACGGCGCGGGCAGCGGAGCCGATGCTGCGCGCGGCCCGGTCCCGGGCGGAGGATGTGGCGGCGCTGCTGTGCTCCTGGTTGCTGGACGCGCCGGCGGTGGCGGACGAGCTGGCACGGGTGGACTGGCTGCTGGATGGCTGGGAGCGGTTGGCCGTACCGCAGAACTCACCCCGCAGGGCGGAGGATTGGGCCATCCTGGCCTCACAACTGCCGGTGATTCCGGACGAGGCGGCTTCCTGGTCGGCCATCGCGCTGGAACTCGCGGCGGATGCGCGGCGGATGCAGCGGCGGGTGGCGCTGGGCGAGGATTGGCGCAGCGGCGTGACCCTCGCCGACCTCGTGGTGGCGAACGAGCAGGCGCTGGCGCGGCAGATTTCGGGGGCGATCCCGGCGGCGGCGGGAGCGCTGGCGGCATGACGGTTGACGCGACGCGGGCGAAGGATGCGCTGGGCGGGCTGGTCGAGGCGCTCGTCGGCACGTCCGACGAGAAGCTGGCGCGCATCGTCGGGGTGCTGGACGGCACGACGGGAGCGGATGCCGAGCGGGACATGGCGGAGGCGCTGATCGCGCCGTTGCGGCCGCGTCTGGCCCAGCTTCGCCCGCGCCGGCGGCTCAATCTGTCGCGGCTGACCTTCACGCCGCTCGATCCCGTGATCGTGCCGGCGGCACAATGGGCGCGCGGCGAAATCGGCGTGCCGCGCACCGCGCTGGCACCGCTCTGGACGACGATCCGCGCGGCGCTGGGGCCGCGTGAGGCGGAGCTGCAAACGGCACTCGCCGCGGCGGCGGCCGGCCGGTGCGAGAAGGGCCGTTGCGAGAAAGTTGGGGCGACGCTGTGGCCGCTGGCTGCCGCGGCCCTGAGCGATGCCGAACCCGCGACGGCTTGGCAGGCGGCGACGGGGCTCGACGCGGCCGATCATCAGGCGCTGGCCTCCCGGATCGCGGCCTTGCTGGCGCGCGCGCCCGGGTTGGCGGCGATGGAGACGAGGCTCGCCGCGGGCTCGCCGCCGACTCCCGCGGAACTCGCGGCCTGGCTGACGCCCCTGGCCGAGACGAGACCGCCGGCGCTTGCCACCGGCATCGCGCTTCTGCTCGCACGAATGCCCCAGGCCGAGGCGGTGATGGCGCTGTCCGAGGACCCAGAGCGGGTGCTCGCCACGACGAAGCCGGAGGTGGTGGCCGCGACCGAAGCCGCGATCGGGTTCGCGCTCGATGCCGCGGTGAGCGTGCCGGCAACGGGTGGTGACGCTGCGGCGGAGGCGGTACGGCAGGCAGCGCTGCTGCTGCTGGGTCTGGAGGCGCGAGCGCAGGAGCGCCCGACGCGGCTCGCGCGCATCCGGGCGGCGCGACAGGCCGCGGATGCGCGGTTGCGCGCCGGATTCACCGAGGCGATCTCCACGCATCTCGCGACCAGCAGCACGGTGACGCGCCAGGATGTGGCCGCGGAGGCCTCGGCGCTTGCCTTACGTCGTTTTGCCGGCGCGGCGCGCCACCTCGGCAGCGCCCCGGCCTATGAAGCGGCGCTGCGCCAGGCGGCGACGGCCCTGATCCCGCCGCGGGGCGCCGACGCGCCAACGCGCGTGGCCCGCGCCAGGCTGGTGGAGATCCTGGTAGGCTCGGAGGCCGCGGCGGCGATGCTTGGCGCCTCGGATTGACCGGGGAGGGCGCCCGGGTCGGGCGGCGGTCGGGAAAGTGGTCTTTGCCGGCGCCCGCATCTCGTCTATGGGCGCGGGATGCAGCAATTGCTCGACGGGTATCGCCGCTTCCGTACCACCGACTGGCATGACCATGCGGCGGGGCTGGCGATGCTCGCGCGCGAAGGGCAGAACCCGATCGCGCTGATCATCGCCTGCGCCGATAGCCGGATCGACCCGAACCTGATCTTCGGCGCTGTGCCGGGCGATCTGTTCATCGTGCGCAACGTCGCCAACCTGGTGCCGAGCTTCGCGCCGGACCGACTGGCGCACGCGACGAGTGCCGCGTTGGAGTTCGCCGTGCGCGTCCTCGAAGTGCCGAATGTCGTGGTGATGGGGCACGCGGGCTGCGGCGGTATTCGCGTACTGCTGGAGGGGCCGCCCGAGCAGGGCGCGGACTTTCTGGAGCCATGGATGAGGATTGCCGAGCCGGCGCGCAACCGGGCACTGGCCTATGGACCGGCCGATAAGCAGCGAGCGTGCGAGGAGGAGGCGATCAAGCTTTCCCTGGGGAACCTGATGACATTTCCGTGGATCGCCGAGCGGGTGACGGATGGCAGGCTGGCGCTGCACGGGACGAGCTTCGACATCACGACCGGGGAGCTGTCGGTGCTGGGCAGCGACGGTGTGTTCAAACCCGTCTCCTGATCACGCGATCTGCAGGTTCTGGGTTGCGGCTTCGAGTTCCTGGAAGCTTGGCATGTGCTGGTTGGGAGCCATCTTGCGGCCGGTTTCGACGGCCACCGGCGGTGCGTTGCCATGCAGATGGGCGACCAGCACGGCACGGATGACCTCGTAGTATTTCGCCTCCTCCTCGACGATTCCCTTCAGTCGGGCGGCGAAGGGGCCGACCATGCCATAGGCGAGCAGCACGCCGAGGAAGGTGCCGGTGAGCGCGCCGCCGATCATGGCGCCGAGCACGGAGGGTGGCTGGTCGATATGGCTCATCGTCTTGATGACCCCGAGCACGGCGGCGACGATGCCGAGCGCCGGCAGCCCGTCGGCCATGGATTGCAGGGCATGCGCGCCGTGCAGCTCCTCCGTCAGCGTCTTTTTCAGCTCGCGGGCCATCACGTCCTCGATCTGGTTGGGGTCATCGGCGTTCATGCCGACCATGCGCAGATAGTCGCAGATCATGTCGGTTGCGTGATGATTGCCGACGATGCGCGGGAAGCGCTGGAAGGCGGGGCTTTCCGCCGGGCGCTCGATATGCGGCTCCAGGGCCATGGCACCCTTGGTGCTGGCGAGGCGGACGAAAAAATAGAGCAGTGAGAGCAGATCGACATAGTCGGTCTTGGCAAAGCTGCCACCCTTCATGATCTTGCCGAAGCCCGCGAGCGTATGTTTCACTTCAGTCATGGAATTGGCCATGATGAAGGTGCCGATGGCAGCACCGCCGATGGTCCACATCTCGAATGGCAGCGCCTCGGCGAGCGGTGCTATGGAGCCACCCGAGGAGAGGTAGCTGCCGAGGACGCAGGCGAGCAGAAAGCCAAGGCCACCGAGGGCGAGCACGGCTCAGGGCACGGGGCGCGCGGCGCGCAGCACGGTAATCGCGATGCGGCGATTGGCAGCGGCGAACGGATGGTCCGGCAACAGCAATTCGCGATCCGCCATGCCGGTGACGGAGCGGAACCGCGCACTCTGGATACCATCGGCAACCAGCAGGCGGCGGGCAGCGTTGGCGCGGCCGGCCGAGAGATCCCAGTTCGACATGCCGGGCGCGTCGCCCGTGTACGGCGCGGCATCGGTGTGGCCGGTGATGGCAAGCTGCTCCGGCAGCTTCGCAAGCACGGTCGCGACACGGGCCAGCACGGCGCGCGCCCAGGGCGCCGGCTCAACGCCACCGGTGGCGAACATCGGCCGGTTGTTGGCGTCGAGCAGTTGGATACGCAGGCCGCGGCGCGTCTGGTCGATGCGGATCTGGCTGGCGAGCTTGCGCAACGCCGGGTCCGCGGCGACGGCCGCGCGGATTTGCGCCGCGGCCGCCTTGAAGGCCGAACGCTCCCGCGCCGCCTGGTCCGCCAGCACCACGCCGCGGTGCGGACCGCCGGCGCCGGCGTTCGCGAGGAAGGCCGCGCGGCCGAGCGCCTGGTCGGTGTTGGCGAGCTGCTGATCCGATGTGCCGCCCGGCTCCTGCGCGATGCCCTGCGCGCCGCGGCGCCGCGGCGAGGGCCCGGCTCCCCTGCCCTTTGCGCCACCTGTGCCGTTCGCGTTGACCGACGCCGGACGCGGCGTCTGGCCGGCGCCCGAGGCGCGTGCGGTCTTGGCCTGCTGCATGGCACGGGTTTGCGGTGCGGGCAGGGAGCGGCCGGCAATCGCCGCCGCCACGCCGCGATCGGAGACCATCGAGCCATGATCGAAGGGCGAGCTGCCGCCGAACGGCTTGCCGGTGCCGGACGAGGCGCGGCTCATCGCGTTGGAGGGCGAGAAATAATCGGCAAGGCCCACGCGCTGAGTCTGCGTCGTGGCGTTGAGCAGCCAGAGCAGCAGAAAGAACGCCATCATCGCGGTGACGAAGTCGGCATAGGCGACTTTCCAGGCGCCGCCGTGGTGACCCGCCTCACCCTCCTCGAACCGCTTGACGATGACGATGGGCCGCGCGTTACCGCCGGCGCCCAGGCCCTTGCCGCGCGACGCCGCGCCCTTGCCCCTCGCTTCTCCTGCCATGAAGTTTTCCCGCCAACAGGAAGTCACGCCGGGTTCCGCGTTCTGCGGCGTCCCGCTGGGGGGATTGTCGGGCGGAGAGGTTAGCGCGGGGTTAGGAAGGGGGGCGGCTTGCGTGCCGGCCGCGGAGGATTTCTGATGGGTTGAGCCTGCGATGCGCCGGGGACTGGGCAGCGCACGCGTTTCAACGGGAGGTACGGATGGTTGCAACGGACCGTGGTTCGCATGATGGCAAACTCTGCCGTTGCCGCGGGCCGCTTCTGGGCCGGCGGGGAACGATTCACCTGGCGCTGGCCGGCGCCGCGGGGATGGCGGCAGCGACTGCTCCGGCTCCGGCGCACGCGGCGGGAGGCGGAACGCCATCGACCCCCAAGGCGGCTCTCGCGGCGCTGTTGGACGGCAATGCCCGCTTTGCGGCGAAACACGGGAAGCTGGCCGCGTGCGGCGTTGACCTCGCCGCCGCGCGGGTGGCGACCGTGGGCGGGCAGGCGCCGTTTGCCGCGATCCTGGGCTGCGCGGATTCGCGCGTGCCGCCGGAACTGGTGTTCGATCAGACGATCGGGGATATCTTCGTCGCGCGTGTGGCCGGCAATGTGGTCGGCGCCGATGTCATCGCGAGCCTGGAATACGGTGCGGCGGTGCTGGGGACGAAGACCATTCTCGTGCTGGCCCATTCAAGCTGCGGCGCGGTGCAGGCGACGATCGAGGGTAAGCCGGTGCCAGGGCAGATCAGCACGCTCTATCGTTCGATCCAGCCGGCGGTGGACAAGGCCGGGCGGAATCTGGCGGCGGTGGCGAAGGCCAATGCGCTGATCCAGGCGGCCCTGCTGCGCGACGCCTCGCCGGTGCTGGGAGAGATGGCGCGCCAGGGAAAGCTCGGCATCGAAGCCGGCTATTACGATCTGAAAACGGGCGTCGTGACGCTGCTGAGCTGAGCCCGGGCTCAGCAGCCGCGGCCGATGGCGGCCAGGCGGGCACGCACACCCAGCGGGATGGGGACCGCGACGTTGCCGACGCGATCGACCGCCGACCCGCCCAAGAGGCCGGCGCCCCTGATCCGCACCTGCACGGCGGTGGCGCTTTGTAGGGCGTGGAACAGCATGCCAGGCGGAATGTAGACGTCGATCGGCATAACGCTTCCGGAGACCGGAGCCACGGCGTAATCGTTCGACGGCACCGTGACGTGCACGGGCGGCGCGCCCTGGGCCGGGAAGATCGACAGCACGACTTGTGAGATGATGGGCGGCGACGTGGCAACCGGATCCGTTGCGAAATACGCCCGATCGTACAGCCTGTGGTGGATCGAGCAATAAAGTTCCATCCGGCCATGGTTCATACCACCGTTGCTATCGCGCACCACCATCACCGCATGGCCATCCGGCTCGTAGAGCATGTTGGCGGTGATTTCGCGGTGGGTGGTGACGCGCAGCGCCGCCATCTGCGCCGGGGTAAGGTTGACGGTCTTGTCGCGGCTGCCCTCGGTGCTGATCTTGTAGAGATCCGCGGACACACCCATGGCGCGTATATAGGCGACAAGGTCCCCCGCCAGTTGCTGATCGATGCGGGTGATCCTGGTGGGATCCGTGAGGACATTCCGCCCCGGCTTGTAATTGCCGCGGAAAAACCGATGCACGGCGTAGATCGATCCGGGCGCGACGGTGCGTGAGATGCCGCCGAGAAAAGCGAAGGTGCAGGCGCTGGCGCAGACGCTTCGCTCGATGGGGGCGAAGGCTTTCCCGCCTCTCGGAAGGCCGACCACCGTGGTGAAGCCGGCTTTGCGGATCTCCCTTCCCAGCTCAAGACCCGCGATCAGGTTGCCGCCCGGCGAGAGGAAAAAAACCCGCGTCCCACGGCCTGCCAGGAGGTGCGGATCGCTCATGACCCGGCGGAAATCATCGGGGGTCCGTGCCCCGATCACGCCGGTTGCGATCAAACCCCAGGCGAGCGTCGTTTTGACCGCGGTCGAGCCGTGCAAGAGAATTTTTGTCAGTTCCGAGAGCTGGTGCGGCTGGGGCGCGGCGGGTGCAACACCCGTGAGGCTCGCCAATCCCGGTGGAAGGCTGAACGCCGTGTTCGGGACGACAAAAAATCGCATCGGCGACGAACGCCAATCCGCGCGGGCGGAAGGCGCAAGGGCGATGCCGGCCGCGGCCAGAAGGACCCAGGGCAACGCGGCGAGCCAGTGCCGCCATGGCTGAGGTCGGGCGAGCGGTACCGCCGCCATCGGGTTCATGCGGTGACGTAGCGTGGTGATTCGCCGGATTCTCATGCGCCCTCTGCTCATGTGAAGCCCTGCCAGGCAAGCCGCGAGACCGATGGCGGACGAGGATATACGAGGTGTTGCGACCTTTGAAGAGTGTCGCGTGGAGAGTGCCGGGCCGTCAGAGACCGAAATAGGCCTCGCGCACGGCATCGTTCGCCTCCAACTCCGCGCGCGTCCCGGAGAGGCGCACGCGGCCGCCATCGATGAGGTAGCCGCGATCGGCCAGGGCGAGGAAAGCCACGTTCTGTTCCGCGATCAGCAGCGTCATGCCGCCGGTGATCGCCTTGTTCAGCACCTCGATGACCTGCTTGACGAAAACGGGCGCGAGGCCGGAGGAGGGTTCGTCCATCAGCAGGAGTTTCGGCTCCGAGACGAGAACCTTGGCGATGCCGAGCATCTTGCGCTGGCCGCCCGAGAGGCTGGCGGCTGCCTCGCGCCGGCGTTGCGCGAGCGCGGGGAAGAGGTCGTAGAGACGCGCGCTGCGGCGGCGGACCTCCGCGGCCGACAGGAAGTAGCCGCCGAGGCGGATGTTTTCCTCGATCGAGAGACCTGGGAAGACGCCAAGCTCGGACATGAAGGCGATGCCGCGGCGGATGCGCTGGTCGGGCGGCAGCGCCTCGATCGCCTCACCGTCGAGCGCGATGCGCCCACCCATGCAGGGGAGCAGGCCGATGATGGTGCGCAGCAGCGTGGTTTTGCCGGCGCTGTTGGCGCCCAGAAGAATCACGGTCTCGCCCTGGTTGACCACGAGGTCGATGCCCCAAAGCACCTGCATCGGCCCGTAGCCGGATTGAACGCCATCGAGGCTGAGCAGCGCCATGCCATCAACCCCCGATAAAGGCGGCGACGACGTCGGGGTTCTGCGACGCGGCCGCGAGCGAGCCCTCGAACAGCATGCGGCCCGCTCCCAGGACGATGACGCGGTCGGTGATGCGGTTGAGGAAGTCCAGCAGGTGTTCCACGACGATGAGCGCGATGCCGCGCGACGCAAGCGATTTGAGCAGGGTCGCAATGCCCCCGAGTTCGGCCGGGTTGAGGCCGGCGCCGATCTCGTCGATCAGCAGCAGGCGCGGATTGGTGGCAAGCGCGCGGGCGAGGTCCAGCATCTTCTGCTGGTTGACGGTGAGGGAGCCGGCGATGTCATCCGCGTGGATCGCAAGACCCACCTCGGCGAGGATGGCATCGATCTCCACCGCGCCACGGTTGGCGAACGTGGCGGCGACCTCGACATTCTCGCGCACGCGCATGCCGCGGAAGCATTTCGGCACCTGGAAGCTGCGATTGATGCCCAGCCGCGCGATGCGGAAGATCGGCAGGCGCTGAATCTCCCTGCCCTCGAACAGAATGCGCCCCTCATCGGCCTGATGCACGCCGGAGATGACGTTGATCGTGGTGGTCTTGCCCGAGCCGTTGGGGCCGACGAGACCGAGGATTTCTCCGGGTGCGACGGCAAAGCTCTGCTCGTGCAGCACCGTCATGCCGCCGAAACGCTTGCCGACATTGTCTAGCCGCAGCAGGGGTTCAGAGGACATCGACGTTCCGGCGCGTCAGCAGGGAGACCAGACCGTTGGGCAGGAACAGCACCAGAAGCACGATGAGCAGACCATAGAGAAGCTGGAAATATTGCGGTGCCGAAACGCCGATACCGGCGTAGAAGGCATAGAGCACGGCCGCCCCCACCAGCGGGCCGATGATGGTGCCAACGCCGCCGAACAGCGCAAAGACGATGGCAAAAACCGAGATCTGGAGCGTGAACACGGCCTCGGGGTAAAACACCGACAGGTTCCAGGCATAGGCGCCGCCGGCCAGCCCCGCGATGGCGGCCGAGGTGAGCCAGGCGACAAGCCGCCCGCGCACGACATCCACACCCGCGAGACTGGCGCTGATCGGGTCCTGATAGGTGGCCTGCAAGCCGAGCCCGAAACGCGAGCGACGGAACCAGGCAGCGAGCGCGGTCGCGAGCAGCACAATTGCGAGCATAGTCACGTAGCTCGCGGCGGGTGCGTAGACATGCTCGATCTTCACGCCGTAGGGGCCGCCGGTGATCGGCTTCAGAGCCTCGTTGGCAACCACGTTGTAGATAATCTGCGAGGCGGCGAGGTTGGCGATTGAGAAATAGGGGCCGGAAAGCCGCAGCAGCGGGCCGAGGATGAGCCCGACCACGACGGCGGCGAGACCGCCCAGCAGCACGGCCAGCACCACCGGCAGCGCGGTGAAGGTGACGATCAGGGAGGTGGCGTAGGCGCCTGTGCCGAAGAAGCCGACATAGCCGAATGGCAGATAGCCGGTGAAGCCGTAGAGCAGGTTGAGGCCCTGGGCCAGCGCCATGAAAGTCATCATGGTAAAGAGCACGGACTCGTTACCATAGAGGCGCGGCAGGATGGCGAAGATCGCGGCCAGCGCCACCAGGACCAGCACCGGACCGCGCCATGCCGGGGACTTCATGCCGGTTTGCCTATGCACGGCGGACCGTGCGGCCGAGCAGGCCCGAAGGGCGGACCAGGACGATGATCAGCAGCAGCGCGTAGGGCGCGAGGTTGGACCACGAGGAGTAGTATGTCTGCATCAGCATCGTTCCGATACCGAAGACGAGCCCGCCGATCACGGTGCCGAGCGGATTGCCGAGCGAGCCGATGATGATGATGGCGAACGAGGTGGTGGTGAGGCCGTCGCCGATCGAGGAGGCGACCGAACCCACCATGTAGGGAATGAAGACGCCGGCGATGCCCGCGAGCGACAGGCCGATCACGAAGGCGATGGCGGAGACGCGGTCAACGTCGATGCCGGTGGCACGCGCCTCGTCGCGGTCGGCCATGATGGCGCGGGTGGCGAAGCCGATGCGGGTGCGGGAGAAATAGAGGTAGAGCCCGCCGATCGCGAGGGCGCTGACCAGGCAGGCGACCCACCAGCTATCCGGAAATTGCTGGCCGAGCAGACCAAGATTGCCGGCGCCCAGCGCGTTTTGCGGCAACGAATACTGGTCGGCGCCGAAGGCGAAGACGCTGCACGCCTCGATCATCTGGGCGACGCCGAAAAACAGGATGAAGGACAGCATCTCCGGGTCGCGGCTGCGCTGCAGGCGCGGCACCACGCCGTAATAGAGCGGGATGCCGATGATGATGCCGCCCGCGATGGCGAGCGGGATGCCGAGGAGCGGGTTGAGGCCGAGGCCGCGTGCCAGAAACCAGGCCCCGAAGCCGCCCAGCATGATGAACTGGCCGTGCGCGAGGTTAATGATGCGCATCACGCCGAACACCAGGTTGAGCCCGATGCCAACGAGGCTGAAGAAAATGCCGTAGAGGATGCCGCCGATCAGCGCGTATTCCAGCAAAGCCAAGGGCGGGACCTTTCGTCGGCACTTGTTGCGCGAGAGACTTATTCCGGGAAGGACTTATTGCACGAGAGACTGCCGGCGTCGGGTGACCCCGGCCACGACGGGCCGGGGTCGTTTCCCTTTAGCAATATCACTTGCGCGGTGCAGGATAGATCGCCTTTCCCGTCGCCTTGTCCTGGGGGTAGACGACGACCGGCGCCACCGACTTCCCCGACGGCACGAGCTGGGCCACCGGCAGCAACTGACCGAGCTGGGCGCCGTTGGCATCGATCTTGAACTCGCCAAGCAGCGTCGTGGTCTTGCCCGACATGTCCATCAGCGCCTGATGGAAGGCGAGCTGGGTGAAGCTGGGCGCGGTCGCCAGCATCTGCTGCATGATCAGCCCGGTGTTGTAGCCCGCCGCGTCGAGAAAGTTCGGCGCTGCCTTCTGGGCCGCGGTGAACTGCTGGACGAAGGTCGGGGTGTTGGGGCCGAGCGTGGTCTTGTCATAGGCGACGAGAGGCGGCGTCGGATAGGTGTAGGTGTAGGCGAGGGTTTTGGCGCCGACATTCTTTTCCATCAGCGCCAGGAGCTGGCCTGGGAAGATGGTGAACGTCATCTTGAAGTGCAGGCCGCTGCCAGCCAGCGCGTGCAGGAAGGCGATGTCGTTCGGCGCGTAACCCAGTTCGATCACCGCGTCCGGGTTGTGGGCGGCGATGGTGTGCAACAGGATGGTGTAGTTAGACTCACTGGTCGGCACGCCATGGTAGTAGACCGGCTTGATACCGCCTGCCGCGAGCGTGGATTTCAGCGTTTCCGCCTGGGAGGCGTCGAAATCGTTCGAGCCATAGATGATGGCGACGCGCTTGATCTTATGATCGACCAGGAAGTGGCCGAGCGGCAGCGGCCAGACGGTCGATGCGGGGATGCTGACATCGGCCAGATAGTTGGTCTTCTTGGTGAAGAAATTGGCGCCCGAGCCCGTGGGGTCGATGAGCAGCATGTGATGCTCGGTGGCGAGCGGGATGGCGACCGAGGTCAGCACCGAGCCGAAATCGGCCACGAGCAGGTCCACGTGGTCCTGGGAAATGAGCTGATTATAGAGCGTGGTGGCCGTCGCGGTGGAGCTCTGGTCGTCGTAGGCGACGATCTTCACCGGAATCTTCTTGTTAAACGCCTTGACGAAGACGCCGCCGGATTTGTTGGTGGCGGCGGCCCAGTATTGCAGGCCCTGGAACTGCCCCTTGGAGGCCACGGCGAACGGGCCGCTGCTGGCGTAGAGCGTGCCGATCTTGATGACGGAGGGCGCGGTCTGGGCGACGGCGGAGGCAGCCGCCCCGCTGGAGGCCACGAGACCGGCGGCGAGCAACCCGGTTGCCAGAAGGCGGGACACACCGGCTGCGAAGGTATGTTTGAGATGAACTAGCATGATCTCCCCTGGGATTGGTCTTTTTACAGGCACGTCAACGATGATGGTCACATCGCCAGCGAGCTCCGCAACCGGTCTTTATTGGGCCGCCTCGTGGAAACGAGCAAGAGCCAGCCCGCCCGGGGGATAGTCCGTCCACCGAGGCCACCGGACGGCGGCAATTGTGCCGGGACGTCGTTACTGCCGCCAGGACGGATCGCGGCGGTCGAGCAGGCGCAGCATGGCGGGCCATTCCATGAGGCCGAACGGGCGGCGGGTGCCCGGCTGATAAAGATGGACAGCGTGGGCGACGACGTCGTCCGGCGGCATGGTAAGCTCCGTGCGGGCGGCCATGGCGTCCACCTGGGCGCGGCAGGCCATTTCCAGCCAGTACATGAGGTTGAACGCCTCGGCGGCGCTGGGGCCGGCGGCGAGCAGCCCGTGGTTGCGCAGGATGGCGGCGTTCGCCTGGCCGAGATCGGCGACGAGGCGGGCGCGTTCGTCCGTATCGACGGCTGGGCCCTCATAGTCATGCACGGCGACGGGCATGCAGCGCATCGCGGTCTGGGTCAGCGGCAGCAGCCCGCAGCGCATCGCCGAGACCGCCATGCCGGCGCGCGTGTGAGTGTGGATCACGCAGCCGACATCGGCGCGCGCGGCGTGGACGGCGGAGTGGATGACGTAGCCCGCAAGGTTGATGCCGAGATCGGCGTGCGGGTTGCGCACGATCCTGCCATCGAGGTCGATGAGGATGAGGGATGAGGCGGTGATTTCCTCATACAGCCAGCCATAGGGGTTGATGAGGAAGGTTTCCGTGCCGGGGACGCGCACGGTAATGTGGTTGTAGACTAGATCGCTCATGCCGAAGTGCGCGACGAGGCGGTAGCAGGCGGCGCCGTCGAGCCGAGCCTGGCGTTCCGCCTCGGTCCTTGTCGCAGGTTCAACGTCCATCACGTCCCTCCCCTGTCGCCGGCTCTCCCGCTCACGCTTGCGTGGACTGGAGCGCCCGGCAGAATGTTTGACTATCGATATTGCCGCCGGAGATCATGGCGCCGACGGTCTTGCCACGGGCATCGAGTTTGCCGGCAAGCAGGGCCGCGAGACAGACCGCGCCGCCGGGCTCCACCACCAGCTTGAGATGGCGGAAGGCAAAAGCGATGGCGGCGAGCACCTCCGCGTCCGACACCGCGATGGCGCCGGCCAGCAGGCGACGGTTGATGGCGAAGGTCATTTCCCCGGGCCTTGGGGCCAGCAGCGCGTCGCACAGCAGCGAACCGCCCGCGGCGGTGACCCGATCGCCGGCTTCGAGCGAACGGGCGGTGTCATCCCAGCCCTCGGGTTCGACCGCGAGGATTTCGGTGGATGGCGAGACCGCCTCCATGGCCAGCGCGCAACCGGCGATGAAGCCGCCGCCGCCGGTGCAGACCATGAGCGTGTCGAGCGGTTCGCCGGCATCCTCGGCGAGTTCCAGCGCCGCACTGCCCTGCCCGGCGATGACCTCGACCGTGTCGAAGGGCGGGATCAGCACCGCGCCGGTCCGGGCGGTGTGAGCGGCCGCCAGCGCCTCTCGGTCCTCCGTCTTGCGATCGTACAGGACGATGTCGGCGCCCCAGCCGCGGGTGCTCGCGACTTTGATGGCGGGCGCGTCGGCGGGCATGAAAACCGTGGCATGCACGCCGATGGCGGCGGCGGCGCAGGCGACGGCCTGGCCATGATTACCGGAGGAAAAGGTGACGACGCCGCGGGCGGCGTCGCGCTCCGGCAGGGCGCGGATGGCGCTGGTGGCACCACGCAGCTTGAAGCTGCCGGTGCGTTGCAGCGGCTCGGCCTTGAGCAGGATGCGCCCGCCGGTGCGCCGGTCGAGCAGGGGATGGCGCAGGATCGGCGTGCGCACGATGTGCCCGGCAAGCCTGGCGCGGGCGGCCAGCACGTCCTCCATGGTCGGCAGGCGGGTAACGATTGGGGTGTTCATGGGCCCGGTGAGAGCGTGGTGAGTTTCTCCCGTGGAGTGACACGATAGAGGTGGTAGCGGGCCAGGACCACCCCATGCGATGTGCGGTCGAATGCGCCGAGGCTGTGGACGGAGCGCCAGTATGTCCGGTCGGGGTTGCCACGGGAGATCAGCAGGCCGGAGCCGTGGGGCATGGCGCGCGAGAGGTTGAACAGGCGCCAGCGGGGCTCGGCACCGAAAACAGGCTTACGGAACAGCGCGAGTTCCGCTGCGACGCCATAATTATCGGCGGCAAGAAAGTCCGCGTGCGGCAGGGCGTGCGCCATGGTGGACCAGCCACGAAGCTGGCGGGCGACGGGGTCCAGACGGACGGGAAGCGGCAGCAGCGCGGTCGCGGCCTGGATGTAGACCAGCAGCGTGATGCCCATGCCGAGGCCGATGGCCTGGGCGAGGCGGCGCGGCCGGATCGGGTGGATGGCGGCGGCGAGCGCGGCGGCGGGATAGATGATGGCGGGCCAGTTGCCCTGCACGCGGTCGCCGAGAGCATGAAAGACGAAAACCGCGACCGGCACCAGCGTGAGGGTGAGCGGCAGGACGGCGCGGCTGCGCCACGCACGGACCTGGCCCTGGACCAGCAGCACGGCGATGAGCGGCGTCGCGAGGCCGAGCTGGCCACCGATCAGCTCACCCATGAATTGCAGGGCGCGCAGGGGGTGGAAGTCGAAGACGCGGCCACCCTGCTTGGCGAAGCTCGCCCAGTGATGGGCCGCGTTCCAGGCGATGACCGGCGAAAAAATGAGCAGCGCCAGGGCGAGGCCGGCCCAGGGTTCCCAGCGGCGAAGCTCCTGCGGACGCGTGCCGAGCAGCCAGATGAGGCAGGCGGGGAAAATCAGAAAGGCGGTGTATTTGCTCAGCAGGGCAAGGCCGGTGGCGATGCCGGCGGCGAACCACCAGCGCCGATCGCCGCTCTGTTCCAGGCGGACCAGGGCCCAGAGGCTGGCGGTCCAGAACAGCAGCAGCGGCGTGTCCGGGGTGAGAATGACGGCGCCGGCGCCGAACAGCAGCGTGGCGTTGAGGAGCAGCGCCGCGACCTGACCTTTTCCCGGGACCATGCGTTCCACGGCATCCATGAGGAAAAGCGAGCCGATGAGGGCGGTAAACGGCGCCAGCAGGCGGACGCCGAGCGGATTGTTCCCTGCGATGGCCATGCCGGCACGCATCATCAGGGCCACCATCGGCGGCGCGTCGAGGTAGCCGGGAGCCAGCGCGAAGGTCCAAAGCCGATAATAGGCCTCGTCAGGCGCGAGCGGGATGACGGCGGCGACCCAGAGGCGCAGCAGCGTGAGCGCGAACAGCCAGAAAGGCACGCGCCAGCGGGGCAGGAAGTTGCTGGCTGCCATCGGCGGTCCGACGGTCAGCCGGCGTTCTTCTCGAACGGGACGCCGGCCAGCGCGCGGCTGGTGCGGATGGTTTGCAGCGTCTGCACACGGCTGACATGGGGCGCGCCGGTGAGGCGCTGGGTCAGCGCGTTCTCGTGCGCGGTGTCGCGGGCGACGAGGCGGACAAGGAAATCACCACCGCCGCGGATCATGTGGCACTCCCGCACCTCGGGCCAGTCCGCGACCAGGGCCTCGAAACCGTCCAGCACCGCCTGTTTCTGGCTTTCCAGGCCAACAATGGCGAAGAACGTGATGGACCAACCGAGCCGGGCGGGGTCGGTGTCGGCGTGGTAGCCGCGGATGATGCCGGCCTCCTCGAGCCGGCGGACGCGGCGCAGGCAGGGAGGGGCGGAAATACCGGCCTTGCTGGCCAGGTCGACATTGGTCATGCGGCCGTCCGCCTGCAGTTCGGCGAGGATGCGGCGGTCGATCGCATCGAGGCTCGGCAGGTCTTCGGGGCCGGGTTTCATCATGGGGCTTTCGTTCGGCTGGCGAGGTGGGAGCGGAAGGCGTGTTCGGAACGTCGCCTGTCCACGCAATTATATTCCAGGACCGCGCGCCTACAAGGGGGCTCGGCACGTTGGTATGCAAGGATTGCTTGTCTCGCGGCGTGGTCGGTTCATAATAGCCCGGCGGTCCATCATGCATCGACTCAGGGAATCGCTTCCGCCCATGTCCTCAACGCAACAAGTGCGGGTTCTGATCATCGGTGCCGGCCCCGCCGGCTACACCGCCGCGATCTATGCCGCGCGGGCGGCGCTGGAGCCAATGCTGGTGGCAGGGTTGCAGCCGGGCGGCCAACTGACCATCACGACGGAGGTGGAGAATTACCCGGGCTTCGCGTCGGCGATCCAGGGGCCGTGGCTGATGGAGCAGATGCGCGCCCAGGCTGAGCACGTGGGAACCCGGATCGCCGAGGACCTCGTGGTCGCTACCGATTTCTCGCGACGGCCGTTCGTGGCGATCGGGGATTCGGGGGATCGTTACATTGCCGACTCGGTGATCATCGCCACCGGGGCGCAAGCCCGCTGGCTGGGTCTCGCGTCCGAGAAGCGCCTGGCCGGGGCCGGTGTTTCGGCGTGCGCCACCTGCGACGGGTTTTTCTTCCGCGGCAAGCGCGTCGTTGTCGTGGGTGGCGGTAACACCGCGGTGGAGGAGGCGCTGTATCTGACCCACCATGCGAGCGAGGTGGTGCTGGTGCATCGGCGCGACACGTTGCGCGCCGAGCGGATTTTGCAACAACGGCTGTTTGCGAACCCCAGGCTACGGGTGATGTGGAACCGCACCGTGGAGGAGATTGTCGGCGAGCGCTCGGTTACGGGCGTGCGGCTGCGCGATACGGTGACCGGGGCCGAGGAGGTGCTGCCCACCGATGGCGTGTTCGTTGCCATCGGGCATACGCCGGTGACGGAACCGTTTCGTGGCCAGGTGGCGCTCGACTCCGAGGGATACGTGGTAACGCCTGCGGGATCGACTCGAACCTCGGTGCCGGGCGTGTTTGCGGCCGGCGATGTGCAGGACAGGATATGGCGCCAGGCGGTGACGGCGGCAGGCACGGGCTGCATGGCGGCACTCGAGGTGGAGAAGTACCTCGCGCAGGCGAGCGCGGAGCTGGTCTCATGACGCCGGGACGCAAGCCACGGTTCAGGATGGGTGATCCATGATGGATTGGGATAAATTGCGCGTGTTTCACGCGGTGGCCGAAGCGGGCAGCTTCACCCATGCCGGGGATACGCTGAACCTTTCGCAGTCGGCGGTCTCGCGGCAGATTTCGGCGCTGGAGGAGGCGCTGCAGGTGCCGCTGTTCCATCGGCACGCACGCGGACTGATTTTGACCGAGCAGGGCGAGAGCCTGAACCGGACAGTGCGCGAGGTGTTCGCCAAGCTGGCGATGACCGAGGCGCTGCTGACCGAGAGCAAGGAGAAGCCGGCGGGCAAGCTGAAGCTGACCACGACGATGGGATTCGGCTCATCGTGGGTGGCGCCGCGCCTGCACCTGTTCTACGCGGCCTATCCCGAGGTCTCGATGCAGTTGCTGCTGGATGACTCGGACCTCGACCTCGCGATGCGCGAAGCCGATGTGGCGATCCGCATGCACCCGCCCAAGCAGCCGGACCTGATCCAACGGCACCTGTTCACGATCAACTGGCGGGTGTGCGCGAGCAAGGACTACCTGGCCGACCGGGGAACGCCGGCGAAGGCGGAGGACCTCGACCAGCACCGGGTGATTCTGTTCGGCGACTACCGGCCGCCGGTGCCGGACATCAACTGGCTGGGAACCGTCGGGCGCCGCGGCGGCGATGCACGCAGGCCGGTGCTGGAGGCGAACTCCATGCAGGCGATGCTGGCGGCGGCGGCATCAGGGCTCGGGATCATTGCGGTGCCGGACTATGTGGAGCCCGCATCGCAGGGGTTGGTGGAGATCCTGCCGAGCATCGCCTCGCCGAAAGTGGATGTGTTCTTTGTCTATCCCGAGGAGCTGCGCAACTCGAAGCGTGTGGCGGTGTTCCGGGATTTCCTGCTGGGGCAACTGGCGCAGCGCTAGGCTCGCCGACGCCAATCAAGCTTTTGTGACGGCAACGATTTAGTTTTCGTTCAGCTTTCTTTTCAATACCTTATGGGGTCATGCGCGGGCGGCATGGCGGAGGGGCGCCTTTTGGGGGGTGCAACCCTGTGCGCCGCAACATAAGTTTGAGACGTCAGTTCGAGGTTGGCGCCCGGTTCTGGGCGGGCGCCAGCCGGAGTTCCCGCCACTGCGGCGGGAAGGGGTCTTCGGACCCTACGTCTCCCAGACGTGAAGCCTCCCTGTACACTTGCCCCGCGGTTCGTCCGCGGGGCTTTTTTTAGCTCAGCTCGCAAGCAGTCGCAGCAGGGCGGCGAAGCTCGCGTCGACGCTCTGGCCCGTGGTGTCGAGCATCAGCTCCGCGCGGGCGTAGAGCGGCTCGCGGGCGGCGAGGATGGTGCGCAGGTCGTCCATCGCCGCGCGGTTGTCGCGCATCGGGCGCATGTCGCCCTGGGCGATGACGCGAGCCATGTGTTCCTCGGGCGAGGCGCGCACCCAGACAGCGCGGCAGCCCTCCAGCAGCAGGGCGAAGGTTCCGGGGTCGGCGACGATGCTGCCGCCGGTGGCGAGCACGAACGGCGTGCCGGTGGCGAGCAGTCGTTCCAGCACCGTGCGCTCGAGCCGGCGGAAACCCGTCTGACCATGCAGCTCGAACAGTTCCGAGAGGCCCATGCCGGCCTCGGCCTCGATCTCGCGGTCCAGCTCGTGGAAGGCGACAGCCTGATGGCCGGCGAGGAGGCGGCCGAGGGTGGATTTGCCGGCGCCGCGCAGGCCGATGAGAGCGGTGCGCGAGCCGCGCAGGCTTGCCGTGTCAGCACCGAAACGGGCGGCGAGGAGCGCGCGGGCCTCCTCGCGCTGATGCGGCGACAGCCGGGCGAGAAGACCGCCGAGGAGGCCATCCCGCGCTTCCTGCTCCGCCTCCTGGGGGGCGAGAAGGTTTGCCAGCGAGACACCGAGCGACTGGGCGAGGGCGCGAGCGACCAGCAGCGAGGCATTGCCGGACCCCGCCTCCATCTGCGCGATATAGCGCTCCGAAACATGCGATTGGGCGGCGAGCGCCTTGCGGGTCATGCCACGGCGGGCGCGCAGGGTGCGCAGGGTCTCGCCGACCTGGTGGAGGAACGCCGGCTCCGCCCCGTCCTGGCGGCGGGTGGTCATGGCCGGCCCTCTTGCGCGCGCGCGTGCATGGGGCGGAGTGTTCGTGGGCGGTGTGCCGATGTCCAGAGCGTGCCGATCGTCAGGAGGTGAGATTGTTTCGTTTCATGCTGATGGCACCGCCGGGAGCGACGCTGGTGGCGCCGGTCGAGGATTTGGTGGGGCTTGCGGCCGCCGCGCCGGGGCTGACAACGGGACTGGTGCATACGCCGGCGCACGCATCCGACCCCTATCTGCACGATGGCGCACCGCCGCCGATGGCGCTGGAGCTGGATTTTGCCTCGATCGAGGCGTTGGAGACAGCTGTCGCCGCGACCGGCCCGCTGCGGGGTCTGGCTCGGCTGCTGCCGGCAGGGACCACGCAACAGGCGATGCTGGCGCGCAGCTATCCGGTGGCGGAAGGCGTGGTGCCCGATATCGCACGACAAGCGGCATGCACCTATCTCGTCGCCTATGAAGGGCGGGCGGCGGACGAGCAAGCCTGGCTGGAATACTACCTGGCTCACCACCCGACGATCATGGCCAGGTTTCCGGCGATCCGGGCGATCGAGATCTGCACGCGGCTAGACTGGATGGGCGGGCTCGACCTGCCGCGGGCACGGGCCCTGCAGCGCAACAAGGTGGTGTTCGACGACGCGGCCGCGCTGACGGCCGCGCTGAACTCACCGGTGCGCCACGAGATGCGCGAGGATTTCGCGCGATTTCCGCCGTATGAAGGGAAGGTGACACATTTCCCGATGGCGACGCGGCGCGTGGTGTAGCGGCCTCTGCTTCGCCAGGCCGGGCCGTGGGGAGAACGATCGACGTCGCTCGGACTTGCAACAAAAAAGTGATCGCCCGCCAGGTCCCGAGTTTGTTGAACGAAACATTATCATCCTGTAAGCTCTCATCCAACGTGAATCGCTCGATGAATGGGACACGTCGGATGGTCATGCGGCGTGCCGCCGTGAGCCACGAGAGCGACGAGCAACGAACGCAGCAACGATGAAGGGATTGGTGATGAAGGCGTTACTTTCCATCAGCGCGCTGGTTCTTGTGTTGACCATCGCAGCCCATCCGGCCCAGGCGCAGTACACGCCGGCGCAGAACGCCCCGAGCGTGCAGCCGCAAGCCCAGGCGGCCCCTGCCGCGACAACGGGCACCTTCCCCGCGGGCGGGCTGACGACCGACGACGTCGCCGCGTGGCTGCGGTCGCTCGGCTACAGCGCGCAGATCACGACGCTGCACGACGGCTCCCATGAAATTCGCAGCGCCTCCAGCGGGATTAATTTCTACATCCATTTCTACGACTGCCACGGGCCACGCTGCGCCAGCCTTCAGTTCTATGCCGGGTTCAACACGCATGGCACGTTCGATGTCGTGAAGGCCAACACCTGGAACAGCACCGAGCGATGGACGCGGGTGCATTCCGATAAACGCAATGATCCCTGGCTGGAGATGGATGTCGATCTTTATCCGGGTGGAAATTTCGTCCTGCTGAAGGACGAATTCACCATTTGGCGCGACATGCTTGGCCACTTCACCAAGTATATCAACTTCAGGACCTAAGACCCTAACCCCGTGATCGTGGCTGTTCCACGAGCGCCGGTTCCACGAGCACCGGGATTGGGTATGCGCGCCGGGTTGGATTGAGTACGCGCGCCTGGTTCGCGGGCGGCGCTGGCGGTCTGTCTGATGCGGATGGTGGGAATGGGCCGCTGAGCCGCCAGCCGCTACAGCAGTGGGCGGCGGACCGAGAGGAACTCCTCGAAGGCGGCGGCGAAGGCGTCGAGATCGGGGTTGGTCAGCGGCAGCGACAGGGCGACCATGCCGCGACGGGCGGTCCAGAAGCCCGCGCGCAGCAGGTCGAAGAACAGCAACTCGCGGATGCGGGTATCGCCGGCATTGGCCTGCTCCGGCGTGCGAATGTCGCCGCGCGTGGGGTGGAAGGCCATCATGGAGCCGATGCCGGTCCATTGCACGGCGGCACCGGAACGTTTCGCCGCCTCGTTGAGGCGGTCGCGCAGTCGTTCGCCCCGCGCGTTGAGGGATGCCGCCGCGTCCTCGGTGTAGATTTCGGTCAGCGCGGCGATGCCGGCGGACATCGTGAGCACGTTGTTGTTGAAGGTGCCGGCATGGGGCAGCGCGTCCGGCCTTGAGGGGTCGAAGCGCGCCATCAGGGCCTCGCGGCCACCAAAGGCGCCGAAGGACATGCCGCCGCCGACATATTTGCCGAGCGTCATGAGGTCCGGCGTGATGCCGCGCGCATGGCCGAGGCCGTGCGGCGCGAGGCGCGAGGTCATCACCTCGTCGAAGATCAGGGTGATGGCGTGGCGGTTGGTCTCCTCGCGCAGCATGGCGAGGAAATCGGGCGTCGCGGGGATGCAGCCGCCGCCGCCCAGCATGGGTTCGATGATCACCGCGGCGAGGCGCTCGGCGTGCCGGGCGATGGCCGCGCGGGTGCCCTCGATGTCGTTGTAGCCGGCGACAACATAGTCGAACGGCGCATTGATGTTGGCGCCACCCGAGAAGGTGAACACGGCGCCGTGATAGCCGCCGCGAAAGACCATGACGCCGCCCCTGCCGCTGGTGGCGACCGCGGTGGAGAGGGCAAGCAGATTCGCCTCGGTTCCCGAGTTGGTGAAGCGGAGCTGCTCCATCGCGGGGAAGCGTTCCTTCACCAGGGCGGCGAAGCGTGGCTCCAGCGTGTTGTGTCCGCCGAGGCTGATGCCACCGTCGAGCGCGGCAAGAATGGCGCGGCGGGCGGCCGGATGGGAGTGGCCGGCGATGCCCGCCGTGTATTCGCCGAGCAGGTCGATGTATTCGTGCCCGTCCACATCGGACAGCCGCGCCCCCTCACCCCTGGCGAAGCCGAGCGGGAACGGGTCGTAATACAACACCGTGCGGGTGTTGCCGCCGGGCATGGCCTTCAGCGCCGATTGCTGGCGGGCGAGCGAGGCGGGGTTGCGGGTGGCGTAGTCGCGCCTGGCGTCGGCCAGGGCTTCCTCGATCGTGGCGTTGCGGCCGATGTTGCCGATCTCGTTCATGCGCCGCATGCTCCTGCTTAGTCGTGTCGGCGTCAAATCGGAGGGATCGGATGGCGGGAGCGGAACGGATCGCGCTGGTGACGGGAGCGGGCAGCGGGGTGGGTCGGGCGGCAACGCTGTCGCTGCTCGGCGGCGGCTGGAGCGTGGTGCTGACAGGCAGGCGTGCGGAGGCGCTGACGGAGACGGCCAGCCTCGCGGGCGACGCCGCCGGGCGCGCCGTGTGCGTGCCGGCGGATGTGAGCGAGCCGGGATCGGTGGCGGCGCTGTTCGGGACGGTGAAGGCGCGGTGCGGACGGCTCGACCTGTTGTTCAACAACGCGGGCGGAAATGTGCCGAGCACCAATTTCGGCGACATGACCTGGGAGCAGTGGCGCCGCGTGGTGGCGGTGAATCTCGACGGCGCGTTCCTGGTGGCGAACGCGGCGTTCCGGATGATGCGCGAGCAGACGCCGCGGGGCGGGCGGATCATCAACAACGGCTCGATCTCCGCGCATGTGCCGCGGCCTGGCTCCGCCGCCTATACCGCGACGAAGCACGCGATCACCGGGTTGACGCGGTCCATCTCGCTCGACGGGCGGGCGTTCGATATCGCCTGCGGGCAGATCGATATCGGCAACGCAGCGACGCCGATGACGGCGCGGATGGCCGGCGGGGTGCCGCAGGCGGACGGGACGTTGAAGCCGGAGCCGACGATGGATGTGGCGCAGGTGGGCGAGATGGTGCTGACCATGGCCAACCTGCCGCCCGAGGCGAACGTGCAGTTCGTGACCGTGATGGCGACCAAAATGCCGTTTATCGGGCGGGGCTAGGCGTGCGCGCGCCGCTGTTGTGGGCCCTGGTGGTCCTGGCGGTGTCGGCGGGACCGGCGCTGGCGGGGCCGCCGCCGATGCTGTCGCGCGAGCCGCCGGCAGGACAATTGCCGGGCGGCACATCCGTCTATGTGGACGACCACACGTGCCCGGCCGGCGAGGTAAAGCTGGTGACGGGCGGCCACAACCGGGGACGGGGCGGGCACGGCACAGCCGGGCGGACCCGCAAATGCGTGCCGCGACCGACACCGTGAGCGACCGGATGACGGGGCCGCGCCGCGGCTCGCTAGCTGGTCGTGTCGTCGTGGCAACGAGCGACGTGGCCGGGAATCTCTAACTCCGTCTCGGGACATCCCCGTCTTGGGCTGTCCCGATCTCGGGCTACTGCTCGTGCGGCGTGCGGCGTGCGGCGGCTGGCCTTGCGCGCGGCGCCCAGGCGCTTCGCAGTGAGGCGCTTCGCGCGCTCAGCCCGCGGGATTTTGGTGCGGTGACGGGGTTTGGGCGGGATCGCGGCCTCGGCGATGAGGGCGATCAACTGACCGATCGCGGCCTCGCGGTTGCGCGCCTGGCTGCGCGTGGCGTGGGCGGTGATGACGATCTCGCCGGTGGTGGTGAGGCGGGAGGCGGCGAGTTTGCGCAGCCGGACGCGAACGGGTTCGGGCAGCGAGGGTGAGTTGGTGTCGAAACGCAGTTGCGCGGCGGTTGCGACCTTGTTGACGTTCTGCCCGCCCGGGCCGGGCGCACGGATATAGGCGAGCCGCAGCTCCGTCAGGTCGAAGACCAGGCCGGGTAGCGCGGACCCAGGGATGGGACGATAGCGTTCCGCCATTATTCAGCGGACATCAACTGGGCGGGCCGGCGGTGAGGCCGCCGTCGATGACCAGGGTCTGGCCGGTCATGAAGCTGGCGGCGGGTGAGGCGAGGAAAACCGCAGCCCCCGCGATCTCGTCTGCCTCGCCGATGCGCTTGAGGGGCGTTTCGCGCTCGCGCCGGGCGCGATTCATCGGCTCCTCCCAGAGGGCGCGAGCGAAGTCGGTGCGGATGAGGCCGGGGGCAATGGCGTTGGCGCGGATGCCGCGCGGGCCCCATTCGACGGCGATGTTGCGGGCGAGCTGGAGGTCGGCGGCCTTGGAGAGCGCGTAGACGCCGAGACCGGCCGAGCCGCGCAGGCCCGCGATCGAGGAGACGATGATGATGCTGCCGCCGCCGCGCGCCGCCATGCCCGGAAGAACCATGTTGGCGAGCCAGAAATTGCTGCGGACGTTGCTGGCCATGGTGCGGTCGAACGCGTCATCGGTGATGGTGGCGGCCGGGCCGAAATGCGGGTTGATGGCGGCGTTGCAGACCAGGATGTCGATGCCGCCCCAGGCATCCGAGGTGCGCGCGACGAGGGCGGCAAGGTCTTCCTTGCGGCCGATATGGCAGACCTGGGCACGGGCCGTGCCGCCGGCCGCCGCGATGTCGGCGACCACCGTCTCGCAGGCGTCGAGCTTGCGGCTGGAGACGGTCACGCGGGCACCGTGCTGGGCGAGACGGATCGCGATGGCGCGACCGATGCCGCGCGAGGCGCCGGTGACGATGGCGATCTTGCCGGTGAGGTCGAACAGCGTTGTCATGCCAACCTCCTAACCAGAACGGACCTCATAACCAGAACAGGCCGAAGGCGATCGTCGCCAGGGTAAGCGGGGCGCCGATGCGGAAATAGGTCCAGAAGCCGATCTGCACGCCGTCGTTACGGGCCTGCTGGACGACGATGAGATTCGCGACCGAGCCCAGGATGGTGAAATTGCCGGCGAACGTCGAGGCCATGGCGACAACACGCCAGGCGCGGCCGGGGTCCGGAAGCGCGTTGACGAAAGGCTTGAGCACCAGCACCGCCGGGACGTTGGAGACGATGTTGGCCAGGGCAGCCGTGGTGACGCCGAGCACGGGCATGCGGGCGAGGGCCAGATGGCCAATGGCGGCCACCACCCGGGGCGTCAGCAGGGTCGCCTCCAGCGCGTGCACGACGACGAACAGGCCGGAGAACATCACCAGCAATTCCCAGTCCACCTTCCCCAGAAGGACGCTGGTGGTGAAACGGCGGCTGGCGATGGTGACGGCGGCGGCGGCCAGCGCCGCCTCGGGCGGCGGGACGCCGGCGAACAGGGCGATGATCAGCGCGCCGGCGACGAGCAGGCCCTTGGCGATGAGCGGGCGGTCAACATGTTGGGCTTGCGGCGCGGCGGGTTGCATGCGGGCGGCAACGAGGAACTCCCGCGGCCAGAGTGCGGCAATCAGGATGATGGTCAGCCCAGCGCCGAACAGCGCGGGCGGCGTGAGGGAGGCGGCGAAATCCCGGTAGGAGATGCCCGAGGCAGCGCCTACGATCATGTTCTGCGGGTTGCCGGTGAGCGTGGCCTCACCGCCGACATTCGAGGCCAGTGCCACGGCGATGAGGTAGGGCACGGGATCGCGCTCGAAGCGGCGGGCGATGGCGAGGACCAGCGGGGCGAGCACCACGCAGATCGTGTCGTTGACCAGGAGCGCCGAGAGCAGCGCGGTGGCAACGACGATGATGGCGAGCAATGTCAGCGGATGGCGGATGCGGGCGACGACGGCCTCGGTGGCCAGGGCGAAGAACCCGCTGGCGGCGAGTGCCGCGGCGACGATCATCATGCCGAGGAGCAGCAGGATGGTGCCGAGATCGATCGCGGCGAAAGCCTCGGGGAGCGAGAGCACGCCGGTCACCACCATGAGAACCGCGCCGATGAAGGCGGCCCCTGCCCGCTCCACCTGCCAGCCCGGCACGCGGCCGGTCGCCATGACAAGGTAGGTGGCGGCGAAGATCAGGGCGGCGAAGATCGGGGTGGCGAGAGTCGGGTGCATCACGGTGCATGGGGACGGCCAGCGCCGTGGCGCGTCAAGGGCCGGAAGCGTTGGGCGTGGCGAGGGAGCCCCCTTGCCGTGCCGAGGATGCGTCGTCCTGGCGGCTATCCCGCCGCGGCGCCGCGCAACAGGATATGCGCGTCAATTCGCAGGTGCACGAGATCGGAGACCAGCGCGCGGTCGGCCACCATGCCGAAACTCGACCGGCGAAGCTCGCCCGTCACCCGGAAGTCCGCGACCATGGGGCCGCGACCGTGACGGCGAGTGAGATGGACCAGGCGGGCCTTCAGAACCAGCGGACGCACGACGCCACGGATCTCGATATTGCCCCTGATCCGGTAGAAGTCGGCCGCGACGCGTGTCACGCGGCGGCTGATGAAGCGGACGATGGGATAGCGTGCGACGTCGAAAAACGCGCGGGAGCGGAGTTGTGACACCGCCGCGCTTAGCCCCATCGTGATCGACTTCGCTGCGATCGTGATGGTGACTTTGCTGGCCTCGGGGTGTTGGGCATCGAGTACCAAAACGCCCTCGAAGCGGGCGAATGCGCCGTTCAAGGAAAGTAAGCCTAGAGCGCTGACCGAGAATTTGATCGAGGCGAAACGCTGGTCGATCTGGTAAATGGCTCCCGCCCGCGCGTGCCCGGGCACGGCCGAAAACGCCAGCAGGCCCACGACGAGCCATTGCCGGGCGCGGCCAACAGGTCCCACTCGTCGCATGCCACCTTCCCCGCCAACGTCATTGTTCGCTTCCCCGGCGGGCAAGCCGCGGCCAGATCGCCGTTGAAGTGGTGGGGCGTCTTGCCGTTGTAAGTGCCGTGTCGACCGGCGGCCGTCAGGGCGACGCGTATCCGGCGCACGGCGGAGCATGCGGACTGGCGGCGCCGTGGCACGCCAAGCCTGGTGGCTGGTGACGCTTGGGCAGCGTGACCTTGTAGAGGCCGATGCCCGGGCGCGCGACAAGCCGCGTGAGATGGCCGGCGAGGAAGCTGCGGGGAGCGTGGCGCCAGAGGCCGGCGACCAGGATCATGTCGAAATGGCCGAGGGCGGCGACCACGTTGCCGCGTGGGTTGTGACCGCCGAACGCCCGGGTGAGGATCCTTTGGGCATGCTCGGTGCGGGCCTCCTCGGGGAGCGGTTGCAGCGGCTGCTGGCCCTGGGCGTCGAACAGGCCGGGGATGAAGCGGTTGGAGATCGCCGCGAGATAAAGCGGCATGTGGTAGTCGGCGGGCCAGATATGGTCGATCAGCCAGGGGCTGAGGCCAGCGGGTTTTTGCTCCGCATCCAGTTCACCGAGACGGGTGCCGGGAGGGACCCAGGCCAGGAGCGCACGCGTGTCGGCGAGATAGGGGCCGGTGCCTGACCAGGCGACAAGCATGATCGCGAGGCGCAGGGCGAGCATGCCGCCCAGCGTCGCGGCGGCGAGCCGGGCGGGGCGACGCTCTCGGTACGAGGGCAGGAAGACGACGCTCAGCAGCACGCCGGCGAGAATCTGGAAGCGAACATTGATGTAGTAGAGCCCGTGATCGGCGAAGGGCAGCGCCAGGCCAAGCACCACCGAGGCGGCGAGCACGAGCAGACCCGTTGGCGCGGCGGCGACCCGCCCGGCGCGCGCGGCGTGGAGCAGGACCGCGATGACCAGGAGGCCGGTGATCGCGCCGAGCAGGGGCGGATAGGAGAACCAGGCGGTGCTCACGGTATGCCCAAGCCGGGCGAAGGTTTCGTAGGCGGTGCGCCCGCCGACGGTGAGGACCCGGGTGGAGCCGTAAAGCACGGCCAGCATGACGGCGGCGGGCAGTGGCGGCAGCAGCGCCTCGGCCAGCCGGTGCGTGCGGCGCGGCGCCGGCCCGCGGACCCGCCAGGCGCGGACCAGCGCGTCGGCGCCGAGGAACGCGCCGAAGATAAAGGCGCCGAAAAGATGGGCGACAAACAGAACGAAGCCGAATGGCAGTGCCAGTAACGCGAGGCCGCAAAGGCCGCGCGCCGTGGTGACGCGATTTCGCAGCAACAGCCACGCGCCGGCGGCCCAGAAGGCAAGCATGGAGGACAAGCAGAAATTCATGAAGCCGCGCAGCAGCCCACCGTTCCAGGCGGTGAAGGCGGCGGTGAGGAACCAGGGCGACCAGCGCCCGTGCAGCGCGCGGCCGAGCAGCGCGAGCCCGCCGACCCAGCCGATGACGATGACAGCCACCAGCGATTTCGCGGCGCCTATCGGCGACATGACGTGCAGCAGCGGCGGGACCAGCAGATCGATACCGAGATTGGGAACGAACACCCAATGCACGCGGTAATGGCTCGCGACCGGACTGCCCTTGAGCTGACCGGCCAGCAGCATCATGCGGACCATGTGGTTCGGCAGGTCGGTGAGCGGCGGCATCCCCACCAGCAGCAGCGGCGTGCAGAGCAACAGGCCGACCGCGAGGACGTGCAGACAGCCGGAGATCGGAAGCGAGCGCCAGGCGGCGACCCGCGCGGCGGCATCGTGGCCGGGGACGGCGGTTGGGGAAGCGGGGGGCGGGAGCATGCGGGCGTATGGGCATGGCGCGACGCCGACGCGTCAAGGGCGTGTTCCCCCAGACACCCCGGACCCAAGACGCATCGTTGGGCTTATGGCCCGCCGGCGCGGCGCTGCGGGCTGCTTCGGGCCAGCCGGACCGAGATGGCGGGCGGGTTGCAGCCCGAGGGGAAAACGGGCAGGTCTCCGGTTTGAACGCTTGAGGCTTCATGAACGCGATCCAGGCCCTTGTCATCGCCGTCGTCCAAGGGGCGACGGAGCTGTTCCCGGTCAGCTCGCTCGGACATGCGGTGACGCTGCCGGCGCTGCTGCGGTGGCACATCAACCAGCACGCGCCGACATTTCTGCCGTTTCTGGTGATGCTGCATGTCGGCACCGCGGCGGCGCTGCTGGGATATTTCTGGCGCGACTGGCTGGCGATTGCGACGGGGTTGGTGGGGTTCGGGACCGAGCACCATCAGCGGGAGAGCCGGCGGGTGTTCCTGCAGATCGTGATCGCGACTGTGCCGGCGGTGATCCTGGGGTTTGTGCTGGAGAAGTTCGTGCGCAACCTGTTCGGCACGCCGCTGGTGGCGTCGATGTTCCTGATCGTGAACGGGTTGATGCTGATGGTTGGCGAACGCTCCCGTGCGCGGGCGACGCGGCCGCTCTCCGAGCTGACGACCATGGACGCGGTGGTGATCGGGCTGTGGCAGTGCCTGGCGTTCATTCCCGGGATGTCGCGCTCGGGGGCGACCATGGTGGGCGGGCTGACACGGGGGATAGACCATGAGGATGCCGCGCATTTCTCGTTTCTGATCGCCACACCGATCATCCTCGGCGCGACGGTGCTGGAGGTGCCGAAGCTGCTGCGCGCGGGGGTGCCGCATGGCAGCTTGTCGATCGCGGTGATGGCGGCAGTCGTGGCGGGCATCGTGGCGTGGGCAAGCACCTGGTTCCTGATGCGATATTTCCGGCGCGCGATGCAAAGCTCGGCACTCGACCCGTTCGGGTGGTACTCGATCGTGGCGGGCGCGCTGATGACGGTCTGGTTCCTGTTCGCCTGAACCCCTGCGGCAGACCGGCTTCGCCATTTTCCGTTGCCGTTTCGCTGCCGACGCCCCGACTTGGCGAGCCTACGGACGAGGTGCTTAGCGGCTTTCGGTCCGCTGAATGAAAGTATGCCGATGCGCCGACGCCAACTGCTTGCCGCCTCGCTGGCGGCGCCGCTCATGGCCCCCCTCACCTCTCCGGCGCTCGCTTATGTGCCGCCGCCGCTTGCGGTGGACCCGATCGACCGGCTGTACACGCCGTGGTGGCGCAAGCGGTTCGAGGAGAAGCAGGCCGAGATTCGGCGCCGGCCACCGAACCTGCTGATGCTGGGGGACAGCATCACCCAGGACTACGAGAAGAAGGGTCCGCCGGCCTGGCGGAATTTCGTCCCCGTCTGGGAGCATTTCTACGGCGGGCGGAACGCGATCAACCTCGGCTTCATCGGCGATGCGACGAGCCATCTGATCTGGCGGCTGATGCATGGGGAACTCGACAACATGCGCCCCACCGGCGCCGTGCTGCTGATCGGCGCCAACAACATGGGCGCGCCGCATTGGGGGGCGCGCGACACCATCGCCGGGATCGAGGCGATCATCCAGCTCTGCCAACGCAAGCAGCCGCATATGGGGATTGTCCTGCTCAGCGTCCTGCCGAGCCTTCGCAGCGCCTGGATCACCGCGACGACGGTGAAGATCAACCGCGGCCTGGCGGCGCATTTTGGCGGCGGGAAGGTGCGCGGCGTGACCTATGTCGATGTCACGGGGCTGTTTGAGCATGATGGGGTGGTGGATGCGCGCCTCTATCTCGACCCGCACCTGAAGCCGCCGCAGCCCCCGCTGCACCCGACCGCTCAGGCGCAGGCGCGGATGGCGGCGGCGATCGAGCCGGCGGTGGCGGCCATGCTGGGGGACCGGCCGCGCGGGCCGATGGCATGGGGGTGAGGCGCGGAGCGGCTATTCGGCAGCGCGGGCGGCCAGCGGCGGCCGGGCGAAGTCCAGCCAGTAGCCGCGCTCGTCACTGGCGATGAGGCGCTCGCCATCGGCGATGCGGCGCAGCGCGCCGGCGGCGAGCTTGGTGCGCAGACGGTGGATATGGGTGGCGACGGTGTGGGAGGCCGCCTGCCGCGAATAGCCCCAGACCTCGCGCAACAACTCATCACGGCTGACCGGGCGGCTGCCGGCGCGGTGCAGATACCGCAGCAGCGCGGCTTCCTTTTCGGTGAGCCGGATGGGGCGCTCGATACGCGGGTCACGCAAGGTTTTTGTTTCTGTATCGAACCGGTACGGGCCGATGGCCAGCTCCCGGTCATCGGCCGCCGCGAACCCGCGCAGCTGAGCGCGCATGCGGGCACGCAGCACCGCGGGACGGAACGGATAGGCCATCAGATCGCTCGCACCGGCATCGAGTGCTTGGACGACGGTTTGGTCCGTGGGCTGGTCCGCGGCGAGCAGCAGCGGCGTGCGCAGACCGCCGGCACGCAGACGCGCGATGAGGGCGAGGCCGTCGCCGTCCGGCAGCTCCAGCGCGATGACGGCGGCCGCGAAATCATTCGCCTGCGTCAGGCGCGTGGCGGCATCGGCCGCCGTGGAAGCGAATTCGATGACCACCCCTTCATCGATGGCGGCGAAGAGCAGGTCGGCGCGGCGCGCCTCGTCTGCCTCCGCCACCAAAATGCGCACGCACCCTGACATCAATCGCCTCCCGGCCGCCGCGCGCTGGCACAGAGCGCGGCGGATGCTGACGAAACGTTATGCGGTTGGCTCCTCCAGGGCGAGGGGGAGCGGGTCAAAAAGCGTCAAGCCGTCGCAACAGGCCATCGCGCAGGGCTTTACCCTGGCCGATCAGAATGGTGAGGCGGTCGCGCGCGCGGGCGGCGGACTCTGGCGCTGGCGGATGGCGGTGGGCGGCGAGCTGCGTGTCGAGCGGCAGGAGAGCGCGGCGGTAGGTTTCCGCAACCTGTTCATCCGCCGTTCGCGACGGGCTCGTCTCGGCGGTACGGGCGATGGCGAGCAGGCTGGCATGTAGCCGCCAGGCGGCGGCGAGGCTCTCGCTGAGTTCAAGCGGTGATGCGCCGAGGGCGTAGGGGGCATAGGGCGAGTCTGGGTTGGGGGGGCTTGTCACGGAACCGGGGTGCTCGTTGCGATGCCAGCGGCCGCTTGGCCTCGGGCTTGGCACGCCCGCCAGAGTGCCACGCGTTTCGCGCCGATCCCCTGGCCCGCGGCGCGCATGGACTGGGCGAGGCGGATGACGAGGTCGGCATCGTTCGTCGGCGCTGGTGCGGGCGTGGGCGTTGTCTGGCGCTTTGGAATAATGGGCGGCATCGGCGCCTCCGGTTCGCCGAACCTATTAGTTTTTTCCTAATCAACTGTCAATATGATTTTCCTAACTTTCTGGACTTTCCTATGAGCGGAGGCTGCCGGCGGCCGTGCCGCGACGCGCCGGCGGGAGTGGTGATGGCACGCGGCGCGGATGCGGTGACGGACGACACCAGGATCGGAACAGGCTGTCCGACGGGTGAGGCGCTGGCCAGGCGGGCGGGTCAGCCGGCCGTTTTGGGGCCGCGCGACAGTGCCGTCATGAGGCGTAGGACGGCAGCCTGAGCCTCGTCGTCCAACTCCCGGTAGAGGCGGAGGAAAGCGAGCTCTGCACTGTCTGCGGCACGCGCCTCGGCTTCCCGATCCACGCCGAATTCGAGCCAGGCGGGGTCCACACCGAACTCGGCCGCGAGGCGGCGGATGTTCTGGCGCCGAAGGCCGTGCGCGCCGTTCACCCACGCGTGAATGGTGGGCTGCGACACGCCCAGGCGGCGGGCGAGCTCCGCGCCGGAGAGCCCGCGGCGCTGCATTATCTGGCGGATGCGGTCGGCGACGGCCTGGCGGATGGCGGCTGGGGACTCATCGGACTGGGACATACCGGAGCAGCTATACGAGAAATACCTTGGATGCACCTATTGACGGCATGTTCGGTTTTTCCTAATTTTCTGTCCATGCGCACGAACATTCCAGCGTCGCGAAGGCGCCCTCTGGCCGCGGGAGCTCGTCCCGCCAAGGCTTCGGAAACCGCTGGGTGGAGCGAGGTTGACGTGGCCACGCTCCGCCGGATGTGGCGGGCATTCCTGCCGGTGTGGGCGATGGCCGAGGATCTGCGCCGATCGCGCAAGGCGGTGCAGGCTTTGGTGCGGGAGTTGGACCTGCCATACCGGGCGCCCACCGCCGTCGAGCGTGCGGGACGGATGCGGATAACCTCGGCCTCGCTACGACGGGCGCGGGCGGCGGAAGAGGATTTGTACCCCGCGGCAATCTCGGCCCCCGACGCAGGGCGGCTGGCCGCTGGGTATGGCCTCGACTGGAGCGGGCGGCGCGGTGACCTGGCGGCGCTGAACGCAGCGCTGGAGCGGGCGGGACAGCGGCCGGTCTATGTACCGTTCCGGCAGTTGCGGCCGTGAGCATCGCCAGATCGTTGATCGATAATAACGATGCCGCGACCTGTTGCCAGCTCTGCGCCGGGCGCGGCTATGTGATGGTCAGGGGACTGACAATCGACGCATGCCCCCGCTGCGCGGTGGCCGGCGAGGAGGCGTGGCGGAAACGCTTCCTGCGCCGAGCGCAGGCCGGCGGCAGGCTCGCCGCGTGAGCAAAACCGATATCTGGATGCCGCTCTACATTGGCGACTACCTCGCCGACACGAGGCGACTAAGCACGCTCCAGCACGGCGCCTATCTGCTGCTGCTGATGGAGTATTGGCGATCCGGACCATTACCGGACGATGACGAGCAATTGGCTGTCATCGCGGGGATGGATGCACGAAGCTGGCGGGCACAGGCGACTTCCGTGCGGCGGTTCTTTACGCCGGGCTCCGACGGGCTGCTGCACCAGAAACGCACGGACATCGAGTTGGCGCGGACGGCCGCAATCCAGGCGAAGCGACGCTCAGCGGCACGAGCGCGACACGGCCTCGATGGGGCCGTACCCGATGCACATGCAGATGCATATGGAGATGCACATGCAGGTGCACATGCAGGTCCACATGCAGGTGCACTTGGAATGCATGTGGATACACACGCGCATTGTCGCGCGACAGTCACAGCCACAGATCATTCCGTTCCTTCGGAACGGCGCGGCGGGGCCGCGCGTGCGGCCTCGGATGTCCGTCATGAATTCTGGGTTGAGGGTCTGGCAGCCTTTCGGCAGATGACGGGGCGCAACGAGAACGCAAGCCGGCGATTTCTCGGGCAATTGTTGCGGACCATGGGCGACGATTGCGCGCGCGCAATGGCACTCATCCACCAAGCGCAAGCGGACCGGCCCGGCGATCCGGCGACATGGCTGCTGGCGGCGGCACAGACCCGGGCCGACGGGCGGAGAGGGCGCGATGAGCACAAGCTTGCCCGCGCGGCGCAAATGCGCCGAGTGGCAGAGATTTTCGACGTTACAGCGGAGGATACCTCGATATGAACACGATCTCTCCATCCTCGAGACGGGTTACGACGGAAGCGCAGGCCTGGCTGGCGAGCCTAGCGCCGCTGGTGTCACCGCTTTTTCCTGCCGACACGGCGGAGGCGTTTCGCGGCTATCTGCCGTTGCTCGTCGCGCTGCCAACGAAAGCGTTCAACCGTGAAACGCTGGAGGAGGCCGCCTGTTGTGCGCGGGCGCGGCATGGGGTGCCGACCCATGCGGAGCTGCGCGCGGTGCTGACGACATGGTGCAGGGAGCATCGCCACGCGCCGCCGGCGCTGCCGAGACCCCGCGATATTGTACCGTACAACGAACGTTGCACACCCGCACAGGCCTCTGAAATTCTACGAAGGCATGGATATGCCACACTGACCGCCGGTGTATCCAAGTGAGCGGCGCAGGCGGCGCGGGCCGGGCCTCCGGCGGGGCCTGGGCGGCGTGTAGCGCGACGATCAGGATGAGAAGCGCGACAACCAGGGTGAGAAAGTATGGTCGCGGCTTGGGAACGTTAGTCGGGGTTGTTTGACGCTGGCAAGGGCGATGGAGCGTTCTGATTGTCGGCGC
>JAJXXT010000051.1 GCA_021780935.1 Pseudomonadota bacterium
GCGCCGCTGGACGCCGCGCCGCCTGCCGCCGCCACGCGCGCGCGCCTCGGCCCGCGCCTCGCCCTCGGTGTCGCGGCTCTCGATCTGTTCGCCACCTGCCGCGAAGGGCAGCGCCTGGGCCTGTTCGCCGGCCCCGGTGTCGGCAAATCCACGCTGCTGGGCATGCTCGCGCGCGACGCCGGCGCCGATGTGGTGGTCGCTGGCCTGGTCGGCGAGCGCGGGCGGGAGGTTCGCTCGTTCCTCGAGGATGACCTGGGCGAGGGGCTCGCCCGCTCCATCGTCGTGATCGCCACGTCCGACGCCCCGCCGCTCGCCAGGCGCGAAGCCGCGCGCGCCGCGATGGCGATCGCCGAGCATTTTCGCGACCAGGGAGCGAAGGTGCTGCTGCTGCTCGACAGCGTCACGCGATTCTGCGCCGCGTTGCGCGAGATCGGGCTCGCCGCCGGCGAACCGCCGGCCGCCCGCGGCTACCCGCCGCGTGTCTTTGCCGAATTGCCGCGCCTGTTGGAACGGGCCGGCCCCGGCACCGAGGGCCAGGGCAGCATCACGCTGTTCGCGACGGTCCTGGTGGACGGCGACGACATGACCGAGCCGGTGGCGGACGCGGTGCGCGGCATTCTCGACGGCCATGTCGTGCTCGACCGACGCATCGCGGAATCAGGCCGCTATCCGGCGATGGATGTGCTGCGCTCCCTCTCGCGCACCGTCCCCGGCTGCCTCGAGCCGCACCAGGCGCGCGTCGCGGCCGCCGCCCGCGCCGCCCTGGCGCAGGCTGCCGACCTCGTGGATCTGGTGCGACTCGGCGCCTATCAGCGCGGCACCGATCCGGCGGCCGATGCGGCGCTCGCGGCGGCTCCGGCGATCGAGGCACTGCTGCGTCAGGCGCCCGGAGAGCAGCGCGATCCCGCATCGGGCTTCGCCCGGCTCGCCGCCATCCTCGCTGAAGCCGACGGATGACCCCGGCGGTGCTGACGACGCTGCACCGCCTACGCCAGCGCGCGCTGGACGCCGCCGCGCAGGCGCTGGCGGCGGCCCAGACGGCGCAGGATCAGGCCGAGGCGGCCGCCCATGCCGCCCATCGCCGTCTCGACACCGAGCGCGAAGCCGCCGAGGACCTGGCCGCCGATGATGCCGCGGTGGAGGCCTACGCCGCCTGGCTGCCGCGCGGCCGTGCCGCGCTCGCCGAGGCCGAGGCCGCCGGGACGCGGGCGATGGAGGTGACGAACCTCGCGCGCCACCGCCTCGCGGCCGCGCGCGTGGCCATGGAGGCAGTCGATCTGCTCGCCGCGCGGCTGCGCCAGCAGGCACGTGAGCGCATCGCCCAGACCGAGCGCGAAACCCTGCAGGAAGCCCTGTCGCGCCCGCCCGAGAACGCGTCGTGACGCCGCGGGATCGACGATCGCCCGCGCCGGTCGCGGCGTCTCAGCGCGACGACGCCAGGGGCGGGCCCTTCGGCAACAGGACATAGGCCTGGCCCTGCTCGCGCATCATCCCGGCCCGTTCCTCCGCCGCCTTGCCCCAGCCGAAGAAGATGTCTCCGCGCACCGCCCCCTTGATCGCGCCGCCAAGGTCCTGCGCCACCATCAGCCGTTCGATCGGCTGACGCGTCACCGGGTCCGTGGTCACCACGAAGACCGGAGCGGAGAGCGGCAGGAAGGCCTTGTCCACCGCCAGCGAACGGTCCGGCGAGAGCGGTGTGCCAAGCGCGCCGGGCGGGCCGATATCCGTCGAGCCGTGCTCGATGCGGAAGAACACATAGGACGGGTCCTGGTCCATCACCCCCTGCGCCTGGGCGGGATGGTTTTCGAGCCAGCGGCGGATCGACTGCATCGTCACCTGGCGCATCGTCATCGCGCCGCGGTCGACCAGCACCCGGCCGATCGGCACATAGGGATGGCCATTCTGCCCGTCATAGGTGACGCGCACGACACTGCCATCCGGCAGGCGGATGCGCCCGGCGCCCTCGACCGAGAGGAAAAACGCATCGATCGGGCTCTTCAGCCACAGCAGATCGAGGTGCTGCGACGCCAGCGCCCCGCGCTCGATGGCCGCCCGGTCCGGCAGCACCTGTCCTTCGCGCAGGCCGGGAGGGCGGCGCAGGATCGGCGTCTGGTAGGGCCCCTCGCGGTGCAGCGAGCCCTCGAACTCGGGCTCGAAATAGCCGGTGAACAGCCCCGCGGCAGCGCCGTTCTGGGAGACGAGGTAGGCGTCGAAGGTGTGCTCGAAGAAGGCGCGCGCGGCATTCGCGTCGCCGGGCGGCACCACGCGGGCCTCGCCACAGGCGAGCCGCCAGGGCGCGGCCAGCCCGCCGAGTGCCGCCGCCAGCCCGGCGCCGCCGAGCTCGGTGTTCGGGTGGCCCGCCAGCGTGTCGCAATCGCCGATGAAGGGCGGCAGCGCCGCCGCGAGATTATCGGTCGACCAGCCGGGAATCTGCGAGAAATCGACGCGGGTGAACGCCACGCCCTGCCCCTGCGGCACCGGCGCGGCGGGCGGCGGAAGCACCGCCGGCGGCTGGATCGCGCAGCCGGCGAGCAGCGCGATCACGCCGAGGGCGACGAACGGCGAGCGCATCAGGCGCTGCGCGCGGCGGCGAGGCGCCAGGTCGGGTCCGGCTGGGCGAGATCGCGCTCCAGCGTCCACAGATCGGTGATTTCGGTCACCGCCTCGGTGCCCTGCACGGTGGCGCCGTCCCGGCCGAGCGCGCGGCTCACCTGGTCGGAGACGATGCGGATCTGGATCTGCGCGCGCGTGCCGGCCAGCGCCGCGTCGACGATCTCGATCGCCTGCACACCGCGGATATCGGTGAGCTGTCTTTCCCCGGCCGTCTCGCGCGCCGCGATGGCGGCCTCGAACCCGGCCAGGGTCTCCGGCGTGAGCAGCGGCACCAGCGCGGCGCGGTCGCCGGCGGCGAAGGCGGTCACGATCATGCGGAAGGCCGCTTCCGCCCCGTCGAGAAAGCGCTGCGGCGTAAAGCCATGATCCACCCGGCCCATCGCCAGCAGGGTCTGGCCGAGCGGGGAGGCCGGATCCGGCACGGGGCGAGTCGGCATCGGCTCGGCGCGCCCTTCGATGACCGGGCCGCCCGGCCTCGGTACCGGCTGACGGACCGGCTGCTCGAAGCCCTGCCGGCGACCGAGCACGCTGCGCAGCCGCAGGGCGAGGAACACCGCCACCATGGCGAACAGGACGATGTCGACCGGAAAACTGCCTGATCCCGTCATGTTGGCTACATCACCTCGCTTGCCTGGTCCGGCCCTCGGGAGCCGCCGCGTCGTGGCCCACCGGCGGCTGGACATAAGACGCCAGGCACCGCTGCACAATCATTTCGCAGGTTACCTGACGGTCATCCTTGGCGCACCGCCGGCGCTCCGCTACCTAACCAGGCGTCATGATCCTGCTGCGCCACGGCCAAAGCGAGTTCAATCTGCACTTCGGAGCGACCAGGCGCGACCCTGGCATCGAGGATCCGAGGCTGACCGAACTCGGCCACGACCAGGCCCATCGTGCCGCCGAGGCGCTGACCGGCGCCGGCGTCCGCCGCATCGTCGCCTCGCCGTATATGCGCGCCTTGCAGACCGCGCGCCCGATCGCCGAGATGCTGGGCCTCAAGGTCGAGGTCGAGCCGCTGGTGCGCGAGCGCTATGCCTTCAGCTGCGATGTCGGCACCCCGCGCTCGCGCCTGGAGGCGATGTGGCCGCATCTCGATTTCTCGCCACTCGCCGAGTGCTGGTGGCCGGAAGGGCCGGAGCCGCATGACAGCGTTCTCGAACGCGCGGCCCGGTTTCGCGATGCCCAGTCGGCGCTGGCCGACTGGTCGGCCACGCTCGTCGTCTGCCACTGGGGCTTCATCATGGCGATGACGGGGATTTCGGTCGCCAACGGCACCTGGCTGCTCTGCGACCCCACGGCGCCGCCGCCGGCGACGATCTCCTGGCGCGTCTAGAGCCAGATCCGGCCGGATCAAATCATCCGGCCCGATTTTCCGGGCTTCCTCGCCCGGTGTCGATCCGCGGTTGGCCTGCGATCGGTGCCGTGCTACCGCGGCGCACCTTTGCGGAGACGCCGATGTCCGAGACCGCCCAGCCCCAGGCCGCCGCCCCCCCTCTGGTGGTCAACCTGCAATACGTGAAGGACCTGTCCTTCGAGGTGCCAGGGGCGCCGCTGATCTACACGACGCTGCGCCAGCCACCGCGTGTCGAGATCAATCTGGACGTCCAGGCCCGCCGCGTCACCGATGGCCACAACAGTTTCGAGGTCGGGATCGCCATCCGCGCCGAGGCCTTCGACCCCGCGCCAGCGGCGGGAACGGAGGCGGCGCGAATCTTCCTCGCCGACCTCGTCTATGCCGGCGTCTTCACGCTGAACGGCATCCCCGAGGCGAGCGTGGAGCCGGTGCTGCTGGTGGAATGCCCGCGGCTGCTGTTCCCGTTCGCGCGCGACGTGCTGGCAACCGCCACGCGCGATGGCGGCTTCCCGCCGGTGCTGCTGCAGCCGATCGACTTCCTCAGCCTTTGGCAATCCCGCCGTGCGCAGGGGACGGGCGGCCTGGAGAACGGCGCCGCGAACGCCTGAAGCCGCGTTCGGCCCGTTTCCGGTCGGCGTCGCCCCTGCTCGGCGTGGTGGTGCCGGCCGCGGTGGTGCCGGGCGTGGTGCTTACAGTCCGGTGCCGAACCGCGCCATGATGACGATGATGGCGATCTGCAGCAGGCCCTGGAAGCCGACGCCATACACATAAAACCGCATCAGACGCCCGATGCGCGCGCCGTCCGGTTGCGGCTTGCGCAGCTCGAAATAGACCTTGAGGTTGATCGGCAGCAGCACGCCGAGCCCCTGGACGGTGAGGATGGTGATGATCACCAGCGCCCCGGCCACCCAGGCGAATTGCGGCCACGGCAGCGCGAGGAAGCCGACGCGGCCAGCGAGGTACCAGCCGGCGGTGCCGGTCATCACCGCCAGCGTGGGCATCAGGAACAGCATTTTCGGCATCAGCCGGCAGGCGACGGCGCGCCGGGCCGGCGGCGACACCTGGCGCAAGATGGGTCCCATCACGAAGCCCATGAACAGGTCGATCCCGGTCCACAGCAGCCCGCACAGGATATGGACGAAGGTGAGCGCCCAGAGACTGGGGCTGGCGAGCGCCGTGACCAGGACGGCCAGCGCAAGCGCCACCCAGACCAGGTTCCGGGGATTGATTCCTGGGAAATCGTCAGCCCCAGCGGCTATCGTGGTGGACATAATGATAATCTAGCAGGATTGAGGGCTGGTCTCGCAAGCGCCATCAGCAAGCTTACAATTCCTTGATTTCGATCAAGGTGCTCGGGCGCTCAAAGGTACAATGGCGAACGATCCAAACGGAGGATGACGTCATGCGGATTCGGCTTGCGTTGGGTACGATCCTGGCACTCTCTTTCACCGTGGCGGCGCTGCCGCTGCACTCGGCGCGCGCCGCCGACGCGGCCGCCGGCAAGCGGCTGTTTCATCAGCGCTGCTCGATCTGCCACAGCGACGAGAAGGGCGAGAACAAGATCGGCCCGTCGCTGTTCGGCGTTGTCGGGCGGAAAGCGGGCACGGAAGCCGGCTACCACTACTCGGCTGCGAACGAGAAGAGCGGCCTGACCTGGGACGAGGCGACGCTCGACCGCTATCTGCAGCGCCCGAGCAAGGCGGTGCCTGGCACCAAGATGAGCTTTGCGGGCATGCCGAACGCGTCGCAGCGCGCGGACGTGATCGCCTTTCTGGCGACGCTCCACTGACTGGCGCCGCACTGCAACACCGCCGTTTTTTCGATGCCCAATTGATCGACATCAAAGTGTAAGGAAGCGAAAGACTAAAAAACCGCAACGACGTGTTCATGCGTCGGTTACGGAGGGCTGAAGATGAACGGAGGAGACTATCGTACGGCCGGGTTCCCGCCATGGCGGGTCCTGGCCGTTTTGATGCCTGCGCTGCTGCTCTGGGGCATGCGCCCCGCGCATGCCATACCGGCGTTCGCGTCGCAGACCGGACAACCCTGCACCGCCTGTCACATTGGCGCCTATGGGCCGCAGCTCACCCCCTTTGGCCGCGCCTTCAAGATCGGCGGCTATACCATGTCGGGCGGCCAGGGCCTGGCGTCGAAGATCCCGCTCTCGGCGATGGTTTTGTCGTCGCTGACGCAGACCTCGGCGAACCAGCCCTCCCCTCCGGCGCCGCATTTCGCGCGTAACACCAACCCCGCGATCGATCAGGTCAGCGTCTTCCTCGGTGGGCGCATCAACGACTACCTCGGCGGCATGATGCAGGGCACCTACAACGGGATTGCCGTCACCGAGCATCTGGACAACTCCGACCTGCGCGCCACCGACGAGTTCGACATCGGCAGCAACACGCTGCGGGTGGGCATTTCGGTGAACAACGGCCCGACGGTCGAGGACCCCTACAACACGACCTTCGCCTGGGGTTACCCCTACGTGGCCTCGGCGCTGGCCCCGGCGACGACGCCGCAGCCACTGCTCGCCGGCGGGCTGATCGCCAATACCCTGGGCACGACGGCGTATGCCTGGTGGAACTCGCACCTCTACGTCGAGGCGGGTGCCTATCAGCTGATGGATGACCGGACGGCCAAGACGCTGGGTGTCTATCCGCAGTTCGCCAACGGTACCGGCGCCATTCCGTATGCCCGCGTGGCCTATGAGTGGGACTGGAACGACCAGTCGGCGGAAGTCGGCGCGATGTACCTCCATGCCGCCGTGCAGCCCCTCGACTCGCCCGGAGGCGGCAGCGATTACTACACCGACTTCGCGATCGATGGCTCCTATCAGTACATGGGTGACAGCAAGAACATCTATACGCTGAACGGGATCTTCGTGCATGAGGAGCAGAACCTGCGCGCGACGTTCGGAGCCGGAGGAGCCGCCACGCCGCACAAGTCGCTGAACCAGTTCCGCGTCAACGGGACCTGGGTGCACGACGAGACGTATCAGCTCACGCTCGGGATGCAGGAGACCTACGGCACCGCCGACTCGACGCTCTACAGCGGCAACACCGAGGGCAAGCCGAACAACACCGAGTTCATTGCCGAAGCCGACTGGATTCCGTTCGGCAAGGACAACTCCTGGGGTCGGCCCTTCGCCAACCTGAAGCTCGGCGTGCAGTTCATTCACTACACGACCTTCGACGGTGGCAACACCAACTACGGCGGATCCGGGCTCAACGCCTCGGGTAACGACACACTCTACGCCTTCGCCTGGTTCATCTTCTGATTTGAGCGGACGTGACTTGACGAAGCACGCCGGACCAGGCCCCCTGGTCCGGCGTTGCCGTTTCAGGCCCCCTCGATGATCGTGACGTCGAGCGTGCCGATCGTCTCGATCTCCGCCACGACGCGATCGCCCACGGAAAGGAACGTGCCCTTCGGCGCGCCCACGCCAGCCGGCGTGCCGGTCAGGATCACGTCGCCGGGATCGAGCGTCATGATGCGCGAGGCGGTCGCGATCTGCTCGGCGATGGAGAAGATCATGCCCGAGGTCCGGGCATCCTGCTTCACCGCGCCGTTGACGGAGAGCCTGAGCGCCAGGTCGTGTGGGTCGCCCACGGCAGCGGCCGGCACCAGGCGCGGCCCCATCGGGCAACACGTGTCGTGCGCCTTACCCGCCACCCAGTCGAGCTTGTAGAACGTCTCCGGCGCGCGGTTGAGGTCACGGGCGGAGAAGTCGATCGCGACCGTATAGGCGGCAACGTGCGACAGCGCCTCCTCGACGCGAACCGCGCGGGCCGTGCGACCGATGACGGCGGCAAGCTCGACTTCCCAGTCCATCGCCTTGGTATCGAGCGGCTTGCGGACGGTGGCGCCGCCGCCCACCACGGCATTGCGCGGCGGCTTCATGAAGAAGAACAGGCGCTGCGCCTCCTTGCGCAGGTCCGTCACGCCCATCTCCGCGCAATGATCGTAGTAATTGGCGCCGGCGCAGAGGATCTTGCCGGGATAGAGCAGCGGCGCGAGCCGCGTCGCCTCGTCCACGCTGTCTGCGGGATCGGGACGCAGCCCATCCAGCGCCGCGGCAACGCGCGGCCAGTCGGCGAACAACGTCGCCACGCTGCTCATGCCCGCCAGCCCCGCGCGCGCGAGCGACTTTTCCAGCCGGTAGAGCCTGCCGCCGTACTCGACGCAGGCGAGCGGACCGCCCGGAGCGGCGATCGTGGTCAGCGACCAGGTTGGGTTCGCCATCTCGGCCCCCGTCTTGTTGCGCGCGCGACCGTATGTTGTGGAATTGCGTTGTCAATCGCGCGAAGCGGTCTGCTCGCGGGCGAAGCGGCCGGGTTTGCCCGCCCGGCCGATCTGTGATCGCCTGCGGGCCGCAAACGCCGGAGGTGTTCATGTCGCTCGCCAACACGCCCGATCCCGCGATCCGCCGCGCCATCGTCGAGCAGGATCTCGCCAACGTCCTGCACCCGATCGTCCAGCACCGCGCGCTCGAGAAGAAGCAGATGGTGGTGGCAGGCAGCAGCGGCTCGACCGTCCGCGACGCCGACGGAACCGAGTATCTCGACGCGATGGCGGGTCTCTGGTGTGTCAACATCGGCTATGGACGCCATGAGCTCGCCCAGGTCGCCGCCGAGCAGATGGAACGGCTCGCCTATTTCCCGCACACGGCGATGAACGAGCCGGCGTCCCGGCTCGCGGCCACGATCAACACGCTGATGGGCGGCGACACCCACGTCTATTTCGTCAACTCGGGCTCCGAGGCCAACGAGGCCGGCTTCAAGATCGCGCGCCAATGGGCCAAGCAGGAATACCCAGGCCAATTCCGCTTCAAGACGATCAGCCGTTACTACGCCTATCACGGCACCACGCTGGCGACGCTGGATGCCGGCGGCATGGGCGAACGCAAGGGAAAGTTCGAACCCTACTCGGGTGACTTCGTGCATGTCGCGCCGCCGACCTGCTACCGCTGCCCGTTCGGTCTCACCCACCCGTCCTGCGGCATGGCATGCGTGAAGAACCTCGAGGCGACGATCCTCGGCGAGGGCCCGGAAAGCGTCGCCGAGGTGATCGTCGAGCCGATCATGAGCGGCGTCGGCATCGCCGTTCCACCCGATGAATACCTGCCGGCGGTGGAAGCGATCTGCCGCCGCTACGGCGTCCTCATGCACGTGGACGAGGTCATCAACGGCTTCGGCCGCACCGGCAGGATGTTCGCGCACCAGCACTACGGCGTGAAGCCGGACATCGTCGCCGTGGCTAAGGGAATCTCCAGCGCCTACCTGCCGATCGCGGCGACGGTGGTGCGCAACCACGTCTTCGAGAGCTTCCTCGGCGAGCCGGATTCCAATCGTCAGGTGGTGCAGGTGAACACCTATGGCGGCCACCCCGCGGCGGCCGCAGTCGCCCAGCGCAACATCGAGATCATGCTGCAGGAAAGGCTCGCCGAGCGCGCGGCCGAGACGGGCGCCTACCTCATGGATGGACTGCGCGGCCTGCTGAAGCATCGCAACGTCGGCGACGTCCGCGGCAAGGGGCTGCTCTGCGGCGTGGAGCTGGTGAAGGACAAGACGACCAGGGAACAGCTCGACAACGCAACGATGAACAACGTGATCGACGCCTGCAAGGCCGCTGGCGTGATCGTCGGGCGCGCCGGCGGCGGCAGCCGCTGGGGCACCGTGGTCGCGATCTGCCCGCCGCTGGTGGTGACGCGCGCGGAATGCGACCGCCTCGTCGAGACGCTCGACCGAACGATCGCGGCAATACCCGTCTGAGAGCGGGGCAGCGCCCCTCCGCTTCACGCCTTCGGCAACCGTCCCATCAGGTAGAACTCGTCATTCGGCCTGAGGCTCATCAGGTTCGCCAGCCGGTTCGACATCGCAAAGAATGCGGCGATGGCGCCGATATCCCAGGCGTCATCGCGCGTGAACCCCTGCGCCTCCAGCGCGGCGATGTCGGCATCGCTCACCGTCTCTGCCTCGCGTGAGACAAGCACCGCGAATTCGAGCATCGCGTGCTGGCGTTGCGTGATCTCGGCCTTGCGCCAATTGGTCGCCACCTGGTCGGCGATGCGCGGCGCGCGGGCGCGGATGCGCAGGATCGCACCATGCGCCACCACGCAATAGAGACACTGGTTGGCACCGCTGGTCGCCACGACGATCATTTCGCGATCGGCCTTGCTGAGGCCGCTTTCGCGCTCCATCAGCGCGTCGTGATAGGCGAAGAACGCGCGGAACTCTTCCGGCCGGTGCGCAAGCGCAAGGAAAATATTGGGAACGAACCCGGCTTTTTCCTGCACCGCAAGGATCTTCTCGCGGATGTCAGTCTCCATGCCCGCAAGGTCCGGAACCGGGAAGCGGCTGATCGGCGTGCTCATTTTTCCCCTCTCAGAGAGCCTCGAGAAAACCCTCGAATGTCATCAACACCGGGTTGTCGTCAGGGACGACGCGCCCCTGACCGACATGGCCCTCGAGGTCGACGATGGCGATGTCGATTTCCGAAGCCGTGCCGACGATGCCTCGAGTCACCAGCAGTTCGGTCGCGAAGCCTGCGATCGGCGGCGCGTCGGCGAAGCGCGCGCCGATGGTGCTGGCAACCCCGCCGCGAACGGCCGCGCGGCCCAGGCGTGCCTCGGCCGCGGCGCGCTCGAGCGTGCGCACCAGATCCTGGTTCGGTGCCAGGCGCAGCGCGACACCAGGTATCATGCTGGCCCGCAGTGGCGTGGGCGTCGCGAGCGGGGAGAACAGCTTGAACCCTGTCTCCTCGTCCTGCACCGCCTCGAACCGCGCGCCGACGATGGCAACGCCGCTGGCTCGGATCGGTACGGCAATGACGGTTTCTTCCGGCAGCACATGACCGCAGCCGAGGGTCCCATCGGCCTCGGTCCATAACGCATGGCAGTGGAAGAAGGGCCTGCCGTCGCGCCAGCCGAGCGTGATGGCCGCCGCCTCGAGCCGGCTGACGCCCTGCGGGCGGCGCGGCGCACTGTAGAACGCGGCATGCGTCGCATCCGGCGATAGGGCTGGAATGACATAGCTGAACGGACCGAACCCGCCGCCGGTCAGCGCGAGACAGGCGGACTCGCCCCCATACCCGGAAATAAGTTCCGCAATCGTATCGAGAAGCCGGCCGCCCGCCCGCAGCTCCGCCTCGATCGGGATGGCACCCGCGGCCACCGCCGCGATCCGCTGCGCCCCCGGCGTGCCCGGCTGGCGGATGAAGCGTTCACCCACGCCCCTCTCCTCTCGCCGCCGCGTCGCGACGATGGAGCTCCGCACGTATGTCCTTCTTTGCGAGCTTGCCATAAGCGGATTTCGGCAGCGACTCCCAGAA